>JAQBPX010000031.1 GCA_028287305.1 Gemmatimonadota bacterium
ATCTGGCTCAACGGCGACAGCATCGTCGCCTCGTCCGGCAACGTCATCATCGTGCGGCCGGAGCTCACCGCGACCGGCGACTCACTGTACCTCGACAGCGGACCGGGCCTGTTGCGCATCATGCGAAATCCCAGGATGGTGGGAACCAAGGGGCGGCCGTTCACGCTGACCGGCGAGACCATCGACCTGCTGACGCGCCAGAAGAAGCTCGAGCGCATCCTCGCGAAGACGAAGGGCGTCGCGGTGAGTGAAGACCTGAACCTGCGCTCGGATACGATCGACCTTCGCGTCTCGGACGACCTGCTGCAGCGCGCCGTCGTGTGGGGCAAGAGCCGCGCGTTCGCCACCTCGCCCACCCAGACCATCTCGGCGGATTCCATCGACGTCGTGATGCCCGCGCAGAAGGTGAGGGAAATGCACGCGGTGCGCGGCGCGTCGGCCCTCGGCCTGCCCGATACCACGAAGTTCAGCCTGGCGCCGGACGATCGCTTCGATCGCCTGACCGGCGACACGATCGTGGCGTATTTCGATTCCATTCCCGCGCGCGACACCGTGACGAAGCCACGCATTCGCGAGCTGGTCGCCATCAGCAATGCCACGTCGTATCAGCACCTCGCGCCCCAGGACACTTCGCTGCGCCTGCCCGCCATCAATTACGTCTGTGGCAAGCAGATCACGGTGACGTTCGACTCGGCGAAGGTGCGGCGGGTGGAGGTCCAGACCTCCGATCCGCCGTGTGGCGGTGCGTATGCGGAACCCCAGGCGGATTCTACCGGCAGGAAAGGCGGCGCTGTGCGGCCGACCGTGGTGCCGAAGACAGGCGCGCCAGCTCCGGCGCCCGCCAGCACTCCCCCAGCCGCCACGCCACCTGCGGCAACGCCCGTCGTCCGAAAGCCAGAATGACCAGCCCCCAGGGACCCCAGCACGTCTATGTGCTCATCGACCGTCTTGCCCGTGGCGATCGGTCGACCGCGTTGGCGTTGCGCGCACTGATCAGCGCCGCCGACGACACCGGCGCCGCCGCGATGGACCAGGTCGCGGTCGTCTATCGGCAGGACCATCTCGCGGCGCAGCGCGCCGCCGGACGGGATGCCGAGCGTGAGGCAGGGGAGCTGAGCATGGACCAGGTCCGCGCGCACCTCGTCAATTCGGTGCTGCCGCGACTGGCGTCGGAAGGGATCGTGCAACTGCCTCCGCAGGGATTGCTCGACGCGACCGCGTACGTCCGCCTGTCGCCACCGCTCTGGGACGAAGTGAAGAACGCTCGCGTCGAGGTTGACGAAGCGCTGCGACAGACGGGGGAACACGCGGCGGCGCGCGACGCGCGGATCGCGCCGGAATCGGCACTGCCCGCGCCCACCGGCAGCGTGTTGGAGGCGACGGGGCTATCCAAGGTCTATCGTCGCCGCAGGGTGGTGAATGACGTGGCCCTTCGTTTGCAACAGGGCGAGATTGTCGGACTGCTGGGCCCGAATGGCGCGGGGAAGACCACCACGTTCTACATGATCGTGGGACTCATCCAGCCCCTCTCGGGTCGCATTATGCTGGACGGTGCGGACATCACCGCCATGCCCATGTATCAGCGGTCGCGAAAGGGGATTGGCTACCTCTCCCAGGAGCCTTCCATCTTCCGCAAGCTGTCCGTCGAGGAGAACATCGTTGCCATTCTCGAGACGCTGCCCCTCTCGCGCGAGCAGCGAGCGGCACGCCTCGAACACCTGCTGGACGAGTTGAGCATCAAGCATCTCAGGCGTAGCAAGGCCTACCAGCTGTCCGGCGGCGAACGCCGGCGCCTCGAGATCACGCGCGCACTCGTCACGGAGCCCAAGTTCATGATGCTGGATGAGCCGTTTGCCGGCGTGGACCCCATCGCCGTGCATGACATTCAGGGTATCGTCGCGAACTTGCGCACGCGCGGAATCGGCGTATTGATCAGCGATCACAATGTGGAGCAGACCCTGGATATCGTGGACCGCGCATACATCATGTTCGATGGACAGGTACAGGTCTCCGGCACGGTGCGCGAGCTCGTGTTCGACGACACCGTAGCCACGAAATACCTCGGCCCGACCCTGTCGGCGCGACTGCGCGCACGGTTCGAGCGCGAGATGCAGGGAGAGGCCGAATGAGACCCGGACTTGGACAGCATACCCAGCTCAAGCAGGAGCTGAAGATCAATCCACGCCTCTACCAGGCGATGGACCTGCTCTACATGCCCCTGCTGGACCTCCAGAACCACCTCAAGCAGGAGCTCCTCAACAATCCGTTCCTCGACATGATCGAGCCGGATGAAGAGGATGAGGAGGACGGCACCGAGCAGGTCGAGGAGGAGAATCCCGAGACCGAGGCGGAGAAGGAAGAGAAGGGCGAGATCGACTGGGAGGAGATCCTGCTCGATGGCTTCGATGCCGGCGGCCGCCGCGAAGAACATGAGGAGCGGGAGTACTACGAGCCCGTCACCGTCGATACGCGCGACCTCGCCGACCACCTGCGCGACCAGGTGTCCCTGCTCGACCTGAATGGGCGCCAGATGTACCTCGCCGATGAGTTCATCGGCAACATCAACGAGGACGGATACCTCGCCTGCGGCCTTGAGAAGATCGTCGAGGGCGTGAACGAGAGCGTGACGAAGGTCCTCGAGGAGCTCGATCAGGATATCGACGACCTCCGGCTCTACGCGCTGAGTGAAGCCGAGGACATGCTCACCATCGTGCAGAGCCTCGACCCACCGGGGGTGGGCGCGCGTGACCTCCGCGAGTGCCTCATGCTCCAGTTGCGCGAAGCCGGTCTCGAGCACTCGGTGCCGTTCCGGCTGGTGCGCGACTGCTTCGACGAGCTGATCGCCCATCGCTGGAGCGAAATCTCCAAGCGCTTCGGCATCAGCCCCACGGACGTCCAGAAGGCCGCCGACGAGATCGCGAAGCTCGATCCCAAGCCGGGGCTCGTGTACAGCGATGCCAGCGACAACTACATCATCCCCGACCTGATCGTCGACAAGATCGACGGCCGCTACCACGTCTTCCTCAACGACGCCAACCTCCCGCGGCTCAAGCTGAGCCGCGCCTACCAGGAGATCGCGCGCGACAAGAAGAAGTTCGACGGCGAAAACAAGGAGTTCATCTCCAACAAGCTGAACTCCGCCAACTGGATGATCCAGGCGATCGAGCAGCGCCGCCAGACGATGCTCAAGGTCATGAACTACATCGTGGACCGGCAGCGCGACTTCTTCGAGAAGGGCGTGCAGCACCTCAAGCCGCTCACGCTGCGCGAGGTGGCCGAGGTGATCAGCATGCACGAGTCCACCGTGAGCCGCGTGACCAACGAGAAGTTCGTGCAGACGCCGCGCGGCGTGCTGCCGCTCAAGTTCTTCTTCTCGTCGGGCCTCTCGACCACCGCGGGTGAGGACGTCTCGGCGCGCGGCATCAAGGCGCAGATCCAGAAGCTCGTGGCGGATGAGGATCCCAAGCATCCGCTCACCGACCAGGCCATCGTCAACATCCTCAAGCGGACCGGCGTCCAGATCGCCCGGCGCACGGTTGCGAAGTACCGCGACCAGCTCGGCGTGCTCTCGGCGCGGATGCGCAAGCGGGTATGACCCTGGGTACGCATTCCATGGGCGCGAGCTACACCCCGGTGGCGGACTCGGCAGAGGTGGACGTGTCGGTCCTCGTGCCCGCCAAGGACGAAGCCGAGAACCTGCCGCTGTTCATGGAGCTGGCGGCCGCCGCGTTCGCGTCGCACGCCGGCGTGCGCTACGAAGTGGTGGTGGTGGACGACGGCAGCGAGGATGACACGTGGCGCGTGCTGCAGGAGCTGCAGTCACGCTACCCGTTCCTCCGCGCGGCGCGCCATCGCACGAAGCGCGGGATCGCCGATGCGCTGCGCACCGGGTACCTCGCGTCGCGCGGCCGCGTGCTCGTGTTCTATCCCGCGGACCTGCAGTTCAAGCCGGAGGACATTCCGCGGCTCGTCGCGCCCATCCTGGCCGACGAGAGCGACATGGTCACGGGCTACAAGCAGGGCAAGTACGAGAAGGCGTTCGTCTCGCGCATCTACAACGGGTTGAGCCGCGCGTTCTTCAAGGTGCCGGTGCGCGACCTGAACAACGTCAAGGCCTATCGCCGCGAAGTGATGGCCGCGCTGCCGGTGCGACCTGACTGGCATCGCTACATGATCGTGATCGCGGCCGCGCAGGGCTTCTCGGTCAGCGAGATCCCGGTGCCGCTCTATCCGCGCCACGCCGGCAAGTCGAAGTTCGGCCTCTCGCGCATCCCGATCGGCGTGCTCGACATGCTGTCGGTGTGGTTCGAGCTGAAGTTCGGGCAGAAGCCGCTGCTCGCCTTCGGGATGCTGGGAGCGGCGCTGTTCTTCGTCGGCTTCGTCACCGGCATCGTCGCCGTGCTCTACCGCATCCTCGCGGGCGTCGGCTTTCGCCCGCTCCTCACCCTCGTCGAGCTCTGCCTGCTGCTCGGCGGGCTCCTCTTCGCCACCGGCCTGCTGGGCGAGCTGATCGCCGGGCTGCGTGCCGAGCTTCGCGAGATGCGCCGCCAGCTCGACGAGCTGCGCGCGGATCGCGACCGGCGTGGCGAATGAACACTCCCGGTCCCCGATGAAAGCGCTCTTCCTCACGCACTCGTATCCGCGCCACCCCGGCGACGCGGCCGGCAACTTCGTCCTTCGCCTCGCCGTGGCGCTTCGCGCGGAGGGCGTGGACGTGCGCGTCGTGGCGCCGCACGCCGAGCGCCTCTCGGCGCACGAGGACATCGAGGGCATTGCCGTCGAGCGCTTCCGCTATGCGCCCAAGTCGCTCGAGACGCTCGCCTACACCGGCAACATGGCGTCGCAGGTGCGCGACTCGTGGTCGGCGAAGATGACCATGGTGGGGTTCCTGGGCGCGGAGTTCAGCTGCGCCGTGAAGCTGCGGCGCGAGTGGAAGCCCGACGTGGTGCACGCACACTGGTGGTTCCCGAACGGACTCGTGGGTACCTGGCTCCATCGCATGGCGCACGTGCCGCTGGTCACCACGCTGCACGGCACCGACGTGCGCCTGGCTCGCTCCATTCACATGTCGCGTCCGGCCTTCCGTCACGTGCTCAAGCACTCGGCGGTCACCACGGCTGTCTCGCGGTGGCTTGCGTCGGAGGCGACCGAAATCGTCTCGTCGGCGGCGCCGCTCGTGGCGCCGATGCCGGTCGCCACCGACCTCTTTTCACTGGGCGGCACGCGCGAGCAGGGGCAGCTGCTGTTCGTGGGACGGTTGATGGAACAGAAGGGACTCGACCTGCTGCTCGGCGCGCTCACGCTGCTGCCGGCGCAGGTGAAGCTGGACGTCATCGGGGACGGCGAGCAGGAGAAGCAGTTGCACGCGCTCGCAACCTCCCTCGGCCTCTCGGATCGCGTGCGCTGGCTGGGAGCGCTTCCGCAGGCGGCGCTGGCCGAGCACTATCGCCGTGCCACGGCGCTCGTGGTGCCGTCGCAGGCGGAGGGACTCGGCCTGGTGGCGGTGGAAGCGGCTCTTTGCGGCACGCCCACAGTGGCATTCGCGAGCGGCGGAGGGATCGGCGACGTGGTTCACGATGGCCGCACCGGAGCGCTCGCCATGGACCGCACGAAGGAATCGCTCGCGGCCGCAATTCGCACCGTGATCGAGCGCGACGACCAGGGGATGGCGCTGGGAGAGGCCGGCCGCCTTCACGCCCTGGGCACCTTTGCGCCCGAGGCGGTGGCGAAGCGATACGCCGACATCTATCGCACGGCCATCGGTGGCGCACCCCGCTAGCGGGGAGGCCGTGGTGAGGCCGCGCCGCGCGTGGCTGCGCTCGGCGAAGCTGGTGGTCGGCGTGCTGGTGGTGCTCTTCGTGGCGCGCGCGCTCTGGCTGCAGTGGCAGGCCATGCGCGGGCAGCCGCTCGAGGCATCGCCCGACTGGACTCGCATCGTCCTGTCGGGCGCGCTCTTCCTGCTCGCGCACGCCACGCTCGTGCAGACGTGGCGCGCCATGCTCGCGTGCTGGGATGCGCGCCTGCCATTCTGGAAGGCCGCCCGCATCTGGAGCGTGTCGAACCTTTATCGCTACCTGCCGGGCAAGCTGTGGCAGGTGGGCGCCATGGGCGTGATGGCGCAGCAGGAGGGCGTCACGGCGACCGCGGCCGCCGCCACGGCCGTGCTGAGCACCGTGGTCAACATCGCCGCGGGAATCGCGATCGCCCTCGCCACCGGATGGTCGGCGCTCGATGCGATCCGACCGGGAGCGCGTGCCGTGGCAGTCGTACTGACGGTCGCGGCGACAGCGGGGTTGCTGACACTTCCGTGGCTACTTCCACACATGACGGGGCTTCTGTCTCGCGCGTCGGGAAAGGAGATTTCACTCGAGCGCCTGCCGGCTCGCGCGATCGCATATGCGATCGCGGGCAACGTGGCAGCGTGGCTGTTGTACGGCGCGGCCTTCCACCTGTTCACCCTCGGCGTGCTGGGGAGTGCCGCTGGCGCAACCTCGTCCTACATCGCAGTTTACACAGCGTCGTACGTGCTCGGATACCTGGCTTTCTTCATCCCCGGCGGACTGGGCGTGCGGGAGAGCGCGGTGGCCGTGGCACTGGTGACGCTGGGGCTCACGACGCTGCCGCAGGCAGCCCTCGTCGCCGCCACTTCACGACTCTGGCTCACGCTGCTCGAGCTCGTGCCCGGTTTCCTCTTTCTCGCTCGTGATGCCTCGCGCCGACGACAGCAGCCGCTCGACCAGGCCTGACTCCAGTGCCGCGGCGCCCGAACTCCCGGCGCCGCGATTCGCAGCAGGGTGGGCGTCGCTCACCTACGCCATCTGCACGCTGCTCCTTGCCTGGCCGGCGCTCGGCGGCGGATTCCTGGTGAGCCCACACAGCGACCAGTACATCGCCGGCTTTCCGTTTCGCGAATTCGCCGCGCAGTCACTGCGCTCGGGCACGGGCTTTCCCCAGTGGAACCCGTACCTGTTCGGCGGCATGCCGTACATCGCCGCCATGCACGGGGACATCTTCTATCCCACGTTCCTGCTGCGGATGGTCATGCCGACCGACATGGCGATGACGTGGGGCTTCGCGCTCCACCTCTTCCTCGCGGGCGTGTTCACCTACGCCTTCCTGCGCGCCTGGGGCTTCGGCTTCTGGCCCTCGCTGATCGGCGGCGTTGCGTACATGCTGTCGGGGCAGGTCGCGTCGCTCGTCTCACCCGGGCATGACGGCAAGCTGTTCGTGAGCGCCCTGTTGCCCGCCGCGCTCTGGTGCCTGGTGCGGGGCGTGCGCGACGGACGCGCGGCCGCGTGGGGCGCACTCGCGATCACCGTGGGTCTCGCGGTGCTCAGCCCGCACCCACAGCTGCTGCAGTACCTGCTGCTGACGTCGGGCGCGTTCGCCCTGTTCATCGCGCGCTCGCGCGGCGAGGGCGCCACCGTCGGTGCCCCCATGGAGAATCGCGTTGCGCTTCGGCGCCTCGGCCTCGCGCTCGCGGCGGTGATCGTGGGCATGCTCATCGGTGCCGTGCAGTTCCTGCCGGTGCGCGAGTACGTATCGTGGTCCCCGCGGGCGGGCGGGCGCGGAGGCTACCAGTTCGCAACGAGCTTCTCGATGCCGGTCGAGGAGCTGTTCAACACCTACCTGCCGCAGTTCACGGGAATGCTCGACGCCTACTGGGGTCGCAACAGCATCCACCTGCACAGTGAGTACCTCGGCGTGGTGGTCCTGCTGCTCGCCACCGCGGCGCTCGGCGCCACGCTCCGTCGCGGCTTCCGCACCTTCTGGGTCGGCACCTGCATCGTGGCCGTGCTCTGGGCGCTCGGCGAGCACACGCCCTTCTATCACCTGGTCTATGCGCTCGTGCCCGGCAGCAAGTTCTTCCGCGCGCCGAGCACGATCTTCTACGTGGCGTCGTTCTCCGCGGCGATGCTGGCGACCATCGGCGTGGAGCGCGTGCTGCAGCGGCGCGTGGGCTCACGGTTCGCGTTCGGCTGGGTGGGCTTCGGCGCGCTCGTCGCGCTGCTCGCCACGGGCGGCATGCTCACGAACCTGGCACAGGCGGTTGCGTCGACGTACGCGGGCGGGCAGCTCTACGAGATGGTGCAGTCGAACAACGGCGCGCTGGTGATCGGCGCCTGGCGCTCGTTCCTCTTCGTCGCGCTCACCGCGGCGGCGCTGGTCGGGTACCAGCGAGGGAAGGGAAGTGCGCGCGGCCTCGCGATCACGCTCGCCGTGCTGATGGTGGTGGACCTCTGGAGCGTGGACCGCGCCTACTGGCTCTTCTCGCCGCGCGCGGACCAGGTGTACGCCAGCGACGCGGTGATCGACGCGATCCACAAGGATCCGGAGCCGGCTCGCGTGATCGCCTTCGCGGATTCGCGCTCCCCAATGGCCGATCGCGATCCGTACCTCACCGGAGATGCACTGATGCACCTGCGCGTGCGCCAGGTGACCGGCTATCACGGCAATGAGTTGGGCCGCTACCAGCGGCTGGGTGGAAAGTCCGATTCCACACGCTACGACATGAGCCACCTGCTCAATCCCGCGTTCTGGCGGCTGACGAACACGCGCTACCTCTATACGAACGCGGTGATCCCCGATTCGCAGCTCAAGCGCGTGGCCGGCCCGGTGAAGAACGGCGCGGGCACCATGGTCTCGATCTACCGGCTGCCGGGCGACAATCCGTTCGCGTGGGTCACGGCGGGAGCCGTGAAGGGGACCGACGACCAGGCGTACTCGACCATCCTCGACCAGCGCTTCTCACCAGCGCGGATCGCGATTTTCGACTCGGCTACGAAGAGCCCCACGCAGCAGGTCACCGTGCTGCCCGACTCGCTCGTGCTGCCGGTGCATGCGTCGCACTACTCGGCCGGCCACATTGCGCTGGAGCTCGCGGCGCCGGCGCCGGCGGGTTCGGTGCTGATGGTCTCGGAGAATTATTATCCGGGGTGGAGCGCAACGGTGGACGGCAAGCCCGCGACCGTCGAGCGCGCCGACCTCTCGCTGATGGGAATTCCGCTCACGGCGGGCGCCCGATCAGTGAAGCTCGACTTCAATGATGCTGCGTATTCCACCGGCAAGCCGGTCACCATGCTCGCGCTGCTGGTTGCCGTAGTTGCCTTCATTGGCGGACTGACGATGGACCGCCGGGCTGCACGCACACGCCTCACTCCCGCTTCCGCATGATGTCCATTCGTCGCTCGACCCTCGCCGCCACTGGAATGCTCTGCGTCGCGCTGCTCGCCGCCTGTGGCGACAGCGGCGGACTCAGCCCCACCACGACGACGACCACCACCACGCCGCCGGACGTCACGCCGGCCACGGTCGTCTCGACCCTGTCCGGGACGCTCAGCGGCACGGCGGGCGGCCCGATCACCACGCCGCTCACGGTGTCCGTGGCGAACAAGAACGGAGTGGCCGTGGCCAATGCTCCGGTGACCTTCGCGGTCACGGCAGGCGGCGGGCAGGTGGGGTCGGCGAGCGTGAACACGAACGCGCAGGGGCAGGCGAGCACCAGCTGGACGCTGGGGTCCGCAGCGGGCACGCAGACCGTGACGGCGACCGTCGCAGGGTTGCCGGTCGTCACGTTCACGGCCCTCGCGACTGCGGCGCCGGCTACCACCCTCGTGAAGGTATCGGGCGACGCGCAGGTGGCCGCCGCGGGAACCGCGGCTCCCCTGGTGCCCACCGTGAAGGTGACCGATGCCTTCGGCAATCCCGTGAGCGGCGTGCTGGTGAGCTTCACCCTGCCGGCTGGCAGTGGCTCGGTCAGCACCACCGTCGCGAACACCGGTACCGATGGCATCGCGCGCGCGGGCACGTGGACGCTGGGCACGCACACCGGGGTGAACCAGCTCAGCGTGTCGGCCACCGGAGTCGCCAACGTGACGTTCACGGCCACGGGCGTGCCGGGCGCGCCGGCGGTGCTGCAGCTCACGCCGGCCGCCGCGGGATTCTCGTTGTCGAGTGGCGGTTCGCAGCAGCTGGGCACCGCGGTGCTCGATGCCTTCGGCAACACGGTCTCGAATGCCACGCCGACGTTCACGTCGAGCAATGCAGGCGTTGCAAGTGTCTCCTCCAGTGGGCTGGTGCAGGCCGTCGCGGCGGGTTCCACGACCATCACCGTATCCGTCGGCACGCTCAGCACCACGAGGACCGTGGACGTGCTGGGACACCCGACTGGATTCGTCCAGCCGCCGGTCACGCTCCCCGGTCCGGCGTTCGGCGTGGCCTATGCCGGCGGTGATGCGTTCGTCAGCATCCAGGGTTCGGCGATCGTGGTGCGCACCAGCCTCGACGGCTTGACGCAGCTCAACATCCCGACCGGCAATGGGCCCACCGACGTGATGGTGACGCCCGACGGCTCGAAGGTGATCGTGGGCAACATCTTCGACGGATCGCTCTCGATCATCACAGTGGCCAGCAACGCGGTGCTCACCGTCACGCCCGCGCCCGCGTCGAGCCTGGTGCGCGTGGTGCTCAACAACGCCGGGACGCGCGCCTACATGATGATGGCGAACGACCAGGTGTATGAGGTCGACATCGCCTCGGGCACGCTGGTCCGGACCATCGGCGGCTCGGGGCTGGCGCCCACCGCCGCGCGCGTCACGGCCGGGGACACCCTGATGTGGGTGGCATACACGGGGAAGGTGCTGCTCCTCAACATCGCCACCGGCCAGGTGCGCAAGACCATCCTGTTCACCGGCACGGCCGCTGACCTCGAGGTCTCGCGCGACGGCAACTACCTGTACCTCGCGAACGCGACGTCGGGCCAGCTCGACCTGCTCGAGGTCGCGGGGCTCCGCGTGCTCGGCCAGGTCACGGTCGACGCGCCGGTCTACCGCCTGGCGCTTACGCCGGACATGCTGGAGCTCTGGGCCAGCCAGCCCGCGGGCGGGCACGTGACGGCCATCAACGTGACCAGCAGCAGCAGCCCGATCCCCACGCGATTCGTGGGGACGCAGGGCGCTCCGCGTGGCATCGCGTTCGACCGGTCCGGCACCCTTGGCTTCATCGCGAACAGCGCGGGCCGTCTCGACATCGTCCGCTGAGGCAGGATTGCATCGTGGCTGAACGCGCCCTCGTCATCGTCCCCACCTACAACGAGCGGGAGAACATCGCCCGCCTCGTTGCCGCGGTCCTCGAGCAGGACGCGCGGCTCGAGGTGCTCGTGGTGGACGATGGGTCACCCGACGGGACCGGCAACATCGTGGACGAGCTCTCGGCGGCGGACCCGCGCGTGCACGGGCTCCACCGCGCGAAGAAGATGGGACTCGGCACCGCCTACCTGGCCGGCTTTCGGTGGGCGCTCGAGCGGGAGTACGACTACGTCTTCGAGATGGACGCGGACTTCTCCCACGATCCCGGCCACCTGCCGCAGTTTCTCGAGGCCATCGGCACCGCCGACCTGGTGCTGGGCAGCCGCTACCGGAACGGCAAGGTGACGGTGGTGAACTGGCCCATCCAGCGCCTCATCCTCAGCTACGGCGCCAACATGTACGCGCGCGCCGTCACCGGCCTGCCGGTGTGGGATGCGACTGGGGGGTTCAAGTGCTTTCGCAGGACCGTGCTCGCGGCCATCAACCTCGATCACGTGAAGTCGAATGGATACGCCTTCCAGATCGAGATGAGCTACCGCGCCTGGCGAAAGAACTTCAGGATCGTGGAGGTGCCGATCGTCTTCGTGGATCGCACCGAGGGCCAGAGCAAGATGTCCGGGTCCATCGTGCGCGAGGCGATCTGGATGGTCTGGCGACTGAGGTTCTGGGGGATCACGGGGCGCGTATGACCATGGCGGGGCGGCAGTTCCTGAAGATGAGCGGGTCGGGAAACGACTTCATCTTCGTTGACGTGCGACATGAGCCTGCGGGTGAGCTGGCCGACCCCGCCGTGATCGACGCACTCTGCCGCCGCGGGAGCGGCATTGGCGCCGACGGCATCGTCTTCCTCGACGTCGGCGCCAGCGCCCCCGTGAGGATGACCTACCTCAACGCCGATGGATCCCCGGCCGCGCTCTGCGGCAACGCCTCACTCTGTACCGCCCGGCTGGCGCAGGAGCTCGGCTTCACCGACTCCGCCGAGTTCAGCATAGAGTCGGACGCTGGGGTGCTTGGCGCTCGCGTGACGCGGGAGGGACCCGAGATCGACCTGGAGCCCATCACCGAGATCCGCCCCGAGGCTGGCATCCCGCTGTCCGCCGGTGAGCTGAGGATGGGCTTCGCGCTGGCGGGGGTGCCGCACCTGGTGGTGCTCCGGAAGGACTTTCAGGACCTCGACGTGGTGGGTCGAGGACGCCCGCTCAGGCTGGATCCCACCTACGCGCAGGGCGCCAACGTCAACTTCCTGGCGCCGGAACCGGCCGGCGATGGCTGGCTGATTCGTACCTACGAGCGCGGAGTGGAAGGCGAGACACTGGCCTGCGGAACGGGCGCGGTGGCCTCGGCCATCCTGCTTTCGGCCTGGGGATTGGCCGGCGCCGAGACCCGCCTGCGGTCCACCGGCGGCAAGGTTCTGGGGGTGAGACTGGGGCGGGCAGGGGCCCAGTGGCTGCCGCGTCTGAGCGGCGAGGCGCGCCTGGTTTTCCGCGGCGAGTTCGGAGAGCCCTGAGAGCGCACGCCGGGCCCGGGAGTGCCTGAAAATGACACTCGGATTTCGTGGATAACTTTCCGCAGTTGAGACGCCGCGTGAGACAAGTTGACTCAAGTAGCGCTCAATCAACGTTTTAGGGGAATAACTGATCCGGAGGAGTGGAGGTTCTCCACAGTTATCCACCGAGTGTAGTTTACATAACATATCTTATACGAAGTATTGATATACAGCAGAGTCCGGATGCTGCACCGTTGCTGGCGCCATGATCACCCCTTTCCCGGAGCTCATCCAGCCGCATCATGCACAGCAAAAAGTGCCCGCGCCAGGCTGGCGCGGGCACTCCCTTTTCCAGCGGTCTGGTCGACTCTCGCTGCCTACTTGCCGGCCGGCTTCACGTTCATCTCGCCGAGGCGGATCCGAGCCTCAGCCGCCATCAGCTCGGCCTTCGGGTCGTCCAGCAGCTGCTGCCAGATCTTCGCCGCTTCCGCCGTCTTGCCGGCCGCGCCCAGGATCCTCGCCTGCTTGGCGAGCATCAGCGACTTCTGGCTTGGCAGGTCGGCCGCGTCGGCCGCCTTGCCATACTCGGCCACTGCCTCGTCCACCTTGCCCTGGTTCGAGAGGCCGTCGCCGATCAGGCTGTGCATGTCGGACGTCAACCGGCCGGCGCCCCCCATGGCCTTCTTGAGCGCGTCCACGCCCTCGGCGTACTTGCCCTGGTCGTAGTCGACCTGGGCCAGCAGGATCGCTGCCTCGGTGGCGGACGTGGTGCCGCTGAACCGGGTCTGGATCTTCTGGAGGTCGCTCGCTGCGAGGGCGGCGTTCCCCGACTGGATCGACTGCCGTGCCGTGGTGAGCGCCTTCTCGGCGTTCGCCTCCTTCATCTGGGCACTGCGAATGTAGAACCAGTACCCTGCGCCGGCCACGAGCACCACGGCAGCGCCGATGGTGAGGGCCCGGCTGTTGGCCTGGAGCCACTCGGTCGGGTTGAGCGTCTGCCCGCGGATCGTTTCGTCCTGCGGTTCCGGAATAGTGCTAGTCATCAACTTTACACGTTATGGGTCAATGCCCCTGGCGTGACTCGAACACGCGACCAACGGTTTAGGAAACCGCTACTCTATCCACCTGAGCTACAGGGGCTTCGTGCCGCGCACAGCCTGTAATGATAGCCGCTCGAAGGCCATCGCGCGACCCTCCTCAGAAGCTGAGAACGCTCTCGATTCGCCGGCCTCCCATTCGCTGCCTGCCCGGAAGGAAGTCCAGCACCATCAGGAAGCCGCACCCCACCACATCCGCGCCGATTCCCTCCACCAGCGCGCACGTGGCCTGCGCGGTGCCCCCGGTAGCCAGCACGTCATCGATCACGAGCACGCGGGCGCCCTGCTCGCACGCGTCCTGGTGGATCTCCAGGGAGTCGGTGCCATACTCGAGCGCGTATTCGAGCCGCGACGTGCGCGACGGAAGCTTGCCGGGCTTCCGCACAGGAACGAAACCCGCCCCGAGCGCCAATGCCATCGGTGCGCCAAGGATGAAGCCGCGGCTCTCCACGCCCACCACCTGCGCAATGCGCTCGCCCCTCCAGGGCGCGGCCATCAGTTCTATGACGTCGGCGAACCGCGCCGCATCGGCCAGCAGCGGCGTGATGTCCTTGAAGACGATGCCTGGCGTCGGAAAATCGGGCACGTCGCGGATCAGGGCGGCGATCGCCTTGCGGCGCGCATCAGTCTGCTGCTCGGCCATGTTCGTGCTCAGTGCTGGACGTGAAAGCCGTCGCCGAGTGGCGGGGCCTGGTCGTGGACCGGCAGCACGATCACCCCGGCAACGTGCGCCGAGTCCGGGCCCTGGCGCACGCGTGCTTCGAGTTCCGCGACGTGCGCGTCGGCACCGCTCACCTCGAGCTCCACGCTGCCATCCTCGTTGTTGCGCACCCATCCGGACAGTCCGAGCGCGCGCGCCTGCTCACGCACGAACCACCGGAAGCCGACACCCTGGACGCGACCATGCACGCGCAGCCGAAGGCGCGCGCTCACGCCTGGTCGGCGCTCCATCCATGATGACCCAGCAGCGGAACGAAGCGAACGGCGGCGAGCTCCTGCGACGTGACCTCGCCGCCGCGCTTCGTGTACATCCACAGCTTCTGCTCGTCGCGCTCGCCCACCGGGATGATCATCCGCCCACCCTCGGCCAGCTGGTCGAGCAGCGGCTGCGGCACTGAGGGGCCGCCTGCGCCCACGAGGATCGCGTCGTAGGGCGCGTACGCGCTCCATCCAACGGTTCCGTCGCCCAGCAGCATGGAGACGTTGTTCACGCCCGCGCGCTGGATGTTGTCGCGTGCGCTCTGGTAGAGCGCCGAAATGCGCTCGATGGTGAACACCTGCGCGGCGAGGTGCGCGAGCAGGACCGTCTGGTAGCCGGATCCGGTGCCCACTTCGAGCACGCGCTCGTGGCCCGTGAGCTTCAGCAGCTGCAGGTACGTGGCGTGGATGAACGGCTGCGAGATCGTCTGGCTGCTGCCGATCGGCAACGGCGCATCCTCGTACGCGCGATGGCGCACGCCGGTCGGCACGAACTGGTGGCGCGGCGTCATCTCGAACGCGCGCAACACGGAGATGTCGCTGATCCCCTTCTCCCTCAGGATCTCGACGAGTCGCAGTCGCGCGCCACGAAGCTCGGGCTCTACGGGTCGCGCCACCACTCGCTCCGGCTCTCGAGGACGTTGAAGTGCGTGAGGTCGAGGTGCAGCGGCGTCACCGAGATGTAGCCCTCCTGGATCGCGCGAAAGTCGGAATCGTCCTCGCCGGTCCACGTGATCTCGCCGCCCCCGATCCAGTAGATCTTGCGACCCCACGGGTCCTTCATCGGCTGCATGGACCCAGAATACACGCGCCGCCCGAGCCGCGTGAGGCGCATCCCCCTGATCTCGCCCACCGGGCACGGGGGGAGGTTCACGTTGAACAGGGTGTCGCGCGGGAAGGCGGGGAGCGACGTGAGGTGCGCGAGCACCTTCGTCACCATCGGCACCAGCTCACCGAGGCGCGTGATGTCGGTGCGCATGTCACCGCCGGCGAACGACAGCGCCACCGACGGAATGCCGAACGCCAGTCCCTCCATGGCCGCCGACACGGTGCCGGAGTACAGCACGTCCTCGCCCATGTTCTGGCCGTGGTTGATGCCGCTCAGCAGGAAGTCGGGGCGCTCCGGCATCAGCGCCTCGATCGCGAGCATCACGCAGTCCGTCGGCGTGCCGTCCACCTGCCAGCGTCGCTCGGCGCGCTTCACCGGTCGCAGTGGATGGTGCAGCGTGAGCGAGTGGCTCATGGCGCTCTGCTCGCGGTCGGGCGCCACCACCGTCACCTCACCGAGCGATTGCGCGGCCTCCTCCAGGCACTGCAGTCCCTGCGCGAGGATGCCGTCATCGTTCGTCAGCAGGAAGCGCATCTATCGAAGCCCGGCTTTCAGCATGGTTTCCATGAGGAGAAGTGTATCCTCGATTCCGCGAAAGTGACTGGGGCCGCCGTAGGTCGTGGGCACGGGACGCTCGGCGATCCGGAAGCCCGCACGCCCCGCCTCGATGAGGACGCTCGATTCCCACGCGTAGCGTTCCCCACGCGGCGTGATGCGACGAAAGACCTCGGCACGGAAGACCCGGAGGCCGCTCTGGGAATCCTCGATCGTGGTGCGGGCCAGCAGGCTCACGACACCGCTCGCCAGCCAGTTCGAGACTCGCCGCTGCACCGGCATCTCGGTGCCGCCCCGGGCGCGACGGCCGATCACCACGTCCGCCGCCGACAGCGCGGCGACCAGGTCGGGGAGCGTGCGCGGATCGTGCTGGCCATCGGCGTCGATCGTCGCCACCACGTCGAAGCCGCCGTCGAGCGCGCGCGCGATTCCCGCGCGCAGCGCCGCACCCTTGCCGCGATTCGCCGGGAACACGATCACCTCGTCGGATACCCCTCGCGCGACCTCCGGCGTGCCATCGCTCGACCCGTCGCTCACCACGATCACGCTCACGCCGGGGAGCGCCGCCCGCACCCCCGCCACCACCGCGGGCAACGTGAGCGCCGCATCGAGGGCCGGGATCACGCAGGCGACGCGCGTCGTCACTCCGCCGGCCCACCCGACTGCAGGAGGCGCATCAACTCGCGCAGCTCTCCCTCGAGGGTCTCGAGCGACTCCAGGTACGATGCGCCGCGCGCTGCGGACTTCAGGTCCCCGCCGCGACGGTGCTCATCCACCTTCTGGCGCGCGCCCTCGATCGTGTACTTCTCGTTGTACAGCAGGTGCTTCACGAGGAGGATGAGCTCGATCTCGCGGCGCTGGTAGACGCGGTTCCCCGAGCGGTTCTTGGCCGGGTTCAGGAACTTGAACTGGCTCTCCCAGTAGCGCAGCACGTGCGGCTTGAGGTCGGTGAGCTCACAGACCTCCCCGATCGAGAAGAATTCCTGGACCGGCTCCGGCGCGCTCATCGGTCCTGCTCCGAGCGCAGCTCGCGCGACATCAGCTCTTCCACGCCTCGGCGCGCAGGCAGCCCGTCGAACAGGATGCGCGACACCATCGTGACGATCGGCATCTCCACTCCCTCGCGCTGCGCCAGCGCCAGCGCACTCGACGTGGTCACCACTCCCTCGGCAATGGTCTCCTTGCCCGCCAGCGCCTGGTCGAGCGACTTCCCCGCCCCGATCTCCACGCCGATCGCGCGGTTGCGGCTGAGGGATCCGGTGCAGGTGAGCACCAGGTCGCCCAGGCCGGCGAGCCCCGCGAATGTTTGCGACTTGGCGCCGAGCGCCACGCCGAGGCGGGTCATCTCGTGCAGGCCGCGCGTGATCAGCGCCGCGCGGGAATTGAAGCCCAGCCCCACGCCTTCCACGAGCCCGGTCGCGACGGCCATCACGTTCTTGAGGGCTCCGCCAAGCTCGACGCCGACGACGTCATCGTGGGTGTAGACCCTCAGCGTGGCGGTGCTCAGCGCGCCCTGCACCGTTCGCGCGGCGCCTGCGTCATCGGAGGCCGCGACCACCGCGGTGGGCTCATGGCGCGCGACCTCGGCAGCGAAGCTGGGGCCCGACAGCGCCACGATGCGGTGGCCGGGCACTTCCTCGTAGAGCACGTCGCACATCAGTGCGAGCGTGTCACGCTCGATGCCCTTCGACGCGATTGCGATGCAGGCGTCGCGGTCCACATGTGCGCGGCCCGCGCCCGCGATCGAGCGCAGGTGCTGCGACGGGGTGGCGTACACGACGAGGGAAGCGCCCTCGAGCGCTTCCTCCTGTCGCGTGGTGGCGCGCAGCGACGCGGGAAGTGGGGCCCCGGCGAGGAAGCGCGCATTCTCATGGCGCGTGCTCACGCTCTCGGCGACGTCCGGCTCGAGCGCCCAGAGCATGGTGTCGTGGCCGTTCTCCGCCAGCACGCCCGCGAGTGCAGTGCCCCACGCGCCCGCGCCGATCACCGCGCAGCGCATCAGCTGGCCGCCTTCTTTCCGAAGCGATGCTCCTCGCCGCGGCGAAGCCGCCCGATGTTGGCGCGATGCGTGTAGAAGACGAAGAGCGCGACGGCGACGCTCAACCCCGTGAGCGGCGCCGTGGGGCCGAGCTGCAGCGCGAGCACCACCGGCAGCACGCTCGCGGCGACGAGCGAGCCGAGCGACACGTACCCACTCGCGAACACGATGATCACGAACGCCGTGATGCTCGCGAGCGTCGGCAGCGGCGCCAGCGCGAGGAAGACGCCGCCGGCGGTGGCCACGCCCTTCCCGCCCCTGCCGAACTTGAGGAACACCGGGCGGACGTGCCCCATGATCGCCGCGATGCCGCAAGCGATTGCAAGCCAGACGGGCGCGCCATCCCATGCGGTCCGCTGCGGCAGCAGCAGCACGGGCAGCGCGCCCTTCGCGGTGTCGAAGGCGAAGACGGCGAGGCCGATCTTCGCGCCGAGCACGCGAAAGACGTTGGTGGCCCCGAGGTTCCCGGAGCCCTGCTTGCGCAGGTCCACTCCCTTCCACTTGCCGGCGATGTACGCCGCCGGCACCGAGCCGGAGATGTACGAGAGCGCGAGCGCAGCGGCGGGATGGAGGAGCATCAACCCTTTCTCCGCAACCTGATCTCGAGCGGGTTGCCCAGGAATCCCCAGCTTTCGCGGAAGCCGTTGTGGAGGAAGCGCACGTAGTGCTCCTCCACCGCGTCGGGGTTGTTGCCGAACACGAGGATCGTGGGCGGCGACGTCTCCACCTGCGTGGCGTAGTTGAGCTTCACTTCGCGACCCGCGGCCTGCGGCGGCTGGCGACGCGCGAGCAATTCCTGCAGGCGCGTGTTCACGTCGGAGGTGGAGATGCGCTTCTTCCGCTCGGTCTCCACGATGAACACCGTGTCGAGGATGCGGGTGATGCGCTGCCCGGTGAGGGCGGAGGTGAAGAGGAAGGGCACGAACTTGAGGAAGGGCGCCTTCTCCCCCGCTTCCTTCGTGAACTTCGCCGTCGCCTTGTCGTCCTTGTCCTTCAGGTCCCACTTGTTGATGACCATCACCAGGCCACGCCCCGCGTCCCACGCGAGGTGCGCGATCTTGAGGTCCTGTCCCTGCAGTCCCTCGGTGGCGTCGACCACGAGGACGCAGATGTCGGCGCGCTCGATCGCGCGGCGCGTGCGCAGCGACGAGTAGAACTCGATGCCGTCGTCGATCTTGGACTGGCGGCGCAGGCCGGCGGTGTCAATGAAGACCAGGTCGCGGCCATGGAAGCGCATCGGCGTGTCGATGGCGTCGCGCGTGGTGCCCGCCTCGTCGTTCACGACCAGGCGTTCCTCGCCCAGCAGGCGATTCACGATGGACGACTTGCCCACGTTCGGGCGGCCGATCACCGCGATGGAGAGCGAGTCGGCCTTCTCCTCGGTCTTCTCGGGAAAGCGCTTGACCACTTCGTCGAGCAGGTCGCCGGATCCCTTGCCGTTCGTGGCCGACACGGGCAGCGGATCGCCGGCGCCGAGGGAATAGAACTCGTAGAAGTCGCTCTTCTGCGGGTCGTCCACCTTGTTGGCCACCAGCAGCCACGGGCGGCCGGACTCGCGCAGCAGCTCGACGACCTTCATGTCGTTGGGGTGCAGGCCGGCGATGGCGTCCACCACCAGGAGCAGGAGGTCCGACTCCTCGATGGCCTGCAGCACCTGCTTGCGGATCTCGCGATCCATGGGCGCGCGCGGGTCGTCGTTGAGGCCGCCCGTGTCCACCAGCCAGAAGTCACGCCCCTGCCAGTCGGCGCGCGAGAAGTGGCGGTCGCGCGTCGTGCCAGCCTCCTCGCTGACGATGGCGGCGTTGTCGCCCACGATGCGGTTGAACAGCGCGGACTTGCCTACGTTCGGGCGGCCGATGAGGGCAACGACCGGGATACCTGCACTCATGCAGCCTCTTGCGTGGAATGACGTGAGGGCCCGCCCTCGAGCCGGAGCACGTCGATGAAGTCATACGATGGATAGACGGGCATGGGCAGCTCCTCGCGCAGCGCGATGAAGCGCTCGTCGTCGAGGAACAGCCCGTCATCATTGATGGTCTCGGCCGGGATCAGCGCGAGGTCGAGGTCCGTGCGGCCGGCCAGGGCCTTCCGCATGTCCGCGCCCACGAGCAGGCCGGCGGTGGTGGTGGTGGGTCCGAACAGTGAATTCTCCATGACGATCATTTCCAGCGTCGCGCCGGTCTGCCGCTCGATGAGCGCGAGCAGTTCCGGCATCAGCGGCGCCATGGAGACGCCGGTGACCACGCCGATCTTCTTGCCTTCGAGGCGCGGGAGCTCGCCCACGCCCTGCTTCACTCGCAGGCGCAGCGACGTCACCGCCCCCACGCCGTTCTCGATCTGCGCGAACTCGCCGTAATGCTCCGCACCGGGCAGCGGCACGTTGGCGAGCAGGTACAACTCGTCGGATGCGAACACCCAGCCATCGCCTCGCTCGGCGCGCGCGCGGCTCGCCCAGCGCTCGACCACGGCCAGGAGGGCGCGCGCATTCGCCTCGTCCATCGACTTGCCGGTGTAGAGGTGCGAGAACTGGGTGAGGCCCACGGGCACGATGGCCACCGAGAGGCAGGCGTCGCCGAAGCTGTAGAGGTCCGCCAGGGACTGCTCCAGGACGTCGCCGTCGTTGAGGCCCGGCACGATCACCATCTGGCCGTGGAACTGGATGCCGCCCTCGGCGAGGCGCCGCAGCTGCTCCACGATGTTCGGCACGCGCGGGTTGTTGAGCAGCACCTTGCGGGCTTCCCAGGGGGTGGCGTGCACGGAGACGTAGAGGGGCGAGAGGCGGTACTCGAGGATCCGCTCGATGTCGCGCTCCTTCACGTTCGAGAGCGTGGCGAAGTTGCCGTAGGCGAAGGAGAGCCGGTAGTCGTCGTCGCGGACGTAGAGGTTCTTCCGCAGGCCCTTGGGTAGCCCCTCGATGAAGCAGAACTCGCAGCGGTTGGCGCAGCGCCGCACCGTGGGGGGCTGAAGCTCGAGCCCCATCGGCTCCCCCTCGGGCTCGACCTCGTAGATCACGGCCTCGCCGTCCGGCATGCGGGCCTCGATCTCGAGGCTGTCGTCGGCCGTGAGGAACTCCCAGTCGAGGAAATCGGCGAGCTCGCGACCGTTCACCGACAGTAACTCGGTGCCCGCCACGATCCCCATTTCCTCGGCGATGCTACCCGGAATTACTCGGCTGACGCGAACCATATCCCACCAGGGTCCCCAAGATTGCGATGGGGGAAGACCGTGAACGCGGTCTCCCCCCGACCTTCGACGATGCTCATGCAACCTAGTAGCTGAAAGCCCCGAAATCAAGCAATGCTAGCGACTTCTGGCACCATGCCTCATGGAGTTTTGAACATGGTTATACACAGGGATGGGCTGTTGCGGCCGGGGCGAACTGCCTGCGGGGACCAGGGCGGAGAACTGCTGGACAACTGCAGGAAGAGGGGCAACCGATTGAAAAAGGCACACCCACCGGGTTCGAACCCAATGGGTGTGCCCTTCACAATCAGGAAGCTGTTTCCTGTTCCTGTCCAGCAGTGTCCGCCGTTGTCCTGGCCAGGCCGTCAGGCGCCGGCGCGAAGAACCCTCAGGGCAGCTGCGCGTACCGGAACGCGGTGATCCCCGGAGCCGTCACCTTGAAGGAGAACCTCCCGCTGGCGTTCGGCGCGACCGGTCCCACGCTCTGGGTGTCCGTGGCCACCACGTTTCCGGCTGCATCCAGGAACTCGACCTTGAACGCGTAGCTCTTGGCCGCGGTCGCCGTGTTGGTGATCGTACCGGCCAGCGCGGCCGTGGTGGCCGTGCTGCTGAAGTCCGAGAACTCCACCTTGGAGGTCATCAGCCTGCGGGTGTCGCCCGCCTTCACCGCCTCGTCCACGAAGGCACGCTGCGACTTGGCGATCGAGTCCAGGCGTGCCCGCGGGACGGCCGGCTTGGCCTTCAGTCCCTTCTCGTACGCGTTCTTGGCGACGGAAGCGAGGTTGCCGTTCGCGACCGCGAGCACCTGGTAGGCGTCGGGGTTGTTCGGGTCCACCTCGACCAGGCGCTGCGCGTACATCCGCGAGGCCTCGAAGTCATTCAACTGCGCGTTCGTGATGGCGAGGTTGAGCAGCACGTCGCGGTGCGACTTGTTCTTCGCTGCCGCGGCGACGAAGAGCTTGGCCGCATCGCCCACCTGGTTGGCGCGAGCTGCGGCGACTCCCGAGTTCATGAGCGCCTGGTACGTGAAGTTGCCGGGATTCGCGATCTGCTCGGCATACGTCGCCTTGAAGCTGCTCGTGTCGCCCGTGGCAAGGCTGAGGCGCACGAGGCCCGAGCGCGCATCTTCCGCGGCGCGGGTGGACGGCGACTCCTTTACCAGCATCTCGTAGTAGTTCCGCGCTTCCTTCGAGTACGTCGCCTTCTCGGGGCCCTTCGCGTTGTCCGAGATTTCGCTGGCCACGTTGCCCAGGTTGAGCAGCGTCTGCTGGCGCACTTCCCGGTAGGCGGTATCGCTGCCCGCGGCGGCGATCGTCGCCTTGTATGCCTCGAACGCCTTCACGTAGTCGCCCTTCTTCTGGAACACGTTGCCGAGGACCATGTGGCCGTACGGCGAGCCGCGGTAGAGCTGCAGTGAGCGCGTCGCGAGCACGGCAGCCGAGTCGTTGTGGTCGGCGTTCAGCTCCTCGAGGGAGTTGTTGACGAGCGTGATCCAGGCCTTCTGCTGCCGCCACTTGCCGGTCTCCTCCGCGCACTCCGGGGCGCCCTGCTCCACCACCTGGAATGCCGAGTCGATCGCGGAGGGCAGGTCGATGTCGCCCTCGGGGTTCGCCGAGTAGCCGAGCACGCCACGCTTGGCGGTAAGGCCGATGCCGTCCTGCATGGACCACAGCACGAGCGTCTTGCCCAGCACCCAGTTGCGTCCCACCGGGTTCGCCGAGCTGCCGGCGGGATCCGTGAGTCCCTTCACCGCTTCGGCCAGCTTGCGCTGGACGCTGGCGGCCGGGGCCTTGGGATCGCCGGCGATCTGCAACGCGAGCATGGCCTTCGCCACCTGCGTCGGCTTTCCATCATCGATGTCGCACGCCTTCTTCTGCGCGCCAGCGATCGAGCTGATCGCGGAAGTCAGCGCAGCTGAAAGCAGGATCTTCCTGGCGGATACGGGCATTCTCATCTCCTGTCGTTCACGAAAAAGCGGGCAGTGCGCCCGCCATCCGGGTACCCCCGGCAGTCAGGCGCGTTCCGCCTCGGCGGAGGCGCGCAGGAATATATCCCGCGCCGCGTGCCCTGTCGCCAGTGAGGCTCGCTGGACGTCCTCGAACTCCGGCTTCGCCCGCGTAGAGCCGTCCGGCAGGGTCACCACTTTCACGGCGATCGAGTGCCCCAGCACCTCCACAGTCGCCATCCGGCGATCCAGCGCGCGACGCTCCACTGCGGTACGCCGAACCCCAATGCTCGAGCCCTCCTGGAGGAGCAGCGTCTCCAGGTAATCGGCCAGCGAGGGGCCAGCCAGCACCTCGATCCGTACGCCGGGACGGCCCTTCTTCATGGTGACCGGAAGCAGCGTGACGTCGAGCGCGCCGCGCGACCGCATGGTCTCGGCGAGCTGCGCAAGGTATTCGGGGCTCATGTCGTCCACGTCGCAGGCGAGGTGCACCAGTTGCTCGCGCTCGCTGACAGTTGCGGCGGTATCGAGGTCGGCGAGGGTGATCCGCAGCGCATTGGCGCGATCCTCGAACGTCCTGGTCCCGGCGCCATAGCCACTCCGCAGCGGTGTGTACTCCCGCGGCGGCGGCCCCTCCGACAGCACGCGCACCAGCGCCGCGCCGGTGGGCGTCACGAGCTCGCCGGAGCCGACGGGGCCCGGACGTATGCGGATTCCCTCGAGGATGCGCAGCGTGGCGGGTGCGGGCACCGGCATGACGCCGTGCGCCGCCGTGACGAACCCCTCGCCCACCTGCATGGCGCCGCAGAAGATGCGCTCGACGCCGAGCTGCTCGAAGCCCCAGATCGACCCCACCACGTCGAGGATCGCGTCCACCGCGCCCACCTCGTGCAGGTGGACCTTCTCGACCGTGGTGCCGTGGATCGTGGCTTCCTGCTCGGCGATCAGCGTGAATGCGCGATCCGCACGCTCACGCACCCGCTCGGGCACGGCGGCTTTCGCGATCATCGCGCGCAGGTGCCTGAGGTGCCGGCCATGCGGCTGCGGCGGAATCTCGAAGTCCACCTTCCTGCACGCGATGCCGGCGCGCAGCACGTCGCTCACCTGCACCGACACGCCCTCGAGCTCGAGGAGCGCGGGCAGCCCCTTCAACCACTCGGGGTCCAGCCCGAGGTCGAGCAGGGCGCCGAGCGTCATGTCGCCGGAGATGCCGCTGAACGGCTCGAGGATCGCGATGCGCATCATGAATCAGAACCGGTAGCTGGCGCCGCTGCCAGTGTTGAAGAGCAACACGCGCGCATCCGCTGGCACGCGCCCCTCCTTCACGAGCGCGCGCAGCACCGCGAGCGCACAGCCGCCCTCTGGCGCCGCGTCCACGCCGCTGGCCGTCGCGAGCGCGAGCGTGTCGGCGCGAATCGCGTCCTCGCTCACCGCCTGTGCGTCGCCCCCACTCTCGCGCAGCGCGCGCAGGATGAGCCGGTCGCCGAGCGGCCCCGGCACCCGCAAGCCACTCGCGTGCGTGGATGGGTTCTCCCATGGCGTGGCGTGGTCGGCGCCGGCATGGAACGCCCGCACCATGGGCGCGCACCCATCCGCCTGCGCAACGATCATCTTCGGCAGCTGCACGTCCGGTGGCAGCCACCCCCATTCGCGCATCTCGCCGAAGACCTTCCACATGCCGATCAATCCCGTGCCACCGCCGGTGGGATAGATGATGTGCGAGGGCATGGTCCACCCGAGCTGCTCGGCGAGCTCGATGCCCATCGTCTTCTTGCCCTCGATGCGATACGGCTCCCGCAGGGTGGACATGTCGAAGGCGCCATGCTCCGCGGCCCACGCCCGCGAGCGCTTGCCCGCGTCGCCGATGTGGCCGTCCACGAGTACGAGCTCGGCGCCCAGGGCGCGAATGGTGGCGAGGATCGGCGAGGGCGTGCTCGCCGGCGCGAAGACGCGAACGGCGATGCCGGCGGCAGCGCCATACGCGGCAAGCGCCGCACCCGCATTGCCGGCGGTGGGCACCACGAACTGCGTGACGCCGAGCGCGCGAGCGCGCGTGACCGCCGCGCTCATTCCGCGCGCCTTGAACGATGCGGTGGGGTTGAGCCCCTCATCCTTCACCCAGGCGCGCGCGATGCCCAGCTCGCGCGCGAGCGCGGGCAGCTCGGCGATCGGCGTGCAGCCCTCGCCGAGTGACACGGGCGACTCGCCGGCGGCGAGCGGCAGCACGGCCGAGTAGCGCCACATGTCCCAGCGCTCGAAGCCTTCGCGTCGCGGCTGTGCGTTGTCGGGCCAGGCGTACCGCACGAGGAAGGGCTGCCCACACGACGGGCAGACGCTTGCCAGCGCGTCCCCGGGCGCGGTGACGCGGCACGCGGAACATTCCAGGGACCACTCAGCCATTCGATGTGGAGTCGGAGGGTTGCTTCGCGTCCTGCGGATGCTGCGCGTCCTGGGGATGCTGCGCGTCCCGCGGATGCGTCGCGTCGTGCGGACGCTTCGCGTCGGGCGAATCGGGTGCGGCGGCGGGCGCGATGGGCGGGGCGACGGCGGGCGCATCCTGCTTGGTGGGGTCGGACGCGATCAGCGCCTCGATGACCTTCCCCGCCGTGCGGTCGCCGAATCCCGGCAGCTCGGCGATCTGCTCGCGCGTGGCCGCGCGCACGGCGTCCAGGCTGCCGAAGTGCTGCAGCAACGCGCGGCGCTTCGCGTCGCCGATGCCGGGGATGCGGAGCAGCGCGCTGGTCATGGTGCGCGCGGAGCGCTTCTGTCGCTGGAAGGTGATGGCGAAGCGATGCGCCTCGTCACGCGCCTGCTGCAGCATGCGCAGCGCCACGCTGCGTCGCGGCAGGCGCAGGGATTCGCCCCTCCCGAACACGAAGATCTCCTCCTCGCGCTTGGCCAGGCTGATCAGGGGCAGCTCACCGAGGCCCTGCTCCACCAGCGCATCGTGTGCCGCATGCAGCTGTCCCTTGCCGCCATCGATCACCACCAGGTCCGGCAGCGGCTTCTGCTCCTCGAGCCGTCGCTTGAAGTAGCGGCCCACCACCTCGCGCATGGAGGCGAAGTCGTCGATGCCCTCCACCGTCTTCACCTTGAACTTGCGATACTCCGCGCGATACGGCCGGCCATTCTGGAACCAGACCATCGAGGCCACGGTGTCGGTTCCCTGCGCGTGCGAGATGTCGAAGCAGGCGAGCGACCGCGGAACCTTCTGCAGCCCCAGCTGTCGCTGCAGCTCGTACACGGGATCGACGGCGCGCTCCTCCGTCTCCTCCCCGGTCATGCGCTGCTCCTCGAGCAGGTGCCGCGCATTCTGCTCGGCGAGGTCGATCAGCTCGCGCCTGGAGCCGCGCTGGGGCACGTGTACGGAGGTCGCCACGGGCGTGCCGCGGAACGACTCCTCGAGCAGCTCGCGATCCTCGAAGTCGAAGGGCACCAGGAGCTCGCGCGCGCGATCGTCGAGCGCGAAGTAGCTGCTGGCGAGGTAGGCCTGCAGCACGCAGGGATCGCTCTCCTCGGAAACGTTCACGATGAACTGGTGCTCGCGCGCGAGCAGGCGGCCGCCGCGAATGCGCATCAGCGCCACCACCGCATCGTCGCCGTCGCGCGCATAGCCGACCACGTCACGGTCCCCGCCCTCCACCTCCTGCACGACCATCGGCTCTTCCATCTTCTCGAGGTGCGCGAGCGCATTGCGCAGCTCCGCGGCGCGCTCGAAGTCGAGCGACTCGGCGGCCAGCGCCATGCGCTCCTTCACGCGCCGCACGACCTCCGCGGTCTTGCCGTCGAGGAAGAGCACCACCTCGTCGATCATCGCGCGATACTCGCCCACGCTCTGCGCGAGGATGCAGGGCGCCTTGCAGCGCCCGATGTGATAGTCCAGGCACGGGCGATCGGGCATCACCTTCGGCATGTCGAAGTTGCACGAGCGCACGGTGAAGATGCGCTTCACGACGTTCAGCGCGCGACGCATGGCGCTGACGTCGGTGTACGGCCCGAAGTAGCGCGCGCCGTCGTTCTGCAGCCGGCGCGTGACGTACACCCGCGCGAATGGCTCCTGCAGCGTGACCTTGATGTAGGGATACGACTTGTCGTCGCGCAAGGCGATGTTGAAGCGCGGCTTGTACTCCTTGATCAGGTTGGCCTCGAGGATCAGCGCGTGCGCCTCGCTCGGCACCACGATCGTCTCGAGGGCGGCCACCTGCCCCATGAGCGCGCGCGTCTTCACGCTCTCGAAGTGCTCGCTGGCCACGTAGCTGCGCACGCGCGACCGGAGCTTCTTGGCCTTGCCCACGTAGAGCACGGTGCCGTCGTCCGCACGCCAGAGGTACACGCCCGGTGATTCGGGCAGTGTCGGGATCTGCGTGAGGATGGTCGCGGGCACCTGCGGCATCCTGAATAATACCCGGTCGCATGCCCCGGGTCCCGGGGCGGTCAGCGCCGGAAGCGTCGGGTTGCAGCGGCCAGCAGCCCGCGTGACTCGGTGACGCCCGCCAGCCACGTGAGGGACCCGTACACCAGCGCGTACAGCGCGAGCGTCGCGGCCCCGCCGGCGATCTTTCCGAGCGACAGGAGCGGAACCTTTGCCAGGTACCCCACGCCCGCCGCCACGAGGGCGCTGCCCCACAGCGAGAGCAGCAGCCTGGCAGGCACCGATGCCGCACCCACGCGGCGCGCAAGCTCGCGTCGCAGGAGCAGGAACTCGATCCAGCCGGCCAGTCCCGCCGATGCCGTGAGCCCCGCCGCACCCCAGCGCGCATCCACGCCCAACACACCGGGGAGCGTGAGCGCGGCAACGAGGCCGAGCAGCACCGTGGCCACCACGCGAAGGATTGCGAACTGGAGTGGGGTGCGCGTGTCACGGAGCGCGTAGAACGCCGAGGAGTAGAGGCGTCCCCAGGTGCCGCTGAGCAGCCCCACGGCGGAGCCGCCAAGGATCGCCCATGTGAAGCGCGTGTTGTCCGCGGTGAACTTGCCCCCCTGGAAGAGCATGCGCACGATCACGTCGCCCAGCGCGAGGAATGCGACGGCCGACGGGATGACGAAGAAGGCGATGCGCCGCAGCCCGCCGGCGAGCCGGCTGCGCAGGCGCTCGCTCGCTTCGGGGCTCGTGCCGCTCTCGCGCGCCATCTCGGGCAGCTCCGCCGCGGAGATGGCGATGCCGAAGAGGCTCACGGGAAGCGTGTAGAGCGTGGCGCTGTACATCAGGAGCGACACCATCCCCTCGGGGAGGAAGCTCGCGATGAGCTGGTCCACGTACGCGCTCACCTGCACCACGCCGCGGCTGATGAACACCGGGACGAAGGTGCGCACCACGGCGCGCACCGGCTCCGAGGAACGATCGCCCGACAGGCGCAGGCGCGGCGCCACGCGGCGCACCGTGGGCAGCTGGACCACGAACTGCAGCGCGCTCCCGATCACCGAGGCCATGGCGAGCAGCACCGCCAGGTGCGCGCTTCCCTCGTGACGGAAGGCGAGCAGGGCCGCGATCATCGCCACGTTCCACAGCACGGGCGCCGTGTACGAGAGCAGGAACCGTCGATGGCTGTTGAGGATGCCCAGGCACCACGCCGACATCACCAGCAGTCCCGCCCCCGGGAACAGGATGCGCGTGAGCTCGATCGTCAGTTCGCGCTTCTCGCCAACCCATCCGGGCGCGATCGCGAGCATCAGGAATGGCGCCGCCGCCACGCCGGCCAGCACGAGTGACGCGACGACGATCGCGAGCAATGCGCCCACCGCGCCGGCCACGCGGTCCGCCTCCTCGTCCCTTCCCTCCGCCAGCAGGCGCGCGTACACGGGAATGAACGACGCCGAGAGCGCGCCCTCCCCGAACAGGTTCTGCAGGAAGTTCGGGATGCGAAATGCCGCGTTGAACGCATCGGCGGCCATGCCGGCGCCCAGGAACCGGGACATCAGCACCTGGCGCAGCAGGCCGAACACGCGTGAGGCCAGGATGCCGGCGGCCACGAGCGCCGCGCCCACACCGGAGCGGTTCGGCGCTGGCGGTGCCTGCGCGGCCAGCGGTGCCTGCGAAGCGGGAGGTGCAGGCGAAACCGGCGGTGCCTGTCCTTCCTCGCTCATCGTGAGTCCGACACGATCGACGTCGCCCACTCCGCGGCGCGCTCCTGCATCAGCGCCAGGAGGGCCGGTCCCTGTCGCGCGAGCAGCGGCAGGAAGTTGAGCACGCGTTCCTGCGGCTTGCCCATCGGGCGCAGTGCCGCGCGTGCCACGGCCACGTCGTTCATGGCCTGCCCCTCGCTTCGCTTCACCGCGGCCAGGTAGCGACGCTCGAGGCGCGCAAGCTTGTGCTCCAGAGATCGGCGGAGGCCGGCGTGCACGGCGGGGGGCACCAGACCCTGCGCATCCGACAGCTCCAGCGCGCGCAGCGCCGAGTCCGTGGCGGCGCGCAGCGATTCGAGCGCGCTCGCGACCTCGATTGGCATGGCCGCTCGCGTAATGCGCGACTCGAGCGCGCCGGTCGAGTCGAGGTCCTGGGGCGTGGCGCCAAGCCGGTCGAGTGCGCGCTGTGCATGCGGCTCGATCACGGTGCACGACCAGCGCGGAATTGCGATTGGCTCGCCGGCGCCAAGTGCGCGCGACACGGCGCTCACCTGCGCGAAATATGCGAGCTCCCCCGGACCGGCCACGTATGCAACGGTCGGCAGGATCGCCCGCTCCATCACCGGACGGAGCAGCACGTTCGGGCCAAGCACGACCTCTCCCTCGGCGGGCGCCGACTCGTGAACGCCAAGGCGACGCTTGCCACCCGCTTCGTACGCGAACACGAGGCTCGCGCCGTCCACGTGCTCCACCTGCGGATCGAAGCCGCCCTCCGCCAGCTCCGCGGTGCGCGCACGCAGGGCCGCCTCGATTGGCGCCGCAGCGGCGAGCGCACGGCCGAGGATTTCGCGTGAGGCGCTGCGCACGGAGGAGTGCGACGCATCCAGCACGCAGATGCCGAGCGGCTCGAGCAGCGCGCGAAGCAGTGCGAGGTACGCGCCGCCAACGGTGGCCCCTGCCGAGTACGACCGCTCCGCCTCGAGAAGCGCCTGCTCGTAGGCCACCGACCCGCTGGCCTCGCGCAGGGAACGCAGCTCGGCGCTCACGTCTCCGAGGGGCGCCCGCGACATCGGCGTGCCCGCCGGCGGTCGCTCGTGCATGCGCAGCTCGCGGAGCGCGCCGCGCACCGCGACGTGCGTGATGGCGGCCTCGTCGAAGTCGGCGTCGTCCGTCGCCGCCCAGAACACGGGAGCGACGCGCGCGCCCGTCTCCCGCTCGAGCGCGTTCGCGAGCGAGAGCGCGGCCAGCGCCTTGGTGAAGGTGTACATCGGGCCGCCGAACAGGCCGGGTTGCTGGCCGGTGGTCACGACCACGGCGGCCGAGGCCAGCCGCTCGCGCGCCAGCGGCGCGGGCTGGCCGAAGGCGCCCGCTAGCGCCTCCCGCCAGTGAGCGGGCATCGATGCCGCAACCCGTGCAACGCGCTCTCCCCATTCGGCCCCAGAGCGAGGATGCGGGGCGAAGATGGTGGCGTCGAGCGTGCCGGCCTGCGCCGCCCGCGCCAGCGGGGAGCCGCCGAGCGGCTCGGTGACTACGCGCACGCGGTCACTTGTGATAGGGCTCGCCACGCACGATGGTGCCCGCCCGGTAGAGCTGCTCGGCGAGGACCAATCGCGCGAGCTCGTGCGGCAGCGTGAAGGGAGCGAGCAACAACTGGCGGCTCGATCGCGCGAGCACCTCGGTGGAAAGCCCGAACGCGCCCCCGATCACGAAGGCGACGTCCTGCGCCGCATCGCGGCGCTCGCGCAGCCACGTGGCGAACCGGTCCGATGCCAGGCTCTCGCCATTCGGGTCGCAGGCCACGAGGAGCGCCGCTCCCACTCGCGCGAGCAGGCGCTCGCCCTCGCGATCCTTCACCATCGCCGGCGCCAGTCCACGAGCCGGCTCCTCGCGCACCTCGGCAACATCGAGGTTCCAGTAGTGCGCGGCCCGCCCCTCGTACTCCCGAATCGCCTCGGCCAGGTGCTTGTCGCGCACCCGGCCGACGGCGACGATCGACACGCGCATGGATCACGCGCGTCAGGAGGTGCGACAGGCGTCAGGCATAGATGCCGCGGAGGCGATGCACGATGGCCACGCGCGAGATCGAGAGCATGTAGGCGGCGGTGCGCATGTTCACCTTGTGCGTCTTGGACATCTGCAGCACCTCCTGGAAGGAGCGCGTCATGATGTCCTCGAGCCGCTGGTTCACCGTGTCCTCGGTCCAGAAGTAGCCACCGCGATCCTGCACCCACTCGAAGTACGACACGGTGACGCCGCCCGCATTCGCCAGGATGTCGGGAATCACGAAGATCCCCTTCTCCTCGAGGATCGAGTCCGCGCCGGCCGTGGTCGGGCCGTTCGCGCCCTCGCAGATGATCTTCGCCTGCACCTTGCTGGCGTTCTTCGAGGTGATCACGTTCTCGAGCGCCGCCGGCAGCAGCACGTCCACCGGCATGGTCAGCAACTCCTCGTTGGTGATCGGGTCCCCGCCGGTGAAGCCCTCGAGCGAACGGTGCTTCTTCACGTGATCGAGCGCGCCGGGCACGTCGATGCCGGCCTTGTTGTGGTAGCCGCCCGTGCGATCGCTGATCGCGATGATGCGGCAGCCCTGCTTCGCCATCAGGTCGGCGGCCACGGAGCCCACGTTGCCGAAGCCCTGCACGGCGACGGTGGTTCCCTGCACCGGCATGCCGAGGTGCTTCAGCGCCTCGAGCACCATGAACATGCACCCGCGCCCCGTGGCCTCACGACGACCCAGCGAGCCCCCGAGCTCGATCGGCTTGCCCGTGACGACGGCCGTGACGGTGTGACGCGCCTGCATGGAGTACGTGTCCATGACCCAGGCCATCACGCGCTCATTGGTGTTGACGTCGGGCGCGGGCACGTCGGAATCCGGGCCCAGCGTGGCGATGATCCCCGAGGTGTAGCGGCGCGTGAGCCGCTCGAGCTCTCCCACGCTCATCTTGAGCGGGTCGCAGATCACGCCGCCCTTGGCGCCGCCGAAGGGCAGGTTCACCACGGCGCACTTCCAGGTCATCCACGCCGCGAGCGCCTTCACCTCTTCGAGGTTCACCTGCATGTCGAAGCGGATGCCGCCCTTGGCCGGGCCGCGCGACGTGTTGTAGAGCACGCGATAGCCGGTGAAGACTTCCACCTCGCCGCTGTCCATCAGCACGGGCACCGAGACGATGATCTGCTTCTCGGGATGACGGAGGACCTTGTAGAGCCCAGGCTCGAGGTCGAGCAGCTGGGCGGCACGGTCGAACCGCGACATCATCGCCTCGAACGGATTCTCCTCATTGAGGAAGCGATCCTTGTCGGGGCGGACGATCTTGTCGGTCGGAAGGCGGAGTGGATCGGTGGCCATTGAGACAGGCTGTCGGCCGGATTCAACCGGCGGTGAAGGACTCCGGAACGCGCGCCGAGAGCACCTTCAGGAGCACCTGGTCCAACTCGGTGCCTCCACGCTCCACGACGAGCCGTTGAGAAACATACCATAAGCCGGTGCCGGCGCGAGGCCAGATCGGCCCCAGTTTCACGGCATCCTTGAGGGTCGTCACGACCGGTGCGCCGGCCGCTCCGGATGCCAGCCGCGCGACGTCGGCCGCAACGTAGGCATGGTGGTCGGGAAAGGCCTCCACCTGCGCCAGGAGCAGCCCCGCAGCGGCGAGCTGTCGCGCGAACGCGTCCGGATTGCCGATCGCCGACACCACCCGTACCTGGTGCCCGGCCCAATCGGCGATTGCAGTCGCCTCCCCGCTGGCAACGTTCACGAGCTCGTGCGGGGCGATGGAGACGACGGCCACCGGCACGCGCGGCGCCCATTGCCGCAGTTGCTCGATCACGCCATTCACGATCGCCTGCCCCACCGCCTTTCGCGTAACCACCACCAGCGACGCGCGCGCGAGCGACGCGGGAGGCTCGCGCCACGGGCCGGCGGGGAGCAGTCGCGGATCGCTCACGTCCTCATCCGCGGAAACGAGCACCACGTCCACGGTTCGTGCGGCGCGGCGATGCTGGAACGCATCGTCGAGCACGGCGACGTCGGCACCACGCGCGAGCGCGGCCGCCATCCCCGCCACGCGATCTGCCTGCGCAATTACCGGAATGCCGGGATTGAGTCGCGCGTGAACGAGCGGCTCGTCGTCGCCGTAGCCGCGCAGCACGATGGCCGGGCGCGCTCCTCCCGCCTGCAGCGACTGCGCGATCCACGCGGCCACCGGTGTCTTGCCCGTGCCGCCGACCGTGAGGTTCCCGATCGAGATGGCCGGAATCGCGCCGGTGTGCGTGCGCAGCACGCCGGCATCGAACAGCGCGCCGCGCGCGCGCACTGCGCCCTCATACGCCCATGCGAACGGCGTGAGTGCAGCGCGCGCCGCGCGCGCCCCGGCGCCATGCCCGAACCAGATCTCGCGTATGGTGCTCACGTCACGCTCGCTCGGCCTCGGCCACGGTCGCGTCGAGCAGCGCCTGGAAGCGCGGGGCATGCTCCGCCGCTTCGCGCGCACCCGCGGCCTCGACGTACGCGGGCTCGCCGAACGCCACCGTGACGCGAGCGAAGGGCTTCGGGATCATGAACTGGTCCCAGCTGCGCAGCCGCCATGCGCGATCCGCGCTCGCGGCGATGGGCAGGATGGGCGTCCCGCTTCGCTGGGCCGCCACCAGCGCCCCAGCCGCAAAGGTGCGCGCCGGGCCGCGCGGCCCGTCGGGCGTCACCGCGATGTCGTTGCCCTGCTGCAGCTCCCGCGCGAGCGCGAGCAGCGCGCGACTGCCCCCGCGGGAGGTGGACCCGCGAACGGTGGCGTAGCCGAGCCCCTCCGCCACGCGGGCGATGATCTCGCCGTCCTTGTGCTCACTGATGAGGATGCGCGTGCGGAAGCCGCGCTCATGCCAGAGCAGCGGCAGCAGCTGGCCGTGCCAGAGGGCATAGGCGAAGGGGACGTGCTCGGCCCGCAGGCGCTTCACGTGCTCGCCATGTCGCACGCTCACGCGCCAAGTAGCGCCGAGCGCGCGAATCAACCACGGGCCGACGCGCACCAGCAGCTCGAGCTTCCAGTCGAGGCGGGCGCGCGGGGGGAGCGCCTCTCGCGGCGCCGTCACGAGGTCGATGCCCGTGACGCGAGCGTCATCGCGAGCTCGGCCACCCGTCCTGCGGCACCGGGCTCGCCGAGCATCGAGCGGACGCGCGCGAGTCCGGTGAGCATGCGCGCACGCTCTGGACTGTCCGGGTCGAGCAGGCGCTGGAGCACGGTCACGATCTCGGAGGGCACGAGCGCATCCTGCAGGAACTCGGGGACGATGCGCTCGCCAGCCACGATGTTCACGAGCCCGATGTCCGGAATCGTGACGAGCCGCCGACCCACTGCATAGTTGATGAAGTTCGTGCGATACGCGACCACCATCGGCGTCCCCGCCACGGCCGCTTCGAGCGTGGTGGTCCCGCTCTTGGCCACCGCGGCGTCTGCCGCGCGCAGGATGGCGAAGGAGGCCGACCGCACCACGGGGAACGGGCACCCCGCGGGATCGATCGTCACGGTGGGTGCGCCGCTCACCACCACCTGCAATGCCGGGTCGCGTCGCTGCAGCTCGAGCCCGATCTCGACGAACGGCTCCAGGTGCTGCGCGATCTCCTGCTTGCGGCTGCCGGGAAAGAGGGCGAGCACCTTGCGCCGCGGATCGAGCCCAAGCTGCTCGCGTGCCTCGTCGGGGCTGGGCATGTTGCGCGCGCGGTCGAGCAGCGGGTGGCCCACGAACGTCGCGTTCACCCCATGGTCGCGCAGCAGCTTCTCCTCGAAGGGCAGGATGACGGCGGCCTGGGTGATCACCCGCGCCATCACTTCCATGCGCCCCGGCCTCCACGCCCACACCTGCGGCGTGATGTAGAAGAGCACGGGCACGCCGAGCTCCGTGGCATCGGCCGCGATCTTCATGTTGAAGCTCGCGTAGTCGATCAGCACCACGAGGGCCACTCGGCCCGAGGCGAGGCGCTCACGAAGCATGCGTCGCAGCGCGAGGAACCGCGGGATGTGGCGGAGCGGTTCCACGAATCCCATCACCGCCAGCTTGTCCACGTGCTCGAGCAGCTCGGCGCCTTCAGCCCGCATCCGCTCGCCACCGATGGCGACATAGCGGAATCCCGCATTCCGCGCCTTCAGCTCCCGCACGACCCCCGCTGCGTGCAGGTCGCCGGAGGCCTCGCCGGCGACGAAGAGAAGCTCACGCAGTGGGGCGCTCACGCACCGCCGGCCGCGCCGCGCGACAGTGCGGGAAGCGTGCGCTCGATCTCGGAGACGATGCGCAGGGCCACGGCGAGCGCCTCGCGACCATCGTCCCCGGTGACGACGACGGGACCGCTTCCCTCGATCGCCTGCACGAATGACTCGAACTCGAGCTTGAGCGGCTCACCCTCGGGGGCTTCCAGCGCGACGCGCTCCACGAACGCCTCCACTCCCTGCGCGCTCTTCGCGAGCTCGGCGAGGTCCACGTCGCGCCGCAGGCGATAGAACTCGCCGGCGCCCGAGCCGAGGTCGAGCGAGATGTACCCGCTCTGCTGGAAGATACGGAGCTTGCGCATGCGGTCGCGCGACACGCGACTGGCCGTGATGTTCGCAATCGCACCGGACTCGAACGTGATGCGCGCGTTCGCGATGTCCACGAACGGCGTGAGCACCGGCACCCCCGTCGCATGCAGCTCCGCCACCTTTCCACCGACCAGCGTGCGCACCAGGTCGATGTCGTGGATCATGAGGTCCAGCACCACGGCGACGTCCGAGCCACGGGGATTGAAGGTGGCCAGGCGGTCGCTCTCGATGAAGCGCGGATTGTCCACGTAGGGAAGCGCGGCGCGGATGGCGCGATTGAAGCGCTCCACGTGCCCGGTCTGGACGATCGCGCCGGTGCGCTTCGCGATCTCGAGCAGGCGGTCGGCCTCCTCGAGGGTGGCGGCGAGCGGCTTCTCGATCAGCAGGTGAATTCCCTTCTCGAGTGCCACGCTGGCCACGGCGTAGTGCGCGGGCGTGGGCACCACGATCGTTGCCGCGTCCACCACGTCGAAGAGCGCCTCGGCGCTCTCGAAGGCCTTCACGCCGAGCTCCCCGGATACCTGCGCCGCGCGATCGGCACGGCTCTCGAAGAAGCCGGCGAACTCGACGCCTGGCAGGTCGCGGAGGATTCGCACGTGGTGATAGCCGAGCCCCCCGGCACCGACCACGCCCATCCGGATCGGGCTCACAGCACGAAACCGCGATCGTTGTTGCTGTCGAGGAAGCGCAGGAACTCCAGCACCTCCGGAAAGGGCTGCAGCTCGTTCTCGGCACGAGCGCGCGCCTGGGTGACGTTCAGCTCCGAGCGGAAGAACAGCCGGTACGCCCGCTTCAGCTCGCGAATCACTTCGTCGGGAAAGTTGTTCCGGCGCAGGCCCACGCTGTTCAGCCCGTAAAGCTTGATCGGGTTGCCGACGGCCTTCGTGTACGGCGGCACATTCTGGGCGACGCGCGAGCAGCCACCGATGAAGCTGAAGCGCCCGATGCTCACGAACTGGTGCACGGCGCTCACGCCCGACACGATCGCGCGGTCCTCGATGGTCACGTGCCCGGCGAGCTGCGTCGCGTTCGAGATGATCACGCCATCGCCCACGTGGCAGTCGTGCGCCAGGTGCACGTACGACATGAGGAAGCAGTCCTTGCCCACCGTGGTCTTGAACGACTGCGACGTGCCGCGATTGATGGTCAGGTACTCGCGGAGCGTGGTGTTGTCCCCGATCTCGACCGTCGTGTGCTCACCCTTGAACTTCAGGTCCTGTGGATCGCCGCCAAGCACGGTACCGATACCGACCTTCACCCGCTTGCCCAGGAGCACGTTGCGCTCGAGGGTTGCGCGCGCGGCGATGACGGACCCCTCGCCCACGGTGCAGCCTTCGCCGATGATCGCGAAGGCGCCGACATCGACGTCATCGGCGAGCACCGCATCCGGATGGATGATGGCGGTGGGATGGATGCGCTGCGTCACCGGTCGCGCACCATCGCACCCATTTCCGCCTCGCAGACCACCTCGCCGTCCACCGTCGCGATGCCCTTCATCTTGCAGAGCATGCCACGCTGCGCGAGCATGGTGAGCTCGAAGCGAAGCTGGTCGCCCGGCTTGACGGGACGGCGCCAGCGCACGCCGTCGAGGGAGGTGAAGTACACCACCTTCTCCTCGGGTTTCTCCACGTCGCCGAGCAGCAGCATGCCGCCGACCTGCGCCATCGCCTCGATCACCAGCACTCCGGGCATTATCGGGTGCCCCGGGAAATGACCCTGGAAGAACGGCTCGTTGATCGTCACGTTCTTCATCCCGACCACTCGCTTCCCGGGCTCCAGTTCGAGGATGCGATCCACGAGCAGGAACGGATAGCGGTGTGGCAGCACCCGCATGATCTCATCGACCCCCAGCATGGCTTTCTCCGTGTTCAACGAATCCAGGATCGCACGGACGAACTGCACCGTGCCCCGATGACTTGGCCGATCGGCGACGATGCGCGCCCGAACACGTCCCCCCGCGAGGACGAGGTCGCCCACACAGTCCATCGCCTTGTGACGCACGAACTCGTCGGGCCAGCGCAGCGCATTGTCCACGACGCCCCCCCCGTCGAGCACTACACAGTTGTCGGTCGAGGCGCCGCGAATGAGCCCCTTCGCCCGCAATCCCTCCACCCATTCGACGAACCCGAAGGTCCGCGCCTGCGAGAGCTCGGAGGCGAAGGTCGCCTCCGAGACTACATAACGCGAGCGCTGGCGCCCAATCAGCGGGTGCGGAAAGTCGATCCCCACCTCGAGGTCGAGGGCGCAGGCCGGAAACGCCGCATACGTCGACGACCCATCGGTGAAGCGCACCGGTCGGCGCACGACGATCATCGTCGGGGTTCCTGTCTGCTCTCGCAGGCCGGCCCCTTGAAGCGCCTCGAAGAAGGGCGCGGCGCTGCCATCCATGATCGGCGGCTCCGCGGCGTCCAGCTCGATGATCAGGTCGTCGATCTCGAGCGCTCCCACGGCCGCCAGCACGTGCTCCACCGTATGCACGGCGGAGTCACCTGAACCGAGCTGCGTGCGAAATTCGGAAAGCTCGCAATGCGAGGCGAGTGCGGGGATCGCCGGGTCGCCCGCGCGGTCGGTTCGACGGAATGAAATACCGGCGCCGCTGGACGCCGGCCGGAAGGTGAGGGTCACCGGTGCCCCGAGGTGCAACCCGATGCCGCTCACCGATCGCCCGGCCGAGATCGTGCGGCGCGTCACCGCCCGTTCCCGTCGCGCTCGAGGAGTTCCGTGATCCTGCGGACGAGCGGCGTCAGCTTCCAGAGCGCGGCCTGCGCCCGAAGCGATTCGCGGTGCGGGCGCGCGGGATAGCCGGACCAGGTCTCCCCCGCGGGTACGTCGCCGAACACTCCTGACTGTCCGGCGACGCGGCAATTCTCGCCCAGTTTTACGTGACCGACGACCGCGGCCTGTCCGCCGACGATCACCCCGTCGCCGAGCGTCACCGAGCCGGAAATTCCCACCTGCGCCACGATGATGCACAGGCGGCCCATGCGCACGTTGTGCGCGATGTGCACCAGGTTGTCGAGCTTGGAGCCGGCGCCGATCACCGTGTCACCGACACTGCCTCGATCGATGGTCGAGTTCGCCCCGACCTCGACGTCGGATTCGATGATCGCGCGCCCGACCTGGGGCACCTTCTGGTGTTGCCCGTTGCGGAACACGTACCCGAACCCGTCCGCGCCGATTCGCACGCCGGCGTGCAGTCGCACGCGATCGCCGAGCACGCAGGCAGGGTACACCACCACTCCGGGAAACAGGATGCAATCCTCGCCGACGGTGACGCGCTCGCCGATCACGACATTGGCGTCGAGCCGGGTGCGCGCCCCGATCGTTGCCCCCGCGCCGATCACGACGTTCGGTCCAACCTGCACCGCGTCACCGAGCACGGCCCCGCGCCCGATCGTCGCGCTGGCATGCACGCCCGGCTCCGGCGGCGATGGCGGGTACAGCAGCGGGAGAAGCATGAGCAGCGCCTCCTGCGGCTTCTCGACCACCACGCGGGCGCGGGCGTCAGCCGCCGGAGCGTCTGCCATCTGCGGCGAGAGCAGCACGACGCCCGCCTTCGTCGCCTCGAGCATCGCCCCGAACTTCGGCAACGTGCAGAAGCTGACCTCGTGGCCGCGCGCCCGGTCGAGCGAGTTCACGCCCGAGATCTCGACCTGCCCGTCGCCGACGAGCGAACCGCCGACGATCGTCGCTATGCGAGCAGCGGTGAGGGCGCCTGCGCCCTCACCGCCACCTGCATTCTGCTCGTCGTGCCGCGCGTTCACTGCGTCGGCGGCTTCGGACGGGTAACGCCAGCCGGCGCCGAGACGGGCGCCGTGGCCTTCGGGGCCTGCGAGGCAGCGACCGTGCGCAGGCGCGCCACCACGCGATCGGTGATGTCGAGGTTCTTGTCGGCGGCCAGGATCACCGTGGCGCCTGGCTCGTTGCTCAGGATCATGGAGAATCCGTCCTCCACGCGAATGTCCTCGATCACCTTGCGCACCTGCTCCATGATCGGCGCCATCAGCTCGTTCTGGCGCGTCTGCGCGCGCGACTGGAACTGCTGCTGGCGCGACTGCAGCGAGTCGTCCTGCGCCCGCAGGGCATCCTCGCGTGTCTTGCGCTGCGCGGGGGTGAGCGTGGCCTGGACCTTCTGATACGCCGACACCTGCGCCTGCAGGTTGTCGTTCATTGCCTGCAGCTGCGTGCGGAAGGTGTCCGTCTCCTTCTTGAACGCCGTCTCCGCGGCCGCGCGGCCGGGCGCGTTCTCGAAGAGGGCGGCGGGATTGACGAAGGCGAGCTTCAACGTGCCCTGCTGCGCGAGGGCAGCGGCCGGCGCAGCCGCGCCAATCGCGAGCGCCAGCAGTGCCGCGCGGGAAATCGAACGCATGGTCCTACTCCAGAGAGATGGTTTAGAAGAACTGGCCGAACTTGAAATGCACCTGCCACTTCGGGGCACGGCGACCTGCCTCGTCGACACGATCGAAGCCGTAGCCCAGGTCCACGCCGAGCGGTCCGAGCGGCGTCACGAGTGCCGCTCCCACGCCCGCGCCGCGGAAGAGCCGCGTGGGATTGAAGTCCTGCGGACGCTCCCAGATGTTGCCCGCGTCGTAGAAGGCGTCGAGGTAGACCTGCTGGTTGAAGCGCAGGCCGAGCTCCGCCGTGGTGGTGTAGAACGCGTTGCCGAACGAGGCGCGCTGCGCCTGCGACGAGCTCGATCCCGAGAGGTAGCCGCTCGGCGTGATCGAGAATTCCTCGTAGCCGCGGAGGGGCTCGCCATACTGCACGCCGCCCAGCGAGAACTCCTGCGACACGAAGAACGGCCCGGAGTTCCCGAACAGCGCGCCCATGCGCGTGCTCAGCCCCGCCACGAGCTTGATCGGCGCGGTGCCGAGTGCCGAGCCGCCGAACGCCGCGAGCGTGGAGTAGCCGCGCAGCTCGCCCGTGAAGCGCTGGAACGACGCGGTGCCGCCCAGCGGGCCGCCATTGAACTGCGCCGTGAACGTCTGGTGCGCGCCCATGCTCGGGAACGGCATGTCGAGGCGCGTGTCCCGATCGGCCGTGAGGCCGAGCGTGGACCGGAAGCAGCTCGAGCAGCTGATCGTGGACACGAGTCCATCCTGCCCATACGCCACCTTTTCCCCGCCGTAGTCGACGAAGAGGCGCGTGTAGCGCGACCCCGGCACCGGGAAGCCGATGCGGATCGAGCCGCCGGTGCGGATCGAGCGGCCGATGTCGCGAATCACGTAGCGCGACTGCGTGTGGTACGCCGACACCGTGCCGCTGATCTGCGACTCGCGGATGCGCGGGTCGGTGTAGCTCAGGTTGAAGTCGTTGATGTAGCGACCGAACTGCCACTGCAGCGAGCCGCGCTTGCACTTGCCGAAGAGGTTCGGCTGGTCGAAGCCGATGAAGCCGCCGACGCCGGTGCCCTGCCCGACCGACGCGCCGAAGTTCACGTTGCCGGTGTGCTTCTCCTTCACGCGGAACACGATGTCCACGTCGCCCTGGTCGTTCGCGGCCTTGGTGTCCGGCGCCGGCAGCGGCGTCTCGAAGAAGCCGAGGTTGCCGATGCTCTGGTAGCTGCGGTAGAGCAGGTCCTGGTTGTAGACGTCGCCCGGCAGCATCAGGATCTGGTCGCGAATGCACGACTCGTTCGTGATCTCGTTGCCCACGATGTCCACGCGATTGATGATCGCGGGCGTGCGCTCGTCGATCTCCCAGCGCAGGTTCACCGTGGGGACCGAGTCGGCCGCGTGCGAGCGCTCGATCACGGGGCGGACGCTGGCGTAGATGTAGCCCTCGTTCGCGTACGCCGACTGCACCTTCTGCGTGGCCGCATCCCAGCGCGAGCGATCGAAGGCGTTGGCGGGAATCCCCTTCTTCGGGCGGATGATGCTGCCGACGGTCTCCTTCAGCGTGCGCGTGCGCTCGCCGAACGGGTAGTACCGCTGGAGCTCGTCGCTCGAGAAGCGCTTGGCGCCATTCACCTCGAAGGCACCGATGCGATACTGCGGGCCCTCGTTCACGTGCACCTCGATCAGCCCCTTGCCGCGCGCGCGGTCGATGACCAGCGTGTCGCGCGTGATCTGCATGTCGATGAAGCCGCGCGAGGAATACAGCGCGGGCAGGCGCTCGCTCAGGTCGCCGTTGAACGCGTCCTCATCGAACGCCCCGGCCTTCCACCAGAGGAAGCCCTCGGGCTTCGTCTTCATGGCGGCCACGATGTCCTTCGCGGAGACCGCCTTGTTGCCGGAGAGGCGGATGCCGGAGATGGCGAGGCGATGTCCCTCATCCACCGCGAAGTTCACCTTCGCGCCACCCGCGACCAGCGTGGTCTCGGCGCGCACGCTGGCCAGGTAGTAGCCGTTGGACTCGTAGAGCGAATCGATGCGCGCGATGGAGCGCGCCACCTGCGCGGGATCCACGGGGCGGCCGATCAGCAGGTCCACCCGGTCCTTCACGGTGCCCGCGGAAAGGCGCGACACCCCGGACACGGTGACGTCGGTGAGCAGCGGCCGCTCGCGCAGCACGAAGGCGAGGGTGGTCTTGCCGTCGGCCGCCGCCTCGCACAGCGCCTGCACGTCCTCGAACTGCGCCGTGGCGTAGAGGTTCTTGATCGCCCGCTGCAGCTCGCGGTAGTTCAGCGTGGTCCCTGCCGCGATGCCCACGTCGGCCCGGAGCATCGCCTCGGTGATGCGGGCATTGCCACGAAACACGATGGTGGAGGGCGTGGCGCAGGGGCCGGTGACGGCGTCCTGGGCGCGAGCGGCCACGGGGGCCGCCAGGAGGGGCAGGAGGGCGAACAGGAGCGGTCTGCGCATAGTCCGGAAATATACACAAAAGCGGCCGGCTGGGTCCGTTCGGACCCGGCCGGCCGCCCGTAAGGAATGGGTCAGGCCTGTGGTGCGCTGCCTGCCGCCAGCACGCGGAAGTCCAGCTTCTCCGCCGCGGGAGCCCGGTCGACCTCGATCTCGTCGCCGCGGGTGAACTCGCTCATCAGGATCTTCTCCGAGAGCGGGTCCTCGATGAAGCGCTGGATCGCCCGCTTGAGCGGCCTCGCGCCGTAGCTCTCGTCGTAGCCGTGCGTCACCAGGAAATCGGTGGCAGCGTCGGTGAGCGTGAGCACGAGGTCCTCCTCGGCCAGCCGGCGACGCACGTCCTTGAGCAGCACGCTGACGATCTGCGAGATGTGCTCACGCGAGAGCGGATGGAACACGATCGTGTCGTCGAGGCGGTTCAGGAATTCCGGGTTGAAGACGATCTTCAGCTCGTCCTTCACCTTCTCGGCGATGCGCTCGAAGTTGGCCATCGTCCCCGCGCCCGTGGAGAAGCCGAGCGACTTGTTCTTGGTGATGTCGCGGGCGCCCACGTTCGACGTCATGATCACGACCGTGTTCTTGAAGTCGATCACGCGGCCGTAATTGTCGGTGAGGTGGCCCTCGTCCAGCACCTGGAGCAGGATGTTGAAGACGTCCGGGTGCGCCTTCTCGATTTCGTCGAGCAGGATCACGCTGTACGGCTTGCGGCGCACGGCCTTGGTGAGCGTGCCCGAATCCTCGTAGCCCACGTAGCCCGGGGGCGCACCGATGAGGCGCGACACCGAGAACTTCTCCATGTACTCCGACATGTCCACGCGGATCAGCGCGGTCTCGTCGGCGAACAGGAACTTGGCCAGCGCGCGCGCCAGCTCGGTCTTGCCGACACCCGTGGGTCCCGAGAAGATGAACGAGCCGATCGGGCGACGCGGGTCCTTGAGTCCCGCGCGGCTGCGCCGGATGGAACGCGCGATCGCGCGGATCGCCTCGTCCTGGCCGATGACGGTCTCGTGAAGCTCGTCCTCCATGCGGAGGAGGCGGGCGGTCTCGGCTTCCTGCAGGCGCGTGACGGGAATGCCCGTCCAGCGGCTCACGATGAAGCTGATCTCCTCCTCGCCGAGGACCGGGCGATGCGACTGGCGCCGCTTCTCCCACTCTTCCTGCTTGCGGCGGATCTCCTGCTGCAGCTCGCGCTCGGAATCGCGCAGCGACGCCGCGCGCTCGAAGTTCTGGTCGCGGACCGCGGCTTCCTTCTCGCCGTTCACCTTCTCGAGCTGGCCCTTGAGGTCCGCCACTTCCGGCGGCGGCGCCTGCGCGGCCAGGCGCGCCCGTGCGCCCGCCTCGTCGATGACGTCGATCGCCTTGTCCGGCAGGAAGCGGTCGGTGATGTAGCGCTCCGAGAGCTTCGCGGCCAGCGTGAGGGTGGTGTCGGGGATGGTGACCTTGTGGTGATCCTCGTACTTCTTGCGAAGCCCCTTGAGGATCTCGACCGTCTCGTCGATGGAGGGCGGATCCACCACCACCGTCTGGAAGCGGCGCTCGAGGGCGCCGTCCTTCTCGATGTACTTGCGGTACTCGTTGAGCGTGGAGGCGCCGACGCACTGCAGCTCGCCGCGCGCGAGCGCGGGCTTCAGCATGTTGGATGCGTCGATCGCGCCTTCCGCCGCGCCGGCTCCCACGAGCGTGTGCAGCTCGTCGATGAAGAGCACGATGTTCTTGTTCTGCGCGATCTCGTTCATGACCGCCTTGAGGCGCTCCTCGAACTGGCCGCGATACTTGGTGCCGGCGATGACGGCGGCCATGTCGAGCGAGAGCACGCGATGGTCGCGCAGGTTCTCCGGGCACTCGCCATTGGAGATGAGCTGCGCCAGTCCCTCGACGATGGCGGTCTTGCCCACGCCAGGCTCGCCGATGAGGACCGGGTTGTTCTTCTTGCGGCGCGTGAGCACCTCCATCACGCGCTCGATCTCCTTCGCGCGGCCGATGGTCGGGTCGAGCTGGCCCTCGGCGGCGAGCTGGGTGAGGTCGCGGCAGAAGTGGTCGAGCGCGGGGGTCTTGGACTTCTTCTCGCCCTTGCTCGGCGCAGCCTGCTGCGGGAGCCCGGCCTGCGGCGCGGCAGCCGTGCCACCCTGCTGGGCGTCGGTGCCCAGGATCCGGAGCGTCTCGGTGCGGGCGGCTTCCAGGTTCACGCCGGCGTCGGTCAGGACCTGCGCGGCGATGCCCTTCTCCTCGCGGAGGAGGCCCAGGAGCAGGTGCTCGGTGCCGACGTAGGAATGGCTGAGCTCGCGAGCCTCGCTCATGGCGAGCTCGAGCACTTTCTTGGCGCGCGAGGTATAGGGGAGGTCGGGACCGGTCGTCTGGGCAGCTTTGCCCTTCTTGACCGTCTCCTCGATCTTCTGCTGGATCTCGTCCAGCTCGACGTTGAGGTTCTGGAGGACCGTGGCCGCGACGCCTTCTCCCTCGCGGATCAACCCGAGCAGGATGTGCTCGGTGCCCACGTACTCGTGATGGAGGCGAGCCGCCTCCTCACGCGCCATGGCAAGGACCTTCCGAACTCGCTCCGTAAAGTTATAGCCGTTCATGGTTCCCTCACGCCCGCGGGGGGACGTCTGCGCTATCCGACCTGCCCGGCTTCTCGCTCGAGCATGGTACGCACATAGCGTGCGCGTGCCAGGTTCGTCTCGCTCTCCGTCAGGGGGTGCCCCTCGGCGCTGGCAAGGTGCGCGGCCTGGGAGAAGATCAGGAGCTTGTTGAGGGTATATACACTCAAGCCGGTGACGAGTTTCAGCCCGACCGCCAGCCGCACGCCGCTGAGGTAGTTCATCGCCTCGTCGAACGAGAGGCTGCGCGCATACCGCAGCGTGCCGTACGCGCGCCAGAGCTTGTCTTCGATAATATAACCTGCGTCGCGCAGCAATACCCGGCGCGCTTCCTCCTCCCGGTCGATCACGTGCTCCACCACGCGCTCGAGCTGGTCGAGCAATTCGGCCTCCGAACGCCCAAGTGTGGTCTGGTTGGAAATCTGGAAGAAATTCCCCACCACCTCGCTCCCCTCGCCGTACAGGCCACGGTAGGTGAGGCCCATCTGCTGGAGGCCCGCGAGGACCTTCCCGATCTCCTTCGTGAGCACCAGCCCGGGCAGGTGGATGAGTACGGAAGCGCGCAGTCCCGTGCCCGCGTTGGTCGGGCACGCGGTGAGGAACCCGAACTCATGGTGGAAAGCGTACGGAAGCCGGCTGCCGAGCTCGCGGTCCATGCGCTCGACCAGCGCCAGCGTCTCGCGCAGCGCGAAGCCCGAATGCAGTGCCTGCAGCCGCAGGTGATCCTCCTCGTTGACCATCACCCCCAGGCCGTCGCCCAGCACCACGGCGGCTCCCGAGCGCACGCCCTCTTCGGAGTTGAGCCCCGCGAGCTCCTTGCTCACCAGGTGACGCTCGTGGAGCAGTGCCCGGTCAGTGGGCGCGAGCTGGTCGAGCCGGAGCATCACCGAGTCGTCCAGGCTGCTCGCCATCGCAATCGCGTCTCGCACCTGCGAGAGCACGCGCAGGCGCTCTCCCTCGCGCGCGCGGCCGCTGAACGCGTAGCCCTCCACGTTTCGCGCGAGGCGCACGCGCGTGGAGAGCACCATGTCCGAGGCCCGGCCCGACGCGTCGAGCCAGCGCATCCCGCCATCGGGCAACAGCGAGAGGTCGATCATTCCAGCGTCCTGATGCGGTCGCGCAATCCTGCCGCCACCTCGAACTGCTCGCTCTCGACGGCCCGGCGCAACCGGTCACGCAGCTCCCCGAGCAGCGCGGCCTTCTCCGTCTCCTCGCCACGCGGCGCGGCGTAGGCGCGACCCACGTGCTTCGCGCTGCCGTGCACGCGGCGCAGCAGGTCCCGCATGGGCGCCTCGAAGGTGCTGTAGCAGTTCGCGCAGCCCCAGCGCCCGGTCGCACGGAAATCCGCCATGGTCATGCCGCAGAAGCTGCACTTCCCGCCGCCCGCCTCCGCGCCCGGCACCATCTGCTGTTGCACGGCATGCAGGAACTCGCCCAGGGGATGCTTGGGCACCGCGACCGTGGTCTCCACGCCGCGCTCCGCGGCGCAGCGCTCGCAGAGGTGCAGCTGCGTGACGGCATTGTTCACGATCTGCGTGAGGTGCACCACGGCGTCACGCTCCCGGCAACTGTCGCACAGCATCAGGTCACCACCTCGCGCACGTCCGCATCCGACAACGCCGCCGCCTCGAGCAGCAGCACCCGGTCCGCGCGCGCGGCGAGTGCGCGGTTGTGCGTCACCACCACCATCGCGATGCCGAAGTCGCGCGCGAGCCCGACGAACAGGTCATGCAGCAGCTCGCCATTCGAATGATCGAGGTTGCCGCTCGGCTCATCCGCGAGCAACACCGCCGGATCCGCCGCCAGCGCGCGCGCCACGGCGGCGCGCTGCTGCTCGCCGCCCGATAACTCGCCTGGCCGGTGCAGCATGCGAGGGCCCATCCCCACGCGCTCCAGCAGCTCCTTCGCGCGCGCGTTCGCCTTCGCCTCGCCCGCGCCCGCGATGCGCAGGGGCATTGCGACGTTCTCGAGCGCCGAGAACTCCCGAAGCAGGTGGTGGAACTGGAACACGAAGCCGACCTTCCGGTTCCGCAGGGCGCTCAGCTCGTCGTCGTCGCGCCCATCCAGCCGCACGCCGTCGAGCAGCACGTGGCCGCGCGTGGGCGCATCGAGCGCGCCGAGCAGGTGCAGCAGCGTGCTCTTGCCCGCGCCGCTCGCACCGACGACCGCGATCATCTCCCCGCGCTCCACGGAGAGGTTCACTCCCTCGAGCACGGTGATGAGGCCCCCGTCGCCGCCGACGTAGGTCTTGGTGAGGTCCACTGCCTGGAGCACGCTCATTCGTGGCGGATCGCCTCCACCGGGAAGAGGCGTGATGCCTGCCGCGCCGGGTACATCGTCGCGAGCGCGGCGATCAGGAGGCTGGCCGCGACCGTCACCGCGACGTCGAGCGGCTGCGTGTAGACCGGAAGGTGGTCGATGAAGTAGACGGTCGCGTCGAGCGGAATCAGCCGATAGCGGTCGATCGCCGTTGCGGCGCCGATGCCCACCGCGACGCCGGCCGCCGTGCCGACGACCCCGATCACCACTCCCTGTACGAAGAAGATTCGGCGTATCGAGCGCGACGTCATTCCCATCGCGCGCAGGATGCCGATCTCGCGCGTCTTATCCGTCACCACCATCGTCAGCGTGCTCACGATGTTGAACGCCGCCACCACCACGATCAGGAACAGGATGAACGACATGCCGAGCTTCTCGAGCTGGAGCGCCTGGAAGAGCGAGGAGTTCTGCTGCTGCCAGTCCTCCGTTCGGTACGGGAAGGGGAGCTTCTCGGCCAGGCGCAGCCCGACCGGGCCTGCATCCCCACGCGTGGGCGTGCGCACCTGCAATCCCGTCACCGAGTTGCCGAGCTGCGCGAGCTGCTGCGCCGACTCGAGCGAGAGGATGACGTACGAGTTGTCGTACTCGTACATCCCCGTCTCGAAGATGCCCGTCACCTCGAACGACATCGTGTTCGGCACGAACGTGCCGGTCACCGCGCTCATCTTCCCTGCCCCGAGCGAGATCAGGCGCACGGAATCCACGCCGGGGACCACGCCGAGGCGGCGCGCCAGCCGGTTGCCGAGCACCGCGCCGCGATGCTTGCCGTCGGTGGTCGAGAAGCTGAAGTCACCGGCGGTGGCCGTTCGCCGGATGGACGTGACCTCGGGCTTCTCGATCCCCTGCGGCAGGATCCCCATCACGAACACCCCCTCGGCGTAGTTGTGTCCCGCCGAGATCCCCGCCTGCGTGTGCACGAACGGCGACGCCGCCACCACGCCCGGATCCTTGAGCACCACCGGCACGAGCGTGTCCCAGCGCGCCATCGTCATGTCGTCGCCGTACGTGAGGACGCGGACGTCGGGGCTCGCGATCAGGATCTTCTCGCGCAGGTCATGCTGCAGCCCGTTCATCACGCCCGTGATCACGATCAGCGCGCCGACGCCCACGATCACCCCGCCGATCGCGATCACGCTGATCAGCGACAGCAGCCGGGAGCCGCGCCGGCTCCGCAGGTACCGCCAGGCGATCGAGAGCTCGAGGCGCGTCATTCCGGGCGCATGGTGGGAAAGAGGATGATGTCGCGGATGTTCTGCGTGTCGGTCAGGTACATGAACAGCCGGTCGAGGCCGATGCCGACACCGCCGGTGGGCGGCATGCCGTACTCCATGGCGCGCAGGTAGTCCTCGTCCACGCCGCTCGCCTCCTCGTCACCCGCGGCGAGCAGGCGCGCCTGCGCCTCGAATCGCTCGCGCTGGTCGATCGGGTCGTTCAGCTCACTGAAGGCGTTCGCGACCTCCTTGCCGCGCGCGAACAGCTCGAAGCGCTCGGTGAGCGCGGGGTTGCCACGCTTCGGCTTCGCCAGCGGGGAGAGCTCCACGGGATAGTCGATGACGAACGTCGGCGCCTCGATCTTCGACTCGACCAGCGCCTGGAACAGCTCGTCCATCACCTTCGGCCGGCTGAGGCCTTCCACCTTATGCACACCGTGCACCGTGGCGGCGGCGCGCAGCTCCGCGTCGCTCATCTGCAGCGGGTCGGCGCCCAGGCCCCTCGCCAGCGACGGCAGCCACTCGATGCGCGGGAACGGCGGCGCCAGCGCGGGCACTCTCGCGATCTCGCCCAGCGCGCCCTTCACCGCGCGCGCGGCCTCGCTGATCAGCGCCTCGACCACGTCCATCATGTCGCCGTAGTCGGCATACGCCTGGTAGAACTCGAGCATGGTGAACTCGGGGTTGTGCGTGCGGTCGATCCCCTCGTTCCGGAAGTCGTGCCCGATCTCGTACACGCGATCGAAGCCGCCGACGATCAGGCGCTTGAGGTACAGCTCATCCGCGATGCGCAGGTAGAGCGGCATGTCGAGCGCATTGTGGTGCGTCTGGAAGGGGCGCGCCGCGGCGCCGCCGTAGAGCGGCTGCAGCACCGGTGTCTCCACTTCCAGGAAGCCGCGACCGTCGAGGAAGCCCCGGATCGCGCTCGTCATGCGCGAGCGCGCGGTGAACAGCGCACGCACCTCGGGATGCACCGCGAGGTCCGCGTAGCGCTGGCGCGCCCGCATCTCGGTGTCGCTGAACGCCGAGTGGCGCACCACCTGCCCGTCCACCACCTCGTCCTTGCCGAACGGCAGCGGGCGGAGCGACTTCGCGAGCATCTCGAACCCTTCCACCTGCACCGTGGTCTCGCCGGTGCGCGTGCGGAAGAGCGGGCCGCGCACGCCGATCACGTCGCTGAGGTCGAAGTGCCTGAGCAACGCGAACTGCTCCTCGCCCAGGATGTCGCGCTTGAAGTAGAGCTGGATGCGGCCGCTCGTATCGGCCAGGTGCGCAAACGCGGTCTTGCCCGCGCTGCGCCACGCGACCAGGCGGCCCGCCACGCGCACCTCCGGGCCCGTCTCGGCGTCGGCGGCGAGCAGCGCGAGCGCATCCGCCGCGACATGGCTGCGGTCGAAGCGGTACGCGAACGCCGCGACGCCCGCCTCGGCGAGCGCGGCGAGCTTCTCGCGCCGTGCCTGCTGGACGAAGTTCAGGTCCTCACTCATCTAGCTCGCTCCTCCTGCTTCCTGGCGCAGCCAGGCTTCGATGAAGGGATCGATGGCGCCGTCCATGACCTTCTGCACGTCGGGGATCTTGAGCTCGGTGCGGTGATCGTTGACCATCGTATAGGGCTGGAACACGTAGCTGCGAATCTGGCTCCCGAAGCTGACCTCCGCCTTGGTGGCATCCAGCTCCGCCTTCTTCTTGATCTGCTTCTCGCGCTCGAAGTTATAGAGCCGGTTCTTGAGCTGCTTCATTGCCGTCTGCTTGTTCTTGTGCTGCGAGCGCTCCTGCTGCGACGCGCAGACGATGCCCGTCGGCAGGTGCGTGATGCGCACGGCGGAGCTCGTCTTGTTCACGTGCTGGCCGCCCGCGCCCGACGCGCGATAGACGTCGATGCGGAGGTCGTCATCCTTGATGTCGATGATGATCTCATCGTTCACCACGGGATAGACGAAGATGGACGCGAAGCTCGTGTGCCGGCGCGCCTGCGCGTCGAACGGCGAGATGCGCACCAGGCGGTGCACGCCCGTCTCGGCCTTCAGGAAGCCGAACGCGTACTGTCCCTTGATCTCGAGCACCGCACCCTTGATCCCCGCCTCCTCACCCTCGCTGAGGTCGAGGATCTCGACGTCGAAGCCGCGGCGCTCGGCCCAGCGCGTGTACATGCGCATGATCATCTGCGCCCAGTCCTGCGCCTCCGTGCCGCCCGCGCCGGCGCTGATCTCCACCTGCGCATCGCGGAAGTCGTCCGGGCCCGCGAGCAGCGCCTGCAGCCGCAGCCGCTCGAGTTCGTGCGCGAGCGCCTCGATCTCGGCCTGCACGTCCTGCTCCATGTCGGGCTCCGGCTCGGCGTCGAGCATCTCGGACAGCTCCAGCGCGCTCTTCACGCGCGCGCCGATCTTCTCGACCGGGTCGACGATCGAGCGCAGCGCCTTGACCTGCTGCACCACCCCCTGGGCCCCGTGCTGGTCGTTCCAGAACGAGGGCGCGCCCATGCGCTCCTCGAGCTCCGTCAGCGAGACGCGTCGGCTGTCGACGTCAAAGATACCTCCGCAGTTCGCCGACCTTTTCCTCGAACTGTCGCAGGGCGCGGGTGCGCTCGCCTTCGGCCATGGTCCTCTCCTGTATGACACGGGCCGTCCAGCGCGAGAGCGGACGGCCCGGGTGAATCTCGAGAGGGAAAGATAGCGCCTCGCACCCCGCTGCTCCAGCCCGTGCCGGGCAGGCAGCGCGCGAGCGCGCGAGGCTAGAACATCTTCTGGCCGCCGGCGAGGATGTCGTTGAGCGCCTCGGTGAAGTGCGTGGTGCTCTCGGCGAACTCCTTCCCGACCTGGTCGATGAACTCCTCGTAGCTCTTCTTGATCTCTTCCTTGAACAGCTGGCGCAGCGTGCCGTCGCGCAGTCCTTCCTCGCGCTTGGCCGGGAAGTAGACGATCAGGTCCGACACGAGCGCACGCGCGAGGCGTCGCGCCTTGGCGTTCGGGTCGTTGGCGAGGAAGGGGTTGATCGGACGCTTGCCCTCCACGGGCGTGGCGCCCGCGGGCGTCGCACTCGTGCCGGGAGCGGACATGCGCGGCGGTGCCATTGGAGGCGCCATTGCCGGCGCCACCGGAGGCGTCACCGGACGGACCGCTGGAGGCGCCATCGGCGCGACCGGTGCCGGTGGCGGCGCGATGGGAGCGGCGGCCACGGGCGGCGTGGGCGTCGGCGGAGCGGGCGGAGCAGCGGGCGTCGCCGGAGCCTGTGCAGCCGGAGTCGGCGCACGCGGCGGGAAGAACGTCGGGCGGCCGGGACGCGCCTCGGGAGCCGAAGGCGTGCTGCTGCTCGTGCCGCGACCCACGAAGGGAATCGCGGTAGCGCGCGGCGGTGCGGGGGGCGCGGCCGGTGCCTGCGGTGCGGCAGGCGGTGCGGCCGGCGGTGCCACGGGCGGCGCGGCAGGCGCAGCCGGAGGTGGCTGCATTACCGGCGCGGGCGCCGG
>JAQBPX010000014.1 GCA_028287305.1 Gemmatimonadota bacterium
GCCGCCGCGACGCCGGTCGCCGCGGCGCTGGCCGGGCGCGCGCGCCACGGCCGCGTGGTGTGCGTGGTGTCGGGCGGGAACATCGACCTCGAGAAGCTGGCGAAGATTTTCAGGCGGGAAATGTAGAACGGCCCCGCGCGAAATCGCGCGGGGCCGTTCTCCCAGCGGTCGAGCTGCTACGGGCGCGGTGGACGCGGCAGCGCGGTGGGCGGGATCATGTTGTTCAGTCGCATGTAGTTCGCGATCTGGCTGTAGTGATCGGCCATGTCCTGCACGTGGCCCAGGACCATCGTGGCGCGAGTGATCGTGCGCGGCGCCTGCCCGCCGAAGCTCATCGAGACCTGGTCGGCCAGGCGTGCGTCGTCGAGCTGGCCGAGGGCCGTCTCGCAGAAGGCGAAGGACGCCTTGAGCTTCGAGACGAGCGAGTCCTTGGGCCACTTCGCCTTCACCGAGTCGGCGGTCGTCGAGTCGATGGCCGGAATGGTCGCCTTCATGGTGCCGAACGCGTTGCAGAAGAGGTAGTTGTCGCTCGCCAGGTGCTGGGCGACGTACCCGATCGTCAGCTGCTGTGGCGTCGGCCGGAAGCCGAACTTGTCGCCCGGGATCGAGTCGAATGCCTGCGCGAGGTTGCGCTGGAGTCCGAGGGTCCGTCCGCGGAAGACGGTCGTGATGGGATTCACCGGGGGACCGGAGGGCGGCGTTGCCTGGGCAGCGAGTGCCACGGGCGCAATTAGCGCCAGGAGCAGTGCGCGCGAGATCTTCATGTGGGGGTTCCTCGAGGGTTGGTGGGACGGCTCGCTGATCTTGGCCGCAAGCGCCCATTTGCGCAACATTGTAGACTGAACCCGCACATCTGGACGCCCGCGTAACGCTTCCCTCGCCCACTCATCCCATGTCGCGCTGGTCACTCGGAAGCCTGCTGCTCGTCGCCAGCGTCGCATTCTCCTCGAAGGCCCAGCCCACCGCGCGCACCGTGAACGGCGCCGTGCGCGGCGTGGCCCTTCCTACGGGGATCGCGCTCTTCAAGGGCATTCCCTTCGCTGCGCCGCCCACCGGTGACCGGCGATGGAAGCCGCCCGCTGCCGCCGCGAGCTGGAAGGGCATCCGCGATGCGACGCGCTTCGCGAGCCAGTGCATGCAGTGGCGCGTGTACTCCGACATGATGTTCCGCAACGAGGCGAACAGTGAGGACTGCCTCTACCTCAACGTCTGGACGCCTGCTCCGTCAGCACGCAGGAAGATGCCGGTGCTCGTGTACATCTATGGCGGCGGCTTCACCGCCGGCGACGGATCCGAGTTCCGCTACGACGGTGAGAACATGGCGCGACGCGGCATCGTGGTCGTGACGATGAGCTATCGCCTCGGCATTTTCGGCTACTTCGCGCACCCCGCGCTCGCTGCCGAGTCTCCGCGGCACGCAAGCGGCAACTATGGCCTGATGGACCAGGTGGCCGCGCTGCGCTGGGTGAAGGCCAATGTCGCGCAGTTCGGCGGAGATCCCGCCCGCGTCACGATCGCGGGTGAATCGGCCGGTTCGATGTCGGTGTCGGCGCTCATGGTATCACCCATGGCGCGGGGGCTGTTCAGCGGCGCCATCGGCGAGAGTGGGGCCGTGCTCGGACCCGGCCTCAGTCCGGCAACGCAGGCCGTGGCCGAGCAGAATGGCGTGGCGTTCGCGACCGCGATCGCAACGCCGACGATCGCGGGGCTGCGCGCCCTCTCGGCGTTCGAGCTGCTTACGCAGGCGAGCGTGGAGGGTCGTCCGCAATTCTTCCCGAGCGTGGACGGCGCGTTCCTGGTCGAGCCGCCCGCGGCGACGTACGCGCGCGGTGGGCAGGCGATGGTGCCCCTGCTCGCCGGATGGAATTCCGAGGAGCAGAGCGGGCTGCCGCAGCTTCCCAATCCCACCACGGAGAATTACGTCGCGCTCGTGAACAGGATCTTCGGTGCGCGCGCGACGGAAGCGCTCGCCGCGTATCCGGTGACCACGCCCGAAGAAGCCGCGCGCGCATCCACGGCGATCGCGAGCGACCGATTCATTGCCTACGGCACCTGGCAGTGGCTCGACGAGCATGCGCGCGCCGGCCAGCCCGTCTATCGCTACTACTACGCTCGCGCGCGCACGCCGGTGGCACCGCGACGCAGCCGTGGCGTGCCGCTCAACCTCTGGGATTCCCTGCCGCGCGGCGCATCGCACTCCGCCGAGATCGAGTACGCCATGGGCAACCTCGATCGCAATCCCGTGTGGCTCTGGACCGTCGACGACCGCAAGGTGTCGGCGACCCTTATGGGCTGGTTCGAGAACTTCGTGAAGACCGGCGACCCGAACGGCGCCGGCCTGCCGGCGTGGCCGATGGGCCGGGTCGACGCGAGCGGCAACGTGATGCGCATGCACATCGACGTCGACAGCCACGCCGACCTCGAGCCGCGCGCGCGCTACCTGTTCCTCAAGAGCTTCTTCGCGGCGCCGTAGCCGATGCGCACTCGCGTCCTGCTACTCCTGATCCTCGGCGCGTGCGCACGCCCCGCGCCGTATGGGGAGCCCGTGCGGCTGGTATCGGGAGGCTCGGACACGCTCGTCGTCAACACGCGCGGACCCGCGCCGCTCAACGTTCGCGCGCTCGATGCATCGGGTCGCACGGTGAGAAATGCGCGCATCGAGTATGCGCTGACGGGCGGCGATTCCCTCCCACTGACTGCCGACGGAGTCCTGACGTGCGCGCAGCCCGCCGATCTTGCCGTGCGGGCAACGTTGGGATCGATCCGGAAGGGCATCGTCGTGCGCTGCCGTCCGGTCGAGTGGCTGCGCGTGCCGGGTCCGGTGCAATTCGTGCTCGGCGATTCCGCGCTCGGCGGGCCTCGCGCCTTCCCGGTCACGGCATACGGACCTGATGCCAAGCCTGTCTCACTGATAGCGGGCACGCTCTCGGTCAGGGATGCCGGGGTCGCCCGATTCGATGGACTCGCGCTCGCGCCGCTCACGGCCGGCGCGACCCTCGCGTCTGCATCGATCGGGGGCAGGTTCGCGTACATCGGCGTGCACGTCTATCGGCAGGTGGGCGAGCTCGGCGCACTGGATACGATCATGCGCATCCCCCCAGCGCACCGCCTCGTGGCCGTGCCACTGCACGTTGCGCCGGGAGAGATGCGCCGCCAGCGGCTCCCTCGCGGCGGCTGGTTGATCACGATGCTGCCCGAGAATGGCGACAGCCTCGGTGGTCCGCAGCTGCGCGTGGAGCATGCAGAGTGTTCGCCGGTGTTCGGGCCCAGGCACTACGCCTGCACCGTCGGTCGCGACGCAGCAATTGTCGTCTACCGCTCCGTCGATCGGACCCACTCACGCGCTGCCGATGCGCAGTTGCTGGTACGATGGTTCGCTGGACAATGAGCGCGCGGCCAATCTGCCTTGTCTCACCCTGACTGAACGACGCTGCATGACCCACGCCGTAATCGCCGCCCTCGAGGCCGAACTTCGCGCGGCGCAACTCGCTGGTGACGTGCCCACACTCGACCGGCTGATCTCCGACGACCTGCAGTTCACCGGGCCCGATGGCGCCTTCGCCACCAAGGCCGGCGATCTTGCCGCCTATCGCGATGGTGTCATGCGCGTCACGGAACACCAGCCCGGGATCGCGCGCTACACGCGCGTCTGGGCGCGTGAGTCGGGCGAGTGGCGCATCGTGGCGGGCACGGTGAGCGTGACGAACTCCGACCACACGTAGCGCCACGGGATCACCAGCGGCATCAGGATCACGCCCATCAGGCACGCCTTCATCGACTCGCGGGCGGCGTCATCCCACTGCCCGCCCGAGCGAAGCGCGAGGCCGAAGGCCACCACCCAGAGCGTCTTCCACACGAGCTCGAACAGCAGCAGCGGCAGCATCTTCACGGGGTGGCGCACGCCGATCAATGCCATGATGGTGATGCCGCCCAGGAGCGCGCGGATGGTGCCGCGCTGCAGGTCGAGGTTGGGCGGCGCGTTGATGATCCCCGGCCAGATCGTGACGCCGAGCCCCACGGCAATCAGCAGGTAGGTGGCGCGCAGCACCCAGAGGCGGGCATTCGAGAGCTCGGTCATTGTGTGTCTCCGTCAGGTTGGTGGGTAAGCAGGTCGCCGGGCTGGCAGGCGAGCGCCTGGCAGATGGCCTCGAGGGTGGAGAAGCGGATCGCGCGCGCCTTGCCGGTCTTGAGGATCGAGAGGTTCGCGAGGGTGATGTCCACGCGCTCGGACAGCTCGGTGAGGGTCATCCGTCGCGCGTGCAGCAGGTCGTCGAGCTTGACGATGATCGCCATGGTCAGATCGTCCCCTCGAGGTCGGCGCGCATGCGCGCGCCATGCTCGAACACCCGGGCCAGCACGAAGAGCAGCAGCACGGCGAGCCAGCGCGTGACGTCGAAGCTCCACTGGATGTCGATCGCATTGCGCGCCGAGGAGGCGTTCGTCGCGACCGCGGTGACCACGATGTTCAGCAGCGACAGCGCCAGCACCGCCCACGCGATCTTCTGCAGCCGCTCGGCGTTCTCGATCACGAAGGGATCGCCGGCGCGCACCGTGTCCACGATCGCGAGCAGGCGCGTGAGCACGAAGTGCGTGACGGGAATCGCGCAGAGACCGAGCACCATGACGGCGCGCATGGCGAGCACGAACGACCAGTCATCGAGCGGATGCTTCACGCCGAGCGCGGTGAACACGGGCCCGGCGGCCACGGTGCTCGCGATCAGCAGCCCCAGGATGAACGTGCCCATCAACAGGTTGAGGGCGACCAGCAGGCGGAGGACTCGCCCGGTGAGGCCGAGCGCGGCCGGGTAGGACGTGGACATGGGAATCAGGGGCGACTGGGCAGGCAGGACATACTTCTCGATTAACGATATGCTATTTATCGTTAAACGTCAAGCCCCGTGTTGCTATTCGATGTCTCGCGACCCTCACACGCCGGCGCGATCGCAGCTTTCGGCCGGCGCGTCCCCGACGCAGATTCACGCCATGAAAATCTTCACCTACCTGAACTACGGCGGGAACTGCCGCCAGGCGTTCGAGTTCTACGCCGAGCACCTGGGCGGCAAGATCACGATGATGCAGACGCACGGCGACGTGCCCGACCCGAGCCAGGTGCCGGCCGGCTGGAAGGACGCGATCCTCCATGCGCGCATCGAGATCGGCGGCACGGTGATCTTCGGCGCCGACACGCCGCCCGAGCGCTTCCAGCCGATGCGGAGCGCATACCTCTCCCTCCTGCTCGACAGCAACGAGCAGGCGGAGCAGGTGTACGCGCTCCTCACCGACGGAGGCGAGATCTTCATGAAGATGGAAGAGACCTTCTTCGCGCACCGGTTCGCCATGCTCCGCGACCGGTTCGGCACCTCATGGATGCTGCTCCACGAGCGACCGATGTGAGCGCCTCCAGCATCACTCACGTCAGCGCGATCAGCCTGTTCGTGGAAGACCTGGCGGCGTCGAAGGCGTTCTATGCGACCGTCCTCGACGCACCCGTCGCCTTCGAGGACGCGACCTCCGTCGCGCTGAAGCTCGACAACCTCATCGTGAACCTGTTGCAGGTGGACAGCGCGCACGAGCTGGTGGGTGAGGGCAACGTGGGCGGCCGCGATGCAGGCGCGCGATTCCAGTTGAGCATCTGGGTGCCGGACGTCGACGACGTGTGCGCGCGGCTCGCCACGCTCGGCGTGACCATGACCGGCCCGCACGACAAGCCCTGGGGAATGCGCGCGGCCACCTTCGTGGATCCCGCCGGCAACAGCTGGGAGGTCGCGCAGCGGCTCGCGTGAGGAAGACCGTCCTCGTCTACGGCCTCCTCGGCGGAGTGCTGGTCGCGATCCTCAAGGCGACCGAGTATCGCTTCCTCGTCCTCGAGCACTCCCTCGAGATCTACGGCGGCATCGTCGCGCTGATCTTCTCCGGGCTGGGCCTGTGGCTGGGACTCAAGCGCACGCGGCCGAAGCACACGGTGGAGGTTCGCGAGGTCCTGGTGCCGGTTGGGGGCCCGTTCGAGCGCGACGTCGCCCGCGTCGAGCAGCTCGGGATCACGCCCCGGGAGCTGGAGATCCTGGAGGCGATGGCGGCCGGGCTCAGCAACCGCGAGATCGCCGGCCGGCTGTTCGTGAGCGAGAACACCGTGAAGACGCATGCGGGCAGGCTCTTCGACAAGCTCTCGGCGCGGCGGCGCACGCAGGCCGTGCAACTGGCGAAAGAAGCCCGGCTCATCCCCTGAACGGGTGATTTTCGGGCACCGAAGGCGAAAATCACCCATTCGGGTGACGCGCCATGGGGGTGGGAGAGTCAGGTTAGCGGCGTTCCCAGCCGGCCCCCTGCCTCGGAGACCCACCATGAAGAACACCGTCCTCAAGTTCGGCGTCATCTCGGGCATCATCATGTCGTCGTTGATGCTCGCCACCCTGCCCTTCCAGCATGCGCTCAGCTACGACTACGGCCTGCTGGTCGGCTACACGGGGATCGTGCTCGCCTTCATGCTGATCTTCTTCGGCATTCGCTCGTATCGCGACGAGGTGGAGGGCGGCGGGGTGGGGTTCTGGCGCGCGCTCAAGGTCGGGTCGCTGATCGCGCTGATCTCGAGCTGCTTCTACGTGGCCACGTGGGAGGTGGTCTTCTTCGAGTTCCAGCCGGACTTCCTGGTGAAGATGCAGGCGGTCCAGCTGGAGAAGCTGCAGGCGAAGGGAGTGTCGGCCGACTCGCTGGCCAAGGTCAAGGCCGCCGACGCGAAGATGGCCGAGCAGTACAGCAAGCCCCTGGTCAACATCGCCTACACCTTCCTCGAGCCGCTGCCGGTCGGGCTCGTGATCGCCCTGGTCTCGGCGGGTGTGCTGAGCCGAAAGAAGAAGGAAGAGGACGCCGGGATGCTGGCCAGCGCAGCGCTCGCCCCGTAACTTGGGGCGAGCCAGTTCCCATTCCGGCACGACCCTTCTCAGCACACGGGATCCATGCGACACGCCCTGATGTACGTCGGCGGTTACGAGCGCAATTTCGCGAACCTCACCAACTCTTCCACCAGCTTCGAGGGGACCGACGGGCAGTCGCATCCCTACCGTGACTGGCCGACGCACGCCGATGGGTTGCGCGTGTACTACATGGAGAAGTCGGGCAAGAAGTTCATGGCCGTGCGCATCGCCGACAGCGACGGCGACGTGGTGCTCCAGAATCCGCTGGTGCTCGTGCCCGGCGAGCACTTCGGCTTCGGCACGCGGCTCAGCGGCGAGCCCACGTCGGTGGAGGATGACGTCGCCATCGGCAAGCTGCTCGAGGACAGCATCAAGAAGAACATGGCGCAGAGCGGCGAGCTGATGCCCATGCGCGAGCGCCTGATCGCGAAGAGCCACGGGAAGAAGCACCAGGATTGATCAACGACCACACGACCAGCGAATGAAGAACCTGTTCGAGCCCGCCACGGTGGCCGAGGTGAAGGCGCGCCTCGACACCGTCACGCCGGGCAGCGTGCGGCAGTGGGGCAAGATGACGGCGCCGCAGGCGCTCGCGCACATGGCGCGCGGCATGGAGATGGCCACCGGCGAGCGCAGGAAGCCGCGCATGCTGATCGGCCGCGTGCTCGGGGGCATCATCAAGCCGCTGGCACTCGGCAACGACCAGCCGATGAAGCGCAACTCGCCCACCACGCCCGACCTCGTGGTCGCCGATGAGCACGACCTCGAGCAGGAGCGCGCGGGGTTGCACCAGCTTATCGACCGGTTTGTTGCGGCGGGGCCAGCAGGCTGCTCGACGCACCCGCACCCGTTCTTCGGCACGATGACCCCGCAGCAGTGGTCAATCCTGATGTACAAGCACCTGGACCATCACCTGCGGCAGTTCGGGGCGTAGGCGAGTGACGTCGCTCGAGGAATGCCTACCCGCCGAGCTGCGCGGTGCCACGATCACGAAGATCCAGGCGGGGCTCTCCGGCGCGGGCGTGTACAAGGTGGAGCACGACGGGCGCGCACTCGTGCTCAAGGTCGGCAGCGCCGAGTCGCCGCTCGGCGAGTGGAGGAGTCGCCTCGGCACCCAGCAGCTCGCGGCCGACGCGCGAATCGCGCCGCGCGTCGTGCACGTGGACGAGGCGCGGCGCGCCGTGGTGAGCGAGTTCGCGAGCACGCCCTTCCTCGCGCTGCTGGGTCGCCCCGACATGCGCGAGGGCATCATCGACGAGCTCGGCCGGCTGCTGCGCGGGGTGCATGCGCTGCCCCTTCCCGACGACGCGCGCACCGGCGACCCGCGCGACCACCTGCGCGCAGTGTCGCAGGGGGTGTCGGCCGACGACACGCTGCCCGCGTTCATGCGCGACGCGATCGCGCGCGAGCTGGCACTCACGATGCCGGCGAGCGGTCGCGCGCCCGTGATGAGCCACAACGACGTGAACCCGTCCAACCTCGCGCACGATGGCGTGCGGCTGGTGCTGCTCGACTGGGACGTCACGGGACCGAACGACCCGTATTACGACCTCGCTACGCTCGCGGTGTTCATGCGACTGGACTCCGCTGCGAGCCTCCGGCTGCTCTCGGCTTACGAAGGCACCGAGGTAACGGAGCTGCCCTCGCGATTCACGGCCGAACGACGATTCCTCGGCGTGCTCGTGGGATCGATGTTCTCGATGCTGGCGCTCAGGAGCGGCCATCCCGGTGATGCGAGCGCGACACTGGAGTCCACGGTCCCACTCGCTGACGTCACGCAGCGCATGCGCGCGGGGCAGCTCACCCTCGGCACCCCCGAGGGACAGTGGCTCTATGGCAACGGACACGTGAGGGAAGCGCTCCGGTGAGCGTGCTGCGGCTGGCGGAAGGGGGCGATGGGACTGCGGGACAGCTGGAGGCGCGCCAAAACTCCGGCCGCGCGGAGCACGTAGGGAACGCGGCGGCCGCCTCGCGGCCCTTTCCCGGAGCTGACCATGACTGACGATACCTTCAGGATCGCCATCTCGATCGTGGCGTCCACCTTCGCCTTCGTCTCGGTGCTGCGCGTGTTCCGCGGCGCGATCGAGGCGAAGTACTCGCGTCCGCAACCCGTGGCCGACCAGGCGCTGCTCGACCGCCTCGAACGAATCGAGATCGCCGTGGAATCCACGGCCGTCGAGGTCGAGCGAATCTCGGAGTCGCACCGGTTCATGGCCAAGCTGCTCTCGGAACGCGCGGCGGCACCCATTTCGGTCCCGGCGGCGGCGGCCCCGGGCAACCAGGGGCGCGTGATCACCCCGCACTAGCAGCACGCGAGATCTTGCGGTCAGGAGCGAAATGCCCACTCTTTGGGCATGACGCACACCCTGACTGCGCGACGCATCCTGCTCGTCGCGATTCCCGGCGCGCTCCTCGCGCGGCCCGCTCGCGCGCAGGAGCAGGAGCCCATGGCGCACGACCACGCGCACACCGCCATGGTCGGCAGCGTGAACTTCCACAACTCGGGCTCGCGCGCGGCACAGGCGCCCTTCCAGCAGGGCGTCGCGTGGCTGCACAACTTCAAGTACCAGGAGGCGATCGCGAGCTTCCAGCAGGCGGAACGCGCGGACAGCACCCTGGCGATCGCCTACTGGCTGGAGGCGCTCAGCTACAGCCACGTGATGTGGAATGTCGAGAACCTGCCCAAGTCACGCATGACGCTCGCGCGACTCGGCGCCACGCCGGCCGACCGGCTCGCCAAGGCGAAGACCGAGCGTGAGCGCGCCTTCGGGGCAGCAGTCGAGGCGTTCTACGCAGATGCATCACTCGGCGTACGCGCGCGCGCGTACTCGGACTCCCTGCGGGCGTTGGCGGCACTGGACACCACCGATCTCGAGGCGTCTGCCTTCGCTGCACACGGCGCAATGATGGCGTGGTCGGCGGCCCCGGCGTCGGAACGTGCTGCGCTCGCTGCGGCGAGTCGCTCGCTCGCCCTGCGCGTGTTTCATTCAAACCCGCATCACCCCGGCGCCGCGCACTACCTGACGCACGTCGCCGACATGGACCCGGCTTCTGCGAAGGACATGCTCCCCTTCGCGCGCGCCTACGACAAGATCGCGCCCGATGCGGATCATGCGCTGCACATGCCGTCGCACGTCTTCCTTCCGCTCGGCCTCTGGCACGAAGTGTCCCTGGCCAACGAGCGCGCATGGCGTGCGAGTCGCGCGGAAGTGGCGCACGACAAGGCGACGGGAGCCGAGCTGTCGTACCACACCCTCGAGTGGCTGCAGTATGCGTACCTGCAGGAGGGACGATGGAGTGCAGCGCGCGCCCTGGTGGACACCGCGCGGCGCGCGCTGGCAGGCGTCCCGATCGCTGACGGGAATGCCGATGCGCGCTTCGCGGCGAACGTCCTCGCGTTCACGTACTCGATGGAGTCGGGCGACTGGTCGGAGTGGAAGGCGCAGGCGCCGGACATCGCGATGGCCTTCGCGCAGCCGACGCCCTCGCTCCGCGCGTGGAACATGACGATGACGAATGCGTACCAGCTCGCCGTCGCGGCATTGATGGCGAGGGCCGACACCGCCTCGGCGCGAGCCGTGGCGGCGCGCTTTCGGGGCATCGCCGACAGCCTGCCCGCCGATGCGCGTCGCGGCGCCGCATTGCGCTCCGCCGGCGAGCTCGAGGCGATGGTCGCGCGGGCCCAGGGCGACCTGCCGCGTGCGGTCGGGCTGCTTCGCGCAGCCAGCCAGACGGAGGCTGCGTCGTTTTCCACGCCTCCCACGCGCATCCCGGCGCACGAGCTGCTGGGCGAGTGGCTGCTGCAGTCGGGGAGCACCGCCGACGCAGTGAGGGAATATCAGGCCGCGCTCGCGGCGCGACCCAACCGGTCGCGGGCGGTGCTGGGGCTCGCGCACGCGATGAGGGCGGCAGGAGATACCGCGGGCGCCGCGACTGCGTTCGCGCAACTGGGGAAGAACTGGGTTCGGGCGGACATGAGGGTGCGGCGGAGCATTGGCGCCGATCGTCGCAACCAGGGTGCCGATAAAACCCTCAGGATCTCGTTCGAGGGCGACGCGCTGGCATCGCCTGCAGTCCGGAGCGAGCTCGGCTCGGCGCTCGGCCGCGGATTCACGAGCGCTGGGCTGCGAGTGCTTCCCCCGCTCGAGCGGGTGGTGCCGCTCGACGCCGAAGGCGCTCGCATGACCGCGGTCGCGCAGCTGTCGATTGGCACGGCTGCACGCACTCTGAAACTGCGAATGGTGAACGTGTCGACGGGCGAGGTCATTGCGCGCGATTCCATTCGACTGGGCGCGTCGGGCGACTCGGCGAGGGTGCTGGCGCAGAGGGTAGCTGCGTCAGCGCGCGCCGCAGGAGCGCGGCGGTGACGCCGAGGCTGAGGCCCTGGCTTTCGTTGTGGAAGGAACGGGCGTGAGTAACAGCGAGGCGTGACGCTTGTGGCTGGGGCGTGCGAGCAATGGCCTGAGTAAATACGGCGCGTGGCCGAGGGCCTGAACTTCGAGGCTCGGGGCCTCATGCCCGGTTGTTCAAGCCCGCGGCCCCACGCCGCTCTTACCCACGCCCGACGACCCCCGCCCCAGCCACACGCCCCAGGCCTGCAGTTACCCAAGCCTCACGCCTATTGCCTTCCCATCCAACATTCCCTATCGTCCTATAGGTTTCCCATAGGACACGCATGCCCGACAAGCAGGACGTAAAGCAGGGAACGCTCTCCCTGATGATCCTCACCACGCTCGAGGTCCTCGGAAGCCTTCACGGCTACGGCATCGCGCGGCGCATCGAGGAGACCAGCAAGAACCGCCTCGCCCTCAACTACGGCACCCTCTACCCCGCCCTGCTCAAGCTCGAGCAGGAAGGGTTCATCGCCGCCGAGTGGAAGCAGTCGGAGAACAACCGCCGCGCCAAGTACTACGCGCTCACGCCCGCCGGCAGGAAGCAGCTCGCGCGCGAACGGCGCGAGTGGCACCAGACGGCCGACCTCATCGCCGCCTTCCTCGCGCCGAAGCGCGAAGCGTAGTGCGCCAGCTTCGTGAGGCCCTCGCGCGCCTTCGCGGCGCCTTCTCACGAACCGATCGCGACGCCGAGCTCCGCGAGGAGCTCGAGGCACACGTCGAGATGGAAATCGCGGAGTACATCCGCCGCGGCATGGACCCCCAGGAGGCACGACGACGCGCCCTTCTCGCCTCCGGCGGCCTGACCATCGCCACCGAAAGCGTGCGCGCGCAGCGCGGGCTCCCGTGGCTCGAGAGCATTGCCGCCGACACGCGCTACGCGGTCCGCGCGCTGCGCCGCGCTCCGGCCTTCACCGCGGTCGTGGTCCTCACCCTGGCCCTCGGCATCGGCGCGAACACCGCGATCTTCAGCGTGGTGCGCGGCGTGCTGCTCAAGCCACTCCCGCACCGCGACGGCGACCGCCTGCTCTACCTGCGGCACACCATCGAGCAGCCCGGCGGCCCGCGAAACGTCAGCTTCTCCGTTCCGGAGGTCACCGACTTCCGCAACGGCGCGCCGTCGCTCGGCGGGATCGCCGAGTACTCTCCCTGGTTCGACATCCTCCAGGGAAGGGATGTCGCGACACGCCTGGACGTCGGCCTCGTCACCGGCAACTTCTTCGACGTGATGGGGCTCTCGCCGGTGCTCGGCCGCGTCACTCGCCCGAGTGACGACGGAGCCGGCGTGCCGCCCGTGATGGTGCTGTCGCACGAGTTCTGGAAGTCGCACTACGGTGGCGATTCGGCCATCGTCGGCAGGCAGGTGACGGTGGACGGCCGCAGCGTGACGGTGATCGGCGTGCTGCAGCCAGCGCCCTTCTTCCCCGACCGCGCCGACGCCTTCCTCAACATGGTGACCAGCCCGCATCACCTCAGCGCGCTGATGGTCGCGAATCGCTCGCACCGCATGACGGAGATGATCGCGCGCCTCGCCCCGGGCGCCACGATCGAGCAGGCACGCACGGAAGTGGCAGCGGTGGAGGCTCGCATGCTGCGCGAGCATCCCGACGCCTACGACCCGGCCGCGCACGACCGCATCGCCGCCGTTCCGTTCAAGGAAGCGCTCGGCGAGCGCGCGAGGCTCACGCTCTGGCTGCTGATGGCCGCCGCCGCGTTCGTGATGATCATCTCCGTCGCGAATGTAGTGAACCTCACCCTGATGCGCGGCGTGCGTCGCGAGCACGAGCTGGTGGTGCGGAGCGCGCTGGGGGCGGGCGCAGGGCGGCTGCGTCGCCTGCTGCTGGTCGAGAACCTGCTCCTCACGCTCTTGGGTGCGGCACTGGGGGTGCTCATCGCGGCTGGCGGCGTGCGCCTGCTCACCGGCCTCGCGCAGCGCTACTCCCCGCGCGCGAGCGAGATCAGCCTCGACGGCACCGTGCTCGCGTTCACCGTTGCGCTGGCGGTCGTCGTCGCGCTGTTGCTCTCCTTCGTCGCATTCCTGCCGAGTGATGGCGCGTTCGCCGCGATGATCTCGTCGGGCCTTCACCGGATCGGCGGCGGCGTGCGACGCCAGCGCCTGCAGCGCGGGCTCGTGATCGCGCAGGTGGCGGTGTCGGTGATGTTGCTCGCCGGCGCCGGGCTGCTGACGCGCACCCTGCTTCGCCTCTCGCAAGTGGATACCGGGCTGCGGACCGAGGAGGTGCTCACGATCCCGGTGCCGATCCTCGATCCCGCGCGCGTGACTGCTGCCGCCGACGCGGCGAGCAAGCAGCAGTACGAGCGCATGCGTCGCGAGATTCGCGCGCTGCCGGGCGTACGGGCGGTGGGCCTCGGTTCCACCATGCCGCTGCGTGCCTCCCTCCTCGACTTCGACCTGAATGTCGAGGGCCGCGCGAACGAGGTGGGGCAGCCGGTACCACACGCGGACTTCCGGACGGCGAGCCCCGAGTACTTCCGCGCCGCGGGAATCCCGCTGGTGCAGGGACGCGAGTTCACCGACACCGACTGGAGCGGCTCGCAGCGCGTGGTGATCGTCAATCGCGCGCTGGCCGACCGATACCTTCCCGGCGAGGACCCCATCGGCAAGCGCATCGCGTGGACGGGGCGCGTCCTCCGCTTCACGCCCGTGCGCAACGACTGGCGCACCATCGTGGGCATCGTGGGCAATACGCAGGACGGCGGACTCGATGCCCGGCGTCTCGCGGTGGTGTTCGCGCCCTTCACGCAGGAGATGGCGATGCTCGGCGGGATCGTGATTCGCGCCGACAGCAACGCGGCCGGACTGGCGGGCGCGGCGAGCAAGATCATCCGCCGGATCGCGCCCGGGGTGCCGGTCGAGAACGTGCTCACCGTGTCGCAGATCCGCGACCAGAGCGTCGCGCCGCGGCGGCTGAATGCGGTTCTTCTTTCGATGTTCGGGATCCTCGCGGTGCTGATCGCGGCGGTGGGAATCGCCGGGGTGCTGGCGTTCTCGGTGAGCGCGCGCACCACGGAGATCGGGATCCGCATGAGCCTGGGCGCCGACCGCGGGCAGGTGCAGCGCATGATCCTGCGGGAGGGCGGCGTGCTCCTCGCGGCGGGCCTCGTGACCGGCACGATCGGCGCGTTCTTCTCGGCGGGCCTGATGCGCGGGTTGCTCTTCGGCGTGGACCCGCACGACGCGGCCACCCTCGTGGCGGTGGTGCTGGCGATGGGCGCCATCGGCGTGGGCGCGTGCTGGATCCCCGCCCGCAGGGCGAGTCGGATCGACCCCGCCATCACCATTCGGCAGTAGGGGCATCCATGGCTGAAACCCCGGGATGGAGTGCTTCGTATGGGTATCCCATATGACACACTCATGGCTCGAGATGCGAAGCGTGGTGGGCACCCCCCTCATCACCCACATCACCGCGGGCGCCCTGGGCATGATCACGGGCATGGTAGCCCTGTCGTCGTCCAAGGGCGCCCCGCTGCACCGCCGGGCGGGGATGGCGTTCGTCTACACCATGATGGTGATGGCGGTGCTCGGCGGCGGGCTCGCGGTGCTGCACCAGAAGTCGCCGAGGGTGAACCTCACCGCCGCGCTGACGACGATCTACTTCGTGGCCACCGCGCTCGTCACGGTGAAGCCGCCGAGGTCGAGCCTGCGATGGCTGGACGTCGCGCTCCCGGTGATGGTCTCGATCGTGGCGCTGTCGTCGCTGCGATTCGGCATCATGGCGGCGCAGGGGCCGAAGGGGAGGCTCGACGGCATACCCGCCTTTCCCTTCTTCCTGTTCGGCGTGGTGGGGCTGATCGGCGTGTTCGGTGACGTGCAGATGCTGCGCGCCGGTGGAGTGCTCGCACTCAAGGGCGCGCCCCGCATCGCGCGCCACCTCTGGCGCATGTGCTTCCCGCTGGCGCTCGCGTCGCTCTCGTTCTTCGCGCAGGTGCACGTGCTGCCGAAGGCAATCCGCATCCCGTCCCTGCTGATTCTCCCCGTGCCGATCACGCTGGTCGCGATGTTCTACTGGCTGTGGCGGGTGCGGTACCGGCGCGCCTGGAAGAACATGACGCTGGCGGAAGCGTGACCCGCACGCAGAGTGCGAGACTGGCCGGGTTCGCGTACCTGTCCTACATCGCGGTGGCGTTTCCCGGCATGCTGCTGTTCGGCCGTGCGAGCGCCGGAGTTGGCGGGGCTGAGAGGCTCGCGAGCATTGCGACGCATGCGCCGGATGTGCGGCTCGCAGCGCTGCTGTCGCTGCTCGGCTGCTTCGCGGCTCTGATGGTCGCGGTCGGATTGTATGGCGTGACGCGCGACGAGGACCACGAGCTCGCGACGCTCGCGATGGCGTGTCGCACAGGCGAGGGCATCATCGCGGGTGTGATGGTCGTTGCGATGCTCGGCCTGCTGTGGCTGGCGACAGCGCGGGGGTCGACTGCACCCGATGCCGCGTCGGCGAATGTGCTGGCAATGCTGCTGATCAAGGTGCGCGGCTGGAGCGAGTCCACCAGCGCGACGTTCTTCGCCGTGGGCAGCACGATCTTCTGCTGGCTGCTGGTGCGCGGGCGGATGATTCCGGTTCCGCTGGCGTGGCTGGGATTGGTGTCGTCGGCGCTGTTGGCGGTGCTCATTCCGCTCGAGCTCGTCGGGATCACGAATGGCAATGTGATCGGGTGGATGTTCCTGCCGATGGGAGGGTTCGAGGTGGTGGCTGGAGTGTGGTTGCTGCTGAGGGGGGTGGCGCCGCTGGTGAAATCGCCTTAAGAAATGGACCATGACCGGCCTCTCGAAGTCCCGCCTCGAGCGCCTGCATCACGTGCTCGCCGCCCACGTCGAACGGCGTGACCTGCCCGGCCTCGTGGCGCTCGTGAGCTGCCGCGACGACGTCCACGTCGAGACGCTCGGCACCCTGGCGCTCGACAACCCGGCGCCCATGCAGCGCGACTCGATCTTCCGGATCGCGTCGCTCAGCAAGCCAATCACGGCCGTCGCGGCGATGATGCTGATCGAGGACTGCCGCATCCGGCTCGACGACTCCATCGAGCGGTGGATCCCGGAGCTCGCGAACCGGCACGTCCTCCGCACGATGGCGTCCGAGCTCGACGACACGGTGCCCGCAAGGCGCGCCATTACCCTGCGCGACCTGCTCACCTTTCGCATGGGCTTCGGCAGCGTGATGGCGATGCCGGGCACGCATCCGATGCAGGACGCCGTTCGGGAGCATCGCATCGGGGGCGACGGCCCTCCGCTCCCCGCCAGTGGTCCGACCACCGAACAGTGGATCGCATCGCTCGGCTCCCTTCCGCTCATGGCGCAGCCCGGCGATCGCTGGATGTACAACACCAGTGCCGACGTCCTCGGCGTCCTGGTCGCGCGCGTGTCGGGACAGGCCTTCGGCGAGTTCCTGCAGTCGCGGATCTTCGAGCCGCTCGGCATGACGGACACGTCGTTCCACGCGCCCGCCGGAAAGCTCGAGCGATTCAGCACGAGCTATCGCTTCGACCGCACCGCCGGCGCACTCGCCGTGTTCGACCGCGCGGCCGGCAGCTCGTGGGGCGCGCCACCGCCCTTCGAGTCGGGCGCCGGGGGCCTGGTGTCCACGCTCGACGACTACTTCGCGTTCAGCCGCACGATGCTGAACATGGGTCGCCATGGCAGCGAGCAGCTGCTGTCGCGCGCATCGGTCGAGCTGATGACCACTGACCAGCTCACTCCCGGACAGCGGGAGGGTGCGGAGGCGTTCTTCGGCGATCACGCCACCTGGGGGCTCGGCCTGGCCGTCGACATCGCGCGCCGCGAGATCTATCACTCACCGGGCCGCTACGGCTGGACCGGCGGGCTCGGCACGACCGCGTACAACGATCCCGCCAATGGCCTGATCGGGATCCTGTTCACCCAGCGCATGATGGACTCGCCGGCGCCGCCGCAGGTGATGACGGATTTCTGGACGCTGGCGTACCAGGCCATGGAGTAGCCCAGCAGGTCCTGCCTCACGCAGCGTCTCACGCCGCGCCTACCTATCGGCCCCAGCCGCAGCACTATAGAATAGCGAGCATGCGCCCCCGCCTCGCTCCGCTCCTCCTGCTTGCCGCTGTCGCCATCGCCACGCCTGCCCGCGCACAGCGCCCGCAGGGCAACGGCGGCATCACCGACGCGCAGGTGTTCTTCATCCTGCAGAACATGCCGCCGGAGTCGGCCAGGCCGCTCGGGTCGCTCATCAATGCGCTCCTCAGTGACACGCTCGGCCACATGAAGATGATGGAGCCGCGCATGGCGACAGCTGCGGATTCCGCGCGCGCTGCTCACGTGGTGGAGGCGATGCGTGCGTCGCTTTCCCAATACCGCGACGTAGCGGTGGCGGAGCGAGATGGCTACGCGCTGTTCCTGCCGTGGCTCGACGAGCAGGTGATCTACCACTACAACAACATGCGGAACGCGGGGCTCGCGCGAACTGCCTTCGACGCGACGAAGCCGACGTCGCTCCTCTATCGCAAGGATGCGAAGGGGAACAAGGAGCTGGTGGGCGCCATGTACACTGCGCCCGTGACCTCCACTCCCGAAGAGCTGGACGCGCGGCTCCCCCTCGGCATCGCCGGCTGGCACAGCCACGTGAACTTCTGCGCGATGCCGCCAGCGGTCGCGCAGAAGGGCGTGATGGAGAACGACAGCTCGACCTTCCTCAAGTGGATCGCAATCGACACGCCCGACGCCTGCAAGGCCGCGGGCGGGCTGTTCGTGCCGCAGCTCTTCGGCTGGATGGCGCACGTGAACGCCTTCGTGGGCGACGCGCCCGGCGCCATCTGGGGCTCGGCGGGGCGTGACCACATGCACATGCATCACGAGCACTGACTTGCGCGACGCACTCGGCCAGCTCGCTGAGCACCTCGGAGAACGCTACGAGCTGCAGGGAGAGCTGGGGCGAGGGGCCACCGCCACCGTCTACAAGGCGCGCGACACGCGGCTGAATCGCACAGTCGCGATCAAGCTGTTCGACCCGCAGGTGGTCGGCACGTTCGGGGCCGAGCGCTTCGTGCGCGAGATCGCGCTGGCCACGCAGCTGAACCATCCGCACATCGTGCCGCTGCTGGACTCGGGCGAGGTCGCGGGCGCGCCGTACTTCATCATGCCGTGCATCGAGGGCGAGTCGCTGCGCGATCGCCTCGACCGTGACCGTGAGCTGCCGGTGGACGAGGCGGTGCAGATCGCCCGCGACGTCGCCGTCGCGCTGGCCTACGCGCACGAGCGCGGCATCGTGCATCGCGACATCAAGCCCGAGAACATCCTGCTCACCGCCGGCACGGCGGTGGTCGCGGACTTCGGCATTGCGCGCGCGATCACGGAGGCGGGCGCCGTTGCGCGCATGACGCAGACGGGGATGGCGCTGGGCAGCGTGATGTACATGAGCCCCGAGCAGTCGCTCGCCGATCCCTCGCTGGACGGGCGCAGCGACATCTACAGCCTGGGTGCAACGCTGTTCGAGATGCTCGCGGGCGAGCCGCCGCACACCGGCCCCACTGCACAGTCCATCGTGGCCAAGCGGCTGCACGAACCGCCGCGCAGTGCGCGCGTGGTGCGCCCCGGAGTGACCCAGGCGCTCGACAAGGTGGTGCAGAAGTCACTCGCGGTGAGTGCGGCCGATCGCTACCAGCACGCGAAGGCTTTCGTAGACGCGATCTCGCGCGCGCGGCCACGGGAGTCGGAACCCGCCTCACGCGTCAGCATCGCCACGCAGCGCGTCGCTCGGCGACGGATGGGCGCGATGATCGGCGTCGTGCTGTTGCTGGCGCTCATTGCGGGCAGCGCGTGGCTCTGGCGAACGCGACCGCGAAGCGAGGCAGCGACGGCTGCGTCGAACTCGCTGGCGGTGCTTCCCTTCACCGACCTCAGTGAGAAGCACGACCAGGAGTTCTTCGCGCTCGGCATGACGGAGGAGCTCATTCGCGCGCTGTCGCGCCTGCCGGGCGTGCGCGTGACCGGCAGGACGTCGAGCTTCGCGCTACGCGGCACCAATGATTCGGTGCAGGCGATCGGCGCGCGCCTCAAGGTCGGCCTGCTGCTCACGGGCAGCATCCGTCGGAGTGGGGACAGCCTGCGCATCGCGGCCGAGCTGGTGAGCACCGCCGACGGACAGTCGCAGTGGACCGGCAACTATGATCGCGCGGTGAGTGGCGTGTTCTCCGTGCAGGAGGACATCGCGCAGGGCATCGCCCAGGAGTTGAGCCTCAAGTTCGACAGGCGTGAGGCGCTGATCGCGCCGAACACGAAGGACGTCGCCGCCTACCAGCTCTACCTGCGCGGCCGGCTTGCCTTCGAGCAGCGGACGCCGGCGTCGCTCGGACAGGCCGTGGAGTTCTACAAGCAGGCCGTGGTGCTCGACCCGACCTTCGCCCGCGCCTGGGCCAACATGGCGATCTGCTACACGGCCATCGCGCGCAACCTGTTCGGGCACCCAGCCGATTACCTGCCGCTCGCGCGCGACGCGGCGCTCAAGGCCGTGGCGCTCGACTCCACGAACGCCGAGGCGCATGGTGCGCGCGGCATCGTCGCGAACTACGTGGACCTGGACTGGGCGCTCACCGACCGCGAGTTCCGCAGGGCGATCGCGCTCGATTCCACTTATGCGGACGCGTACTACTTCTACGGCCTCTTCCTCGGCACCATGCAGCATGCCGACTCGGCGGTGGCGATGGAGCGGCGCGCGGTGCAGCTCGAGCCGATATCCGGCGTGGCGAACATGGGCCCCGGGATGGTGCTGTACCTCGCGCATCGCTCGGCGGATGCCGTGCCGCTGCTCAGGGCAGCGGTCGCGGCGAATCCGAGGTTCTACTTCACCTACATCTGGTATGGCCTCGCGCTGGCGAGCAGCGGGGACTCCACGGCTGGCATCAAGGCCGCCGACGACGCCGTGCGCCTGGCGCCGGGCAACTGGCTGATGGTGGTGATGCGGGGGCAGGTGCTGGCGTTCGCCGGGCGAAGGGCCGAGGCGCGTGCCGTGGCAGGGCGGGCGATGGAGGAGTCGAAGCGCACGCCGATCGCGAGCTTCGAGCTGGCGCGCCTCTACGCGCTGCTGGGAGACCGCGAGAAGGCCCTGGAGTGGATCGGACGGTCGATCCGGGAGCAGCAGGTGCAGCAAAGCCAGTTGTTGACGCCGGGGTTCGAGTCGCTGAAGGGCGATCCCCGGTTCGTGTCGTACCTGAAGTCCATGCACCTGGACGGACCCAACACTGCACCGCGCTGACCAGCGCGAGGAGGGCGACGTGAAGAAGCTGCGCGACGGACGAGTGCTGTTGTGCGTGACACTGGCGTCGGCTGCCGTGTTGGCGTGTGACCGTGCGGCGACGGTCTCGAAGGCACCGGTGAATGTGGGCGCCGACTATTCACCGTACGTCGATCCGCCGGCGGTGCGGAGCTTTCCGGCCACCGCGGGCACCGTGAACGCGTGGGTGGCCAGTGCGGACACCGCGGCGGTGCGCGCGCATGGCTGGGACATGTGGGAGAGCATCACGACGTACCTGCCGGGCAGCAACAACGAGCCCGTGTGGGAGACCTGGTATTCAGGGCACGAGATCTTCGAGATGGACACGAGCGCTGCCGGCGTGGCGCTGGCCGCCGCGAAGGGAGACATGCGCCAGCTCGTGATCCCGCGCCGGAAGGTGCGCTTCCGCCCCGAGCTGCCACGGCAGTTCGCGCATGGCGGCGCCGGCTCCCACCAGTCCATTCCCGGCGATCCGGTGGGTGCCGTCTTCAGCTTCAATCGCTACACGCAGAGCACCGCGCGGCAGATCGTGGGCAAGCAGCTGTGGAACTGGAAGGTGCTCGCGGCCATCAACGACAGCTTCGATCGCGCCGGTACGCCGGTGGCGCTGCGCCAGGTGCTGGTGTCGAAGGACTCCACCGACTCCCTGTCGATCGTCCTCAAGCCGGTCTTCCAGTTCATCGACGGAAAGGGGCCGAGCTGCATTCCCTACTGGGCAGGAGACACGCCGGCGGTGACGGACAGCGCCGGGATGAACCCCATTCCGCGAGAGTGGAAGCAGTTCGTCGTGGTGGATCCCACCGACACGCTGAAGGTCGCCATGAGCCCGAAGGGCGTGAAGTTCGCCGGATGCCCCAACGCCGACGTCGCATATCCAGTGGTGCGGCTCGAGAAGTTCTACCATCGGACGCTGACGCAGGAGATGGTGGACTCGTTCTCGGTGTTCGCGGCGAATGGCGGTGACAACATCGGGAAGCTCGACAGCGCCACCGTGAGTGCCATCCTCGCGATGGTCAAGCCGGGCAACATCGGGCTGCTCGTCGCGATGCACGTGACCGGCAAGGAAATCGCGAACTGGACATGGCAGAGCTTCTGGTGGTCGCCCACGCCCACGGACTCGCTGGGCTTCGACCGCCCGAACACCATCCAGGCCCCGTGGAACAACTACGAGATGACCACTGCGTACTGGATGACGTCGCCGCCGAGTGCGGGGGCGCAGGGCACGCCGCGGATCGCGTACAATCCCTACCTGGAGACGAGCCTCAACGGCACCGTGGATACCGTGGGCGGCTCGAACAAGGTGTGGTATGGCCCCACCACGAACTGCATGAGCTGTCACCGCATGGCCTCGTGGAAGGCAGTGGTGGACACGGCGGCGAACACCGCGTGCTTCACCGGCCCGCAGTTTCCCTACGTGCCGGCGAGCTACGTAGACGCAGGCAACGCGGCGCTGCTGTCGGGGCTCACGAAGACGGACTTCCTCTGGTCGGTGGCGATCAGGACCGCGGGGATCCAGCAGTGTGCCGCGCCGGTGGCGGCGAGGGCGAGGATAAGATCCAGCAGGGGAAAACCAATCAGCGCGGCCGTGAAGGCCCGCATGGGGGTGGGCAAGTGAAGGAAGGAGATCCGTTCAACCTGAACCGGTTCGTGAAGGCCCAGCGCGAGGAGAAGTGCGTCCCCCTGGACGAAATCCGGCGCGGGAAGAAGACGTCGCACTGGATGTGGTGGGAGTTCCCTCAGGTGCTGCTGGGCAACTCGGAGCGGTCGAAGAAGTACGCCATCCATTCGCTGGACGAGGCGCGGGCCTACCTGGCGCATCCGGTGCTCGGCAAGCGACTGGGCCTGCTGGCGCAGGCCATGCTCGACCTGAATGGCCGGTCGGCGGAGGATATCCTGGACTCGACTGACGCGAGCAAGCTCAAGTCATCGGCGACGCTGTTCTCGCTGGTGTCACCGCCAGGGTCGGTGTTTCATGGGCTGCTGGCGAGGTTCTACCATGGCGAACTCGATGCGAGGACGATGGAGTTGATGCAGCCTGTCGATTCGGGCCCCGCTCGTTCGACGTCGTAGTAGAGTCCAGCCAGCCACGCCTCAACGGAGATACGACCATGCGGTACATGATGTTCATCAAGCATCCGGGTGACTACGACATCCGCGACGTCCCCCCGGCGCTGTTCCCTGCGATGGGGGAGTTCATCCAGGAGCAGATCGCGAGCGGGAAGTTCATCGACGGGGCGGGGCTGAAGCCCCTGTCCAAGGCTACGCGGGTCAAGCTGAAGGACGGCAAGCTCACGGTGTCGGATGGGCCATTCAGCGAGGCGAAGGAGGTCGTGGGCGGCTATTCGCTCATCGAGGCCGCCTCCCATGCCGAGGCGGTGGCCATTGCGACGCAATTCATGGAGCTGCACCGCATTCACTGGCCGGGGTTCGAGGGAGAGTCGGAGGTGCGGCCGCTGGAGGACATGCAGTAGCCTCCCGCATCGAAACGTTGTCGGGCGCCATGCGTACAGGTGGGAGAGTTCCACCCTTCGCCCCGACAAGGCCACGATGCGCACTCCCCTGTTCCTCCTCTGCACGGCGCCCGCGCTGCTCCTCGCGCAGGCGCCCGTGCTGCTTCACGACGTTCGCGTCTTCGACGGGAATCGAGTGGTCGCTCACCAGGACGTGCTCCTGCAGGGCGGTCGCATCGCGCGCGTCGCAGCGCACGTCACCGCGCCGGCCGATGCGCGAACGATCTCCGGCACCGGACGCACGCTGCTGCCCGGACTGATCGACTCTCACACGCACAGCTACGGTCCCGCGCTCGCCACCGCCCTCGCCTTCGGCGTGACGACCGAATTGGACATGTTCAGCGACGCCGGAGAGGCCCGGGCGCGGCGCGGCGAGCAGGCCGCCGGCAAGGCAACCGGTCGCGCGGACCTCTACTCGGCGGGGACACTGGTGACGGTGCCGAAGGGTCACGGCACCGAATATGGCCTCGCGATACCGACGATCTCCTCGCCCGACTCGGCGCAGGCGTTCGTGGACGCGCGCATCGCCGAGGGGTCGGACTACATCAAGATCGTGAATGACGACGGACACACCTACGGCATGACGCTGCCGCCCATGTCGCCGGCGCTGCAGCGCGCGCTCGTGCTGGCGGCGCACAAGCGACACAAGCTCGCCATCTTTCACATCGGCGACCTGGCCGGCGCGCGCCAGGCGATCGCCGCGGGCGCCGATGGGCTGGCGCACCTGTTCGTGGACGTCCCGCCGGATGCCGGGTTCGGTCGCTACCTGGCCGCACACAAGGCATTCGTGATCCCCACGCTCACCGTGCTGCAGAGTGTCACCGGTTTCGCGGGCGCCTCGGCGCTCACGAGCGACCAGCGCATGATGCCGTACCTCTCGACACCGGATATCACGTCGCTCAAGCAATCGTTCCCGAAGCGGGCGAGCCTGCCCTCCACGAACTATGGATTCGCCGAGATGGCCGTGCAGCAACTGCGGAAGGCGAAGGTCCCCATACTGGCGGGCACCGACGCCGGCAATCCCGGCACGGCGCATGGCTCTGCGCTGCATCGCGAGCTCGAGTTGCTGGTCGTTGCCGGCCTGACTCCCGTGGAAGCGCTGGCCTCGGCCACGAGCGTTCCCGCGAAGGCATTTCACCTGGTGGATCGCGGCCGCGTCGCGGCCGGGTTGCGGGCAGACGTGCTGCTCGTGGAGGGCGACCCGACCGTCGACATCACGGCGACGCGAAGCATCGTGGGCGTCTGGAAGGATGGCGTCGAGCTCGATCGCGCGGCGTTCTCCAAGGCGATCGCAGCGGAGAATGCGAAGCCAGCGGCGAAGCTTGCCGTGCTTGACGTGGGCTCGGGCGACATCAGCGACTTCGATGATGGCAAGCCGACTACGCGCTTCGGCAGCGGCTGGAGCGTGTCGACCGACGCGATCGCCGGTGGGAAGTCCACGGGCGCGTTCGCCGTGGTGGATGGCGGCGCGGAGGGCAGCGCGAAGTCGCTGGAGATCAGCGGAATGATCTCCGGTGCGTTCGCCCAGGCGTGGGCAGGTGCGATGTTCACCCCGGGCGCGCAGATGTTCCAGCCGGTGAACCTGTCGTCGAAGACGGAAGTGCGATTCTGGACGAAGGGTGATGGGAAGACGTATCGCATCTTCATCTTCTCGCAGGGCAAGGGCTATGCGCCGCTCACGCTCCAGTTCGTGGCGGGGGCCGAGTGGAAGGAGTACGTCTTCCCCTTCTCGGATTTCAGGGGCATTGATGGGCATGATGTCATGGCGATCATCTTCGGCGGCGGGCCCGCCGCGGGACCGTTTGCGTTTCGGGTGGATGGGGTGCGGGTGCGGTAGGATGGATTGAGGCCATGCCCCTCCCCTTTTTGACGGCTGAATGGCGCAACCTGCTCATGCTCAACTACCTGGTCGAGCCTGGGCTGCTGGAGCCGTTCGTCCCGATGGGTACCGAGCTGGATGCGTGGCGCGGCCGAACCTACGTGAGCCTCGTGGGATTCCTGTTCGCCGACACGCGCGTGCTGGGCGTGCCGATCCCCGGACATCGCACGTTCGAGGAGGTCAATCTCCGCTTCTATGTTCGGCGCGAGGCGGCTGGGGAACTGCGACGAGGCGTCACGTTCATCAGGGAGCTGGTGCCGCGAGCCGCCATCGCAGCGGTCGCGCGGGCCGCGTATAACGAACCCTACCTTTCACTTCCAATGCGACACTCGACAGGCGAGCCGGGCGTGAGTGGCGCGCCAGGCTCCGTGCACTATGAGTGGAAGCTCGCATCGGGGTGGTCGGGCATGCGCGGCACTCCGGGTGGAGCGGGAGTCGTTCCGCCGACGGGCTCCGAGGAGTCGTTCATCACGGAGCATTACTGGGGCTACACTCGCCAGCGCGATGGGGGCACCGTGGAGTATCGGGTGGATCACCCCCGATGGACCACCTGGCAGCTGGACGCATCGGAGGTGACCGGAAACGCCGCGACGCTCTATGGAGCGGCGTTCGCCGACGTCATCGCGCGCGGTCCGACTTCGGCATTCCTGGCACGTGGGTCGCGGGTCACGGTATTCGCTCCGGCCCGGGTCGAGGGCCGCATCCAGCGCTAGGTTGAGGAATGTTCTCGCTCGTCACGACTCTCCGTACCAGGATCGGCAGATGGCTCGCGCAGGGTTCCTGCGACGTGCACGAGGTGCGCGGCTTCCGGGTGGTGGTGGAGAACTCGCGACCCGACATCGAGACGAGCGCGGTTTTGGCCCGCCTTGATGAGGCGCTGGCGCTGCTGGAGGAGTTGGAGCCGAGGAGGATGCGGCACCTGCGGCGGGACCTGCTGCAGTTCTGGATCGTGCGCTACCCGTGCCGGGGGGCGTACTTCCCGGACACGCGTAGCTGCCTGACCGAGCTCACCTTCCTGGCCAGGCGTGACATCTCCGCTGCCGTGGTCGCATCCTCGATACTGCATGAGGGAGTGCACGCACGGGTCGCTGGATTTCGCGCGCGCGTAGGCGGGAGCAGCAGCGAGGAGAATCGGGCGCGGGAGGAACGGCTGTGCCGCCGTGCAGAGCTCGCGTTCGGGCGTGCGCTGCCAAGTGAGCTTGGCGGGCCGGTAATCGAGCGTGCGGAGGCGAGCCTGGCGATGGACGACACGAGCGTGGCGCCAAACATCGACTGGAACCTGGCGAAGGCCAGGATCGAGCAGGCGGACCGCGGCTGACCCTGAAACTGCCTCAACAGCAACTGACTTGAGCCACGGGTTTCACGGGCGCCTGCTGCGCAAGCGCAACACTGCGAATAGTGGCCAGTGTCAGCCGCGCAGCGGCTCAGTGCAACCCGTGGCTCAAGGCCGTTGCAGTTTGGTTGTTTCAGTGACAGCCGACCGAAATCAGGGCAACCGCACCTCCCCGATCCCCGCTCGCTCCACTCGCAACACCTGGCGGTACACCTTGTCCCCAACCGTGAGCGTCACCAGGTAATCCCCCGGCGTCGCCTCGAAGTTGTTGTTCGTCGATCGCGAGAACCCGATGCTGGAGACGCACGAGCCCGGCGTGATGCTCGCCTGCGGGTTGATCACTCGCTGCAGCTCCATCCACTTGTCGCAATCGAGCGTGCTGCCGCCCACGTCGATCGTGCAGCTGTTCCCCGAGCGCACCAGGCCGCCCTCGGCCGGGCGCGAGGGCTTCGCGTCCGGGCTGGCGACCACCTGTCCGCCACAGTTGATGTTGACGTTCACGAGGATCGGGCTGATGAGCATCTCGCGCGACTTCCGCACGAAGGTCGTGTCCCACCCTGCCTTGGCCACCGAGTCGAGCGCGCGCGCAGTGAGCGTGTAGTACTGGACGCTGTCGCGGAACTCACTCGGCGTCAGTGGCGGCAGGTCACGACGCGGCTTGGTGGCTCGGAAGGGCCAGATGACTCGCTGGATGCCCGTGCTGATCCCGCCGCTGATCGTCGCGAGCGTGTCGCCGAACGCGTCGAAGACGCGAAGCTTCACGTCCTTGGTCGGCGTGCCTGGCGGCAGGTAGTAGTAGAGCTCCGCGCCGTACGGCGCGCCCGGCGCGGTGTACGACTGCTGCCCTGAGCCGTTCGCCGAAATCCCGAGCGTGGGCGCCTCGCCAAAGGTGTACGCCTTGGTCGGCGCGAAGAGCGTGGGGCCAGCGAGCGTCTTGCCCGCGAAGTTCTCGAGCGCCGCCACGTTCACGATGAAGAAGTTGCGGCCGTGCGTGGCCGCGATCAGGTCGTGGTCGCGCGGGTGAACCTTGAGGTCGAACACCGGTACAGTGGGCATGCCCGTCATGAACTTCTGCCAGTGCCTGCCGCGATCGAGCGACGCATACACGCCGACCGAGGTGCCCGCGAAGAGCAGGTCGCGGTTGAACGGGTCTTCGCGAATCACGCGCACGAAATCCGGCCCGCCAGTGGGCAGCGTGGCCGCGATCGAGTTGAAGGTGCGGCCGCCGTCCGTGGTGGCGTACACGTACGGCGTGAAGTCGTTGTTGCGATGGTTGTCGAACGACACGTACCAGGTGAGCGTGTCGAAGTGCGAGGGCTCGACCCGGCTCACGTAGACCTCGTTCGGCAGCCCGCCGAACTTCGACTGCGCCACCTGCATCCACTGCGCGCCGTCGTTCATCGTGTACCAGACATTCCCGTCGTCGGTGCCAGCGTAGAGGATCCCCGGCTTCACGTACGACTCCGCCAGCGCCACCACCGTGCCGTACGTCTCGGCGCCCGTCGCGTCGAGCGTGATGCCGCCCGTGGTCTTGGTGCTGATGTCGATCTTGGTCGCGTTCTGCCTCGAGAGGTCGGGCGAGATCGGATAGAGGTCGTCGCCGCGCTTCGTGCTCTTGAGCACGCGATTGCCCGCGGCGTAGAACACCGAGCTGTTGTGCGGCGAGAGGAAGTAGGGCGTCTCCCAGTTGAAGCGGAGCGAGAACGAGAGAGAGTCAGCCTTCTGCCTGCCGCGGAGGTCGGCCAGTCGCGCCTTGAGCTCCTTGGTTTGCGCGGTGGTGGTGTCGCCGCGCGCGACCACGATCGAGTCCTCCCACTGCCGGTAGCGCTGGCGATACCCGGGCGTCTGCAGGAACTGGATGTCGCCCGTGCCGATGTTCCAGCGGCTCATGAAGCCACCCTGCGACTCGCCGTAGATCACCTTGGGATCCATCGGGTCCTGCGCCGTCCAGAAGCCGTCGCCGCCCGAGTAGGTGAACCAGTACGAATTCGGCACGCCGCCATTCTTGCGTCGGCTCGGCCCGCACCAGGTGCCGTTGTCCTGCGCGCCGCCGCAGATGTTGTACGGCACCGCGTAGTCGAAGCTCACCGCATAGAACTGGCCGATGGGCAGCGTGTTGAGGAACTGATAGTTGCCGCCGCGGTCCCACGACTGCGAGACGCCGCCGTCGTCGCCCACGATGATGTGCTCCGCGTCGTTCGGGTCGATCCACATCGCGTGATGGTCCACGTGGATGCCCTGCGTCGCGGTGCGGGCGGTCTTGCCGCCATCGTCGGAGAAGAGGACCGGCGTGGAGGACCAGTAGACGCGGTCGGCGTTCTTCGGGTCGACGCGCACCTGCGAGTAGTAGAAGGGGCGCGTGTCCTGGTCGTTCATGAACTTCCAGCTCTTGCCCGCGTCGTCGGACCGATAGAGGCCGCTCTTCGTGGCCTGCGCCTTCACGCCCTTCACGGGCTTCGCATTCGCGAGCGTGTCCGCCTCGACCAGCGCATACACGATGTTCGGGTTCGAGCGCGCGATCGCGAGCCCGATGCGTCCCTTCATCGTTTCCGGGAATCCGCCGCCGGTGACCTGCGCCCATGTGGTGCCGCCGTCCGTCGTCTTCCAGAGTCCCGAGCCCTTGCCGCCGGACTTGAGGAAGTACGGGCCGCGCAGCCGCTGGTACGCCGAGGCGTAGAGCACTTCGGGATTCGACGGATCCATCGCGACATCCACGAAGCCCGTGGAGTCGTCGATGAACTTCGAGAGCTTCCAGGTGGCGCCGCCGTCGGTGGTCTTGTAGAGGCCGCGCTCCGGGTTCGCCTTCCAGGCGGCGCCGAGCGCCGCGACGTAGACGATGTTGGGGTTGGTGGGGTGCACCACGATGCGCCCGATGTGTTGCGACTTCTCGAGGCCCATCAGCTTCCACGAGGTGCCGCCGTCGCTGCTCTTGTAGATCCCGTTGCCCGGCTCGATCGTGTTGCGCGAATTGGGCTCGCCGGTGCCGGCCCACACCTGCTGCGTATCCGAGGGTGCGATGGCAAGCATGCCCATGGCGACCACGCGCTGGTTGTCGAAGATCGGCCGGAAGCTCGTGCCGGCGTTCGTCGTCTTCCAGATGCCCCCCGCGGCGCTCGCAACGTAGAACGTCTTCGAGGGGCTCGGGATGCCGACCACGTCGGAGACGCGACCGCCGAAGTTGGCGGGTCCGATGTTGCGCCAGCGCATGGCGGCGACGGCCGCCGAGTCGGCGTTGATCGGGGCAGCGGGCGTCGCGGGAGCGGGCGTCACGGGCGCTGGCGCGGGCGCGGAGGTCGCGGGCGTCGGCACCTGCGCGCCGGCGATGGCCGGCAGCGAGAGACAGGCGGCCGCCAGCGCGGCGAGGCGAGGAAAGCGGAGGGTTGGGATCATCCTGCCAGAATACGGCTCAGCCCTCGCGCGCAACAGGACTGGCGCCGAAGCCGGCCGGGAATCGTACAGTTCCCTTTCAATGGAGCGCGCCGCCCCGCCGTAACCCTTGTACTATATCAGCAGCCGATATATTATATCCGCAGCCGATATATTATATCCGCAGCCGATATACCGGGGGCTCCACATGGTCAAGCCGCTGCGCGACGCAGGCGAACAGCTTCCACTCACGCCGGCCACCTTCCAGGTGCTCATGGCGCTCGTGGACGGTGAGCGACATGGATACGCAATCATGCGAGACGTCGCCGAGCACGGCGACGGCACGGTGAAGCTCGGGCCCGGCACGCTCTACGGCACCCTCAAGCGCCTGCTCGACGCCGGACTGGTCGACGAAGGCATGGAACGTCCCGATCCCGAGCTTGGGGACGAGCGCCGGCGCTACTACCGCCTCACGAAGTTCGGCCTCACGGTCGTGCGCGCCGAGGCCCGGCGCCTCGAGACGCTCGTGCGCTCGGCGCGCCGCAGGAAGCTCATCGGCCTGGAGCCCGCATGAGTGGCGCAGAGCGGGCCTATCGGTTGATGCTGCGCGCCTACCCGCCGGATTTTCGCGCGCGGTACGGGCGCGAGATGGCGCTGCTCTTCCTGGACCTCCACCGCGAGTCGCGCGTGCGGGGGGTGCGCTTCTGGGCCGGCCAGCTGCGCGACGTCGCACGCAGCGCGCCCGCGTTGCAGCTCGAGGCATTCGTGCGAGGGAGAAGGACTCACGCTCACCTGGGGAACGGCACCATGATGACCATGGCAATCCTTGCGATCATGATCGGCGCGATTGAAGCGGTGAATGCCTCGCAGGAAGTGTATTTCGGGTCGGTGAACCACGATGGATACGCATTGATGGGCGGCACCATGGGCGTCGTCGCGGGACTGCTGCTCTTCTCGGCGGGCGTGGCCGTGCTCCGGCGCTCCGAGCGTGCGGCGAGCTTTCTCCGTGCGTCGGCGATCACCTGCCTTGCGGTGTTCGCGTTCATGACGGTGGCGATGCCCCTGATGTCCGGGGCCTCGACGCTGCTCGGGATCGGCTTCCCGATCGTGGTGCTCGCGTACATGTGGCGGAATCGGGCGCGCGGAGAGAGTGCCGTGGCCTGAGATGGCTTCCGCCTTCGCGCACGCTGCCATGGGCGCGGCGTTGTGGCCATGGTTCCAGGTCGAGAACGCGCCGAAGCGTGCCTGGCTCATTGGCGCGGCCGTCGCCGTCATCCCTGATCTCGACGTCATCGGCTTCCGGTTTGGCATCGCGTATGGCGACCTTCTCGGCCATCGCGGACTGACGCATTCCCTGCTCGTCGCGGTTGCTGCTGGCGCGGTGGTCGCATTCGCCTGCCGCGGTCGGATGCCCGACGCCAGCCAGCGCATCGCCTTCGCGGCCTACCTCGCGCTGGCCATGGCGTCGCACGGCCTGCTCGACACGATGACGTCTGGTGGGCTTGGTGTCGCCCTGCTCGCCCCGTTCGACAACGCCCGCTACTTCGGGCCCTGGCGGCCGATCGAGGTCTCGCCGATCGGCATTCGCCCATTCTTCACCGCGCGAGGACTGTCGGTCCTGGCGAACGAGGCAGGATGGGTTGGGCTGCCCGCGTTGCTGATCGCCCTCGCGGGAGTGTTCGCCCGCCGGTCGCGACACCTTACGTCGCGGTAGCTGCGGCGATTCGCCAGATTGCAGCATGGCGAACACGGAATGGTGGCAGCGTGGGCCGGTGGAGGGCGTCCCGGCCCTGCTCCAGCCGGTGGCGCACATCCTCCTGCAGGTGGGCGAGTCGGTTGCCGAGCTGACCGAGTCGCTCACCGACGATCAGTGGAACGCGCGTCCGGCGGGCATCGCCTCGGCGGCCTTTCACGTGCGGCACATGACCGGCGTGATCGACCGGCTGTTCACCTATGCGCGTGGTGAGTCGCTGAACGAGGCGCAGTTCGCGTCGCTGCGCGCCGAGGGACAGCTGCTTTCCATTGGGGGCGCAACGGAAATTCTCGACGCATTGCAGGCTCGCGTGCGCGACGCCGTGGAGGAGCTGCGATCCATCGACGTCGCAACCTTGGGCGACTTTCGCGGCGTGGGCCGCGCGCAGCTGCCCTCGACGGTGATTGGCTGCCTGGTGCATGGCGCCGAGCACGCCATGCGTCACGTGGGACAGCTCTCTGTGACCATTCGCGTCGGGGGCCTCGCCGCGCGCGCTTCGTCCGGCGAATGGACGTTCGAGCGCGCCACCGAGGCGATCCTCCACGGCGATTGCACCGCGCTCACTCCCCTGTTCCAGGAGCGCAACGGGTCACGCAGCCAGGTGCTGGCATGGCTGGAAGAAGGACGCTTCGACGGCAGGCGAGAGTTGCTCGCCGAGACACTCACGACCGCGGCGTGGCTCGGCAGCCTGCCCGTGATGCAGGCGCTCCTCGATCGCGGTGTGCCACCCAACGGCGGTTCGGCAACCGGGATGGATGCGCTGCACTGGGCCGCCAACCGGGGTGAGCTCGAGTCGGTCAGGCTCCTGCTCGCGCGCGGTGCGCGCACGGACACGGTGAACATGCATGGGGGCAACGTGCTCGACTGTGCGCAGTGGTCGCAGCTCAACGAGCCGCATCCGGCGCATCCGGCCATCCTCCAGGCCCTGCGCGACTCTGGCGGGAAGCGCTGAAATGTGGGATGGTTCAGGCCAACCACTTTTCCAGAGTGACGTCATGCCTCAGTACCTGATCGAGCGCAACATCCCCGGCGCGGGCAACCTCTCGCCCGCCGACCTGAAGGCGATCTCGCAGAAGTCGTGCGGCGTGCTGAACTCGATGGGCCCGCAGATCCAGTGGGTGCAGAGTTACGTGACCGGCGACCAGATCCACTGCATCTACCGCGCGCCGAACGAGGAGATGGTGCGCGAGCATGCGCGGCAGGGCGGGTTTCCGGCGGACAGGGTCTCCGAGATCAAGACCGTGATCGACCCGACTACGGCGGAGTGAGCGCGGCCAGGGCCGCCCGAATCCTCGCGACCGTCGGCTGGAACTCAGGGTCGGCGGTCGCCCACAGGTCGAGCACGCGCGCGTACCATGTGCGCGCCTCGTCGCGATAGCCCAGCGCCAACGCGAGGTCCGCCCGCAGCAGCTGCATGCGCGGAATGAGCAGGAAACTCCACTCGTCGTCCAGTGTGGTGCTCATCCGGGTGAGCGACGGGAGCAGCCAGTCGACGAAAATGCGGGTGTCCCGGAGCGCGGCCGCGCTATCGCGCATGGCCAGGTCGGCCTCCACCACCTGTACGCGCATCCCCTGGTCGTCGAGGTCCGACGCGAGCTTCGCCGTGCTCACCGAGTCCAGCATCCGCCGGGTAGCGTGCAGCAACGATGTGTCCGCCACCAGCTCCCACGCGACGAAGAAGCGAAATCCGGATGCCTTCACGGTGCCGGGCGGCCACCAGGCCCGAGGGGCGCGTGCTGCGTACGCCAGTGATGGCCAGAGCTGCGTGGCGCGGCAGCGTGGGCGACCCGCCGGACAGGCAGTGTCGCCAGCCACCACTGCCCAGTACGCGCGCTCCTTGCGCGACAGTGAATCCACCGCCCTGCCGAGCATGAAGCGCGGTGCATCGAGCCAGTACTGCAGCTTCTCCGGCGCCCACCCCTCGTCAACGGCGCGCCTCCGCAGCGATGCCTCGATGGGCTTCAGCTGTCCGAGCGTCGCGTAATACTGGCCAAGCGTGCGCTCCCTGGCCATCGAGGCACCCATCAGCCGCCAGAGCGTATCGAGCGCGGCGCGTGCCTGCCCTGCACGGCCGAGGAGGATGGTGGCCTCGACGCGGCGCCGTAACGAGGACTGTCGAGAGTAGCGGTCAGCCGTCGCGCCGATCGCCAGCAGTTCGTGGTACGCCGATTCCACCTCGCCAAGCAGCATTTGCACGATGGCAAGATTGAGGTGCGCGCGCGCCTCCGTGGGCGCCGCCTCGCTCCACTCCTGTGCGATCCGGCGCGCGACCTCGAGATTGCGACGGCCTGAGCGCGTGGCGATCTGTCGCTCACGCCAGACATCCTTCACGGCGACGGTGCCGCGTACCGGTACGACCACGAGGGAATCTGCCTCGCGAATGACCCACGCGCTGAACACAGTGGGATCGTTCCCGCATCCCGTCGGTGCCGGGGGCGGGCACATCGTGATGACCTGGCTGCCGAGCATGTCGAGAACATGCTCGAAGGCGGGGTGATACGACGGATCGAGTTGCAGCACGCGCCGGAAGGCGGCGATGGCAAGGTTCCAGTTGCCGCGCATCCGCCCGCGAATGGCGTCGATGGCCTCGGGAACCAGGAACGCCGCGTGGTACTCGCACTCCCCCACCCCATAGGTGGCCTCGACATCGGACGAATCGCGCTCGACGAGCGAGCGCAGCGTGGCGCAGGCTCGCTCGTAGTCCCCGGTGGCGCTCGCCACGCGGGCGCGAATCAGCGCGCGCTCGCGGGGAGGCAGGGTGCCTCCCAGCCTCGCCGCTGCAAGAGCGTGGACCCGTTCGGTGGTGTCGGCGGAGTCGACGTCCCAGTGAATGGCGACGGAGAGCTTGTAGTGCGCGAGGGCGAATGTGGAGTCGAGCTTCAGGGCGTTCCGGAAGTGTGCCTTGGCGCCCCCCAGCTCGAACTGGTTGAACGCCGTCACCCCCTGCAGGTACTCCTGGTACGCATCCACGCTCGTGGTGCCGATCGCCCCCACGCTTGCATCGCCAGGTGGCGGGACCGCGAGCACGCCGCGCGCGAGCGGGCCGAACGCGGCGAGTAGCGAGTCCGCATCGAGCGCCTGCTGCGTGATCGAGCGAAGGCGCGCACCGCTCCGGACGTTGAACACGTTGGCCACGAGCCGGGCGCCCTTCCCCACCTTGAAGAAGTCGCCCATCACGAGCATCCCCGCGCCGGCGCGGCGCGCGAGCGCCAGCCCATCCTCCAGCGAGAGCGACTGCGCGGCCCGCGCTGTCGGCAGTGTGCGCACCAGGTCGGTGACGCGCTTGTCGTCCACCACCGAGATATCCGTCCAGCGGCTGAGGTCCAGCGAGAGCAGGTTGACGCTCGCATCACGCAGCCACTCGAGGTCGGTCGCGCGCATCGCGTTGCCGAAGGGCACCACGATCCAGGCGCGCTCGTTCAGCGGCGGATTCGCGCGGTGCTCGGCAGCGGGCCGGTTGATCGCGCCCTTGCATGGCGGCGGGGAGCCGTCGGGGCACTGTGCCCCGATCGACCGCGCCAGCAGCGCAAGGCACGCGGGAAGGGCCAGCCGGCACGCTAGCCCGTAACGCATCGAAACCCCGTGTTCGGCAAGTCGGCGGGGCGCGCGGACTTGCTGAGGTACCCGCGCATCCAGGTCGTTGCCAGTGAGTCGCTCGTGTCGAAGGCGCCACCGCGAATCACGCGATAGCGCGAAAGCGAATCGGCAAGCGGTGGCGCGCCGGGGTAGGCGTGCATGGGCGTGCTGGTCCACTCCCACACGTTGCCGCTCATGTCCTCGAGTCCCTCGGGCGTGTCACCGCGACGGAAGCTGCCGACGGGCGCGGGCGCTGAACGACGCGCCGACGCCGTGTTCGTCCTCGAGTCGTCGAGCTCACTTCCGTACGGGTAGTCACGCGCCTCGGCGCCCCGCGCCGCGGCTTCCCATTCCTCCTCGGTGGGGAGTCGTCCCCCCCGCGGGTATTTCCATCCGCAGTATCGATCCGCCTCGGCCCACGTCACGCGCGTAACCGGAAGCCTTGAGTCCGGCGCGGTTCCCTCCCAGGGCGCTGGCACCCGCCTGTCGGCGACGTATGCCGCATACGCCCCCACCGTCACCTCGGTGCGCTCGATCTGGAACGGCTTCACCATCACGACGTGCTGCGGCTTCGCGATCGCCGGCCCACGATTGCTGCCCATCACGTACGATCCCCCGCCAATCGCAATGAAGGGTGCGACGATCGCGGCGGCGCTCCCGGCCTGCTCCACTGCTCCCTTCTTCGGCGCGCGCTCCACTGCGTAAAACGCTGCGCCGAGTGCGAGCACCACGACTGCCGCCAGGCCGATGAGCATCGCAACCCGACGCTCCGGTCGCCGCGCGACCGGCGCACTCATCGTGGACCGCGTGCCGGTGGTCACCGCTTCCCCGCCGAGCGCGCGAATCACGTCGTTCGCCGACTGGAACCGCTCAGCGGGATCCGCCGCGAGGCAGCGCGCGATCACCGCGTCGAGCTGCGCGGGCACGTCCGCGCGAATGGTCGCCAGCGGCTCCGGCGGACCAGCAAGCCGCTTCATCATCGCCGCCATCGGCGTCGCGCCGTCGAACGGGACGCGACCCGCCAGCAGCTCGTACGCCATCACGCCGAGCGCGAAGATGTCCACCCGATGGTCGGCCTGCTCACCCGTCACCTGCTCCGGCGACAGGTACGCGGGGGTGCCGAGCATCATGCCCGTCGCCGTGAGCTGCGCCGCCGCTTCCACGCGCGCGATGCCGAAGTCCGTCACCAGGCAACGCCCGCTCTCGGCGTCCACGAGCACGTTCGCAGGCTTGATGTCGCGGTGGATCACCCCACGCTTGTGCGCATGCGCGAGCGCAGCAGCCACCTCGGAGATCACGCGGGTGACGTCCTGCACCGGCAGCTGGCCCTCGGCCTTCGCGCGATCGCCGATCGAGCCGCCATCCACGCACTGCATCGCCAGGTAGAGCAGGTCGCCCTGCTGCCCGATGAAGTGGAGCGGCACGATGTTCGGGTGCGACAGCTGCGCCACGGTCTCGGCCTCGCGACGGAAGCGCTCGAGCACCGACCTCGAGCTGATCATGTCCGGCGAGAGCACCTTCACGGCCAGGTCGCGCTTGAGGCTCAGGTCCCGCACGAGGAACACGACCGCGAACCCACCCTCGCCCAGCGCGCGCTGCACTTCGTAGCCGTCCCCGAGCGCCGCGCCGAGTTGCGCGGCGAGTTCGGTGGTGTCGCTCACTGCGCGGGCAGTGCGGCGAGGGCGGTTCGCACGCGCGCGAGCGTGGGCTGGAGTTCAGGATCGGCGTCGGCCCAGAGGTCGAGGACGCGCGCGTACCAGGTGCGCGCCTCGGCGGGATAGCCCATGGCCGACGCGAGGTCGGCGCGCAGGAGCATCGCGCGCGGCCAGGTGACGCTGCCGGCCATGGTGATGACGAGCTTCGGCTCGGCGATGCTGACGTTGGAGTTGACCGGCGACATGGCCGGGATGCCGGAGTCCACGAAGAACCGAATGGCACGCAGCGCCGCCACGGAGTCGCGGAGCGAGAGGTAGCCCTCGGCCACCGTGAACGAATAGCCATTCTCCGTGGTGCCGAGCTGCAGCAGGCGATGTGCGCGCGTCTCGACCGTCGCAACTGCCGTGCGCGCACCCGCCGTGTCACCGCGCGCCAGGGCACGCGCGAGGGCGTACCGCGCGTCGGGCATGGCGCCATCGGGGAACGCAGGCCACGCGCTGCGAGGCGTGCGCAGCCCGTAGTACCAGCTCGGCGCGAAGCGAAGCAGCCGGCAGTTGTCGCTGCACGCGCTGTCCGATGTCGCAGCGAACGCCAGCTCGGCGACCGGGAATGCCGGCCGTGGAATGCCCATCATCATGCGGGGCACTTCGCTGTAGTACGCCAGCGCCTGTGGGCTCTTCGCACCGGCGGAGACCGCGATCCCCCGTTCGACGCGCCCGAGGCGGCCGAAGATCATGTCGAAGCTGCCACGGAACGTCAGGATCGAGGGCGCATCCGGCACGGCCTTCACGAGTGAGTCGAAGAGGGCGCGGGCCTCTGCGCCCTTCCCGAGCTTGATCGCGAGATCAATGCGCGTCCGCAGCAGGTCGGCATTTTCCGGAACGGCCGTGGGAGCCACGCGCATCAGTTGCGTGCGCGCCCCTTCCAGGTTTCCGACAAGTCGCAGCGCGCGCGCGAGGGCGAGGTGCGCCAGCGTGGAGCTCGTGTCGGCGGCAAGCCAGTTCGAGGCGATGCGCGTCGCCTGCGCATAGTTGACCAGGAAGGGCTTGACGATGGCGGCGCTGTCCTGCTGTCGCAGGTATTCCGGGCTGCGGAACAAGGTGGGCGTCGTCACGATGCTGTCGCCCGCCCGCATCAGGACTCCTGGCCAGGAGTCGCAGACCGATGCGGGAGTCACCTTCATGCAGCCTTGCCTGGTGGGGGCGCTGAGGACGTCGAAGATGTGCTCGAATCCCACGTAATAGCTGGGATCGAGCTCGAGCACGCGCGTCAGCAGCCGAAGCACCGAGTTCCAGCTGGTGGTGAAGTGCACGCCGCTCGCGTCGCGCACCACGCTCTTGTCGTGGTAGGAGCACTCGGAGGCGCCGAGCAGCGCGGAGATGTCGTTGGAGTCGGCGCGCACCAGCGGCAGGTAGGCCGCGCAGGCACGCGGGTAGTCGGCCTGCGCCATCCCGAGCTCGCCCTCGATCAGCGCTCGCTCGCGCGGGGGCAGGTGCGCTCCGAGCCGGGACGCCGCCAGTGCATGCGCCAGCGACGCCGAGCCGGTGATGTCCGCCTCTCCCCACCCGAGCACGTTCGCCATCGCCATGTGCGCGAGCGCGAAGGTGGAGTCGAGTGCCAGCGCGTGCTGCAACTCGGCGCGGGCCACGGGAATGTTCACGCGCTGCAGCGCCTTCACGCCGCGCAGGTACGCCTGGTAGGCGTCGAGGTTCGAAGTGCCGAGGTCGCCGATGCGTGCGTCAGCGGGGGGCGGCACGGCAAGCACGCCGCGCGCGAGCGGAGTGAACGCGGTGAGCAGTGAATCCTGCTCGGTGGCCTGCTGCACCACGGAGCGCAACTTGTTGCCGGTCTTCACGTCGAAGACGTTCGCGACGAGGCGCGCGCCCTTGCCGATGCGGAAGAAGTCGCCCATCACCAGCATGCCGGCGCCGGCGCGCTTCGCGATCGCGAGTCCGTCGCTCAGTGTGAGCGCAACGGCGGAGCGTGACGCGGGCAGCTCGCGCACGAGGTCGCCCACCCGCTTGTCTGGCACCACGTGCACGTCTGTCCAGCGGCCGATGTCGAGGGAGAGCAGGTTGACGGATGCGTCGCGCAGCCACTCGAGTTCCGGCGCGCGCATGGCGTTGCCGAAGGGGACCACGATCCACTCACGCGGGTTGAGCGCGGGGTTGATCTGCCTCGCGGCGGCGGTGATGGGCCGAGCGGATCGGCACGGTGGGGGCGAGCCGTCGGGGCACTGCGCGCCGGCGGTGGCGGCGCCAAGGCTAATGAAGCAGGCGAGCGCTAGCGAGCGCTGGATGAATTGACGCCGAGCGGGCACGCGAAGAGGCCTGGGGGAGGTTCGGAAGTTGTTAGCACAGGGAGGGTTGAGGCGAAATTAGGACTGCTGTGTTTGCTGTCAACAAACATTTGTTCAGCGTTCGTGGCCCCGTGCGCGACTTCGTGCTCGCAGCGTGACGCACCCGCGCGTGCCGGCGTCACCCACGGTGGACTTCCGTCGACGTTCGAGCATGTCAATTCCCTCCCTCCTCGTGCTGTGCCTCGCCGGCACAGCCCACGCCCAGCAGCCCGCCGACTCGTCGGCGGCCGCGATGGTGGCCCGTGCCGACTCGCTGCAGGCCTCGCATGCAGCCGACGCGCTCGCGCTCGTGCAGCGCGCCCTCCCCGCCCTCGGCGATCGCGCCCTCCAGGCCACGCGCATGAAGGCGCTCGAGATCCGCTGCTGGACGTCGCTGGAGGTGCGCCCCGAATCGCTCGCGTCGTATGCCGCGCAGGGCGTGGCCGACGCCGAGCGTGCCGGCGACGCAGCCGGCGTCGCGCGGTTGCGGGTCTGTCGTGGGTACTCGCGCGAACAGGCCGGGGACCAGCTCGGCGCGCTCGACGACTACGAGTGGGGAGTGACGGAGGCCCGGCGACTCAAGCTCCGCGACCTGCTGCCCGACGCCCTGGTGCTGCGCGGCGAGATCAGCAATGAGCGCGGCGACTTTCATCGGTCGGTGGAGGACCTCGGGGAGTCGTACAAGCTGTACCAGTCGCTGGGCAAGCCGGAGAAGGTGCGCTACGCGCTGAACGCCATGGCGAACCTCTATGCCGACCCTCGCATGGCGCAGTACGACCTCGCCCTCGAGTACTATCGCCAGCTGCTCGCCTCCAATGAGGCAGCGGGCAAGGTGCGCGAGCAGGCGACGGGACACTTCAACATCGGCGCCACGCTGGAGCGCATGCATCGCCTGGACGACGCACTCGTCGAGTATCGCCGGGGGCTGGCGCTCGACGTGCGACGGGGGGACGCGGGCGAAGTGGCCACCGACCGCCGTGCGGTGGGCATCGTCCTCTACAAGCTCGGGCGCCCCGCCGACGCCCTGCGCGAGCTCGATGAGGTGCTCGCCATCCAGCAGCGCCTGCGCGACACGAGTGGCGTCGCGAGCGCGCGGCTGTCACGCGGCGTGGCGTTGCGGATGCTGAAGCGCACGCCCGAGGCGATCGCGGAGCTCGAGCTGGCGCTCGCGTACTACACGAAGGCGGGCAACCGTCGATTCCTGGAGAAGGTGCACGAGGAGCGCGCGCTGGCCTACGCCGACGCCGGCAGGTGGCGCGATGCCTACGTCGCCGGAGAGGAGCAGCGCACGCTGCAGTCGGCGCTCGAGACGGAGGCGCGCGAGGAGCAGTCGGCGCGGCTGCGGATGGAGTTCCAGTCGCAGAAGAAGGACGCGGAGAATCGCGCGCTCGTGCGGGAGGGTGCGCTTCGCCAGCGCGCGCTCGACGGCGTGGCGCGCGTGCGGCGGCTGCAGCTGGCGGTGATCGCGCTCGCCGGGATCATCATTGCGGCGCTCGGCGTGTTCATGTTTCGCCAGGTGGTGGCCGCGCGGCGGCTGCGCACGCTCGCGATGGTGGACGAGCTCACCCAGGTGCCGAACCGCCGGGCGATCCTGCAGCTCGCGACCGACGAATGGCGCACCGCCAACGCGAGGGGAACTCCGTTCGCGCTGCTCGCGATCGACATCGATCACTTCAAGCAGGTGAACGACACGCTCGGTCACGAGGCGGGTGACGTCGTGCTGCGACGCGTGGCGGAGGTGTGCCGAGTGGCGCTGCGCCCCGGCGATCACGTGGGGCGCGTGGGCGGCGAGGAATTCACCGTGGTCCTCCCGGGCGCGAGTGCGCAGGCGGCCACGGAGGTGGCCGAACGGCTGCGGAGCGCGGTGGCGGCGGCGGACTTCTCCGACGTGAGTGCGACGCTCGCGGTGACCGTGAGCATCGGCGCGGCCGAGTGGCTGGTGTCCGACCGCTCGCTGGCGGACATCCAGCGCCGCGCGGACGAGGCGCTGTACGAGGTCAAGCGGGCGGGGCGGAACCAGGTGATGGTGGGGGCTGCGGGGTAGGTCCTCTTTGCGCCGTTCCGCCGGCGGATGCATGTTGAAGCGGAGGGTTCGAACATGCTGCCATCGCGCAATCGCACGAGTGCGTTCCGGGGGATCACGCGTGGCGCGATCGTCCTCGCGCTCAGCATGGCCTGCGGCGGTGCAGCTGAAGTCGCGGCGCCGGTGGTCGAAGAGCGTGGGCGTGTCTCAATCGATTCCGTCGTGGCGCCGCTTACCATCGGGCGGCCGGCGCAGTTCAGGGCCTCCGTGATCAGCGCCGCGGGAACCCCGCTCACCGCGCCGCTGGCGTGGTCGTCCACCGATTCGAGTGTCGCGCGCGTCTCGAGCACCGGCCTGGTCACTCCGCTGCGAGAGGGCGGAGTTCACATCCTGGCTCGAAGCGGGGCGATGGAGGCGAGCACCGCGACCATCGTGGTGCAACTCCCGGCGCTGAATGTGGCGACTTCGGACGCGCGCACCTTTCGTCAACTTGCGTATGGTGACAGCGTCCAGCTCCAGGTCACCGCGCTGGACGCGCAGGGCGCGCCGATGCCGGTCGATGGCAGCGTGACCTGGGAGAGTTCAGACCCGACCATTGCGTCGATCTCCCCGCAGGGCGTGGTGCGAATTTCCAGGTCAGCGGCGGAGAAGGAACTGAGCGTCTTCTTCACCGCGCATGCTCTCGGCACCAGGGCAGGAATCGGCTTTTCGATTGCCCCCGTGCAGTCTGGATTGCCGGCCACCGTCCGATACGTGAACGTGAACAGCCAGGGGCCAGTGACCTTCGTGACGCCCGACGGAGCGACCCTGTCCCTGTCGCAGGGAGAGTCTCGCGTGGTGAGTGCGAGATCTGGAGTGCTCGACGTCAGGGGGGCGAACCTCGCACCTGGGGTCTACCCGACCCTTCAATCCATCGCCACGGTCGTGCAGCCAGGCGGGCACGTCACGGTGTACGCGATGGGCGACGCAAGCCAGGGTTTCATGATGGCCGTGGACGATGGCCATCCCCCGATTCCGCCGGGCACCGCGCTCGTGCGGATCGTGGCCGCCAACTACTACTCGCCCACCTACACCGACAACGTGCACCTGGTGCCCGCAGGCGCGCCGATCAGCGGCATCCCCGACCTCTGCTATTTCGACATGCCGTCGGTGTCAGCCTATGTCGCGCGTGCAGCATCGCCCTTCGACGTGGTGCTCGCCAACCAGTTCGCCGTCTCAGGCACGCCCGGCCCCACCGACGAGTGGATGCGCTTTCATGCGACGCCCGAATCAGGCAAGGCGTACACCTACGTGATCCTGGGGGCGAGCATCACGGGCATGTCCCTGATGCGGATCGACGAGCCTTGAGATTCCCCATTCGGTCGCTCGCCACCCTGATCGTGCTTGCGGCGGCGTGTGGCGGCGGCGTGGATGGCGTACGCACAGCCGATCCGCCTGTGGTCGAGCTGCCCTTGCCACAACTGCCGGCGACGCTTGCGGGGTACTCGGATGCCCGCGTCCCGCTGCCGCAGCATTTCCTCATCTCCACCGCCGGCACGGTGGTCGGCATCGACAACACCCCTGCGTCGAACCCCGTGACCGACGCTGGCGCCACGCTCGGCCGCGTCCTCTTCTACGACGTGCGCCTCTCGGCCAACAACACGGTCTCGTGCGCAAGCTGCCACCAGCAGCGCTTCGGGTTCAGCGACACGGCGCGCGTCAGCCGCGGCTTCCAGGGCGGCCACACGGCGCGACATGCAATGGGACTCGCGAACGCGCGCTTCTACCAGGGTGGGCGCTTCTTCTGGGACGAGCGCGCCGCGTCGCTCGAGGCGCAGGTACTGGCGCCGATCCAGGATCGCACCGAAATGGGAATGGAGCTCGGGGCGCTCGGCGCGAAGTTGCAGGCGACGTCGTACTATCCCGCGCTGTTCCAGGCGGCGTTCGGCACGCCGGAGGTGACCAGTGACCGCACGGCGCGCGCGCTCGCGCAATTCGTGCGCAGCATGGTGTCCAGCGACTCTCGATTCGACTCGGCGTTCGCGGGAGGAACCACCCTCGTGCCGAGCCGGCTGTCGGCGGCGGAGCAGCAGGGACTGCAGCTCTTCAGCGCCGCCGGATGCGTGCGCTGCCATCGCACGAACGCCGTGATCACCGACCGCACGAGGAATAACGGGCTGGACGCCGTGCTCACCGACACGGGCGCGGGCAATGGGCTGTTCAAGGCGCCTTCGCTTCGCAATGTGGCCGTGCGCGCGCCGTACATGCACGACGGGCGATTCAGGACTCTCGACGAGGTCGTTGAGTTCTACGACTCAGGCGTGAGGTACAACCCATCGCTCGACTTGCGGCTGCAGGCGGGGCCAGGCGCGGCCGCGCGACTGGGATTGTCGGCGGCTGAGCGCGGCGCGATCGTCGCCTACCTGCGCTCGCTCACCGACAGCGCGTTCCTCACGGCGCCACGGTTCGCGGACCCATTCGTCCACCGCTGACGCCCAGCAGCGTGCGGCCGAGCGTGCGGCCGAGCGTGCGCATCGCGAGCCGCGCGCGCTTGCGGAAGGACGTGGCGGGGCGCTCGACCCAATCGCTGGACTCGGCGCGCGCGTGGTAGATCTCGCAGCTGGAGCACGGGATGTCGTCGCGCGCCGGCGCCTTGCCCACGAGCATGCGGCGGGCGTGCCGCATCTTCTCGGAGTTCGCTGCCGCGGCCACGCCGACGTCGAATGCGTTCGCGCCGAAGTCGCCCCAGAAATTCCGGCAGCAGCCGAGCATGCGCCCGTCCCAGTTGACCTGTGGCGAGTCCCAGAGCTGGTGGCAGATCTTCGACATGTACGTGGTGCCCTTGGCGTCGCGGAACTCCTCGCGCGTGGCGGCCCCCAGCTCTGCGGTCACGCGCGCGCGGTCACGCACGGGGGAAAAGCTCGAGTCCCACGACAGCTTGGGATGGAACGTCATCCCGAGCTCGGCCGCGCGTGCACGCGCGGCGCCCAGCTCGTGCTCGTTGTGGCCGAACACCACGAACTGCCAGAGGAGCACGGGATACGGCGACGCGTGCAACGCCTTGAGGGCGTTGATCCGCTTCACGTTGGCGATGACGCGATCGAAGGAGCCGCGCACGCGATAGGTCGCGTACGTCTCCGGAGACGCGCCATCGATGGAGCAGGTCATGCTGCGCAATCCAAAGCGGACGATCGCCTCGAGCGCCGCTTCGGGGGCGCTGTTGAGGTTCACGCCATTGTCCGCGCGCACGATCACGCCGCGGCGGTGCGCGATTTCGAGGATGGCGGACAGCTCGGGATTGAGGAGGATCTCGCCGTAGTTCGAGAGCTCCACTTCGCGCAGCTGCGGATTGTGCGTGAGGAGGTGCTCGAAGTTGCGCGCGGTGAGGAAGCCGCGGCCGATGGCGGCGTCGATCGCGCCCGTCGCCGTGGGGCACGAGGGGCATCGCAGCTGGCAGTGCGAGCTGGATTCGAGCAGGATGCGGGTGGGAGAGACGGGAGGCATGGGCGCGTGAAGGTTACGCCCATGCCTCCGGAAAGTCGAATTGCGGCGTGATGATTACTGCCAGTTCACCGTGAAGGTGTAGTGGCCGTACCCGCCCTGCGGGTCGCTGACGCGAATGGCGGTGGTGTAGCCGTTGCGTGCCGACGGCTGCTGCGTGACCGTGACGCTGCCACGCCCATCGTTCACCGTGAGGGTGACGTTCGTGGCGCCTTGCGGAATCGCTGTCCCGGAGGGCTGGACGTTCTGCGGCGCGCCGCCGGAGAGGGCGCGATAGTTGATGCCGTTGGGGCGGAAGCGGATCAGCAGGTCGCCGTCGACATCGCCGCTCCACTGCATGGACTGCTGGTTCTGGCGACGACGACCGTAGGCGCGGCCGTTGCCGTTGTTGCCATTGCCGTTGTTGCCGTTACCGTTGCCGACGCCATTGCCGTTGTTTCCGTTCCCTCGGCCGCGGCCGTATCCGTTCCCTGAATTGCCCAGCGACTGCCAGGTGCCGTCGAGGCGATAGACGGCCGAGCCGGACTGGGGATCGCGGATCCGCACGATGGCGGTGTAGCCGTTGTTCGCGGACGGCTGCTGGATGACGTCGACGTTCCCGCGTCCCTCGACCGTCTGGATCGAGACCTGGCCGTCCTCGCGGGGCAGCGCCGAGCGCACGGTGGCCGTGCGGGCGCGTGACTCATTGCGGCCGATGTTCGAGGTGGTGACGTTGTTCCCGCTGATGGTCAGCTGGACTTCGGTGTCCACCCGGCCGGCCCAGGAGAAGACGGACTGCTGGGCGCGCGCAACCGGCGCGATAGCGAGCAGGACCGCGGCGGAGAGGCCGAGCGTGGTGGCGATATTCGTGCGTCCCATGGAGCACCTGTTGTTAGGGTGTTGGGAGGATGAACTCGCCAGAATCGGGCCGGGCCGTCCGGCTCAGGATGAAGACACGGTCCACCGATAGCCATTCTCCGGGTCCACGATCCCGAACACTCGCGCCCCCCAGGGCATGTCCGCCGGCTCCGACTGCAACGCGCCACCGGCCGCCTTCACGCGCGAAGCCACCTCGTCCACCGACTGCGTGGTGGTGATCATCATCGAGAAGCCCACTCCGAACTGGCGTTCGCCCTTCTTGCCATCGTCCTGGTTGAGCAGGATGCGGACGTCGCCGGCCTTGAGCGAGGCGCCGACGACCTTGCCCTCGTGCTCGTACTTGTTGTCGAGGGTGAACCCCAGGACCCTGGTGTACCAGTCGAGGCTCTTGCCCACGTCACGCACGGTGAGCGACGCCATCAGCGCGCGCCCGCGCAGCGATTCCGGCTCGGCGCGCTCCGTCTTTCGGTCGCCATTTCCTGCGGTGTTCGAATCAGCGGTCATGTAACTCTCCATGAGGTGTCGGTCGATCGCCCAAGTATCGCTGTGCGGCTGCCGGGGGCAAGTGCGAAGCCTGGGGAATGAAGTCCCGCGCACCGACATGCGCTGGTGGCGACGTCGCAGCTCGCGCTACCCAGGTCGGCATGCGACGCGGGGTACGCGACCATGGTCGCGGTGAGCGGGGCTTGAGCCTGCGCGGGTGAGGGGGCATGATTGGGGCGCCGCACTTCCCTCACCCGCCCGCACATGTCCAGCGTCTCGCGCATCGGTCCCGGCCTCTGGTTCGACAGCAACGCCGAGGAGGCGGCGCAGTTCTACACGGGGATCTTCCCGAACTCGCGCATCACCACCACCACGCGCTATCCCGCCGAGGGCTTCGAGCAGCACCACCGGCCAGCGGGATCGGTGATGGTGGTCGCGTTCGAGCTCGATGGCGTGGCGTTCACCGCGCTGAACGGCGGTCCGGTCTTCAAGTTCTCCGAGGCGATCTCGATGCAGGTCTACTGCGCCTCGCAGGAAGAGATCGATCGCTACTGGAACGCGCTCGGCGCCGGCGGCGACCCCAGGGCGCAACAGTGCGGATGGCTGAAGGACAAGTTCGGGCTGTCGTGGCAGGTAGTGCCCAACAACATGGACGAGCTCTTCTCCGATCCGTCGAATCCGGGCACCGGTCGCGCCATGAAGGCGATGCTCCAGATGAAGAAGATCGACATGGACGCGCTGGGCCGCGCGTTCGCGGGAGCGGAATGACGCGTCGCGCATACTGGGCCTTCACGGCAATGCTGCTGCTCGCGACGCACGCGACGGCGACGCGCGCGCAGAAGCCCGAGGACACCGAGGTGTGGACCCCCGTTCCCCGGATCGTCACGCCCGGTGCCACGAACGCGGCGCCACCCAGCGACGCCATCGTGCTCTTCGACGGGCGCAACGCGGCGGAGTGGGTGTCGGCACGCGACAGTTCGCCGGCGCGGTGGACCGTGACGAATGGCACCCTGGTGGTGAACAAGCCCGCCGGCGACATCATGACGAAGCGCAGCTTCACCGACTTCCAGCTGCACCTCGAGTGGCAGGTGCCCGCCAACATCACGGGCTCGGGACAGTATCGCGGCAACAGCGGCGTCTTCCTGGCGTTCGCGCCGCCGAACGGGTTCTACGAGCTGCAGGTCGTGGATTCCTACGAGAACACGACGTTCGCGAACGGGCAGGCGGGGAGCGTCTACAAGCAGTACGCGCCGCTGGTGAACGCGATGCGGAAGCCGGGCGAGTGGCAGCTGTTCGACGTGGTGTGGACCGCGCCGCGATTCAACGCCGATGGATCGCTCGCGAGTCCCGCGTACGTGACCGTCTTCCACAACGGCGTGCTCGTGCAGGACCACGTGGCACTCAAGGGCGTGACGAAGAACACCGGCCTGCCCGAGTACAAGGCGCATGGCGCCGCGCCGATCATGCTGCAGGCGCACGGGGACCCGAGCCCCCCGCTCGCCTTCCGGAATATCTGGTTGCGGGAGATTCCGTAGGCCGTGATTGACTGAGGGGCGAGCCCAAATCTTGCGATCTCATCCATACATGAGACCGAAGATCCTCGCCCTGCTCATCGCCTGCGCCGGCGTCGCCGGGGCCCAGAATCCGGCGCCGCCCGAGCCCACGCCCAACCCGGCGCTCAAGGCGGACACCACCGCCCACCGGAGCAACCTGCTCCCCGTGGTCGAGACGACGGCCTTCCTCACGCTGCTCAGCGCGTACGACCGGGTGGCCTACCGCAACCAGTACCAGGACGGCAAGCGGGTCTACAGCTCCACCTTCCAGTCCACCTGGGAGCACCTGCGAAGCCAGACGTGGGTCCACGACCAGGATCCCTTCAACGTCAACCAGTTCGCGCATCCGTACCAGGGCGCCACGATGTACGCGCTGTCGCGCACCAGCGGCCACCGCTTCTGGACGTCGCTCATCCACGCCAACGTGGGCAGCTTCATCTGGAAGATGGCCGGCGAGACGGACCCGCCCTCGATCAACGACATGATCACCACCGGGCAGGCCGGCGCGCTGCTCGGCGAGGCACTGTACCGCATGTCGGACCTGGTGCTGCGCGACGCGCAGGGCGCCGGCCGCCATCGCGCGCTGCACGTGCTCGCCGCGTTCATCTCGCCCCCCGCGGCGGTCAACCGCCAGGTGTTCGGGAGCAAGTTCCCGCGGCAGCTCTCGGACACGTCCCCCGTGACGAGCTGGCAGCTCCGCATCGGCGCCAGCGCGAACGCCCTCTCGCACAACTACGCCGCGCCGGTCAACCTGCTCCGCCAGGATGCGACCGCCGAGCTGTGGATGTCGTATGGGCTGCCCGGAATGCCGGGGTACGATTACGCGCGCCCGATGGACTACTTCGACTTCCAGATGTCGTTCCTGTCGCGCGCCAGCAACCCGATCGAGAACGTCATGCTGCGCGGCTTGCTCATCGGCAGCAAGACGAAGGACGGCGCCAGCACGCGCGGCATCTGGGGGCTCTACGGAAGCTACGACTACATCTCGCCGTACCTGTTTCGCGTGTCGAACACGGCGCTCTCGCTCGGCACCACGCGACAGTACTGGCTCACGAACAGCGTCGCGCTGCAGGGCACGGGGACGGCCGGCGTCGGGTATGGCGCGGCGGGCTCGGTGGGCGTGGTCGCCAACACGCTCAATGAGCAGATTCGCGACTATCACTTCGGCGTCGCGCCGCAGGCGCTGCTCACGATGCGCCTGATCACCGGCGACCGCGCGATGGTGGATGCCGGCGTGCGCGAGTACTACGTGACCGGGCTCGGCTCCGACGACACGCAGGGACGCGAGCTGATCTCGCGCGCGAACCTCGGCCTCAACATCCGGGTGGTGGGCAATCATGCGCTCGGCATGCGCATCGTGTCGTCCACGCGAGACGCGCGCTACAGCAACCAGCCGAACCGCAGGTTCTCCGAGGCCACGGTGACGTTCGCGTACACGTTCCTGGGGCGAAACCGGTTCGGCGCGGTGAAGTGGTAGGGGCGCTGCAGCGGGGCTTGGGTAACAGCGTGGCTTGACGCCTGAGGCTGGGGCGTGGGTCGTCTGGCGTGAGTAACGACGGCATGTGGCTGCGGGCCTGCACTGCATGGCGTGAGGCAACCTTCCGGCCCAGTCGTTCACGCCACTCCCCTCACGCCGTTCCTACCCAAGCCCGAGGACACACGCCCCAGCCCCACGCCACACGCCAGCGGTTACTCAGGCCCCAGGCTTGCGCGCCGCGAGCGTCTTCTCGAAGAACGCCCACGTCAGCTTCCACGAGTCCACCTGCTCCGGCGAGTCGTTCCGCAGCAGCGTGACCTTGTCCACGCGCCGCGAGAACGAATGCCCCGCCCCATCGTCGCCCGGCGGCGGGTTCGTGTACACCTTCACCTCCGCGAGCTTCGGCTTCCGCGCGCGCAGGGCATCCACCAGCTGCTGCGCCTCCTCCCAGTTCACGTTCGAGTCGTTCGTGGCGAAGTGCACCATCAGCGGCACCTGCAGACGGTCCACCTGGTAGAGCGGCGAGCGCGCCACGTACTCCGCGTGCTTCTCGAAGGGCAGCCCGCCGATCGTCGGCTCCGCCGCGAAGTCCTGCGCGTACACGGGGCCCTTCCATGAGAGCCGGAACACCAGGTTCGTGACCGGCACCACCGTCGCGGCCGAGCGGAATGGATGCTGCTCGCGCATCACGGCGAGCGCGGCGATGTACGCGCCGTGGCTCCATCCCATGATGCCCACGCGTCCCGTGTCCACCTGGGGCAGCGTCTTGAGGTAGGCCGCGCTGGCGATCACGTCGTCGACTTCACGCCCGCCGTAATCGATCGCATTGTAGAACTCCTTCCCGTAGCCGGCACTCCCGCGATAGTCCGGCGTGATCACTACGTAGCCGCGCTTCACCGCCTCGATCACGAAGGGCAGCATGGTCTCGTTCCAGTCCCCGTGCACCCCACCGTGCACCCACACCAGGGCCGCGTGCTTCGTCACCTTCGCGCCCGGGAGCGGCTGGAACAGGTAGGCGGGAATCTCGAGCGCGTCGCTGCTCCGGTACGTCACATGGCGGTAGTCCACGATCCCGGCGAGACGCGCCCGCTGGATGCTGTCCGTCACGACCTTCGCGCGGGCCAGAGCCTCGAAGTCCCCCTGCGGCAGCTCCTCCTTGCGCACGCCCACGTAGAGCAAGCGCGCTCGTGCCGTGTCGATCGGAATCGTGCTGTCTCGCGCCGAGCGGGACAGGCGCGCGGGCCGCAGCTGCGCATTCCCCACGGCGGGAGCGAGCGCGAGCACCAGGAGGCAGGGGATCAGGCGACGAAGCGACATGGACGTCCGGGCACGGGGTTCGACCCTCCGGGGAACGAATGTGCCCCTCCCTGTAAGGGACCCCGGGCGGGCCGACACCCCTACTATCGTGCGCCGCCTCCATCAGAACCTCACCGTGCAGGTGCTCGTCGCGATCGCCCTCGGCGTATTGCTCGGCACCTTGTCGCCCGCCACCGCGCGCGCCATGAAGCCGGTGGGCGACACGTTCGTGAACATGGTGAAGATGGTGATCACCCCGGTCATCTTCCTCACGATCGTCCTCGGGATCGCCAACATGAGCGACCTGAAGAAGGTCGGGCGCGTGGGCGGCATGGCCCTGCTCTACTTCGAGATCGTCACCACCCTGGCCCTCGCGATTGGCCTGCTGGTCGTGAACATCACCCGCCCCGGCGAGGGGCTCGACGTGAGCGCCCTCGCGAAGGGCGACGTCACGAAGTTCGCCGAAGCCGGCAAGGCGATGACGTTCGTGGACTTCGTCACGCACATCGTGCCCTCGAGCGTGGTCGGCGCCTTCGCCAGTGGCGACGTGATCCAGGTGGTGTTCTTCGCCGTGCTGTTCGGCGTGGCGCTCTCCCTCAGCGGCGAAGCGGGGGCGCCGATCACAAACCTGCTCGAACGCCTCTCGAAGGTCTTCTTCCGCATCGTCGCCATCGTCATGATGGTCGCCCCCATCGGCGCCTTCGGCGCGATGGCCTTCACGATCGGCACCTTCGGCCTGAAGAGCCTGCTCCCCCTCGGCCGCCTGATGCTCGACGTCTACCTCACGATGGCAATCTTCATCTTCGTCGTGCTGAACCTGATCCTCCGCGCACACGGCTTCTCGCTCTGGACTTACCTCAAGTTCATTCGCGAGGAGGTCCTGATCGTGCTCGGCACCTCGAGCAGCGAGGCGGCGCTGCCGAGCATGATCGACAAGATGGAGCAGTACGGCTGCGCCCGCTCGGTGGTGGGGCTCGTGATTCCCGCGGGCTACTCGTTCAACCTCGACGGGACCTCCATCTACCTCTCGATGGCCGCGATCTTCATCGCGCAGGCCTTCCACGTCCACCTGTCACTCGCCCAGCAGCTGAGCGTGCTCGGCGTATTGATGCTCACGTCGAAGGGCGCCGCGGGAGTCACGGGCTCCGGCTTCATCGTGCTCGCCAGCACCCTGGCCGCGCTGCGCGTAGTCCCCGTGGAAGGAGTAGCCATCCTGCTGGGCGTGGACCGATTCATGAGTGAAGCGCGGGCGATCACGAACCTGATCGGCAATGGGGTCGCGACGCTCGTCATCGCGCGCCACGAGCGCGCCTTCGACCAGATGGCGCACGAGCGCGGCATCCTCGCGCTGGCCGAGGCGCGTCGCGCGTGAGGTCGTTGCCGGAGCCCGGCGAGTCGCAGGAACGCGACGACGAATCCGACGTCGCGCTCTGCGCAGCCATTCGCGGCGGCAGCAGCACGGCATTCGAGCGGCTGTTCCGCGCGCATCATCCGGGAATGGTGGCGTTCGCGACGCGAATGATGGGGCGCGGCGAGGTGGCCGAGGACCTGGTGCAGGAGGTCTTCCTCTATGTGTGGCGCAATCGTGAGACGTGGCAGGTGCGCACGGGAGTGCGGCAGTACCTCTACTCGGCGCTGAGGCACGGCGCGCTGCGCTACATCCGCCACGAGCGCGTGGTGCGGCATCACGCGCCCGAGGCCATTGCGCTGTTCGATCGCGCGCCGCGCATGGCCGACGCAGACCTCACCGCGCGCGAGACGGTGCTGCTGGTGCGCGAGGCCATCGCGCGGCTGCCGGAGCGCTGCCGCCTGGTGTACACGCTCCATCGCGAGCAGGGGCTGACGTATGGGGAGGTGGCCGCGGTGATGGGCATCTCCGCCAAGACGGTGGACGTCCAGATGGGACGCGCCCTCAAGTCGCTCCGGCGGTCACTGATGCCGCACAGGGACTGAGCGCGGCTCAAGGCACTCCGGGAGCGGCTCGCGCCGTGGTTGCCGGACGCCTCGGGCTACGGTGACTGCGTGGCGTCTGGCTTCTGGCGGGGGCTTCAGTCATCGGGCTTCGATAACGCCGGCTACGGGCTTCGGAAACTGCTTTGGATGCTCCTTTCCGCGTGGCAGTTCCCCGAAGCCGTAGCTACCGAGGCCCGAGGACCGTAGCCTGCGCCAGAAGCCAGAAGCCACGCCGTTCCTGAAGCCAAGGTCTTCGCGGGCGGCAGTCACTGGCCGTGTAAGGGTATCGGCGCCGCCGGGACCCATTTGGGTATGGACGACCGACACTTCCGCCGCCTGGCGCGCTACTTCGCCGGCGAATGCCCGGCAGAGGAGGCGCTCGAGACGCAGCGCTGGCTGGCCGCTGACCCGGCCCGGCAGCTCGAGGCCGACCGGCTGCACGACCTCTGGCGAGCCAGCGCCGAATCGGAGCGCGTCGCGAACAGCGATGACGCGTGGGAGCGCCTCGCCGCGCGCATGCAGGTCACGGAGGGCGTGCCGCAGGTCACGCTCTTCCAGACGGGCGAGACCTCGGTGCATCGCAAGCGCTTCCGCTGGCAGCGCGACGAATCCTCCCGCTCGCGCATCGCAGTGGTCGCCGCGGCAGCAGCCGTGCTCGTGGCGAGCGCGACGCTCTACGCGCGCCATGAAGGGCTGATCGGCTCCGGGGGCGACCGCGTGACCACCATCGCCGGCGCGCAGCCGCGCGTGTTCCGCACCGCGCGCGGCCAGCGCGCCGTCATCATGCTCGGCGACGGCACCCGGGTGGAGCTGGGCGCCGAGAGCGTGCTGCGCGTCAAGCCGTTCGGCGCGGGGGCGCGCGAGCTCACGCTCGATGGCCAGGCGGTGTTCGACGTGGCGCACGACACGCTGCACCCATTCCTCGTTCGCTCGGGCAACGCCATCACCGAGGACCTGGGCACGCGCTTCACGGTGCGCGCCTATCACGGCGACTCGCAGGTGGAGGTGCTGGTGTCGAGCGGACAGGTGGCGCTGCGCGCGGTTGGCGCTCCAGCGAGCTCCGGCACGCTGCTCGGCCCCGCCGACCTGGGGATCCTCGACTCGATCGGGCGCACCACCGTGCGCAATGGCGCGGACTCCACCCGCTACCTGGCGTGGACCCGGGACCGGCTCGTGTTCGAGAACGCACCGCTGGGCGAAGTGGTCCGCGAAGTCTCGCGATGGTTCGACGTGAGCATCGACGTGGACGACCGCGTGAGCCTCTCGCGACGCGTGACGCTCAACGTGCCCGCACGCGCACTACCCGAGGTGCTCGGCGCGATCACCGTGCCGCTGCGCCTCCATTTCTCGATGCGCGGCCGCGACGTCTCCATTCACTGATTCGCCCGTTGAACGCACGAATGCAACCAGGAACTTTCGCACCGCCCATTCACCCGGCCCTGTCCCGGAGCAACACCATGGACCACCGCAGACGCACCGGCACCGCTCGCCTCGCGCGATCGCTTTCCCTGCTGGCCCTCGCCGCCATCGCATGGCCGGCCCTCGGCGCGCAGGACACGTCCCCGCGCCCCGCGTTCAACGGCGCGCGCGCCCCGCAGTACCTGCCGCTCGAGAGCGTGCGATCCGGTCGCGTGCGGATGCCCGAGGCGCTCAAGCGCCGCGTGAGCGTCACGCTCGAGCGCGTGCCGCTGCAGCGCGTGCTGATGGAGATCGCCACGCAGGCCGGACTCGGCCTGTCGTACGGCGAGGACCTGGTGCGCGCGGCGCCGACCGTGTCCGTTGACATCACCGGCCTCAGCGCCGCCGACGCGCTGGCACGAGCCGTGGACGGCACGCGCTGGACCGTGCTGGTGACGGCCAGCGGACAGGTGACGGTAAGCTCAGCGAGCGTGATGATGGTGGGCACCGTGAGCGGCCGCGTCACGGATCGCGGCAGCAACCAGCCGGTGGAGGCCGCGCAGGTGACGATCGAGGGCACGACCCTCGGCCGCACCACCACCGCTGACGGGCGCTTCAGCATCACCGGCGTTCCCGCCGGCGCGCAGCACCTGAACGTGCGACGCATCGGATACGACGCCCAGTCCGTTCCCGTGATCGTCGCCGACGGTCAGTCGGCAACGGTCGACATCGCGCTGCGCCACAGCGCCGTCTCGCTCTCCGACGTGGTGGTCACGGCGACGGGCACAGAGCGAACGCGCGAGGTCGGCAACAGCGTCTCGATCGTGGACCTGAGCAACGAGCGCGCGCCGGTCACCAACACGCAGCAGCTTCTGAGCGGCCGGGTGCCGGGCGTCACGGTGCTCTCGAACTCCGGCCAGGCGGGCCAGGGCGGCTCGATCCGTCTCCGCGGCGTGAACAGCATCAGTCAGGGCAACTCACCGATCATCTACGTGGATGGCGTGCGCATCTCGAATGCGCGCACGCCGACCAGCGTCGGCGGCCACGGTGACATCCTGCCGCTGAACGACATCGACATGACGGACGTGGAGCGCATCGAGGTGGTGAAGGGACCCGCCGCCACCACGCTCTACGGCACCGAGGCGAGCGGCGGCGTGATCCAGATCTTCACGAAGCGCGGCCACACTGGTGGAATCCAGACCAACCTCGACGCGACCACCGGATTCAACAACATGGGCCATGTGGGCTCGAAGTCCGATCCCACCGGCATGTTCGTGAACAAGTGCTCGGGCGTGCAGGTGATCGGCGACGGCACGAAGTTCGAGGATCCCACCTGTCCGTCCAGCGGCTCCTGGCTGAGCAACGGGCCGATCCGCCGCGTGTCGCTCGGCCTGCGCGGCTCCACGACGTCCAACGAGTACTTCCTCAGCGGCAACTTCGACGACGAGCACTCGGTGCTCGAAGTGGGCAACAACAAGTCCGGCGGCGTGCGCGGTAACATGACCGTGCATGCGTCGCCCAAGCTCACGCTCGCGCTCAACAGCTCGTTCGTGAAGCGCGACGTGCGCTGGTATCCCGACGGCCTGAGCAGCAACGCCTTCCTGCTGAACGTGTCGCGCGGATCGGGCACCTTCTTCAAGGGACCGGGCTGCACCGACGCCACCGCCGTCTGCCTGGCGAACGACAGCATCTTCACGGTCGTGAACACCACCGCCACCAACCACTTCATCACCGGCGGCACGGCGACCTTCACGCCCATCACGCCGCTCTCGGTGCGACTGGCCGCGGGCTACGACTACAACACCGCTGACGTCACCGACATCACGCCCTTTGGGCACCTGCGCGTGCCGCTCGGCTCCCTGGCCGAGACGCAGTGGGACCGCGCGCTGATCACGGTGGACCTTGCGGGCACCCTCACGCACCCGATCGGCAGCTCGTTCGCGACCACCACGAGTGTGGGCGGTCAGGCGTTCGACAGCCGCCTCCACTCCACCGACCTCGCGAGCAGCAACTTTGCGGCGCCGGGCACGCCGGTGCTCACGTCAGGCTCGCTGCGCAACATCAGCGGCGTGAACGAGCAGCGCGTGATCAACGCCGGCTTCTTCGGCCAGGAGATGCTCGCCTGGCGCGACCGGTTGTTCGTGACCGGCGGCGTGCGCGTCGATGGCAACAGCGCCTTCGGCACGGGGTTTGGACTCCAGACGTATCCCAAGCTCGCGATCGCCTACGCGATCTCCGACGAGCCCTTCTGGTCGAAGCGCTTCATCGAGACGCTCAAGCTGCGCGCCGCGCTCGGTGAGTCCGGCAAGGCTCCCGGTGCGTTCGACGCCGTGCGCACATGGGATCCTGTCGCCGCGGAGAACGGCCAGTCGGCGTTCGAGCCGAGCCAGGTGGGCAACCCCGACCTGGGCCCGGAGCGCACGCGCGAGACGGAAGCGGGCTTCGACGCGAGCCTCCTGAATGGCCGCTTCACCGTGTCGTACTCGTTCTACAACTCGCGCACCAACGGTGCCCTGGTGCCGGTGGTGAACCCGCCCTCCATGGGGTTCTCCACCCGGCAGCTCGAGAACATCGGCGTGCTGAAGAACCACGGCAGCGAAATCTCGCTCAATGCGCAGCTGCTCTCGCGCAGCAACGTGGACTTCAACGCCGGCCTGCAGTTCACCGCCACGAAGAGCGAGGCGGGCGACCTGGGTGGCCAGACGATCACGGTGGACGCCAACTCCCTCTCCTTCGTGCAGCAGGGATTGCCAGCGCCGAGCTACATCGGCAGCCGCATCACCAACCCCGACGCGATCGCCGATCCCATCGTGGAGAAGAACGTCTTCCTCGGCGGCACCTTCCCCACCGCGATCATCAACCCGCGCGCCACGCTGCGACTCTGGAACCGCGTGACGCTCGATGCCATCGGTGAATTCCAGCGCGGCGGTCACCTGCTCAACTCGATCGGCTTCGCGAACGAGGGGCTGTTCACCTGGCAGCCCTGCTACGCCACGCAGGCCAAGCTGCGTGCCTTCGCCGGCGGCGATGCCACGGCGCTCAACGACGTCACCGCCCGCGAGCGCGGCCGCTGCGCGATTGCCTCGAGCGTGCGTGACGCCGGCTTCTGGGTGGAGAAGAACGACTTCTTCAAGCTGCGCAGCGCGTCGCTCAGCTTCGACATCCCGAATCGGTTCCTGTACACCACGAAGGCGACGTCCATCACCTTCACGGGGCAGAACCTGTTCAAGAGCACGAAGTACACGGGCACCGATCCGGAATCCGCTGACCAGGGAGTGAACAGCTTCTCGCGTCGCGACTACTACATCTTCCCGTCCCCGCGCACCTTCCTCGTCACTCTTCATACGAGCTTCTGATCATGACGACCAACCATCGAGGACTGTCCTCCGGCGCGCGGGCCGCGGTCGCATTCGCGGCATGCGCGATCGTGCTGGCCGGCTGCGACCTGAAGGTCACCAACCCGGGCCCCATCGCCGACGCCGCACTGAGCAACGCGACGGCCATCCCCGCGATCGTGAACGGGATGGGCGGCGACCTCTCTTTCGCGCTCGGACGCTACATCGATCGCGGCGCGCTCGCGAGTGGTGAGCTGAGCGAGGCCGGCCTGTTCATTCCGGAGACGCACTACTTCCAGGGCTCCTTCCTGCCGCAGGACGTGAACACCGACTGGAGCAACATGCAGACGGCGCGCTGGACCGCCGAGTCGGGGCTGGCGCGCATGAAGTCGGTGCTCGGCGCCGCGTTCGAGACGAACGTGAACACGCCGCGCGCCTATCTGTACGCCGGCTTTGCCAACCGCCTGCTCGGCGAGAACACCTGCGTCGCCGTGATCGACGGCGGGCCGGCGCAGAGCGACAGCGTGTACTTCCAGCGCGCCGAGAGCCTGTTCACGCGGGCGAACCAGCTCGCGACGGCACTCAACAACACCGCCGTCGCCACGGCGGCGCTCGGTGGTCGCGCGACGGTGCGCGCGTGGCAGGGGAACTGGACCGGCGCTGCTGCGGATGCGTCGCTCGTGCCCACCGCGTTCGTGTTCAACGCGATCTACTCGACGAACACCACGCGCGAGAACCTCGACATCGCCACGCAGACCATCACTCGCAGCGAGAGCACAGTGTTCGGTACCGCGTTCGCCGTGACGAACAAGGACCCTCGCGCCACGTGGGACACGGTGAAGACCGGAACCGCGGTGGCGAAGGGCGCGAATGGGACGCCGGTGTTCCGGCAGACCAAGTACAAGACTCTCGCGGCGCCGGTGGCGCTCACCAAGGGAACGGAGATGCTGCTGCTGCGCGCCGAGGCGGCGCTGCGGAATGGCGACGTGGTGAACGCGATGCTCTTGATCAACCAGGAGCGCGCGACGTTCAGCCTGGCGCCGCTCGCAGCGACCACGGTGGCGCAGGCGACCACGATCCTGCAGTCGGAGCGCGGCTACGTGCTGTGGCTGGAAGGGCGCCGCCTCTGGGACCTGCGCCGCTGGCTGGTGGAGGGGACGAACAGCTTCCTGGCTACGCGCGACAAGTGCATCCCGCCGAGCGCCGATGAGCAGGCGTCGAATCCCAACCTGCGCGCCGGGGGATAGTCGCGGGGCCGGTGGTGGAACGCGTTATGCCCCCTGGGTGAGGGTCACCCTCATCGAGGATACAGCATGCGCGAGAACGACAAGTCGTCAGGGAACAACCGCCTGGGCAAGGTGAAGAAGGGCTCGCCAGGCGGATCGGGTGGCAAGGGCCAGCACGGCACCGACAGCGGCAAGACGGACAGCTCGAAGAAGGAGCGTCACGGCTACGGCTCGACCGGTGCGAAGGGCTCGGGCGGCACCGGTTCGTCGGGTGGCGGTGGCGGCGGCAGCGGCGGCGTACACGGCTGAGGGCAACAGCTAACAGCAACAGCCAAGAGCAACAGCCTTGGCCGCGGACGAGCGCGGACGAGCGAGGAAACAGCAGAAAAAAAACAGCAAGAATGTTCTGGTAGTTCTTCCTGCTGTTCTCCTCGCTCGTCCGCGCTCGTCCGCGGCTAAAGCAGTTCCCCTGCCCTACCCCAAAAACCGCCTCGCCAGCTGCTCCAGGCGGTCATCGTCAGCCACGAGCGCCTCCTGCCTTATGGCCTCCACGTGCTCGCGCAGCTTCGGCTCTCCCCAGTAGTAGCCCGTGGCGCGCTCGGCCAGCTGCGTCTCGTTCACGCGGGCCGCCTCCAGGAGGGCCAGCGCGGCCGCGCGGTCATACGCTGGATCATCGCGCTCGGGAAGCGCATAATTGCGGCGGGGCATCTCCCCTTCCGCGTCGTCCCGCAGGAATGCTCGTGACATGGTTCCTTCAACATAGCAACCGCCATTCCGGTGATCGAGAACCGCTCCATGCCCCCGGGAGACGTCATCCCGGTGCTCGCCTACCCCGACCCCCTTGCGGCGGCCCAGTGGCTCTGCGCCGCATTCGGCTTCCGGGAGCACCTGCGGATCGGCGACCACCGAGTCCAGCTCCTGGTCGGCCGGGGCAGCCTGGTTGTGACGGGGGGCGGCGCTGGCGGGGTTGAAAATGGTTGGGTCATGGTGCGCGTGGCAGACGTCGATTCGCACGCAGCTGCGGCGATGGCGTCCGGCGCTCGCATCCTGCAGCCGCCCACCGACCACCCGTACGGCGAGCGGCAGTACAGCGCGGAAGACCCGCACGGGCATCGGTGGACGTTCTCGCAGAGCATCGCCGATTCCAACCCGGCCGACTGGGGCGGCACTCTCGTCGGCTAGCGCCACCCCGATTGCTCGTTGCAGCGGTCGGGCCCAACACGCATCGTACCTCATGGCCCAGCTCGCGCCCCTGGCGCCCGCACGCAGCAGCTACGACCTGACCGCCGCGCGCCCCGCGCCCCCGGCCAGGCGCGCTGCTTCCCCGTTGCTGCCGGCCCTCACCACCACGCGCTTCTTCGCGGCGCTCATGGTGGTGGTCTTCCACACCTCCGCCGACACGCCCTTCCTGGCGCAGGCCCCGCGCTCGGTGCGGGCCGTGATCACCGCGGGATACGTCTGGGTGGGATACTTCTTCATCCTCTCCGGCTTCATCCTCACGTACCAGTACCTCGAGCGCGAGCGCAGCGGTGACTTCGACACCCCTGCCTTCTGGCGTGCCCGCATCGCGAGGATCTATCCGGGGCACGTGCTCGGATTCCTGCTGGTGCTCCTGGTGGGCGTGCTACCCGTGCACTTCGCCGCACCGGTGGAGGCCATTCCCCCCGCGCAGGCCGCGCTCGACATCGGCCTCACCGCGCTCCTCTCCCACGCATGGGTGCCGCAGTTCGCGCTCACCTTCAACTTCCCGTCGTGGTCCCTGGCGGTGGAGTGGACCTTCTACCTGGCCTTCCCCGCACTGCTCGCCTTCAACGCGCGCGGCTCGCTGCGACGCATGGTGCTCTTCGCGGCCATCGCGCTCGCCCTCGAGACGGCAGTGACGCTCGCCTACTGCGCGAGCGCGCCGCAGGGATGGGACGGCAACACCACGCTCGTGAAGACCACCGCGAGCCTCTTCATCAAGTTCTCGCCCGTGATGCGCCTCGGCGAGTTCGTCACCGGCATCGCGCTCGCGCGCATCTACTCCGAGCGCGCTCGGCTTGGCCTCACCGCCCGACATGGCGCGCTGATGATCGCGCTCTCCGCCGCCATCATCGTCGCCGGCCTCCTCGAGAGCTACTCGATTCCCTTCGCACTGATGCACGACGTCGCGCTCTCGCTGCCCTTTGCAGCCATGATCCTCGGCATCGCGCTCGCACCGGCGGGCGTCGTGGGGCGGACGCTCTCGCGCCCCTGGCTGGTGCAGCTCGGCGACGCGAGCTACTCGCTCTACATCCTCCACGGGTCGCTGATCCTGCTCGCCACCTACACCGGCTTCTCCGCGCACTCGGTCGGATGGAACGGCCTCGTCGGCCGAGTGCTGCTGGTCGCGTCGGCGATCGCGCTGGCGCTCGTTTCCAACCGGTACATCGAAGCCCCCGCCCGCGCCTGGATACTACAGCGCGGCAGCGCCCCGAATCGCGTCACGGCGTGATCGTCCACAGGCTCGTCCCGATCCTCAACGTCACGAGCTTCGCCGAGAGCGTGGCGTGGTTCGAGGCGCTCGGCTTCACGAAGCTGTGGGAGTGGGGCGACCCGCCCGGCTTCGGCGGCGTGGGAAACGGCGCGGTGGAGGTCTTCCTCTGCCAGGACGGCCAGGGAGGCCGCGGCAGGGGCGACAACGCGATGACGTTCGGCCCCACGGGTGACGAGGGTGGTGACAAGGGCGTGTGGATGTCACTCTTCGTGGAGAACGTGGACGACGTCCATCGCCACTGTGTCGCGGCGGCGCTCGACGTGACGTGGCCGCCCACGGACATGCCGTGGGGACTGCGCGAGATGCACGTGCGTCATCCCGACGGACACGTGCTGCGCATCGGCACTGGCCTCGAGGAGGAGTGACGTGATCCTCGTGGTAGGCGCGACCGGCGTGCTCGGCTCCGAAGTGTGCCGGCGACTGCGCGCCCGCGGGCTGCCGGTGCGCGCGCTGGTGCGCGCGGGATCCACCGGGGAAGCCGCACTGCGCGCGATCGGGGTGGAGGTCGCGCAGGGCGACCTGCGTGAACCTGAGACGCTGCGCGCCGCCTGCCAGGGAATCGCGTCGGTGATCTCGACAGCCACGGCCATGGGATCGAAGGACAAGTCGCTCACCCTGCGCGCGATCGACCACGATGGCCAGCTGCAGCTCGTGCAGGCGACCGCCAACGCCGGCGTGGAGCGCTTCGTGTACCTGTCGGTGTCGCCGGCGCTCATGCCTCCCGCACCGCTCGTGCGCTACAAGCGGGAAGTCGAGCGCGCAGTGCGCGCGAGCGGCATGACGTACACGATCCTGCAGCCGAGCGTGTTCATGGAGATCTGGCTCGGGGCGCCGCTCGGCTGGGACGTGGCCGCCGGACGCGCCACCGTGTTCGGCGCGGGTACCGCGCCCATGCGCTGGATCTCCGTGGGCGACGTGGCGGAGCACGCGGTGCGTGCCCTCGACGACCCGCGGCTCGCGAACCGTGAGCTTCCGCTGGGCGGGCCTGAAGGGATCGCCCCGAATGAGGTCGTGCGGATGTTCGAACGCCGCTTGGCGCGCCGCTTCAAGGTCACGCGCCTGCCGCGACCGTTGCTGCGGCTGATGGCGCCTGTGGCTTCGATGCTCGACGAGCAGGTCGGCTCGGGAATCGGAATGGGCGCGCAGTCGGCGCTCGGCGACAGCTTCGAGACCGCGCTTCAGGCGGAGCTCGCGCTGCCCTTGCTCACGATGAGCGAGTACGTGGAGCGCGCGCTCACTTCACCAGCGCCCTGAGCGCGTCCTTCCCGATCCAGCGCGCCGTTCGGTCGTCCGAGTCGGCCAGCGTTCGGGAAAGCACGACCGACGCAGCCTTCAGCGTGGCATTCCGCTTTCCGATGCCGCGCAGCGCCCAGTTGACCGCCTTCTTCACGAAGTTGCGCTCGTCGCACGACTCACGCTCGATCAGGTCGAGCGCGCCGAGGAAGCGGGCGTCGCCTTCCTTCTTGTCGTGCAGCGCGACACTCGCCAGCAGCGCGAACGCCGCGCGCTTCTCGAACTCCGCCTTGCGCGAGGACCACTTCGCGATGCGTCCCCAGGCGTGCGGCGTCTTGTCGAAGAGGTGAAAGCAGGGCGTGTCGCAGATGGCCCAGTTGTCGAAGTCGCGGCACCAGTCATCCATCTGTCGCACGGTCACCTGCCCGGGGTCGTCCACGAAGCTGGCCATCATCCGCGCCTCGTAGCGGCCGGACTCCCAGAGCGCGAGGGCCACGTCGTGATTGCGTCCCACCTTCTTCGCATGCGCGCGAATGTCCGCCACGCTCACGCCAAAGGCGCTGTCGGTGGTGATCGCGTAGCGCGCGAGGCCGTCCCGGTTCTTCTTCGTGCCTGTGCGCTCCAGCCAGGCCAGCGCCTCCTTCACGATGACCGCTGTCGTGGCCTTCGGGGACCTGGGTTCGGGTGGCATGCGGCAATCGTCGCGCCCCAACCGCCCTCGGTCAAGCGGGATTGCCCGAGGCGCTGCATATTCTCGCGATGAGCCGCTTCTCCATACCAGGGCCCTGGCGACGCGTGGGCCTCGCGCTCGGCGGGCTGCTGTTCCTCGACCTCGGCACCCGCGTGGCCATGCCTCGCATCGATGGTCGCGTGCTCGCCGAGTGGTTCAACGGCGGCCACGGAGGATGGCTTCTCGGCCTCTACGATCGGTTGACCGCCGGCGGATTGTCGCACGGCGGATGGCTGGCGCTGGGGATCATGCCGTACGTGTCGGCGCGCATCTTGATGCGACTCGCGGGACTGCAGCATCGCATCCGCGCCACGCGCGTGCTGACGCTGGTGCTTGCAGCCACGCAGTCCTATGGATTCGCGCGCTGGGCGGAGCACGTCCCAGGCGCAGTCGCAACTCCGGGCGACGCGTTCGTGCGCGCCACCGTGGTGACGCTCACCGCCGGCACGCTGGTGCTGATGTGGATGCACGAGAAGCTCACGGGGCGCGGCACTGCATCCCCCGATGCGCGCGGAGCTTCACCGCAGTTGAATGAGGGCCTTCCCCAGGCGCAGCCGATCGCGCGGCCGGAGAACGTCTCCCAGCCGCACCGACCAGTCCCCACCCCAGTCTGATCTTCCTCATGCTCAAGCTCGTTCGTCCCGCCCTCGCACTCCTCCTGCTCGGCGCCTCGGCTCACGCCCAGCAATACGACCAGCTCAAGTACCGCTACATCGGGCCGGAGGGAAACCGCGTGACCTCGGTGGCGGGCGTGGGCGGCGACGTCATGACGTATTACGCCGGCGCGGCGTCGGGCGGACTCTGGAAGACCACCGACGGCGGCGTGCACTGGGCCCCGATGTTCGACAAGGAGGTCGTGTCGTCCATCGGCTCAGTGACGGTCGCACCGAGCGACCCGAACGTCGTGTGGGTGGGCACGGGCGAGCCGTTCATCCGCTCGCACGTCTCGATCGGCTGGGGGATGTACAAGTCCACCGACGCCGGCCGCAGCTGGACGCGCTCGGGACTCGACAACACGGGCCGCATCTCGCGCATCGTGGTGCACCCCACGAATCCCGACATCGTCTACGTCGCCGCGCTCGGCACCGCCTACGGTCCGCAGCCGGACCGCGGGATCTTTCGCACGACGGACGGTGGCAAGTCGTGGGAGAAGGTGCTCTTCGTCAACGACTCGACGGGCGCCGCGGACATCATCATGGATCCCAACAACCCGCGCATCCTCTACGCGGGGATGTGGCAGGTGGAAGTGCACACCTGGGGTCGCACCTCCGGTGGCGCCGGCAGCGGCATCTGGAAGTCGCTCGACGGTGGCACCACCTGGAAGCGCCTCACCGCGCACGGCCTGCCCGAGAAGCCGATCGGCAAGATCGGGCTCGGCATGAGCAGGGCGAACTCCGACCGCATCTACGCGCTCATCGAGACCGGCGACGGCATTCCGTCGGTGGTGTCGCCGGATCCTGCCACGGGGCGGCTCTTTCGCTCGGATGACGCAGGCGCCACCTGGAAGGTGATGAGCTCCGACCTCCAGCTCGCCGGCCGCACCGCGTACTACAACCGCTTCGGCGTGACGCCGGACAACGCAGACGAGGCCTACTTCCTCAGCGCGAACTGGGCGAAGACGCTCGATGGCGGCAAGACGATCATCGACCCGCCCATCCAGGAAATTGCCGGCGGGGATCACCACGACATCTGGTTCGACCCCACCAATGGCAACCGGGCGATCGTCAGCCATGACGGCGGCATCTCGATCACGCAGAACCGCGGCAGGAGCTGGCTGCGACGCGAGCTTCCCATCGCGCAGATGTACCACGCGACCACCGACACCCGCATCCCCTACACCGTCTGCGGCAACCGGCAGGACGGACCCAGCGCGTGCGGCCCGAGCAACACGCGCACCCGCGCGCAGCTGTTCGGCGACGCGGGACAGGGCGTGATCTCACGCGGCGCATGGGTCTCCGTTGGAGGCGGCGAGAGCGGCTGGGCCACCCCCGACCCCACCGACAATGACCTCATCTGGTCGAGCGCCTCCGGCTACGGCTCGGAGGGCGGCGTCGTCTCCCGCTACGACGTGAAGACAGGCATCGCGACCTACTCGGACGTATGGCCGCTGTCGACCATCGGCTGGTCGGCCGACTCGCTGAAGTACCGCTTCGTCTGGACCTTTCCGCTCACGATCAGCCCGCACGACCACAATCGCGTTTACGTCGGGTCGCAGTACGTGATGGCGACGAGTGACGGGGGCCGCTCCTGGCAGGAGATCTCGCCTGACCTCACGCGCAACGACAAGTCGCGCCAGGTGCGCTCGGGCGGCCTCACGCCCGACAACATCGGCGTCGAGTACGCCGGCGTGGTGTTCGCCATCGCCGAGTCGAGGCTCGAGAAGGGGCTGATCTGGGCGGGCACGAACGACGGGCTGGTGCAGCTCACGCGCGACGATGGCAGGACGTGGACGAACGTCACGAAGAACATCCCGGGCATGCCGGAGTGGGGCACGGTGTCGAACATCGAACCGAGTCGCTACGCGGCCGGCACGGCGTACCTCACGGTGGACGCGCACCAGGTGAACAACCGCGACCCGTGGATCTACAGGACCACCGATTACGGCCGCACCTTCACGCTGATCGTGAACGGTATCCCGAAGTCGCCGCTCTCGTACGCGCACGTGGTGCGCGAGGATCCCGTGCGCCGCGGGTTGCTCTACGCCGGCACCGAGAACGGCTTGTACGCGTCCTGGGATGATGGCGCCAGCTGGCAGCCGCTGCAGGGCAACCTGCCGCATGCGCCGGTCTACTGGATCACGGTGCAGGAACACTTCTCGGACCTGGTGGTGGCCACGTATGGCCGTGGCTTCTGGATCCTGGACGACATCACGCCCCTGCGCACCGTCCGCGATGTCGCGGCGAAGGACGTGCACCTCTTCGCCCCGCGCTTCGCCTATCGCTACAAGACCGCCGAGGCGCGGTGGATGCCCATCGAGGACATGACCGCCGGCGATGACCCGCCGTATGGAGCCGCCCTGCACTTCTGGCTCAAGGCCGACGCGAAGGACTCGGTGACCTTTACCTTCACCGACGCGGCAGGCTACAACTGGCGCACGATGAAGGTGTCCGGCAAGGCGGGTCTCAACCGCGCCTGGTGGGACCTGGAGTCGGACCGCACGCGGGTGAGCAAGGTTCGCACGACGCCGCTCTATGCGCAGTCCAGCGGCATCGGCTTCGATGCGAAGCCCGCATCGTGGCTCGAGCGCCTGTCGATGATCGTGCCGCCCGGTACGTATACGATGAAGATGAACGCCAACGGGCAGGACTTCACCGAGAAGCTCGAGGTTCGCAAGGACCCGAACTACCCGGCGACGGACGCCGACATCGCGCAGAACATCGCTCGCACGCGGCTCGTGCTCGCCGACGTGGATTCCGCCGTGGCCACCATCAACACGGTGCAGGGCGTGCGCATCCAGCTCGTGGCGCTGCGCGAACTGCTCAAGGATGACCCGAAGGCGGCCGACCTGCGCGCCGCGGCCGATTCCCTGGAGAAGAAGTTCATCGCGCAGGAGGAGTTCCTCCGCCAGCTGCGCTACACGGGCCGCGGACAGGATGACGTGCGCTGGCCGATGCGCATCTCCGAGCAGCTCGTGTTCCTCGGCGGCACGCTGAGGGGCGCCGACCAGGCGCCCACCACGCAGCAGGTGACGGTCGCCAACCTGCTGCACGCGCAGCTCGGCGAGGTGAAGGGGCGCATCGACGTGCTGCTGGACAAGGACCTCGCCGCCTTCAACGAGCGCCTCCGGCAGCGCAAGCTGGCGAGCGTGATCTTCTAGGACTCCGCCCGCAGTACACGGTCGAGCATTGCGAGCATCGTCTCGGCCGTGTACGGCTTGGGAATGAAGTCGGTGACGCCGGCGTCCACGGCGCCGAGGATGCTGGCGTTCGAGGCGAAGCCGCTGGAGGCGATGATCTTCACCCGCGGGTCGATGGACTTGAGCGCGACGATGGTCGCGGGACCGTCCATCACCGGCATCGCCATGTCCGTGAGCACCACGGCGATCTCCGCGCGGTGTTGCGCGTACTTCGCGATGGCTTCCGCGCCATTCGAGGCGAGCATGGTGCGATAGCCGAAGCGCTCGAGCGTGGCCCTGGTGATGGTGCGGATTGCTTCCTCGTCATCCACCACCAGCACCAGGGCACCGTTGCCGCGAAATACCGGCGTTGCGGCTGCTTCCCCCGGCACCTGTCCGGCGTCGCCGGTGATGGCCGGCAGGTACACCCTGAAGGTGGTGCCGTGGCCCGGCTCGCTGTACACGTGCACGAAGCCACCGTGGCTCTTGAGGATGGCGAGCGAGGTGGACAGGCCAAGGCCCGTGCCCTTCCCCACCTCCTTGGTGGTGAAGAACGGCTCGAAGATGCGCTCGCGCAGCTCCGGTGGGATTCCGGTGCCGCTGTCGGCGATCGTGATGCAGACGTGGGCGGCCGGCCTGGCGTCGATGTTCATCGAGGCGTACGTCTCGTCGAGCACCTTGTTCTCCATGGTGACGGTGAGCGTTCCACCGTCGGGCATGGCATCACGCGCATTCACGCAGAGGTTCATGAAGACCTGGTGCAGCTGCGTCGCGTCGCCCTTCGCCTTCCACAGCCCTTCCGCCGCGCTGAAGCGGACCTCGATCGACTTGGGGAAGGTTTCGCGCATGACCTTCAGCAGGTCGCGCATCACGACGGCGGGATCGAGCGATGCCTGCTTGCCCGTGACACCTCGCGCAAACGAAAGGACCTGCTGCACCAGCGCGGCGCCCCGCACCGCGCTGTCGTGCATGGTCTGCAGGAACGAGAGGTGCTCCGGGTCGGTGATCTCCTCCTGCAGCACGCCGGTGGCCATGAGGATGGGCGCGAGCACGTTGTTGAGGTCGTGCGCGATCCCGCCCGCCAGCGTGCCGATGCTCTCCATGCGCTGCACGCGAAGGAACTGCTGCTCGAGCTTCTTGCGCTCGGTCAGGTCCACCACGAAGGCCACGCCCTCCCGGTCGCCATTGAGCGTGGCCGATCCCACGAGCACGGGAATGCGCGTGCCGTCCTTGCGCAGGTATTCCTTCTCGTACGGGGTGCTCACGCCCCGCTCGAGCATCTCGGCGCCGCGCCGCGCGGTGACCTCGGCATACTCGGGCGGCGTGATGTTGTTCCAGTCGACGCGGCCGGCGACGAGGTCCTCGCGCGTGTAGCCGAGCATGTCGAGGAACGCATCGTTGGCATCGGTCACGCCGCCATCCCTGCTCCAGAACATCACGCCCTGCAGCCGCGAGTCCACCATCAGGCGGAAGCGCTTCGTCGCCTGCTTCTGCTGTGTGATGTCGCGCGCAACCTTTGACGCGCCGATGATCGTGCCCGTCGCGTCGCGAATGGGGGATGACGTCACCGACACGTCGAGCAGGCTCCCGTCCTTGCGGCGGCGCACCGTCTCGAAGTGCCGCACTCCCTCGCCTCGGCGAATCCGGTCGAGGATCTCATCCGCCTCATGCTGCCGCTCCGGTGGAATCAGCCTCCGGATCGATTGCCCAACCATCTCATCCTCGACGTAGCCGAAGATGCGCTGCGCTCCCGCATTCCACGATGTCACGATCCCGTCGAGCGTCTTGCCGATGATCGCGTCATCCGACGACTCCACGATCGCGGCCAGCCTGCTGGCGGCCGCCTCCGCCTGCTTGCGCGCGGTGATGTCCACGAACGTCGAGATGATGTGCGGCTCGCCCCACAGCTCCACGATCTCGGACGCGAGCAGCACCGAGCGCAGCTCGCCGTGCGACGTCGCCAGCTGCACCTCGTTGTCGCGGAGCCGGCCCGCGCGCTCCAGGTGGGCGCGAAGGGACTGGGCCGTCATGGAATCGATGATGCCAAGGGACGCCGTGCTCTGGCCGACGGCCTCCCGCCGAGTCCAGCCAAAGAGCTCGGTGAAGGCGTCGTTGACGTCGACGATCACGCGGTCGCTCGAGCGAAGGATGGCCATGCCAACGGGACAGCTCGCGAACACGCGCAGGAGCGCCTCGTGCCCACCTTCAGGGTGCTCCTGCGGCCCTCCGTGGGGCGGTCTCATGGAATTCTCGAGCGCCTGGGGAAGAGGCAGGGACGCACTGCACGGTTCGTCCCACGATCCCGTACCATTCGCCCCGCCTGTTTATAACGCAAGAGTTTTTATGTACGGTGGGACGGCTGATCTCCATTGCTGCGCAGAGCCCTCCCGGGGCACCTTCTCTCCGTGAGCCAGACCCTCCTCGACTCGCTGATGCCCACCTTCGACGTGGTCGAGCGCCACGGGCGGACGGTGCGCGCGCCGATCGACGCGACCTGGGCCGCGCTTTTCACCACCGATTTCGCCTCGAGCGGGATCCTCCGGGCGCTCCTGGGCCTTCGCGCGCTTCCCGGTGTCCTGCTGCAGGGGCCCGCCGGATGGAACGCCCTCCGCGCACGCTCCGCAAAGCCAATCACCCTCTCCACCCTGGAGTCCAGCGGGTTCACGCGCATTGCCGAACGGCCGCCAACGGAGCTGGTGTTCGGCGTCCAGGGAAAATTCTGGACGATCTCCGCCGCGCGCTGCACGCTCTCCGCCACCGACTTTCTCGACACACCGCCCCACGCCGGCACCGCACGCGCCGCGTGGAACTTCGAGCTCTCCAGCGAGTCGCCCGGCGTCACGCGCGTCACGACCGAGACCCGCGTGCTCTGCGCCGACGCACACGCGCGCCGTCGCTTCCTTCCGTACTGGGCGGTGGTCCGGCCCGGCAGCGGCATCATCCGCCACGCCATGCTCAACCGGCTGCGGGAGCACGCAGAAGACCTTAATTTTCGGCAATGATTCCTGCGCTCGAAGCACTCGATCGGCTCAAGGCCGGCAACCTCCGGTTTGCCAAGAACGCGCGAGGTGAAACGTTCGTCAGTCACTCCCAGCTCGCCGAACTCGCCAGCGGCCAGGAGCCATTCGCCATCATCCTGGGATGCTCCGACTCGCGCGTGCCTGCCGAGATCGTGTTCGACCAGGGACTCGGCGACCTTTTCGTGATACGAGTGGCCGGCAACATCGTGGCGCCGTCGCAGGTGGGGAGCGTGGAGTTCGGCGCCGAGCGCTTCAAGGTTCGCCTGGTGGTGGTGCTGGGGCACTCGGGGTGCGGGGCCATCACCGCCACGCTGGAGGCCATGCAGCGCCCCGATGAGAACCAGAGCCACAACCTCCGCAGCATCGTGGACCGCGTTCGTCCCTCAATCGCGGGGCTCCTCAAGACCGAGCTGCGCAACGACCTCGACGCGCTCATGGCCGAGGCCGTGCGCGCCAACATTCGCACGTCGGTGGATCACCTGCGCCACGGCTCGGAGCTGCTCGAGCAGTTGATCCAGCGCGAAGGCCTGCTCATCGTGGGCGCCGAATACTCCCTGGAAACGGGGATCGTGGACTTTTTCGAAGTGGGCGCGTAGGCCGTTCCCTCTCGCTACTCCCAGCGAAACACGCGGGAGGAGATCGCGATGCACACCACGAAGGTGACGACCAGCGCGCCCACGTCGCCCAGGTGCGCGAGCCAGCCCTCGTTGCGCCAGATCCCCTCGAGCAGGTTGACGACGTAGGTGAGCGGCAGCACGCGCGCGAGGGCGCGCAGTGCCGGCGGCAGCTGCGCCAGCGGGACGAAGATCCCCGAGAGGCCGATCATCGGGTAGAGGACCAGCGCACCCACCGGCTGCGCGAAGCGCGCCGTGGGGACGATGCTCGCGATCACGAAGCCGAGCGAGAGGATGCTCCACGCGCTGAGCAGCAGCGCGAGCGCAAAGCTGAACAGCGGCACGTGCGCATCGGTGGTGAAGTAGCGCTTCCCCGCCAGGATCATCAGCGCCATGGTGAACGCCGTGAGCAGCAGCTTCACCAGCACGTGCGCGGTGAGGATCGTGGGCGGCCGCAGCGGCGTGGCGCGCAGCCGCTTGAGGATGCCGCCCTCCCGATAGATCGAGATGATCGTCACCAGCGAGAGCACGGCGCTGATGGCGATCAGCATGGATACGAGCACCGGAACGCCGCCCGGGCTGAGCACTCCGTCGCCCGGCAGCGCGCTCGTCGCGCTGACCCGCGGCAGCGACCTGCCGAGGAGCACGAACACGGCCACGGGAATGAACGTCCCGATGGCGCCGAGCGGCTCGCGCAGGAAGATCTTCGTCTCCAGCCAGGTCAGTTCCCAGAGTCCGCGCATGGGGCCTCAGTCGCGAATGGAGTGACCGGTGAGCTTGAGGAAGACGTCCTCGAGGCTCGGCAGCACGGTGCGGAAGTCCTTCACGTGAATGCGACTCTCCGACAGGCACTCGATCACGCTGCTCACGAACTGCTCGCCGCTGCCGTGAAGCGTGTAGCGCGAGCCATCGCGCGTCATCGAGCTGGCGCGGGCGACGTTCGCGAGCTGGTCGCCAGCGTGTTCGTCGTCGGTCACGAGCACCACGCTGCGCTCGGGCACGTGGCGATCCACCAGCTCGGCCGGGCTGCCGACGTCGATGATGCGGCCGTACTCGATGATCGCGACGCGATCGCAGAGCTTCTCCGCTTCTTCCATGAGGTGCGTGGTGAGGAACACCGTCTTTCCGCGCTCGCGAATGCCGCGCACCAGCTCCCAGATGGCGCGCCGCGCCTGCGGGTCGAGGCCGGTGGTGAGCTCGTCGAGGAACACGACCTCGGGATCGTTGATGAGCGCGAGCGCGATGAAGAGCCGCTGCTTCTGCCCACCGGAGAGCGTCATGAACCAGGCATCGCGCTTCTCGACCAGCCCGAGCTGCTCGAGGAGCTGCTCGCCGATCTTCGGCTGCTTGCGATAGAGCGACGCCCAGAGCTGCACCGCCTCCCACACCTTGATGCGCTTCTGCAGCTGCGCCTGCTGCAGCTGCACGCCGATGCGCTCCTGCAGCTGGTAGACGTCGCGAAAGGGATCGAGCCCCAGCACGGAGATCGTGCCGCTGTCGGGGGTGCGGATGCCCTCCACGCACTCCATGGTGGTCGTCTTGCCGGCGCCGTTCGGGCCGATGAGCCCGAAGATCTCGCCGTCGCGCACCTCCAGCGACACGTCGTGAACGGCCACGAGCGAGCCATACGTCTTGCGAATGCCGGACACGCGGATGGCGGGGGGAGACATCCCGCATAGTAGCGCACTATTCCCGACAACGCCCGATTCGCAACGGGGCTAGCGTGAGGGCATTCACTTCAGCGAGCAGCCCATGAAAGCCATTCCCGGCACCAACATCACGATCTTCCTGCTCTTCTTCGGCCTGGCGGCCCTCGAGGCGGTCCAGTCGCGGAACTGGATTCGCGTGGCCCTCTGGGCAGCGCTCGCCCTCGTATTCCTGCGGGCGGACGGCCTGAAGCTGCGATAGCGGCGACGGCGGCGGTGACGGCGCAGCCATTGCGTCGTCGCCGGTCCATGGGAAAACGGGAATCGCTCCGGCGGGTGGACGTCGCCATCGTCGGCGCCGGGGTCGCGGGCCTCGCCGCCGCGCGTGACCTGGCCGAGCACGGATTCACCGTGGAGGTGCTCGAGGCACGCGACCGCATCGGCGGTCGCGTATTCACGACCTGGACGGATGCCATCGCGCACCCGATCGAGCTCGGCGCCGAGTTCCTGCACGGCGACACGCCCGAGACGGATCGAATCTCGCGCGAGGCCGGCGCGACCATCCTGGACATCGAGGGCGACCGCTGGTACAGCGAGCGCACGCGCTTCCGGCCGAGCCCCGACGACTTCTTCGAGAAGCTCGACATCATCATGAAGCGGCTGAAGAAGCTGAAGGGCCCGGACGTGAGCTTTGGCGAGTTCCTCGACACCATGCCCGGCGGCCGTCGCTTCGCGCGCGAGCGCGCGCTGGCGAGGCAGTGGGTGCAGGGCTTTCACGCGGCGGAGCCGGCGCTGGCCAGCGCGCGCGCGCTGGCCGACGGCGGCAGCCCCGGCGATGACGAGGAGGAGCAACGGCAGGCGCGGCTCGCCGACGGCTACTCGGCGATCCCCGATCACCTGGCGAGCGCGCTGCCACGTGCGCCGAGGCTCGGCACCGTGGTGACGGAGGTGGCATGGTCGCGTGGAGACGTTGAGCTCACGTTGCGCTCGACGAGCGGCCGGGCGCTGCCCTCGCTGGCCGCTCGAGCGGTGGTCGTCACCGTGCCGTTGTCGGTGCTCAAGGCCCCGCGCGACGTGGAGGGGTCCATCGTGTTCGCGCCGGAGTTGCCGGTTGCGCGGCGGGAGGAGATGGGCAGGCTCGAGATGGGGCATGTCTTGCGCCTGTCGGTGGTGCTCGATGAGCGCGTGTGGATCACGGACCCGCCGCGCGTGATGAAGGCCGGCGAAAAGAGCCTGCGAAGCATGGCCTTCCTGCATCCGGCGCGCGGCGGGATGCCGGTGGTGTGGACCACGTACCCGGTGGAGGCGCCGATGCTGATCGCATGGATGGGCGGCCCTGCGGCGGTGGCGCTGCAGCGCGAGGGCCGCCCGGCGATCGAGCAGCGCATCGTGCGCGCGCTGGCGGAAACCCTGCACATGACGCCGCGCCGCTTCGACAAGCACGTCGTCGCGTGTCACCTGCATGATTGGACGGCCGACCCGTACTCGCAGGGCGCCTACAGCTACGTGGGAGTGGGCGGAACCGAGTCCGCAGTGGCGCTAGCGCGCCCGGTACAGGGCACGCTCTTCTTCGCGGGCGAGGCGTACGACTCCGAGGGGCGGAACGGCACGGTGGAGGGTGCGCTCGGCTCCGGACGGAAGGCCGCGAGGCAGGTGAGGCGAGTGCTCGGTTGAGACGCTGCGTGACTTCCGGCCACGCTGGAGGTTGCGCACCATTCGGGCATGGACTCTCCAGACGAACGCGTTGCGGCTGCGCGGCAGCCCCGGTTTTCGAAGTGGGCGCTGCGTTACCTGAAGCTATTCCTCGTGTTCCTCGTGATCCTGATGATCCCAATCCTCGTGATCCAGTTCATGCCTTGAGCCGCTCGCGCCGCGGCCGAACAGCTTGAGACACGGATTTCACGGGGCGCGCGGTTGGCGCGCCACACGGGTACTGCATCAGATCGGTGTGCCGCCGCAGGCGGCCAGTGAAATCCGTGTCGAAAGCTGTTGCCGTTGAGGCAGTTTCAGTGAAGACCACGGCAGATCCTTCGCGTTGCTCAGGATGACAACGGGCCTCGCGCGCCATCCAGGTCCATCCACCCACGACCCAAGGAAATTCCAATCATCCCGGCCGAGAGCTCGTACACGAGCGCGCAACTGCCGTACCCGTGTGCCGCCGCAGGCGGCCAGTGAAATCCGTGTCGAAAGCTGTTGCCGTTGAGGCACTTTCAGTGACGGCGAACGGCAGATCCCTCGCTGTCGCTCAGGATGACCACCGGCCACGGCGCAACGATTGCACTGCCCCACCCCGATGAAATCCTTCCCCGGATGGCTCATCGCACTCGCCCTGGCGAGCGCCTGCCAGCACGCGACCCCTGCCTCCACGCTGCCCGCCGACACGGAAGCGCCGTGGAACTGCGCGCCATCGCGCGGTGACATCGCCGCCCGCCTGATCACCTGGACCCGCCAGATCGTCTCTGACACCGGCGCCGCCGCCGCGGAGCGTCGCACCACCTACCAGCTGCCGCAGATCCCGCGCAGCGAAGTTCGGCCCGTCGCCGAGCGCGAGACCTGCGCGCGCGCCGGCCTCGCCTACGGCACCATCGCAAAGCCCGGCGTCCCCAACAGCGTGGTCGTCATCCTCGCCGGCGATCGCTACCTCGCGATCAACCTCAGCGCCATCATGACCAGCGGCGAGTACCTCACCGCCGTGATCCTCGACCGGAACTTCAAGCCGATCGCCTGGCTCACGATCTAGGGTTCCGGCTCGTCGTGGGGCGGGCAATCGGGCAACTCCCGCGGCGTCGTATCGGGATACCGCGCCCGCTGCACACTGTCGTAGCAGGCCACCAGGCGCAGCGAATCAGGCACCGCCCCCTCGATCGTCCGGAAATAGAGGAGGGAGTCTCCCGTGCCGTGCTGTGACCAATACCGCAGCAGGCCCCCCTCGGCCAGTTGATACTCGATCCGGATGGGGCGCGCCGACAGCGCATCTACCCGGAACGCCAGCACCGCATGGTCCGACTGCACCTCGCTCAGCCAGAAAAACCAGGATTGCCGGTCCTCGTGCGCCATCTCCACCCACGCCTCCAGCACGCGCAGCTTCCGCTTGCCCACGGGGACCAGTCCTGGCGCGAGGGGCACGCGCTGCATCAGTCTTCCGTGCGCCTCGGCGTCCGCGGAGTTCCAGTGCGGAACGCCCCGGCTGGTCATGTTCGCCCGGGAGCCGGTCACCATGCACTGCCCCAGCGCCACGAACAGCAGGAAGCCGAGCACGATCGCCAGGGCAAGCTGCTTCGCCGAGTGCACCCAGCCGGACTTGCGAGACGTACCCGTCGACATGGCCATCCCCGAAGCTTTTCCCGCATTGCCAACTCGTCAAGCGGGGCGGTATCGTACTCCATGATCCGCCCCTCCCTCCGCGCCCTGGCTGGCCTCCTGCTCGCCGCCCCCTCCGTCGCATTCGCCCAGGCCCGCGCCCCGCGCGACAACACGGCCTCGCTCCTCACTTCCCTCGACGCACGCGCCCCGCACTACGCCGGCATCGCGAAGCAGATCTGGGGCTTCGCCGAGCTCGGCTTCCTCGAGACGAAGAGCAGCGCGCTCCTCCAGTCGGAGCTGCAGTCCTCGGGCTTCCGGGTGAATGCGGGAATCGCCGGCATCCCCACCGCCTTCACCGCTGAATACGGAAGCGGCAAGCCGGTGATCGCGATCATCGGCGAGTTCGACGCGCTTCCCGGCCTCTCGCAGGACACGCTCCCCGAGCGTCACGCGCTCATCGAGAACGGCTCGGGTCACGGCTGCGGGCACAACCTCTTCGGCACCGCCGCCGCCGCATCCGCCATCGCGATCCGCGAATGGATGATCGCCAACAAGGTGCAAGGCACGGTGCGCTTCTATGGCGCGCCCGCCGAGGAGGGCGGATCAGGCAAGGTGTACATGGTGCGCGACGGCCTGTTCAACGACGTCGACGCAGCCGTCACCTGGCACCCGGGCGACGCGAACGCCGTCTCCGGCACGAGCTCACTCGCCAACATCTCCGGCAAGTTCCGCTTTCACGGCGTGAGCTCGCACGCAGCGATGAGTCCCGAGAACGGTCGCTCCGCGCTCGACGCCGTGGAGATCATGGACGTGATGACCAACTTCATGCGCGAGCACGTGCCGCAGGAAGCGCGCATCCACTACGTGATCACGAACGGCGGCCGCGCACCCAACGTCGTACCGGACTTCGCGGAGGTGTACTACTACGTCCGCCATCCGCAGATGAAGAACGTGTCCGAGATCTGGGCGCGCGTGGAGGACGCCGCGAAGGGCGCCGCGCTCGGTACCGGCACCACGTATGACGTCGCCATCATCGGCTCCGCCTACAACCTGCTGATCAACGAAACACTCGCGAAGGTGCAGCAGCGCGCGCTCGAGCGCGTGGGCGGCTATACCTACTCGGCCAGCGAGCGCGCATGGGCCGACAAGCTGCGCACCACGCTGCCACCGTCAGCGATCCCGCTCGAGGCGACGAACACGGTGTCGCCGCTCGACCTCACCTCGCCCGCAGGCGGTGGCTCGACCGACGTGGGCGACGTGAGCTGGGTCGTCCCCACCGTGCAGCTCACGTCGGCAACGTGGGTGCCGGGCACCAGCGCGCACTCCTGGCAGGCGGTTGCCGCGGGCGGCATGTCCATCGGCAGCAAGGGGATGATGGTCGCGGCAAAGACCATCGCGCTCACCGTGGCCGACCTCTTCCAGTCGCCAGCCACGCTCACCGCCGCGCGCGCGGAGCTCGAGCGGCAGCGGGGGCCGAACTTCCACTACGCCACGAAGCTCGGCTCGCAGAAGCCGGCGCTGGATTACAGAAAGTGAGCAAGCACCCGACTCCCGTCGATCCGCTCTTTCTCTCCTTCCAGCTCGCGCTCGCCGGTCGCTACTCCATCGATCGCGAGCTCGGGCGTGGCGGCATGGGTGTCGTCTACCTCGCGCGCGAGGTGCACCTCGACCGGCTCGTCGCGATCAAGCTGCTGCCTCCGGAGCGCGCCGACGAACAGCTCCGCCAGCGCTTCCTCCGCGAGGCGCGGCTCGCCGCCAAGCTCTCGCACCCGAACATCATCCCGATCCACGCCGTGGACGAGGTCGCAGGATTCGTCTACTACGTGATGGCCTTCGTCGACGGTGAGACGCTGGCCGAGCGCGTGCGCGATCGCGGTCCCCTGCCCGCGTCGGAGGGCGCGCGCGTGCTGCGCGAGGCGGCGTGGGCGCTCGCGCACGCGCACGCGCAGGGCCTCGTCCATCGCGACGTGAAGCCCGACAACATCCTGCTCGAAGCCAACAGCGGCCGCGTGCTCGTCGCCGACTTCGGCATCGCGGCCACGCTCGGTGATGACGCCGGCGGCGTCGCAGGCACGCCGGAGTTCATGAGCCCCGAGCAGGCGCTCGGCCAGCCCATCGACGCGCGCAGCGACATCTATTCGCTCGGCATCAGCGCATTCTATGCGCTCTCGGGGCGGCTGCCCTTCCAGGGCGACAGCGCCACCGAGGTGCTCGCGAAGCAGGTCACCGAGCCCGCGCCGCAGCTGTCGGCGCTCGGCGTGCCCGTGCCGCGCAAGCTCGAGCTGATCGTCGATCGTTGCCTCGCGAAGTCGCCGGACGACCGGCCCGCGCATGCGACCGCGCTGGCCGACCTGCTGACGTCGGCACTCGAGCAGCGACGCGAGCTTCCGCTGGCGTTGCGTGTATTCGTCAAGCGCGCTGGACGGATGGATGGCAGTGGCACCCTCGTCACCACCACGCTCGTCGCGGTGGGCGCCGTGGCGGTGGGCGCCGTATCGGGCAATCCCTCCACCGGCTTCGTCAGCGCTGGCGTCGCAGCCCTCGTGCTCCCCGCGACGTACATGGTCGTCTCGGCCCGCCAGCTTCTCCGAAAGGGCTTTGCGCACCAGGACCTCACGCCCGCGTTCAAGAGCGAGATGGAGACGTCCACCGAGGAGCTCACGCTCGGCCGCCACATCACGACGAGCAAGCTGGAGCCCGTGCTGGCATTCATTGCGAAGGTGAGCGGCACGTTTGCCGTGCTCGGCTTCACCGGCATCGTGCTCAGCGACGCATTCCCCGTGCTTCGCGAGCTGTCGTCACTGGGCGTCAACGTGGCGTTGGCATGGGGCGTCGCGACGGTCAGCAGCATGACCCACCTGTTCCTCACGCAGCGCCACCGCGACGTGGACACCGCGTTCTGGCAGCGCATCTGGATGGGCCCGATCGGTCGCGGCGCGTTCGCCGTGGCCAGGCGCCTCGTGGGCAGGCGCACCACGCCGATCGCGATGACGCACCGCGCCACCGAGCTCTCGCTCGGCCTCGCCGCCGAGCAACTCTATGAGTCACTTCCGCGCGCGCAGCGGCAGGCACTCGGCGCGCTGCCAGGAGTGCTGCATCGCCTCCAGGAACACGCGCAGCAGCTGCGCAAGGCGTACGACGGCATGCAGGAAGTGCTCGGCCAGGCCGGCGGGGCAGGTGCCACGGAAGAATACGCGGGGCTGCGCACCGATCGCGATCGCGTCCACGGCAAGATGACGGAAGCGGTCGGCGCGCTCGAGACGATTCGCCTCAACCTGCTGCGACTGCACGCCGGGTCGCTCACGGTCGAGGGACTCACCACGCACCTGGGCATCGCCGCCGACGTCGCCGCCGAGGTGGAGCGCATGGTCTCGGCGCGGCAGGAAGTGGAGCGCGCGCTGCAATTCCCGCGGCGCATCGCCGCCACGCCCGCGTGATTCACGCAATCATGGATTGAAACGACCCTTTCCCCCGGACCACATGCATTGTCGCTTTCTCGTGCTCGCCCTCTTCGCGTCGTCGGTGGCCCACGCACAGGCGGACACCGCCGCCTCGCATCGCGCGGCGGCCGAGCAACTGCTGGCGGTCACGAAGGCCGAGAAGATGGCGACGGACATGCAGTCGTCGATCTTCAAGACCATGCCGGCGATGGGCTCCGACTCCGCGGTCACGCGGCGGATGCAGGAACCGCTGCGCCAGTTCATGGCCGAGGAGATGAGCTTCGCGAAGATGAAGCCCGAGATGCTCGACGTGTACACGCAGGTGTTCACGGAGGCCGAGCTGCGGCAGATGGTGGACTTCTACGGCACGCCGCTGGGGCAGCTGATGCTGGACCGCATGCCGCTGGTGTTGCAGCGGTCGCAGGAGGTGGCGATGAAGCGCATCACCGCGGCGATGCCGAAGTTGCAGGTGATGATCCGGCAGTCGGTGCAGGATGAAGTCGCGCGGAGCCGGGCGGTGGCGAAGGACAAGCAGAAGGCACCCCCGAAGCCGCCCGCCTAGTCATCCAGAGCGCAGCGAAGGATCTGCAGTACTGCAACTGCCTCGACACGGATTTCACTGGCCGCCTGCGGCGGCACACGGGTACGGCGATCGTGGCAGCAAAAGAATCGGCCCCGCTGGGCCGGGACGGGTTTTTTCGCTCTCTTGTCGTTGGCTGTACCCGTGTGGCGCGCCAAAGGCGCGCCCCGTGAAATCCGTGTCTCAAGCAGTTCGCCCCTGCGCTCGGGGCGACGGCCGATTGACGATCAACGCCTCACTCGGCAGCCCGAAGATCGGCGGCGTGGGCACGCCGCGCAGGCCGAGGATCATGTACATCTGCCCGCGGTGATGCGCCTCGTGCTCGAACAGCGCGCGCAGCCACTTCCAGACCGGAATTTTCGCGTCGCCCGGCGTGAGGCACCGCTCCCCCATTCGCTCGTCGGTGAGCAGCGCGAACTGCGCGCGACTCTCGGCGTGCAGCGTGTCGTAATACTCGAGCGTGGCCTGCGCACCGGGCGCGAGGTTCGCGTCGTGCCCAGGATACTTGTTCGGCCGGTCGTGCACGGTCTCGGCGTACATCCAGCGCTCGATGCCGGCCAGGTGGCGCACCGAGTCGCCGAACGTGAACCTACCTGGACCCGGCAGCCACTCGAGGTCGTCCTCACCCGCCAGCAGCACGATGCGACGCGTCCGCGCGTGCACCTTGTCCAGGTAGTCGAGGAATTCCGTAACTGACGTCATCCTGAGCGAAGCGAGGGATCTGCCGTTACGCGACGAGTCACTCCCTCCACGAACGCCGCCGCACTCCACGCCAGCAATCCCGCGAACAGCACCGAGACCACCATCAGCACCGGTCCCGGCACCTGGATCGCGCCGCCGACCATCTGCGACACCGCGCCCAGTCGCCCACCGGCCGCGTCCCATAATAGCAGCAGCACCCACGCCCCCATGGCGCACCACGCGAGCGTGCTCGCCTTCCAGCGTGCACCGGCGGGCCACGCCGCTTGCGCCGCGACCAGCGGCACCGTCCACCAGCCGAACAGCCACGTCGTGAGCGCGAAGGCGATCACCGGCAACACGAACAGCAACGGGCGCGCGCGCATCTCAGTTCCCTCCCGTGAGCGTCAACGTCGACCGGTGCTTCGTCGCCGCCTCGGCCGCCGTCTTGGGCGCGAACAGCGGCAGCAGCTCTCCCCTGCTCCACCCATCGATGCGATCGTGGTAGCGGTCGCTCGCGACGTTCCCCGACTGCCCGCCGGGATAGGTGCCCCACGCCTTGAGCTCCGGGCCCAGGTCCACCACCATGCGCCAGCTGGAACCAATCCCGCTGCGCCCGCCACTCGGATTCAGCGTGCTCGGCCCACCCTGCAACGACACCGGCGCCGACGCGAACGCCTTGATCGGCAGCAGGTGCTTGACGCTCAGCGTCTGGATCTTCTCCCAGCGCCATCCGTCACCCGGCTCGCCGTACTGGTGCCGCACCGAGTCGAGCCCCGCCGCGAGCGCCGCGTCGATGATGTCGTCGCGCCGCTCCACGCGCTGCGCCGTGCGACGGTCATCCCACCACGTGTTCGACGAATCCTTCGTCAGCGTCCACAGCACCTCCTCGTCGGGCGTAGCGACGCGGCGACGCAGCGAACCGTGCGGGTCCACCGCCAGCTCATCCCACGCGCGGTCGCGCAACTCGCGCATCACCGCCTCGAACAGCACCGCGCGGGTGTTGTCGCGCGTGTACTCGCGATTCCATTCGCCGAGCAGCATCGCCGACTGTCGTGAGCGCTCGTCGTTGCTCGCCATCCCCACGCGCACGAGCAGCGGCGCGAAGCGCTCGGCCCGCTCACTCCCCGGGTCCGTCTGGAAGCGACGCATGGCGTCCACCGTGACCGATGAATCCGCGCGCAGCAGCCTGTTGATGCGCAGCGCGCGCCACGCGAAGAAGAGCCCGCCCCAGTATCCGCCCGTCGCCTTCACGTCCACCGGCTGCTGGTTGGCGCTCGCCACGTACCCCTGGGCGGGATCTTTCGCCTGTGGCATCTGCTCGAGTGGAACGTACCCCTTCCATTCATTGGCGCTCGACGTGCCGTCGCGCAGCACGTTGCCGCTGCCGTCGCCGGCGCGTATCGGGAAGCGCCCCGTGGAACGAATCGAGATGTGCCCGCCGCGATCGGCCACGAGCATGTTCTGCGCGGGCGCCATGTAATGCGCGCCCATCGCCGCCTGGAACTCGTCCACGTTCTTCGCGGTCGAGATCCCCTGGAACGCCGCGAGCTCGTCGCTCACTTCGTTCACCGTCCAGCGCATCGAGATCCACTCGCCGTGCTCGCGGCGCATCGGCCCGCGATGCGTGAACAGCAGCGTGTCCGTCGCGATCACCTCGCCGAAGCGCCCCCTGTACTGCTCGATGCGCCGCTCGAGCGGGCGCCACGCGCCGTCCACCTGGTACTTCGCCGGCATCGCGTCATCATCCACCTTCTCGCGCCAGAAGTCGATGACGTCGGTCTCCGAGTTCGTGAACGTCCATGCGATGTCGCGGTTGAAGCCGATCACGATTTCGTTGCTCCCGGGAATCGTGACGCCGTAGACGTCGAGCGCGTTCGGCACCACCATGTGCGCCTCGTACCAGATGCTCGGGAGCGTGAGGTCGAGATGCGGATCACCCGCGAGCAGCGCGTGGTGGTCGGCGCTGCGCGATGGTGACACCGCCCAGTTGTTGCTCGCGAAGCCGCGCGCGCTGCTTGCGTCCAGCTCCTGCAGCTCGAGCGCCCGCTCGCGCGCCGGCATCAGCCCACGCAGCAGCGACGCGAGCGTCGCATTGTTGGTCTCGGGCGCTCCCGGCGCGACGAAGGCGATCATGTCCTCGCGCGGCGCCTTCTGCCCGTTCGGCTGGATGGGTTCGACGATCGGCGAGACGTCCGGAAAGATCGACGCCGCCGCCGCATTCCCCACGCGCGTCGCCGCCGCGGCGCGCTTCTCCTCGGGGATGATGTACGAGAGCGTCCACCCCATGCGGTTGAGCAGGTGCATCGCGTTGATCGGCGTCCACCGCTCCGGCTTCTTGCGGATCAGCCGGAACTCGAGCGGCATGTCCTCGCGCGCCATCCCGTCGATGTATGCGTTGACGCCCTGCGAGTATTGCTCGATCGACGTCATCGTCGGCGTCCCCTTCAGCGCCTCGAGCTTGCGCTCGGCGGTGCGCGGGAGGCCGAGTCGTCGCATCTCGCGATCGAGCGGCAGCGCCGCCGCCCCCGCAACCTCGGTAAGACGCCCACTCGCCGCCATCGTCTGCAGGTACATCTGGAAGAGCCGGTCGCGCGCGACGACGTACCCCAGCGCGCGATACGCGTCCCCCGTGGTGGGGGCGAAGATGTGTGGCACGGCGCGGTCGTCGTACTCGACTTTCGTCTCGGCGCTCAGTCCCGGAATGTGCGCGCTGCTGTGGTCGGGCAGGCTCGACGTGCGACCCAGCGCCCACACGCCGCGCGCCGGCTCGAGGAAGGGTCCGAGCGCGGGAGCGGGGCCGATTGGCTTGGAGCCTACATAGGCGCCGGCGGCGAGGACTACGGCGGCCAGGGCGGTTCGGAGGGGGGAAGGCATTGGGGGCAAAGGTGGGCCTCGGAGAGAGGGCGTGCAACGGCGGGGCTGTCATCCTGGGCGCAGCGAGGGATCTGCCGTCGTAGTCTGCCGCTCTATCGTTCCGGCAGGACGGTGGTCTGTGGTCTGTGGCTCGGACAGGATGCAGTAGGCGGGCGCCTGCAGGCGCCCGCCTTCGTCATTTGTTCGCGGTCCACATGTTCGAGGGCGCGGCGTGCATGCCGATACCCCGGGTACGCTTGCCAGAAGCCTGAAGCCGGAAGCTCGAGCACCGACAAGGAAAGCGCTGCGCGCTTCGTCATGCGTTCGCCGTGAACATGTCCACGGATAACGAGGCGGCGGCCGCAGGCCGCCGCGTACCGCATCAGTGTTCGAGCTTCAGGCGCCAGGCTTCAGGCAACCCGAACTCGGTATCGGCCAGCCGACCGCGAACTCGAAACGATCAACACAAAACCCAACGACAAAGGCGGGCGCCCACAGGCGCCCGCCTTCCGCATCATGTCCGGGCCACAGACCACAGGCCACAGACCTGCAGGACCGATAAAGGGGCCAACCACAACGACCAACCCCTCGCGCCGCTCAGGATGACGGCACTCCCTCATACCCCACCCCCTCCAGCGCCCCCGCCCCGCTCACCGCCCACCCCGCACCCTCGACAGCCAGCACCGTCCCATCCCCGAACTCCACCGACAGCCGCCTTTCCACAGTCAACACAGTAACACTCCGCATCTCCGCCCCCACAAAGCCCAACAAGGCCGCCAACGTCTCCGGCCTCCCCGCCTCGATCGTCCGCGAGCCCCCCGTCACCGTGCGCAGCGAAGCCGCCCCCGAAACCAGAACCTCGAGCGAAGAATCCAGAGACCACGTCTGGATCCGGAAGTTCCGCCGCTCCACCACCAGCCCCGAGATGCGATGATCGAGCAGCACCCAGTGGTGCTCTCCCTCCGACTCGATCAGCTGCGCGCGCACCGGCTACCGGCTCAACGCGCGGCGACCAGCTTCTCGGCGGAAGGCCACTCACCGCCCGGAAGGGCACGCTCGCCCGACACGCGATTCCGGCCGCCGCGCTTCGCGGCGTACATCGCATGGTCCGCCTGGCGGAGCAGCTCTTCCAGCCGCTCGACGCTCGGGTCCCACGTGGCCACGCCCACGCTCGCGGTGATGCGGATGGTCTGCCCGCCCTCCCACAGCATCGCGATCCCCGCGACCTTGCGACGCAGGCGCTCGCCGCTCTCCAGCGCGCCGTCGGTGTCGGTGAACGGCAGCAGCACCACGAACTCCTCACCACCCAGCCGGGCAATCAGGTCGGGCGTGCGCGTCGCGCCCCTGAGGGCGTCGCCCACCTCGCGGAGCATCGCGTCGCCGGCAGCATGGCCGAACTGGTCGTTCAGCGCCTTGAAGCCGTCGAGGTCGAGCACCGCCAGCGAGAAGATCCCGCCATAGCGACGCACGCGCGCCATCTCGCTGCTCCCCATTTCCATGAAGTGCCGGCGATTGGCGATCTGCATCAGCTCGTCCGTGATGGACAGGCGACGAAGCTCTTCCTGCGCCACCTGCAGCTGCGTCACCAGCCGGCAGAACGCGAGGAACAGCCAGGGCGCCGTGACGGCAGGCACGAGGGCGCTGAGCAGGACACCCCTTCCGTAGAAGCCGCCCAGCGTCAGCCACATCAGCGGGAGGGACACCGCCACCGACAGCCCCACGGCGCCCAGCGTGAGCAGAGCGGTGGACCGGCCGGGGCCGAAGCGGGAGACGAGGCGGGACAGCATCCCGACCAATAGGGCGCCCATTCCGTGACGCGTCAAGGGTAAACAGTTGCAGGACGTACCCGCATGACGCAGCCTTCATGATTCATGGGTGGAAACACCCGGCGCCGCGTGACATCTTGTGCACCGATGCCAAACGTCGCCCCCGAGAAGCTGCGCTCCAGCACTCGCCTCGCTGCCCTGCGCGCGACTGGCCTGCTGGACGCCCCCGCAGAGCAGGCACTCGACCGCCTCACGCGCCTCGCCGCCCGCCTGGTCGGCGTCCCGATCGCCCTCGTCTCGCTGGTGGACGACAAGCGCCAGTTCTTCGCGAGCGAGGTCGGCGTCGGCGAGCCCTGGCGCACCGAGCGCGGCACCGACCTCAGTCACTCCTTCTGCCAGCACGTCGTGGCCACGAGCGAGGCGCTGGTGGTGGACGACGCACGCATCAACGCGCTCGTCGCCGACAATCTCGCGATCCCGGACCTCGGCGTGATCGCCTACGCGGGCATCCCGCTCAAGGACGACTCCGGCGAGGTGCTCGGCAGCTTCTGCGCGATCGACACGGCGCCTCGGCACTGGACGCCGGAGAACGTCGGCGTCCTCGAGGACCTCGCGCACGCCGCCATGTCGGAAATCCAGCTGCGCCAGGCGTCACGCCTGCTGTCCGACCGGCAGGCGTTCCTCGCCGACATGCTCGACCACACGAGTGAGCTCGTGTGCGCCACCGACGAGCAGGGGTTCATCGGTTACGCCAACGTCGCGATGCTCGACTGCACGGGCTACTCGGCCGAAGAGTTGGGGACCATGCGCGCCATCGACCTGATCGCCGAGGATTGCTGGCCGTCGTTCCTGGACGCGGCCAACCGCGTGCGCGCGGGCGAGGTCGTTCCCGGGCTGGAGACCATCCTCCTCACCAAGTCGGGGCAGCGCCTCATCTGCAAGGGACGCGGCACGCCGGTGCGCGACCAGGCCGGCAACGTGGTCGGGGTGCGCGTGATCTTCCGCGACCTCACGCGCGAGCGGCAGGCGCAGCGGTTGAAGGACGAGCTGATCGCGCTCGTGAGCCATGAGCTGCGCACGCCCGTCGGCGCCATTCGCGGCGCGCTCAAGATCCTCGTGCCGCACGTCGCGCACTTCGAGGGCAAGCCGAGACAGCTGTTCGAGATGGCGACCCGAAACGCCGACCGCCTGCTGCTGCTCGTGAACGACCTGCTCGACATCGAGCGCCTCGAGTCGGGCAGCGCGCAGCTCAAGCGCGCTCCGATCTCGGCGCACACGCTGCTCGAGCTCAGCCGTGAGGCGACGCAGCCGCTGGCCGACAACGCGAACATCACGCTGGCGCTCGAGGCGCCGGACACCGCGGTGGACGTGGACTCGTCGCGCGTCCAGCAGGTGGTGGTGAACCTGGTCGAGAATGCGCTCAAGTTCTCGCCGGCGGAATCGACGATCACGCTGCGCGCCGCGCCCACGACACTGGAAGACGGACGCGCCGCGATGCTGTTGAGCGTCTCGGACCAGGGACGCGGCATCCCCGCCGACAAGATCGACCGCGTCTTCGAGCGCTTCGAGCAGGTGATGCCGAGCGACGCTTCGGAGAAGGGCGGCGCCGGCCTCGGCCTGGCGATCTCGCGAGCGATCGTCGAGCAGCACGGCGGCAAGATCTGGGTGGAGTCGGCGCCGGGCGTTGGCTCGACGTTCTACTTCACCGTGCCCCTCGCGTCATCCTGACTTGCAGTCATCCTGAGCGCAGCGAGGGATCTGCCGTTGCCGTCACTGAAACGACCAAACAGCAACTGCTTTCGACACGGATTCCACTGGCCGCCTGCGGCGGCTCACCGATACGGCGCTCGTGGCAGCAAAAGCTTCATCCTGCGGGGCGAGGATGACTTTTTCTTTTTACGTGGATGGCTGGACCCGTGTGGCGCGCCGAAGGCGCGCCCCGTGAAATCCGTGTCTCAATGCAGTTGCCGCTACAGCCCAAACTGCCTCAAATGATGATCCGCGTGCTTGTACCCCAGCGCGCCCCATCCCTTGGCCCCGATCTTCCCGAACACGGGATGCTCCGGCCACTCGCGCGTCGGCTTCTCCGTGCCGAAGCGCTCCACTGACTTCACGCAGTCGTGCAGCGCGTTGATGAACTCGCCCTGCCCCTGGTGCACGAGCTGCGGCGCGGTGGGCGCGCCCTTCGGAAAGGGCAGGACGTAGATGATCAGCTGCTTGAGGGGAAAGAAGCGGATCGGCAGCTTCTTGCCCGGCACGCGCAGCTCGCCGAACGCCATGTCGTAGTTGCGGGCCATGTGCCACGCCATCCCGCTCGCATTCATCTTGCCCCACCGCGCCGGCGTGTCCGGGGTCAGCTTCTCGAAGCGCGCCACGATCTCCTGCCGCGCCTCACGGTGCCAGAGCGACTTCATGACGCTGCCCTCCGTGCCCGCAGTTGAAGCCGCCACCGCACTCGATACGCCGTCGCGACCACGATGATCAGCGCGCACACCTCGACGCTCACCTTCTCCGCATCGATGTAGTCGATCGCATGGTCCTTGAGGCTCGGGTCGGCGAGCAGCCCGTGAATCATCGCCAGCACCGCCACCGCATACGCGGAGAAGTGGATCAGCTTCCACTTGCGCCGGTTCATCGTCTTGCGGAAGTAGCTCGTGACCACCACGACGATCAGCACCCAGAGGCACACGCCACCCACCATGTTCACCACGGGCTGCTTGGGTCCCGCCAGGGGCCACACAATCTCCCACAGGCCGAACTTGAGCGACCGGTCGAACAGCAGCAGCACCGGATGCAGCAGCGCCAGCGCGAGCGCGGTATAGCCCGTCCAGTTGTGGATCCGGAAGTAGTTGATCCGCACGTGCGGCCACTGCTTCCACGGGTTGTACTTCATCCCCAGCAGCAACCCGAGCAGCAGGTTGGCCGTGAGGACGTACGCCGAGATCAGGCCGATGGTGCTTGACGCGTCGAGCGCAGTTGGCATCGGGCAAAGATAATTGAGGAGTCGCGCGATGGCCTGTCTCCTCGGATTCCGCAGGCGCGCCGCTTCGCGCCGCGAGCGGAACCGGGCACGGAGCCAACAAAAAAGCTCCCCTTAACCGGCAGAGAGGAGCCCTGTTTTTTGCAACAGCCCCTCCGCGAAAGTCCGCCCTTCAGTCCGCGGAAGTCCGAGGAGACCGGCCCCCGCGCGACGAACCCAGCTACTTGATCGCCGCCCCCGCCTCGAAGTCGTACAGCGTCACCTTCCTCAACCGGTAATACGCCGCCCAGTACGACCGCAGCGCGGAGACGTACTGCTGCACCGCGCCATCCTTCTCGGTCTGCGCCAGGTACAGGTTGTCCATCCCGATCTTGCCGATCACGTAGCGGTTGTAGGCCACCTCATACCGCTTCTGCGCCACGGTGTCCGCCGTGGCCGAGATCTCCACGTTGCGCCGCGCCTGCGTCAGCTGCAGCGCGCCGAAGTGCGCGTCCTGCATGGTCTGCTCCTTCGTCGCGCGGGCGTTGCTCTCCACGCGCTCGCGGTCCGCCCGCGCCGCCTCGATGTCCGAGCTGCGCGCGCCCCACTGCGCGATCGGGATCTGCACGCCGAGCGAGAAGCGCTGCGCCTGCAGCAGGTCCTTGTAGACCCCGTTCACCTCGGGCGACGTCTGGTTGAACCCGATGCTCCCGTTGATCGTCGCGCCCAGCCCATTGTTCAGCCGCGCCGCATTGATCGCGCGGTCAGCGCGCACGCGCTGCAGGTCCAGGTCCAGCTGGCTCGCGCGGTTCGCGAGCGCCTGCGCCACCGCGATCGTCGTGTCGGCCTCGAACGTCGGCATCGCGTACGGCACCACGATCTCGAGCGGCGCCCCACTGGGCAGGTTGAGCGCCAGCCGCAGCGCCGCCGCAGCGCGATCGAACTCGAGCTTCGCCCCATCCAGGCTCGCGCGCGACCGCAGCAGCGCCAGCTGGCTCTGGAGCAGGTCGTTCTCGCCGATCTTGCCGACCTCGAAACGCCCCTTGTTCAGCGTGTACAGCGTGTCGTTCACCAGCGCGTTGGCCTGCGCGTTCTTCAGCGCGATGTTGGCCGAGTGGTAATCGAAGAAGCTGGTCGTCGTCTGCGCCGCGATGTCCTCGCGCGCCTCCAGGTACTGCCGCTCGGCCAGGTCCAGCCCGATGTCCTGCTCGCGCGTGTCCCACTTGATCGTGTTGGGACGCATGATCCCCTGCGACAGCGACAGCGACACCGGCGTGCTGGACCAGGTCTGGCGGCTCTGCGCGCCGGAGATCTGCACGCGATCCAGCTGGCTCGTGATCCCGAAGATGCCCCCCGTGAACGGCAGCCGCTGCGACAGGGTCATCGCGGCGGTGGAGCGCGTCTGCTGCAGCGGCGTGTAGAGGGTGCTGCCATCCGGCTGGATCACGGGAATGATGGACCGGTCGTAGCTCGGCGCCGTGCCGCTCAGCGTCAGCTGCGGCATCAGCCGCGCGCCGAACGAACGGTCGCGCGCGCGCGCTGCGTCACGCGTCGACATCGCCGCCCGCGCGGGCATGCCCTGCCGCTGCGCCATGGCCACCGCTTCCTTGAGCGTCAGCGGCTGCTGCTGCGCCGACGCCCTTTCCGTCACGACCGAAACCAGCCAAAGCGCGGCAATCCCCACGCGCGAAATCTTCATCATGTTGCTCACCTGTTGCTCACCTGGAAATCACTCGTAACGAAGGCAATGAACCGGGTCCTGCTGCGCGGCGCGATACGCGGGAACGATCCCGAACACCACGCCCACGCTGAACGACACGCCGAACGCCACCGCGATCGACATGAACGACACGATCGTATGGATCCCCGCGGTCTTCTCGATGCCGAAGCTCAGGCCGCCCCCCACCATGATCCCGGCAATGCCACCGGCCACGGAGATCAGCACCGCTTCGGCCAGGAACTGGTAGAGGATGTTCTTCTGCGTGGCGCCCATCGCGCGGCGCACGCCGATCTCGCGAATGCGCTCGAGGATCGAGGCCAGCATGATGTTCATGATCCCGATGCCGCCCACCACCAGCGAGATGCTCGCGATGGCGCCGAGCACCACGTTGAAGATCGTCTTGGTGCGCTGCTCCTGCTTCAGCAGCAGCTCGGGCACGGTGATCTCGTAGTCCACCACCGTGTTGTGGCGGCGCTCGAGCATCCGTCGCACCACGGCCGCCACCGCTGGCACGTCCTTCGAGTCGCGCACGCGCACGATGATGCGGTCGAGCTGGTTGCGGTTGTTCTTCTCCTGCCGCGCTTCCTCGTCCTCGGTGCTCGCGTTGTCGGGCGTCACCACCTGCGAGCGGCTCGCGAGCTCGATGTCGTGCTGCGTGATCTGCGCGCGGTTGCGCAGCCGCAGCAGCATGGTGTTCACCGGGATGTAGACGTCCATGTTGGCGTCGCGAATGCCGAGCTTCGCTGCATTGTCACCGAGCATCCGGCGATCCGCCAGCACGCCGACCACCGTCACCCAGCTCTCGCCCACCTTGAGCGGCTTGCCGATGGGATCCTCGGTCGTGAAGAAGCGCGTGCGCACGCCATTGCCGATGATCGCCACCGGCCGGCCGAGCGACACCTGCTCCCTGGTGTACCAGGCGCCGCGCTCGAGCTGCAGGTTCATCAGGCGGAAGTACGTAGTGTCCACGCCCACCACCTTGCCGGTGCGGCGCTTCCCCTCGCGCGTGATGCTCGAGTTGAGCACGATCTCGGCGGTCGTCGCATCCACGTCGGGCACGAACTGGCGGATCGCCTCGGCGTCCGCATAGGTGAGCCCGGGGCTGAACTTCTTCGGCCCCTTGTCCGACTCGTCCTTGCTGTTGCCTTCCTTCTGCTCGACGAACGGCTGGATGAGGATGTTGTTCGACCCCAGCAGCCGCATCTGTTCCAGGATCTCCTGCTCGGCGCCCTTGCCGATGGCGAGCATCGCGATCACGCTCGCCACGCCGAACAGGATGCCGAGCGACGTGAGCCCGGCGCGCAGCTTGTTGTGCCCGAGCGCCTCGATGGCCGCGCGCATGCTGAACACCACGTGCCCCGAGACCTGCCGGCGAAGCAGGCTGAGACTTTCCCGATCGAACCGCATCGGGCTAGTTCTTCTTCGGGGCCGGCATCGGGGCGACCATCATGGCCGGCTTCCCCTGCTGCTTCGCGGCGGCCGCGGTGTCGCCGCCGATCGGCAGCTTCACCTTGGCCGCGGTGTCGGTCGGACCTTCAGCCGGCGCCTTGGGACGCGGGCCGGTGAGGCGTGAGACGTCGAGCTTGTCCTTGTTCGCCGGCGGCACCAGGAGCACCTCGTCTCCCTCGTGCAGCCCGCGCATCACGACCACCTCGTTGTCGCTCATCGCGCCTGTCTCGATTTCCTGGCGCGTGACCTTGTGCCCCTGCTGCCGGAAGACGTAGGCGATGCCGCTGTCGCTGTTCACCGCTTCGAGCGGGATCGAGAGGACGTTCTTCGTGGTGTACGTCTCCACCGCGTTGCTGGTCGTCATGCCGGGGCGGAGCGTGGTGTCGGCCTGCGCGATGTCCACGTGCACCTCGAACACCTTCGCATCCTGGTTGGGGCGCTGCTCGCCCACGTTCGCGACCTGCGTCACCGTGCCGGTGAGCCGCTTGCTCGGGTCGCTGTCCAGCGTGAGCGCGACGTGCTGCCCCACCGCGATCTTGCGGATGTCGATCTCGTTCACGTAGGTGATGGACTCCATCTTCGTGAGGTCCGGCAGCGTAGCGACGCCCGGGTCCCAGGCCGAGACCTGCGAGCCCACCGTGCGCTTCTTGCCGCTCCATTCCTTGACGTAGATGACCATGCCCGGCGCGGGCGCCTTGATGGTGAAGTTGCCCATCACCTCCTGGACGACGCCGAGCTTGTTCTTCTGCCGGTCGAGGTCAGCGCCGACTTCGCGCATCTTGGCCTTCGCCTGCTCGGTGCGCGTCTTGTAGTCGAGCTTCGCCTGCGCGAGCGCGCGCTGCGCCTTCTCGAGGTCGATCGCCGCCTGCCGCTTGATGGTCGGCGCCTCGAACTTCGCCTGCTCCTCGGCCAGCCTCTTTTCCTCGAGGCCCAGCTCCATGGTGCGCATGTCCTCGCGCGCCTTGGAGAGGTTGAGCGTGGAGTCGAGCATCGCCTGCTCGTACTGCGCCTGCGCCTTCTGCATGGCGAGCGTGACTTCCTGCATGGTGCTCGCGAGCGTCGAGCGATCGAGCTCGGCGACCACCTGCCCCTGCTGCACCACCGTGCCCTCGGGCACGATGGAGGAAATCTTCATCTGGTAGGCGCCGGCCTGCTGCGCGTTGGTGGGCGCGGTGATCTGCACGAACTTCTTGGCGCGCAGCTCGCCGGCGGTGGTGACGGTGGCCTTGAAGTCGCCCTTCTTGACCTTGGCGACGAGTGCCGCATCAGCGACGGCGGTGGGCTTGAAGATCATCCAGGCGCCCGTGCCGAGAACGAGGGCAACGGCAAGGACGATGGTCCACCGGGAGCGGAGGAGGCGGCGCATTGGGGATCCGAGGCAGGGGGGAGCGCGGGGGAAGGAACCCGCTGATACTCAGACGAGTGAACCCTTCATTGGGTTGGCTCGGAACTCGTATGCGTCTTGTAAGGACAAGGTCCAAAGCAACTGCGGCTAGCGGCTAGCGGTTGCCTGCCACTGCGGCGACTGCGGAACGGAGCAGAGGGGCGGGGTAGTGCGGCCACTGCAGCTAGCGGCCGAATGCGCCGCGGACCAACTAGCCGCTAGCCGCAGTGGCCGACCTGGCCGCGGTGAGCCGCTGTCGAGCCGCCGCTGCAGTTGTCAGTCCCGCTAGCCGCTAGCCGCACTCAGCCGTACTTGGCCGTATCACGGTGCTCTGACCAACTCGGCCGCCGTTTTAGCCGAGCCGCCCAACAGAACAGCCCGCTGCATCACAGGATCCCGTGAGAGTCTCCGCCTCAGCTCCTCCTCCGGCCCGGATACATACCGCGCGACGACATCCCCAATCAGCTGGTCGAGCGCGACCCCGCCCTTCCCGAGTGCACCCGCATCCAGCACGATCCCGCGCGCCTTGAGCCGCACCAGCACCGAATCCCTCATCGGCACCGGAGCTCCCCCGCGCGCCTTGAGAGCAAGCGCATACGACGTAAGCACGTCACGAAACACCCCGACCCTCGTGCCAAGCGCGTGCACCAGGTCGAGCTGCGCCTGCGAGTATGCGGAATCTTTCACGACAACGTCCGGCACGATGCCGCCCCCGCCGAGTACCGTGCGGCCGCCGCTGGTCTTGAACTTCGGCCGAGCGCTGTCCGTCGCGGCACCCGTCGCCACGCTGTCGCCCGCGTCATCGCTCGACGCGTGCTTCCGATCGATGCTCCGGCCACTCGGCGTGTACCAGCGCGCGGTGGTGAGCTTGAGCGCCCCGCCCGCGATGTTGAACACGTTCTGCGCGCTTCCCTTCCCGTACGTCGTGCCACCAACGAGCAGCGCGCGATCGTGATCCTGCAGCGCGCCGGCCACGATCTCGCTCGCGCTCGCGCTGCCGCTGTCCACCAGCACCACGAGCGGCATCGTCGCCCACTGCTGCGGCGCCTTGTCGCTGTAGCTCACGCCACTCGCCGCGTCGCGGCCGCGCATGCTCACGATCCTGTCGCCGGCGTTCAGGAACAGGTCGGCGACCTTCACGCCCTGGTCGAGCAGTCCACCCGGGTCGCCGCGCAGGTCGAGCACCAGCGAGCGCATCCCCGCGCGGGAGAGCGAGTCCACCGCCTTCGCGAGCTCGTCGCCGGAGTTCTCGCTGAACACCGTGAGGTCGACGTAACCCACTCCATTGCCGACGAGCATCGCGTGCTGCACGCCGCCGAAGTGGATCTCGCGGCGCGCGAGCGTGAACGGGATCGGCTTCTCGACGCCGGGGCGCTCGACGTCGAGGGTCACGCTCGACCCGGCCGAGCCGCGCATGACGTGCAGCGCCTCGTCGCTCGTCATGCCGTGCGTGGGCTTCCCGTCGATTTTCGTCACGCGATCGCCCAGCTGGATCCCGGCATCGCGCGCCGCGCCGCCGGGAAGCACCTGCACGATGGTGATCCATCCGTCGCGAATGTCGATCTGGATGCCGACGCCGGCGTAGTGTCCGCTGGTCGTCTCATCCAGCCGGCGCAGGCGATCGCCCGTGAGGTACACGCTGTACGGGTCGTGCAGCTCCGACAACATGCCGTCGACCGTCTTGCGGTAGAGTGCGCTGTCGCTGACGGTGTCCACGTACCGCTCGCGCACGAGCTGCGTGACCTGCTCGTAGAGCTTCGCCCCGGCGACGCTCTGCTCCCCCGCGGCGCGAGCCGGCTTCTGCAAAAACAGCCCGCCCGCCATGACGCATGCCGTGAACAGCGCCCCGGCGGTGATCGTGCGCGATTTCATGCTTCCCCAACTAGGAAGAAGCGCGCCAAGGGGTTCTCTCGGCGGGCACTGGAAAAAACCCAACTGCAACAGACTTGAGCCACGGGTTTCACTGCGCCGCTGCGCGGCGAACACCGTTAAAGCTCTTGCCAGCAGTGTCGCGGCGAAGCCGCCCGTGTAACCCGTGGCAAAGGCAGTTGCTTTTTGGTTTTTTCAGTGCCCGGCGCTACAGAGCGAAGTGCCCCTCGACGGCACTAGCCACTCGCGCCTGCACATCTTCTACCGAACCTGAAGCATCCACCAGCACGATCGGGCCGCATTCCGGGTGCTCCGCCTGCCACTCCGGCGCCACGAACGACTCGAATGCACGCGTCACTCGCGCATGGAACGCGTCATCCGCCCGCTCCATGCGGTCGCGCACGCCACGCGCGTCCGCGCGATCGAGTCCCTCCCCCACCGGCAGCGACAGCAGCAGCGTGACGCCCGGCACCAGCCCGCCCGTCGCGAAGCCGTTCGCCTGGCGCACGTCGGCCTCGCTCAGCCCACGGCCCGCCACCTGGTACGCGTACGTCGACAGGAAGTAGCGGTCCATCAGTACCCACTTGCCGTCGGCCATCGCGGGCTTGATCACGCGGTCCACCAGCTGCGCGCGGCTCGCCATGAACAGCAGCGCCTCGGCGCGCGGCACCACGTCCATCGTCACGACGTCGAGCACCAGGCGCCGCACTTCGTTGCCGAGTGGCGTGCCCCCCGGCTCGCGCACCATCACCACGTGATCGGGGCCGCCGAGTCGCTCCGCGAGGCGCGCGAGCTGCGTCGACTTGCCGACGCCCTCCGCTCCCTCGAACACGATCAGGCGAGCCGGCGCGCTCATCGCGGCAGTTATCCGAGCGTGATGATCGGGCTCGCGGCGCCCTTCTCGATCCCGTCCAGGATCCAGTCGTTCACCTTGCCCATCACCTTGTCGAAGTTCGCCTGCGCGCTGATCAGCCGCTGATAGGTGGCGTTCTGCTGGATCTTGCCGAGCATCGCGTCCAGCTGCTGCTCCATCTCGGTGGTGGGGCGCTCGCCGCGCTGGATCATCTGCTGCGCGTCGGTGCGGATCTGCTCCATCTGCTTCAGCAGCTCGAGCGCGTCCTTGTCGTCGCCCAGGGCGTCGTTGCTGCGCTTGAGCGCCTTGTACTCGGGGCTCTGGCCGATCAGGCGGCCCAGTTCCTTCGCCTTGTCCTCGATCATCTATCGCTCCTGTCTGTTGGCGACCACGAACCGCTCGCGACCGGTGAGGTCGAGGCGCATGGCCACATTCTCGAATCGCCCGTCCTGCGCCACCAGCTCGGCGGCAAGGCTCGCGCGGCGGGCATCCACTTCCAGCGCCAGTATCCCACCGTCATCCAGCGCTTCCCCCGCCTGACGGATGAGCTGTCGCGTGACGTCCATCCCCTCTCCACCCGAGAATAATGCCGGGAACGGCTCCCAATCGCGAACGTTCGCCGGCAGCTGCGAGGCTTCGCTCAACGCGATGTACGGCGGGTTCGAAACCACGAGGCAGGGGCGCGGGGCGTGAGGAGCTGGGGAGCTGAGGACTGGCGAGAGCAGGCTCCCGTGCATGAACTCCACGGGTGCGTTGAGCACCGCCGCGCAGCGCCCGGCGTTCTGCCGCGCGACCGCAATGGCATCCAGCGACACGTCCGTCCCGATCACCCGGTCGAAGTTCCCCTCCGCGCCCAGCGACAGCGCGATGCATCCCGACCCGGTGCCCACGTCCACGGCAATGCCGCCGGACCTTCCACGGCGCATCTCGAGCACGATGTCCACCAGCAGCTCGGTCTCGGGGCGCGGGATCAGCACACGCTCATCCACGTCCAGCGTCAGCGCGCGAAACGCCGCCGTGCCCACCGCGTATTGCAGCGGCGCGCCGCGCGAGATCATGTCCATCGCGCGCATCGCGCGCTCGTGCATCACGTCATCCACCGGCGCGTTCGGCTCGAGCTTCACCCACGACTTGGGCACGTCGTAGAGCGCCGAGATGATCTCGGTGGCCGTCTCGGGAGAAAGCCGCCCTGAAAGCGATGCGAAGAGCTCCGCCACACTCGCCGCTGTGGCAGTCCCCGCGTCCCTCACTTCCTCAGCCCCCGAGCCCCCGCTACTCACCCAGCAGCTCCTCCACCTGCGCGACCTTGAGAGCCTCCATCAACGGCTCGATCCCACCTTCCATCACGCCACTGAGGTCATGCGTCGTGAACCCGATGCGATGGTCGGTGATGCGGCTCTGCGGAAAGTTGTAGGTGCGGATCTTGGCCGAGCGGTCGCCCGTGCCCACCTGCGTCTTGCGGAGGCGCGCACGTTCCGCCTCACGCTCCGACAACCGCAGGTCGAGCAGGCGCGCGCGCAGCACGTCCATCGCCTTTGCCTTGTTCTGGATCTGCGAGCGCTGGTCCTGCTGGCTCACCACGATTCCCGTAGGCAGGTGCGTGATGCGCACGGCGCTGTCGGTGGTGTTCACGCCCTGGCCGCCCGGGCCCGAGGCGCGGAACACGTCCACGCGCAGCTCCTTCTCGGAGATGGACACGTCCACCTCCTCGGCTTCCGGCAGCACGGCGACGGTGGCGGCGGAGGTGTGGATGCGACCCTGCGTCTCGGTGGCAGGCACACGCTGCACGCGGTGCACGCCACTCTCCCAGCGCATCGCGCCAAAGGCGCCGTCGCCGGCCAGCTTGAAGACGGCTTCCTTCACGCCGCCCAGCGAGCCCTCGGAGTACGACATCATCTCGACCTTCCAGCGACGCCGCTCGATGTAGCGCGTGTACATGCGCAGCAGGTCGCCGGCGAAGAGGGCGGCTTCGTCGCCACCCGTGCCCGCGCGAATCTCGACGATCGCGTTGCGGTCGTCGAGCGGGTCGTGCGGGATGAGGGCAGGCTTGAGCTGCGCCTCCAGCTCGGCGATGCCGGCCTCGAGACGCGTGAGCTCCGAGCGCGCTTCCGCCGCCATCTCCGGGTCGTCAACGGAAACGAGCTCGCGGACTTCCGCGAGCTCGTCTTCGTGCTTTCGGAGCCTGGCGGCCAGCTCGACGATCGGAGCCAGCCGTCGGTGTTCTCGCCCGAGCTCGGCGAACCGGGTGGGGTCCTTCAGCGTGTCGGGATTCGACAGCTGCCGTTCCACCTCCCCGGCTCGCTCGACCTGCTCGAGGAGCCGGTCGCGAAGGCTCAGGCCTCCGTCTCCGCCACTGCGGTGGTGACGCCCGCCGGAGTGCCGGCACCCGTGCCGTACTTCGTGCGGAAGCGGTCGATGCGGCCCGCGGTGTCAACGAGGCGCTGCTTGCCCGTGTAGAACGGGTGGCACTGCGCACACACGTCGGTGTGGATCTCGGACACGGTCGAGCGCGTCTGGAACGTGTTGCCGCAGCCGCACTTCACGGTCGCGACGGCGTACTCGGGATGGATATCGGTCTTCATGGCAACCTCGCATTTTCTGAAAGACGTACAGCTTTCAAATATACCCAGAACCCCACCTAAAAGACAAGCTGGCAAGGCATTAACCCGTTTGACAGCGCGCTCCTGAGCCCGTAAGTTCGCCTCTCCCCACCTCCCTTGCCAATCTTGCAAAGCGTCGCGGACTTCCTGGCCACGGTCCCGCTCTTCAGCGGCCTCGACCGGGCCGAGCTCGAGGGCTTCGCCAGCCTCACGCGCGAGAAGACGTACCCGAAGGGTTCCGTCATCCTCTTCGAACACGACCCGGGCGACTCCCTCTACGTCGTCCGGGCCGGTCGCGTGAAGGTCGTCCTCATCGGCGAGGATGGACGCGAGGTCATCCTTGGCGTCCTCGGCGTCGGTGAGCACTTCGGTGAGCTGTCGCTCATCGACGACCGCCCCCGCTCCGCCCACGTCATCGCCATGGAAGACGCGCAGCTGCTGGTGCTGCGACGCGATGACTTCCGTCGCAGGGTGGAGGCTTCGCCGCGCGTGGCCTGGTCACTCCTCACGGAGCTGTCGCGTCGCCTGAGAAGGGCCGACGAGAAGATCGGGGGCCTCGTGCTCCTCGACGTACCCGGCCGGATCGCGCGCCTGCTCCTCGACATGTCCCAGGAAGCGGGTGGCGACACCATCGAGAAGGCGCTCACGCACCAGACCATCGCCCAGATGATCGGGGCCAGCCGGGAGACCGTCTCCCGGGCCATGAAGGACTTCCAGGACGCCACGTGGATCGCCGTGGAGCGCCGCCGGATCACCCTGTCCAACCGCCCCGCGCTGGAACAGCGGGCTCAGGTGCGCATGTGAGCGGTGGGACCCTGTGTGACAATTGTCACGGTGGCGTCGTGACGGTTTTCCTAGCGTGTCAGGCGATGGTTTCCAATATTGGGAGCGTCACTGGGGCGCTTTCATGAGCCTGCGCATCCGCTTCTGGGGGACACGGGGATCCATCCCGAGTCCGGGTCTGGCAACGGTGCGCTACGGGGGGAACACTCCCTGTGTGGAAGTCCGCACGTCGGAGGACTGGCTGGTCATCCTCGACGCGGGCACCGGGCTCAGGGAACTCGGTCGATCGCTGATCGAGCGCGCCAAGGGACAGCCCATCCAGGGCGACGTCTTTCTCACGCACGCGCATTGGGATCACATCCAGGGGATTCCCTTCTTTGCCCCGATCTTCCAGGGCGGGAATCACTTCACGATCTGCGGGGCGCGCTCGCTGGAAGGGAGCTTCGACCGGGTGGTGCGGGACCAGATGTCGCCGGTGGTGTTTCCGGTCACATTCGAGCAGCTGGATGCGACGATCGACTTTGCCTCGATAGCCGAGGAGACCAGGGTCGGGCAGGGATATGAGGTGAGGGCGTTCCAGGTTCGGCACCCCGGCGGCGCGCTGGGGTATCGCTTCTCGGAACCGAAGGGACAAGGCAGCTTCGTGTACGTGTCGGACAACGAGCTGGGCGCGCCGGAGAAGTACGAGCCGGCCGACGGTGCATGGCGGGATCGGATGGTGGAGTTCGCGCGGGGCGCCACGGTGATGGTGCACGACACGACGTACACCGCCGAGGAGTACCCGCGGTATCGCGGCTGGGGTCATTCGACGTACGACGATGCAGTGTCGCTGGCGCTGGATGCGGGGGTGGGCACGCTGGTGCTCTTCCATCACAAGCCGGAGCGGAGCGACGATGAAGTGGACCAGTGCGTGGCGCATTGTCGCGAGCTGGTGCAGCAGCGGGGCGGGACGCTGGACGTGGTCGCTGCCGCAGAGGGGATGACGTTGACGGTGTAGTGGTTGTTGCGGTGGTTCGTGGAGTGGGATGAGGGCGCAGTATAAAAAGTGAGTCTCAGGAGGAGACGATGAAGCGTGTCATGAGTGGGATCCTGGCGCTGGCTGCGATGGTCGCGGTCGCGCAGCCGATGCAGGCGCAGGCGAAGCCGGTGGTCGCCGTGCTGAACTTCGACAACAATGCGATCGGGGCCGGCCATGCCGACTTCGACGGGCTCGGACGCGGCATCGCGGACATGCTCATGACGGACCTCGCATCGAGCAGCAGCGTGAAGCTTGTCGATCGCGCGCAGATCAACAAGATCATGGAAGAACAGGGCATGACGAAGTCGGGGGCGATCGACGCCGCGACGGCCGTCAAGCTCGGCAAGCTGATCGGCGCGCAGTACATGATCACGGGTGGCTTCATGACCGACGGGAAGACCCGTGCGGTGATGACGGCTCGCGCGATCAACGTGTCGACGAGCGAAGTGGTCGCTCCGCAGCGCGTAAACGGGTCCACGGGTGACGTGCTCGGCCTCATCGCCGACCTCTCGGCCAAGGTGTCGAGCGGGATGCACCTCGCGCCGCTGTCGGTCGGCATGAACGCGCCGGCCCCCAGCCAGAACGTCGGCGCCGCGCAGCAGTCGAAGGCCGCACCGGCCGAGCGTGTCGCGACGAACAAGATCGCAGGCAAGATGGACATCCGCAGCGCGCTGCTCTACAGCAAGGCGCTCGAGGCGAGTGATTCCGGCAACAACACGAAGGCCGTGGAGCTCTATCGCCAGGTGCTGGCGAAGTTCCCGGACTACGAGCCGGCGCAGCAGAACCTGAGGAAGGTCCAGGGCACGTAGATCTACCCGCGAAAGAAGAAATAGCGGATGGACAAAGAAAGGCCCCGCCGAATCGGCGGGGCCTTTTTTTTCTGTTGTACTCCTGAGCGAAGCGAGGGATCTGCCGTTGCCCCACAGCACTGAAACTGCCTTAACTGCAACTGCCTTAGACACGGATTTCACTGGCCGCCTGCGGCGGCACACGGGTACGGCGATCGTGGCAGCAAAAGCTTCACTTGCTGGGCCACAATGATTTTTCCTTTTTGTGGATGGTTAGATCAGTGTGGCGCGCCGCAGGCGCGCCCCGTGAAATCCGTGTCACAAGCAGTTGCAGTTACTGCCCCATCCCTGCCCCACTCCGGAACGGGCGCACGCGCAGGAACACCATCGCGCCCAACGGCGTGCGCGATCCATACGCCGAGACCAGTGCCTGCGGCACCATGTCAACGGTGCCCATCGCGCCGATGCCGAGCGTCCCCTTGCCGAAGCGCGCCAGCTCCCGGATCACGCCGAGCGAGGCAGCGCCCACGTCGTAGGTCGCATCCCCGGCCACCGACAGGTCTTCCCCGCTCTTCTGCACCCACTCGGCCCTCGTGAACACCGTGTTGCGCGCATCCAGCACCGCTTCGCTCTCACCAAGCAGCGAGTGCGACATCCCGGGTTGCGTCGAGTGAGTGTTGGCTCCCCAGATCAGCGCCGACGACCACTGTCCCTGCTCACCTATCGCGCGCCCATAGAGTGCCGACGCCGTGACGCGATGCATGGACTCGCCTGGATTGAGCGCCTCCGGGCTCTTCAGGAATCCATACCCACCCGTGAAGCTCCAGTTCGCCGACGGATTGTACGTCGCGCGCCCCGAGTACGAGTCGAGCCTGATGGGATCGAAGTTCCACCGGTGCTGGTCCGGCTCGCGCCCGTTGAACACCGACCCCTCGAGCTTGAACGTGTGCGTGAACAGTCCCGCGCTGAGCACGCCGAAGGAGATGTGCGTCGCGTCCTGCCAGTGATGCGTGATCGGCGCCGCGGGATTGTCCATCGCGCTCGGCCGGTGCATGAACGCCACGGGGCCGAGTGCGGGCTCGCCTGAGGGTGCCGCGTAGAGCATGACGCCAAGCGAGCTGGTGATCGGTCGCTCGTAGAGCGCGCTCAGCTCCATGAAGAAGTCGTGCGGGTGCTGGCGGTCGTGGAGTGGCTGGCCGTCGTACGCCTCCCCCGATTGCAGCAGGAGCGGATATCCCTTCGGCGTGACGGTCAGCGCGTCGAGGCTGAGCATGGTGCGCGCCTGCACGCGTCCACCCGCGAGCGCGTGCGACGCCATGAGCATCATCCAGTTGAGCGAACCCACCTGGCTGTCGCCGCGCGGCCCGCCCTGATGGTCGTACTGCAGGAACGCGAAGCCGTGGCCCGTGACGTCCCAACCCTTCGGCGCGTGGAAGTAGAGCGACGGAATCGGCGCGGCGTCGGGCACCCACGTCGTGCCGGAGCCCATGCGATCCATGGAAACGCCGAGTGGGTCCGGCGCCTGCATCCGCATGCCGGACATGTCGCCCATGCCGGGCATGTCCTTCATTGACGTATCCTGCTGCGCGCGCGCCGGGCGAATGGGCGCCAGGGGCACGAGCGCGACGAGCGCGATCGTGATCGATCGAAACTTCATTGTGTGTGTTGGACGAATGACCTGTCATGCGCGCGCATCCCTTCGCGCGCGCGGCGAACACCGGTGAGTGGTGTCGCTCAGGCCTTCGGTGGCGGCGGCTCGGGTGCCGCGGCGAATGACTCGGGTGCGTGGTAGTGGGCGGCGATTACTCGCGTCGCCTGCGTCGCCGGCTGCTCGGTGACAGCGACTTGGTCAGCGACCACGGTCGCGCCGCCGCATCCAGCCATTGCCTCGCAGCAGCTCGACTGCGCGGGATGCTCGCACCGCTCGGGCGCAGCCTGTGCGGCCGACCCAGCCTTCTGCGACGCATTCGCTGGCACCGCCATGTGCATGCCATGCGCGCCCATCGAGCCCGCCTGCGAGGCGCTGGCCGGCGCCGATTCGCACGCCGCGGCCTTCGCTGCGCCCACCGAGAGGTGGAGCATCGAAATCATCGAAAGCAGCGCGAAAACGGGCCGGAAGCGACGCATGAGTCGAGAATAGTACCCTGATTCAGCTGGTTCCGCCCCCTTTTTGGCGTTGCGAAGCGGTTCAGGCCGCCTCGGGACACCCTCTTGCATTGGAAGGGTCGAGCAACGCCGCACCATCCCTCCGTAAAAGGTCCATATGTACAGCCCCATCGCACGCGCTTCCCTGGCCGCCGCCGGCCTGGTCGCCGCCGCCTGCCTGATCCCCGCCACGAGCTTCGCCCAGCGCGCCCCTGCGCGCGTCGCCAACCTGACCCTGGCCGATGGACGTCGCCTCGAGGTCATCGGCCTTCGCAGCTGGACGCCCGCGATGATCCAGGATTCCCTCGCGCGGTACGCACCGGGCGAGTCGCTGCAGAGCGCCGGGAGCGCCGACGCGCTGCGCTTCCAGCTCGGCTTCGCCGACGCCACCATGACGGCGACCGCCGATCGCGTGGTGCTCAGCGTGCGCGAGCCGCAGGATTCGTCGCTGGTGCACTATCGCAGGATGTCGCTCGACACGACCGCCGGCCGGCGTGACTGGAGTGCGGTGTCCGACATGATCCTGCAGCGCGACCCTGCCTTCTGGGCGATGCTCTCCACGCTCGGCCAGTCGAGTGCAGCGGGCGACCTGCAGATTACGCAGGCGGGCAACAGCCGCGCGACCACCCGCGCGCTCACGCGCCTTCGCGAGCTGCGCGGCGATGCGGACTACAGGGAGGCGCGCTCGGTGCTGACGTCGAGCCCCAACATGTTCGACCGCTCGGTGGCCGTGCTCATCGTGGGCCAGCATCCCGAGCGCGACGACGCCTGGCGCCAGCTCGCCGAGACGGCGCGCGAGAGCGACGGGATGGTCAAGTCGGTGGCGAGCGAAGTGCTTGCGAGCTGGGCTCTCCGGGCTCCGCGGACTGTGGATTGGACGCCGGTGAGCGCTGGCATCAATGCGATGCTCAATGGGACGTCGGTTGGAGAACTGCCGAACATGATCTCGGTGCTCAATCGGACCGGTGTCGGGCCGGCGAATGCTTCGGCGTTCCTGAAGAACGGCGGGGACATGCTCGTGACGTTCCTGGATTCGCGGTTGTATGCCCAGGAGTCGCGGGCGTTGCTCGTTCGGCTGCGTGGCGCGGATCTCGGGTCCAGTCAGGCGGCTTGGCGGGCGTGGATTTCCACGCTGTAGTTTCTTGAGGGAGATTGGTGAGAAGGCCCTGCGCGGGTGCGCGGGGCCTGCTTTTCGTGCAACAGCGGGAGAAGCGGCTGGCGGCTAGCGCTGAGATACTGCCACGACGGCCACTGCGGCTACCGCGGCTACTGCGGCTACTGCGGCTACTGCGGCTACTGCGGCCACCCCTGCCACCCCTGCCACCCCTGCCACCCCTGCAGTCACCCTGAGCGAAGCGAGGGGCCTGCCGTTGAGCCGGCTTGCAGAGCACGCGAGTTGCAATTCGCGATCGCATGCTCCTCCGGTTCCCTATCATCCTGGCCGCGCTGACACTGGCCCTGCTGTCCATGAGTTGTAGCGGCAGCAGCCCAACGGCCTGCACGCTCGAGCTCATCGTGGGGATCTCGCCTCGAGACACCACCCTCAGCGTTGGTGAATCGTTCATCCCGAAAGTCGAGACTGGTGGCGGCTGCACGAAGGTCGCGCCGACGCCGTTCTCACTCTCCACGCCCGACCCCAACACCGCCCAGGTGGACAACTTCCTTCACACCGTGAAGGCGGTGCGCAGCGGCATCGCTGTTGTCGCCGTGTCCGATGCGACGGGGCGGTACGGCTCGCTGGGCCAGATCACCGTTCACGTCCGATAGCGCCCATGTCTCTTCATTACCGGTTACTCGCAGTTACCGCCGCGCTCGTCCTCGCCGCTTGCTCACTCACCGCGCCGAAGGACACTACCACGCTGCAGGAGATCGACGCCGACAGCGTGTCGTACACCATTCCCGGCGCCGAGGGGCCCACGCGATGGGCGCGGCTGGTGATGCGCAATTCGTCGGACGTCGCCGTTCGCTACTACTCGTGCGGCGACGGCATGTCGGGGTGGGTCCAGTACCACGCGGGCAAGAACTGGGAGGACGGCCCTGCCCTGCGCTGCACCGTGAACGGGACGCTACGCGTGATTGCCGCGCACGACAGCCGTCGCGACTCGATCCCGCTGGTGGTGAGCGGCGTGTCGGGCGGCGAGTATCGCGTCGCGATCCACTACCTCAGCACGGGCATCGACAAGCCCAACGCGCCGAACGAGTGCAGCGGCCAGCTCGCCGTGTCGCAGTCGTTTCGCGTGAGATGGTCTTCGCGCGCGGCGTATGACACGACCCAGGTGCAAACCCAGCTGAATCGAGTGTTCGGGACGTCGAGGGATCGGTGCTGAACGACTGGTCGCCCTGAGCGCAGCGAGGGGCCTGCCGTTGGCCGATCCCCTCACCCCTCCCGGCAATCCCTGGGCGGCCCATAGGTGTCCATGAACTTCCCGACGACGTTCCCCTGCTCACTCCCGTCCGGCATCGAGATCATCCAGTCGACGATCTCCGTCTCGGGAAACTCGATGCGCTGGCGTAGCTGGTAGCCGGCGACCGATTCGATGTCGCTCCAGATCCGCCCGACAATGCGGGTACCCACGATGGAATCGACGGCGACGAATACCTGCTCATGGTGCATCAGCGAGTCTGCGAGGCGCACCGTGACGAAGAAGGTCTGGCGCGCGGGAAGTCCGGCGAGGTATCGCTGGCGCGCCTCTGGGTAGCTGGCGCGGGCCTGCGCGACGTAGGGCTCCTGGGCCTGGACCATCATGCGCCACTGACACTCACGGGCAATGGCGACGGAATTGTCGCGAGGCGCGTTGGGAGCCAGCTCGACGGGGCGCTGCGCTGCGAGCGCGAAAGGCGCCATCATCAGCAGGCAGAACAGGAAGGCAGCGGCGGGGCGCATCATCTCACCGGTCAGCGGGAACGGATATCGCGAGGCGATTTCACATGCGCTCTCCGTTCAACTACCATGCCCTGCGATGCGCGAAAGCGCTGCTGGTGCTCGCCCTCGCCGCCTGTGTCGACATGAGCCCCGACGTCCCGACTCCACTCGCGACGATCGTGATGGACAGCACCACCTACACCATTCCGCCCAACCCGCCAGCGGCCGTGTATGGCGGGTTCACGCTCACGAACACGTCCAGCGCGCCCATCGCACTCGCGACCTGCGGCGGAATGTCGCTGCCAGACTTCGAGGTGCGCTACCAGGGAACCTGGCGGCTTCCGATGCAATGGGGATGCGTGCAGAACACCATCACGTACACGCTGCAGCCAGGCGAGTCGCGAAGGGATTCCGTGTATCTCCTCTTCGTCGACTCGGCCGTGACAGCCAGCCGCGTCACGCTGCGCGTTTCCACACTCGGTGAGCAGGTGATCGCGGGCAACTGTCCACCCGGGCTGATCCACTCGCCCGACTTCACGGTGCACGGGACGCCTGCGCCGCCAGGCAGCCAGGAACAGCAAGACTTTGCGGAGTCGTTTCGAAGGCAGTGGATGCAGGGCGTCGTGCGCTGCCAGTAGCTGCTGCCTACGACGTCGGCTGCAGCTTCGCGTTCAGGAACACCGTCTTCGGGTGGCACTTGATGTCGTCGGCAGACTCGATCGAAACACCCCTCGCCTCCCACGCGCGATAGCCCGGCCGCTCGACGATCACGTCGTACGTCGCCGGATAATCGAGCGCCACCATCACCGGATTGAAGTTCGAGGTGACCGTGTCCTTGCGCACCACCATGCCGAGGCTGAGATAGGTCAGGATGCTTTGCGCTGGGATCGCCGCGCCCGATACGGAGTCGGTGATGGTCACGTGTATTCCGCGGATGAAAATCGCGGTGCAGACCTTCTTGTCCGATCCGGTGAACGGGGACCCCGAACAGCTCGCGCCCATTAGGCAGGTAGCGAGCAGGAGGATTAGGTCGAAAGGCCGCGGCATTCGCATCCTGCAACCTACCCTACTCCTTCCCCAGCGCCGCCACCTGGAGCCCTACCATCCGCAAGTCATTCGTCTTCCCGAACGGCGCCGCCCCGCGCTCATCGAGCACGAAATACTCCGGCGTCCCCGTCGAGCTGAAGTGCCGCCTCAGCTCCGCGAACTCGTCGTGATAGATCGCGAGCTTCCCCGCCTTCGGCGTCACGTACGAGACGAGCTCCGGCGACGCTGCCTCTGCGGTCGCGACGATCACCCTGCCCTGCGCATCCTGCATTCGCGCGCGCAGCTGATCGAGCGGGCCCAGCTCGTCCCGCGACGCGCGACACAGCCGCGACCAGAACGCGATCACGGTGGCGCCGCTGCCGCGCAGCGACACGACACTCGCGGCCGAGTCCCCGAGTGTCGCGAGCCGTGCGGTCGAGAGCGCCGTCACCGGCTGTTGGCCCTTCGCAAGAAGTAGGCGCAGTTCGCGCCTGGCATCCGCCCTGAACGCGCGCCACGCGGCCTCGCTCGCGAGTGCCGGCGAGAGCGCGCGAACTGAATCGACGAATCCGCTCGTAGACGCCGGATCGATCACGAGCGGGGCGAGCACCCGCAGCGCCTGCGCGGTGTCATGGCGCGCCAGCGACACTCGGCCGAGACGCCGGGCCGTCGCCCACTGCCAGTTTGCCGCGAGCGCGCCATTCCACGCGCGCATCGCCGCCACTGTGTCGCCGGCGCTGAGCAGCGACTGTGCGAAGTTGCCCTGCAGTTGCGCGACGGCCGCCCTCACTCTCGCCTCCCGCGCTACCCTCGTATCCCCAACGTCCTCGGCCATCCTCCAGCGCGTCGGTTCGGCGATCATCGAGTCCAATCGAGCCTTTGCGACAGCACGAGAGCCGCGCTGCAACTCCGCGTTCGCGAGGGTCGCCTCGCGTTCCCATGCGGTTGCGAGTGCGCGATCCATCCAGCGCAGTGACCTCGCCCAATCCCCGCGCGCGAGTGCGAGGCGTGAGCCGAGCCCTGTGAGCGGACTCGCGGGCGCCGCGCCGGACGCGAACCATGCCTCGAGCGAGTCGAGCATCGCACTGCTGTCGCCGCCGGCGCGCGAGAGCTGCATCACGCGCTCGTTCACCGCGAGCGGATGGTTGGGAGCGTCGTGGATCAGGCGGGAGCGCCAGTACTGCACACGCGACGTATCCGCCATCTGCGCCAGGAACATCATCGAGGCGACGTCGTCGGCATCCGGTGATGACGCCGCTCGCAGCGAGGCATCCGTCGCCGCAAAGCCGGCCTTCAGGGAATCGAACGCCGGCTTGGCGCCAACGGGGCCGAGCGCCGACTGCTCGACGAACAGGCGGACGTACCAGCCGAGCGGTCGCGACGGATACGTCGCCGTGATTGTGCGCGCGGTGAGGAGGGCGTTGTCCCAGTCGTTGCGCTGCGTCTGTTCCCAGAGCAATGCGACCATGCCGCGCAGTCCGGGTGCGTCGCTGCGTTCGCGCGCGACCACGTTCCACCCGCCATCGCTGCCGCGATCCACGATTGATTCTGCCGAGTCGGTGACGGCGAGCAGCGCGAGGTCGCCGTCGCTCGCGAATCGGAACGTCGCGACGTATGCGCCGTCGCGCGACCGCGTCATTGATGTCGCGTTCACGGGCGCCGTGGCCCAGGCCGAGGGGCCGAGCATGAGGTCAGTGCTGCGGCGGAACTGGAAGCGCAGTCGCAGGTGGCTGCGTGTCGCGAGAGCCCCCGCGGGCACGTAGCGGACGCGCACCTCGTCGCCGGGCCGAGGGTGGGCGGGCTGGACCGTGAGCGTGGACACGGTGGCGACGAGCAACAGGCCGGCAGTCAGCATCTGCGTCTCCTGGATCGGGTCATCGATTGTAGGAGCGCCGGATTAAGGCGGCGTGTGCGGAAGATTAGGGGATGATTAAGCGCATCCGGTGTCATCCTGAGCAAAGCGAAGGATCTGCCGTTCGCCCCTCCGCCGTCATCCAGAGCGAAGCGAAGGATCTGCAGACTGCCGTTACGCAGCGTCTCAATCTGGCAATGGTGATTGCATGGGGCATGGGCGCGGGAGTATGCTGACTCATGTCCCTGACCTCGACCGTGCAAGGGTGCGTGCTTGCCTCGACGCTCCTCGCCGCGACCTCCTGCGGCCTGCTGCCGAGCGGCGACTGTGCCCTTTCAGCAGTCTCGTCGATCATCGCGCGAACCGTGGACCAATCCACTGGAGCAGCGATCACTTCGCGTCTTACGCTGGTGACGAAGATCAACAACGTCATCGTTGATTCGGTTTCGGTCGAGGCGCCGTCGAATGGGACGATCGCAAGCCACCGGATCGACTCTGGCACCGGCTATGTCGTGTTCATCAGTGCCGCCGGATATACGACCGAGACGCGCGGAGGCGTCGAAGTAACGGGCACGCGGTGTGGCGGAGCGACAACCTATTTCGTCGTGCCGATGCGACGGTCGGCGGTTGCCAGCAGGGTACCTTGATGGCGCCGTAGCAACCTCGATGTATGTCATGAAGTGGATCGGCTGGATGGGCACCTTGCACCGGAGCGATCAGGCGCTGATTCTAGGCGCCATTCTCCTCTTCTGTGTGCTTGCGCCGGCGTCGCTCCAGCGAGGTGGTCGCCGGGCACTCGCGGCGCTCTGGCTTTTCGTGCTTGCGCCCCTGGTAGTCGTTGGCTGGCGACGCTGGGCGATTAGCCACTCTCCGGAAAGCGCACGACTGCCCCTGGCTGACATCGCCTTCTACGTGCTACCGGTGGGTGGCGCGCTTGCCCTTGCGACAATCGCGCTGGTGTGGGCAGCAGGACAGGGGCGGTCGCGTACGGTCCAACACGTGGCTACGCTCGTCTCCGCGTATGCACCGTTGCCCATCGTGTTCGCAGTATCCGCGTGGCTCGTCCTCGATATCTACATGGTGACCGGGGGCTTTATCTAGAGATCTTCCTGGGCACCAGAGCGAGTTGACCGACAACTTCATCCTTCTGCCCGTCGGTTCTGGCGGGCAGAAGAACCCGCCGTTTGTTCGCCGTCCTGCTGAGCAAGGCGAAGGATCTGCGGTCTGCCGTTACGTAGCGTCTCACACTTGCGGAGGCGATTGCATCAGACGCAGCCTGAAGAGTATTCTGGAATGCGGTGTTACCACGAGGAGAACGAATGAACGAGGCCAGTCGTGCGCGCGGTATCAAGATAGCATTCGTCCTGAGCGTAATTCTTCTCGTGAGTCAGCTGGCATTTACAGCCATGGGCGATGGCAGTTGGAAGCGATGGCTGCTCTTAGGGAGTCCTCTTTGCAACGCGACGCTCTTTGGCCTGCTGCTCCGAGACCGCGCGTCGGGTGAACGCGACGCTGCCAGTGATGCACCGGCTGTCTAATTCGCAATTGCTAACTCCCGAAGCATAGTTCAGCGAAAATGGAATTCGACTTCGAGTACGAGAATACTCCCGCGCTTCACGGCCGGGTCGTCGCTGCGATATCCAGGCACGCCAGGGTCACGCGTCGGCTCTGGTGGCTGGTTTTCGGGCTCCCGGTCGTCATGACGCTCTCGAAGGCTCTCGTAGAGGGCAACCGAACGAGCGTCGCTGTCTTTCTTGGCGTCGTCGCGCCGTGGTGGATCATTTATCCTGCGCTATTCTGGCTGTTCCTCAAATGGTCTACGCGTCGCGTGGCGGCGCGCTCGATTCAGCAGGATGCGACCCATCAAGGCCTGCAGAGCCGGCGCCTCGATGACGCCGGGTTGCATATCAGGAATGCGGTGCTCAGCGCTGACGTCTCGTGGGGTGCGCTGCAGAGTGCAGTTGAGACGCCGGAATTCTTCCTGATCTTCCAGAATCCAGGGTGCGGCTACGCGCTTCCGAAGGCAGCACTAGTTGGAGCCGAGCCTGCGGATGTACGATCGTTCCTTGCGTCGAAGTTGCACGACAAGGCCAAGCTCGGGGCCGATTGAGTGGGTCGTCCGTTCGACTTCACGCGTTGCAACAGCTCTTCAGTATTTCTTGCATCCGAGGAAGTGTCCATGACCAAGCGCCTATTCCGCTGCATCGTACTCCTCAATGCGTGGGCACTCGTATCGTTTGGGATGCATGTTTCCAGGGCAACGAGCATTCATGATGCGGGTGGCACCCTGCAGGCGATTGACTGGCTCACGCTCGCCTGGTTGACCGTATTGAGCATTTGCGGAACGGTGGCACTGCTTCAAGCTCCACGATTGGATGTCGAGAGCGATATGCATGCGCCTGCTGCATAACAAGCGTTAGATAGCCACGGTCTTCATGAGTATAGAAGAGTCGACCTTCAAAGCCCTGGAGCGTGAGTACGAGCGAGTGTTCGGGTCGGCCCCCGAAGGCGCCAAACACTTCCTCCTTCTTCCTCTCGTTGGTCCTGAGGATGCGCTCGCTTTTTTCCGCACGGTGCCGAGCGAGACCCCGTTCGACCAGCTGCTGCCGTTAGCCTCTGCCTATCGAAGAGAGCATCCGGTGAATGTCCACGCGCTCGAGAGTGCAGACCCCGAAGCGGCTATCTAACGTGCGCTGCAGCAGACGAAGGATCGCTGTTGATTGGTGGTCGCTTCGCGACCACTCTTATGAGAATCCTTCGCAGCTGAGCTCGGGCGATAGATTCCCACAACCATCTCCGAACACATCCCAGTGGCTTCGTCTTTAGACGACCTGCGTTTGCTCCTGGATGACTTCGTCGCGGGCGCGCCGTTCTGGCCATTCTGGAACGCATTCATGGACCTTTTGGACGAATTCGAGCCGGAGCGCGAACTCTCGAGCGCGGGACAGCAAGCCTACGACGACCTCTGTGACCTCGTCTACATGGGCGCGGCGAACCCCGTCTCGGCGGCGGAGCGGGCGGACGGGATTATTCCGGAGGACGAGCTTCGGAAGCGAATCAGTCAGATCCGACTTGAGACCGCCAATGGGAGGATGATCTAGCGGGCGCTGCAGCAGACGAACGATCGCCATTGGTTGGGGGCGACCGCGCCGCTTTTCCTCTTGGTACCCTTCGCAACTGGACTTAAACGACGTGCCGCAACAGGGCATTCCTGATTAACCCGCGTAGAATGCGACCTATCGCCATCGTAGCTGCCATCGCGTTCCTATCGTCACTACGCTCGGACACTCCATCAGTCCGCCTGGTCAGTATGCTCATCGCGACGTGCTTGGTCGCGGGAACAGCTACTCTCTGGCGCCGTCGGCGGTCGGCTCCCGCTATCCCTCACTCCGTTTCATTTGGTGAAGATGAGATCACGCACAGGGGACCTGACGGCGTCGAGTCTATCTCATGGAGCGATCTGTCGGGCATTGATGTAGTCACCACGTCCGACGGCCCGTGGAGTGAGGATGTGTTTCTCCTGCTCCTCGATCAAGCAACTCGGGTACGATGCACCATTCCACAAGGAAGCTTGGGCTTTCAGCCGCTGATTGAACGGGCTCTGTCACTTCCGCAGTTTGATTCTCCCTCCTTCACCCGAGCGATGGGAAGCACCTCGAACCGTCGCTTCACGTGCTGGCGCCGCTCGCCAGTGGTATAACGTTCGTCAGGCGGCGCATCAGGATGAAATGACGATTTGGCGGAGGGTGATGTGGGGCGTACAGCAGACGCTGTGGGGGGCAGCCGCCGCGTCGTTATTTGCTGCTGTGGCGTATCGTGCCGACGACAAGCCAGCATCCGGACAACCAGCGCTGAGCACCGTGTGCCTCTGGTATGTTCTCAGCGCTGTCGCGGGCGGCGTCATGCTCGGCATTCTCAGGCCGCTGGCAAGTTCCCCGCTCGGCTTGGGCCTCGTTGGATTCGTGACTGCACTCCCTATCATTGCGGGTTTACTCTTTCTCTCACCGTTTGGTGCTCCGATCCAGATTGATGTGGTCTCAGTGTGGGCCGTGATTGGCCTCTCGGCGGTATTCGGCCCTGCGACCGCGGCGTATGTCACGATTCGCAATCGGCAGCGAAACTCCTTCCACGGCGACGCCTAGCGTGCGCTGCAGCAGACGAACGTTCGCTATTGATTGGAGGCCGCTGCGCGGCCACTCCCATTTGATTCCTTCGCAGCTCCGCTTGGGCATTCGGTCACCGCAGCGTGAGGCGTAGTATGCATTTGCGCGCGACTGTACGACTCGCGCAGACACTTGCGATTGTCGTCCCCTCGCTTTTTGTGGGCGGACCGAGCAAGCTGCGCGCGCAGAATTGGCGGCCAGTCGACCGAGTGTTGTCGCGGATGGTTGACAGCGGTGTTGAGTCGATTTCCCCCCGTCGAGTTACGCGCCTTTGGATCGCGTTTGATGGTGCGATCACAGCTGCGTTGAATGCGCCGATGTCACTTGACTCGCTTAACCGCATTTTGATCGACCGGCCTGGCTATGAAGGACCTTCGCCCGGGCAAGCCACGCTCCGGTTGCCGAACGCGACGTTCTGGCGTGAGCTGCCGCGCGACGCGCCAGACTACTTCATCGCAGCCATCGATAGCTCCGCGACGACACTGTTATCTGTCGTGCACAGCCCGTCAGTGAACGGTCCAAGCCACCTGAGCGTGTTTCAGCGGCGACATGGCCGGTGGACTCGAACCGGTAGCCTTTCATCGCCGCGGTCGCTGTCAGCGAATCGGATATCGATCAAGGATGGCCGCATCCTCCTGATAACGCTGGAAACGTGGACCCGAGCCGACGGCAGCGAGAGTTGGGTGAAGCTGTGGCGACTGAGCGGAGGACAGCTGGCCCGTATTGAGCGCAATGACACCACTCAGCTGCAGGACGCGGATGTCGAACCGAAAGACGGCGCTGTCGTGATCCGTGTCTCGCAGTTTCCTCGATACGTGGGCGCCTGCACGATGTGCACGCGACTGTATTATGAGTATTCGTTTAGCGCCTTGGGAACCGGTATCCGCGAACGCCGGGAATCCCTCAATCCCTGGGCCTCTCTGGTTGATTCGCTCTATTCGCTAACAGCCAAAGGCAACATGAGCGAGGCCAAGGCGCTTTTGCTCCCGCGAGTCTCGCTCAGTTCGGTGTTAGGGAAGACTCCCCAGTTTGCGTCGGACACCGGCGATTTTCGCGCAGGTACCGGGCACGCGGACATTGCAGTCGGAGCATTACAGGACTGCGCGCGATACTGGCGATTCCGCTCTGTACGACAGCCAAACGGTCAATGGCGAATCGCAGGGGTGCGCCCCGGACGGTGGACCGGTGACTCCATCGTCTTCGATCAACAGGCATCACCGATCCGGCAACCCAAGGGTCGATGCAGCTGACAGCCGAGCTGAGGATGGCGGGCCGCTTCGCCGCGCGCTCGTATTGCTTCGGTTGCAATTGGATATGGGCCTTAGTGTGCTGCACAAATCAATGCGATTTCAACTTCTAGCAATCGTCGTAGTCGTGCTTTGCTCGTCCAATGTCGCTGAGGCGCAGCAGTCGGCCGACACTTCTCTCTCGCGGCTGCGGGCGTTGTTGGCCGCGCGGGCTGACTCACTTCGGCATCTTGATCCAGCCAGAGAAGTCACTGCCGCACTGCGCCGCGGGGACCACCGCCTCATCGGCGTGCAGGGCTACATCATCCAGGCCGCAGGTCTGAAGCTGAGCGACCCTCGGTACCCGAAGCAGGATGCGATGCACGTCGTTGAGGGCACCAGCGACGGCCAGTGGGCGCCTGAGGTCGTCGCACTCAACAAGGCTGCCTTCCATTATGGTAGCCGATACAACCGCCTTCTCCTCGCGCGGCTCGCACAACGGCATCGGCGGAATTCGCGACCGGTACCCAACGAACGCAGCAGTTGAGAAGCACGCTAAGGAAGCGGCCTCGCCGCAATGCGGGTAGTGTGCTTGCAACTGGGATTGGGCGTTAGTTGGCCACCATTTTGCGGGCACATCGTGGGTTGCGAGGCCTCGTTCGACTGACCGTCGTGCTTGCCGTCCTCTACCTCGCCTCTCTGGCTGCCTGGCAAATCCCGGGGGCAAGCGAAGCTCTGGGGGGCCGAGTCGCCATCGCACTGGTTAGCATTGGTTACTTCACGGCCATTGCGGCGATAGTCTCGCTCGCGCTAATGGCAATCCTTGGAGGGGTCGAGTATTGGCGCCGACGCACTTTCTAGCGCGCGGTCTAGCGTGCGCTGGACGCAGACGAGCGATCCCTGAAAGCCCGCTCCGCCGCATTTCTTGACTCGCCCGAAGCTGAGCTTGGACGTTAGCCTGCAATAGAGGGTCTCTTGATCCCAGCAATCGCGGAAGCGCTGGCTCCTCTTCGCGGACTTCCGCTTTGGTCGGCGGGGCGTGCCGTGGACATCTTTTGGTTCCACTTCGGCGAGCGGCGTCTCGCGCCGACAGACCGGGATCCCCGCCGGGAGGTGGGCGAATGGGCGCTCCATGTCCAATGCCCTTGGCGCCTCTCCCGCGAAAGTGGAGTGCTCACAGGGACGAGCGACATGTACGTCCCTCAGAATCCAGACTTGGAGGCGAGTTTTCAGTGGGATCGGCCGGGACAGGCTGTTGTTGACTCGCAGCTTCTCCGATGGCTGAGTTCGAATGGTGCACAAGCGCGGACAGTTCTGCACATTGAGGTGGATAGGTGCGCTGGGTTGAGACTACTCTTTGACTCGGCTCAGGCTTTCGAGGTCTTCCCCAATGCCTCTATGATGCCGCATGAGATTCGCGAGCAGTGGCGGCTCTTTGAGCCTGGCCGTGACACATCCCATTTCGTCGTGGAGAACCAGAGATGGGGATGGTCCGACGTGTCCGGACAGCCGGAATGATGGTTAGACCAGTTGTCCGGCATATTTGGACAGCACCGGCTAAACCTTCGATACTCGAGCCATGAGCAACTATCTCATCGTGATCGAGGCGTCCGGTACCGGCTTCTCGGCCTACTCGCCAGACATCTCGGGATGCGTCTCCACGGGCAAGTCGCGCGAGGAGTTAGAGAGTCAGATGCGAGAGGCAATTGAGCTCCACGTCGACGGCCTGCGCGAAGATGGGCAGCCGGTCCCTGCTCCCAGCAGCTCGGCGGCGTACGTGGTCGTTGCCGCGTAGGAGACGCTACTTGCGCCGGTCACTCCTCGCCAGATTGATAGTCATCGCAGCGCTGGGCGCCTCCCTCGCATGTTCGGTGCGAGGGGAGTCCGGCACGATTCGGTTCGACTCAGCTACCAGTGCAGGCGGCGGCTACCGTACCACTCGAGTCGGGGCCCTCTCGGACACCATCATCGATGTCGCGGGTGGTGATTCAGTCGAATTGCAGTCTGCCGGCACCGTCACGGTCAAGAACCAGCCGGACGGGCTGATGGTGACCTATTACCCATTTTTCGACCTCGCCGACACGACTCGCGTGCGGACGACGGCACTGGCCGTGTTCGACGTGCTGCGCCGGAGATTCGAGAACGGCGGACCACCGTGGATCGTGCTGCGCGCGGTCAATCGCCCGGCCGTGCAACGCGACAGCGGCGGCCAGGATCATTTCTTCGGGATCGTCCTCGAAAAGCGCGCAGACGGACGTTGGTACACGCTTCATGGCGCCTCGCCGGTCCGGTGACCGACATCTGAGAAAAAGGCGACAGCTCCACACTTCAACAACTCGAGCGACGTTCAACGGCGACGGGGCCGTCCTACACTTCGACTACGGACAAATGGGCCACTACACCAAACTCGGCGTTCTCGTCATGCGCAGCATGGGGCTGATGATCCTCTTCTACGCCGTGCCCATCGTGTTGTACGGCGTAGCCCGCGCCGCGATGGTACCGACGGCCGCGCCCGATGGCAGCATGTGGGCGCTGCTCGTATGGGCCGTCTACGCGCTCGCCGGGGTGCTCCTCCTGCTCCTCGCCCAGCCATTGGCGCGCATCGCGGCACGGGGGCTCGACCAGCCGACGTCCGTCCCGTCTGCGCCTGAAGCGCCGTAGGCCGCTGGCAATACTCGATGCGTGGCGATGCGAGCGTGAAAGGCCGAGTACTGAAATGATCGACGCGATCCGCTTCCTCACACCGGACGCTGAATGCTTCTAGATCGCGCGAGCCGGCGGACGCTCCTCACCGTGTGGGCGGTCGGCATGCTCGCGCAAGCCGCGTTGATCGGCTTGGCCGTCGCAGCCAATCGCAGGAGCGACGCAGCCTGGGAGCGCAAATGGGGCCGGTTCACGGAATCCACGCCTTCCGCTCGACGAATGAAGGTAGATTCGCTGCCCTTGCCGATGAACGGGGTCCGCCGGAACGATTCTGCGATCGCCGCAAGTGAGTCCGACACAACACCAAGTCCCAGCCGTGAAGCCGCGGGGACCATCTACGGCGGCGTGCTTGTGGTCGTTATCGTAACAGTCGCGACGTACCTCGCCATTCCACTCGCGCTTCTGGTCTTCACCGCACTCTGGTATCGCGCGCACCGGCGCGCCAGTACAACTTCCTAGATACTGCTCGTCATCGACTTTCCCAGCTGTCATGCTCAGTCGCGCTTCCTGCCGGACGCACGCCATCATCCTCGTATCGCTCTTCCTCCCGAGCCGACTCGCCGCCCAGGAGGTAGTTCCGGAATCTCCGAGGTGCACCATGCCGGATACGAGCGTACATCGACTGCCCTTCAGCGCCGAGGCGAACTCGGATGGCGCTCGATTCGTCTGGTTCGCTAACTGTCGAGCAGGACTGCCCTACGCCTACGTACGAACGGTCGACGTTCCAGGAAGTCGATCCTTCACCGAGATTGACTCGGCGCCGCAGTCGGGCGGACCTCGTGGAGGCGACATCGCGTGGTGGCCAACGTTCATGGGCACGCTGGTGGGACGCACGGGACCGGTGGTGACACCCGAGGGTCCACTCGATCTCGTGGAATTGCGGAAGCGACTCGGGGCGCCTCGGTTCTTTCGCCGCATCGTTGTAAGCGCACCATGATGCCTGCGGTCCGCATGAGTACTGAATCCGCAATCGGCGCCGCGCCTAGACCGACGAGCAGCTAAATGCCCCACTCCCCACGATTCAGCCTCGGCGCGCGAGTTCGCATCGAGGATCCACGCTTCCCGAAATTCTGGGCCAACGGCGCCCAAGGTACGATCAGCGCGCCACCGGGTGCCGTGATTGATCTTGCCGGAGGCTGGACCGGTCACGTGCGGATGGTCAACACCGTCGCAGGCCTGCAGCCGTATTACTGGGTCGTCCTCGACGAGGCGCGAATCGATGGAGACGGCGACGGACCCTATCACGAGGCCGAAATCGCTGAAGCGGCCCTGCGTGCCATCGGCTGATTCGCGCTAGTTAGAAGCGGTTCGCCGCGGGCTCACCCTCGATTCTTACCCCACCCCCACAACCCCGATCTATTCCCCCCTCGCGAACCGCCCTACGTTCGCCGGATGATCACTAGAATCGCCACCGCCCTCCGCGCCGCCTCCCTCGCCACCCTCCTCGCCCTCCCGCCGTCCCTCCACGCCCAGTCCCCCGGACCCTTCGTCGTCGTCCCTCACGCCGTCATCAGCGAAACCTCCGAACGCCTCACGGGCACCGACCTCGGTTTCGGACTCGGCGCCGCCGCAGGATGGTCGTTCTCCGGCTCATCGAGCGCCATGATCGCCGGCGACATCTCCTGGATGAACGTCGATCGCACGAGCCACGGCACCCTGCTGTTCACCACTGCCCTGCTCCTCCGCCAGCGCTCGGGCATGCTCGGCGCCACTCCGGTCAGCGTCTTCGCGGGCCCGCTCTATTGGGAAGGCGACAATAGCGGCGTCGGCGTGATGGCCGGCCTCGACCTCGATGCCGCATGGTGGACCCGCACGCGCGCGCTGATCGGACTCGACGTGCTCTTCTTCGCGGCCTCGCGCTGGCCCGGACAGGATCCCGCCACCTCGCTCCCCAACTCCACGACGCACGACCCTCGACTCTCCCTCCGGCTACGATTCGGCGGGTTGCGCGAGCTGCGCGCGCACTGAGCTCGCCGCCACGCGCGACAGCGCGAGCAGCACCAGTCCCACAACCGCCACCTGGAGCGCGCGACGGCGCGCGTGCGCCGACGTCGTGGTCGCAGGCACCAGTCGCTCGAGTCCCCAGATGGCGCTGTCCGACGCGAGCGACTGCCGCAGCTCGAGCGTGCTCCCGCGCTGATGCTCACTCACCCATTCGTCGTACGGCGTCGCGCTCCCGATGTATCCCGCCGTGACGGTCGCCTTCACAGGCGCACCGCCCTCACGCGACACGTCGCACCGAAGCTCGTGCGACGTCACCGCATCGCGCCCACCCGTCTTCTGCGCGACCACCACGCACGACTCGATCACCACAGCCACAGGCCGCGACGCTGCCAGCCGATCGCGTTCCCTCAAGCCCCGCACCACCGCGACGGACGCGAACGCCAGCGCCGCAAGACCACAGCAGTACGCGCCGAGCAGGTGCAGTCCGTCGAGCTTTCCCGCGGTTCCAGGCTTCCGAACGACACCCAGTCTCACCGTCGCTTCACCGCAACGCTGATCCCAACGCCGAGCGCAGCACCCAGCAGACCATACATCACCGTCGCCGCGAGCACGCCGCCCACACCGTTCGGTATCACCCCGAACTCGTGCGCCGGGAACAGTCGCTCACCCATCACCGCGCGCGCGCCACGGTAGTAGGCGTCCGAGATCGAGAGGTACGCCAGGAAGCCGGGCTTCCCCGCCTTGAGCAGCGGCAGCGCATACAACGGGAGCAGGGCGAGCACCGCGGCGCCGATGGCAGCGGCGCGAAGCCTGGGGATCGGGGTCATGCACAACGTAGTCGATGAATCGCCCGGCTGGTAAGCTCCACCATGCACTCGTCGCGACAATCTTCCGCGCGCGCACTGGCTCTAGTGGCCTTGCTCGCCTGCTCGCCCGACAACGCCGACACGAATGCGACGCATGCGTCGTCGTCGCCCCGCGAGCAACTCGGCTGCACGCAGACCGCTGGCGAGCGTCCCGACACGAGCCGCGCGATCGGCGACACCGCCGCAACCTCCGCCTGGCGCCGCCGCTGGGCGAAGGGCGTGGAGTATCGCTGCGTCGTGAACGATTCCCTGCCTCCCTTCCGGATCCTGGCCATCGGTGACGGCGTGTGGAGCATGGACTCGCTGCGCATCATCTCATCCACCGCGGGCGCAGCCGCCACGCAATCGATCCCGCTCGGCGCCGACTTCGAACCGCCCTCGCCGGACGAGCAACGCTTCCTGCAGGTGCAGGACCTGGACGCCGACGGATACGCCGACCTCCTCGTCGGCAAGTCGTGGGGCGCCACCGGAAACACCGACTACGCGCTGTGGATGTTCGACCCATCCTCGCGTCGCTTCGTGACGGATACGTCGCTCGCGACGGTGCCATTCACCCACGTGGTCGCCGGACAGCCGTGCATCTGGACGTCGTGGAACACCAGCGCGTTCGACGACTGCCGCGCGATGTACTGCCGGCGCGCGGCGCGCTGGGTGGTCGACTCCACCATCGAACACGCGCTCGACCGTGCGAAGCGCCAGCTGATCACGACGTTCACGGCGCGTCGCCACGATTCACTCGTCGTCACGAGCCGCAAGGTCGAGCGCGACACCACCTGATCTCGCCGGTCACACTCGCACGACGCGTTCATCGCGCCCGCTCGGCCAGCACCACAGACACCTCGGCCTGCCGCTCCGGCACCGACCAGTAGCGCCGCAGCAGTACCGGCGTCTCGGCGGCCGGCACCAGCGCGAACCCGTTGCGTTCGTAGAAGCGGATCGCCCACGTCGCGGCCGCCCACGTGCCCACGAGGATCGGTCGCGCACTCACGCTTCGCAGGTGCGCGATGAGAGCCGCACCCACGCCGCCGCGCTGCACGTCGGGACTCACATACGCGTGGCGGATGAGGTCCACGTCATCCACGCCCTGGATGCCCATGATGCCGGCGAGCCGTCCATCCATCTCGAGACCCCAGAACGCGACGCCGGCGGCGATGTCGCGCTCGAGCTGTGCGCGGCTCATGTAGGGCTCGTGCCAGCAGTCGGCCGGGATCGCGCCGCGATACGCCTCGGCCGCCGAGTTGATGATCGCGAGCATGGCGTCGTGATCGCCGGAGTGACACGCGCGGATGCTGAGGGTGCTCGTCATGCACAGCCTGCCGAGTGGGTGAGGCACGACGTTCGCACCGCGGCGGCACGCGGGTCTTGCACGAAATTTCAGCCCGTCATCCCAGGCGCGACAGGTATCTCCCTGGCGTGACTCCGAACTGCCGCACGAAGCAGCGCGTGAGGTGCGGCTGGTCGTGGAATCCCGCGCGCACCGCCGCCTCGGCAATCCCGCAGCGGGCGCACAGCAGCTGTCGCGCGAGCTCGATCCGGCGCTGCAGGATGTACGCGTGCGGCGTGACGCCCAGCTCCCGCGCGAACGCGCGCAGCAGCTGATAGCGGCTGAGCCCTTCCTCGCTCGCGAGCTCGGCCAGGGTGACCGGGAGCGCCGGATCGGCATCGATCCTCTGCTTCGCCCGGCGGATGGACGCGACGTTCGCGCTGGCGCGGTCGCGTCGCGAAGTCGAGTGCAGCTGGAGCTGCGCCATAAGCTCGAGCATGGCGGTCTCGCCGAGCATGGCGTGTGGCGTGTCGGTCGCGCGGTGCGCGTGCGCGAAGGCGCGGTCGAACAGCTCGCGCGAGCGATGGCAGGAGAAAACCGGCGCCTGAAAGGTGAACTCGGCGCCGGCACTCTCTGTGACGTCTGCGCAGAGCTCGCGCATCGGCTCCGGCTCCAGGTAGAGCATGCGCCAGGTGCGAGGCGCGCCTCCACCCGCGCGTCCGTCGGTGACCTCGCCCGGGTTGCAGCAGATCATCTGCCCCGGCCCGGCCTCCACCTGCCCGCGCCCGCTCCATGAGGAATGACCGCCGTGATCGATCACGCCGATGCCGTACTGGTCGTGCGAGTGCCGAGGATACGAGCGCGCGGTATGGGCGCGCATGGCGTCGATGCCGGGGCGCGGGAAGGCGAGGTACTGGATGGATTCTGGTTGGGGGTGGGTCATGGGTTCATGGGAACGGTGCCTCAACTGCAACTGCTTGAGACACGGATTTCACGGGCCGCCTGTGGCGGCACACGGGTACGGCGATAGTGGCAACAAGAGCTTCGCCCTGACCGCCCGGACTGACTTTTCTGATTCCTCAATGCCCTACCCGTGTGTCGCGCCCAAGGCGCGACCAGTGAAATCCGTGTCTCAAGCAGTTCGCACTACCGACCGATCACTAAGGGTTCCTCGATCAGCCTCACCGGGATCACGTCGCGATCGTCAGGCGTAACCCGCGCCAAATCACCAGCCCGCACGACAGGCTGCCACCCATGATACGCCTTGTCCATGCACAACGGATGAATGGTGAGCGCCCCGTCCGACCCGATGCGCATCCGCAGGAATCCCTTGTAGTCGCGAATCGCCTGCACCGAGAACACCTCGTTCTCGTGCAGCCCCCAGAGGCGATAGCTCGCGTAGAGGTAGAGTCCCATGAGCAAGCCGCCGAGCGCGCCACCGACGAGCATGGTCTCGACTGCATACGCCGCGAGACGCACGATCACCGTGAGCGCGGGATGCCCCTCGATCATGATCAGCGCGTTGAGCCGGGTGAAGCCGAGCATGAGCCCCACGGCCAGGGCGACATGCGACGCTCCATGCAGTCCGCCCACCACCCACGCCCACTTCCGCGAGATGCGACAGGGCGCCGGTGGCGCGCCGGGCGCCGCGTCTTCTGCGTCAGGCTCGCGCAGTGGCAGTGCGAACGCGCCCATCGCGACGATGATTGCGACGGAGAAGATCACGACCGCGGGGTCGAAGCTGAACACCGAGCGCGAGCTCTGCAGCAGCCAGGCGAACATCAGGTAGAGCACGCCGAGCATTCGGGCGAAGCTCGCGTTCTGCCAATAGCTGCCATCCTCGGAGTTCGGCTTGCGACGGAAGATGAAGCTCCGCACGGGCTCACTTTCCTCGCGCGACACCTCGGCGCTCGGGTAGATGCACTCGCGCTCGTAGCGTCGGCGGCTGACGGGCGCTGAGTGTCCCTGGTCGGCGCAGAACTCGAGTGTGCCGGGGAGGCTGTGCGTCGCGTAGGTGTAGGCGCCGCCGAGTCCGCAGGTGATGAGGTGGCGGGGGGCGGCGGGCGTGTCGGCGCCGTGCGTCAGTGAGTAGCGCGAGTAGTGGTGGAGGTCGCCGGTGATCACGACGGGCACCGTGGCGCCCGAGGGAGCGATGACGTCCCGCTCGAAGAATGCGACGCGATCGTATGCGTCGCGTCGGATGAGCCACGTCTGCACCCATGCGGGCTCGGGCACGCAGAGGATGATGCGATCGCCCTGCTTCACGCTCTCGGCGATCTTCCGGAAGTATGCGAGCTGCGGTGCGTCGATGTCGCTCTCGAGCTGGAAGTCGACGCCCCAGAGCCACCACCCGTGCGGCAGCTGCACCGACCAGTAGCTGCGGTGCTGCTGCGTGCGCCAGCGCCCGATGGAGCGCTGCTGGCAGAAGAGGCGGATGAAGCTCGTGAGGCCGTCGTACCAGTCGTGGTTGCCGGGGATGGCGAAGAGGTGCGGATCGTTGTCGGTGGGCGCCCCGGGCGTGGAGGGGAGCGCGGCCTCGTAGGGACCGTAGGTGCGATGGTGGTATTCGTCTCGGCTCGCGCGCGGGTACACCTCGTCGCCGCCCATCACGAGCAGGTTGCCGCGCGGGAGTGGCGCGGGCTCGCCGGGAATGGTGAGCGACTCGCGCGAGAGCTGGTAGGCGACCGTGTAGGTGGAGTCGAAGCCGTCGCCGAGGTCGGGGACGTAGTCGATCCAGAAGTCGCCGGAAATAGGGTCAGGCTCGTAGGGCCCGTAGCAGCGGGGAGTGGGGTCGAGCGCCGCCTGCATCTCGCGCTTGTCGGCGAAGCTGCCGAACAGCGAGGAGAGGACGACCTGCATCCCGGTGCGCGCGAGCTGTCCGGGGTCGAACCATCCGACCATGCGCTCGCGCCGGAAGCGGAGGGCGTCCCAGCCGGTGGGGGTGGGGGTGACGGGCATGGCGGGAAAGTGCGGCGAGGGTTGGTGCTATGGAAGGGCGATGGAGTTTACGATTATTGCAGCGGGCGGGCCTCGTGGCGAGGAGCCGGCCGGATCTCGCGCCACTCAACAATGCGACCAGGCATGCGATGACAGGCGACGCATTCGACGTCGAGGTCCAGTACAAGCTGGTGCGCTATCGCGAAGGCGCTCGAGTGCTCGACTTCGATCGTGAGCCGAGCGGGAGCGACCCGGTCGCGGTGGTGTGGTTTCCCAGCCCGAAGCGCTGGCGTGAGACCGTACCTGCGTGGGCGCAGGAGCGTCGCCGGGAGATCCTGTCGCGGGTGAGGGCGGCTGTGCGGGGTGATGAATGGCGGGTGTTCTATGCTGATGTCGACAGCGTTTGCGTGGACGATCTCGAGTGCGATTCCGCCTGAAGCAGGTCGCTCACAACCAGATCAGAAGTTCGGCTGGAGCCTGACGAACAAGTGCACCTGCTCGGCATGGCATCCAGAGTTGTCACGCTTGGTGTGAACGCCGAGCGCGCTCCACGTTCGGTAGCCGCCCCGGTCGACGAAGACATCATAGGTCCCGGGGACTGCCAGGTCGTATGCGCCGACCGGCACCGTGTCTCGCTGGACGACCTGATCGCCGGCCTTGATGGTGACGATGGTCCCCTGGATGAGCGATGCGCCGGTGACCGAGTCGTTGATCGAGATAACGAGCGGTGCGACGTAGTTTGCGGTGCACACCTTTTCGCCGGAAACCAGCCCGCAGGCTGAGGCGAACAGCAGGACCGCGACGGAGAGCGCGGGGAGGATCTTTGGTCGACGCATGACACCTCGAGATACTGGGGAGCGTGACTGCCGCTCCCGCACATGGACTGTGAATCAATCTAGGTCTCAGCGCGAGCGAACCGAGCCGTCGAGCGGTAAGGGCTGCAGCTGAGGGTCACGTAGCGTCTCAATCTGCGCTGCACCGCTTGCCTCAAGGATCACGGAAGTTCATTCTGAGCCAACTCATGAAATCCAATACTTCCGGTCGGTTCCTGGTCACGGTGGTTGGACACCTGGCAATCGTGGCCGGCGCCGCGTTTGTCGCCCTGTGGCTAAAGGGCGGCGCCAACCTGCGCCTCCTTGTAGGTGGAATCGCGTCTCTGGTATTGGGAGCTGGGCTTGTCGCGTTGATGGCTCGTGCTTCACTGCCGCCTAATTCTCGTTAGCCAGCATCTCGGCATTAAGCCGCGCGTATGATGAAGCCATTCAGAATCGCACTCGCGATCGCGTTGGTGGTACAACTCGTGTTCGTCGCAGACTACTATCGGCTTACCGATGGTTGTTTCTGCGCCGTTCTGGCCGCGGGCCGGCCAGTGCATCGTGTTCTTCCCGGTGAGCTTCTTTTCCTCCGCGCCGTGTCGTTTCCAAGCCAGGTGCTCCCGGTCTCCTTCCCTCAAGGGATCCGGGATACGCCCAGGACAGTTCTCTATACGGTCCTCAACACAATCGTGTGGTTCAGCATGATTTGCATTGCCGCCCTCGCTATGCGCCATCTGCGTCGACCAGGCAAGCAGGATGGCCCGAGTTCACATACGTCAGTGAATGCTGGCTAACGAACGCTGAAGCTGCCGAACGATCAGCGGTTCCTTAACTCGTCGCCACATGTCAAAGGCCTCACGGGGACAGCTCTGGCGCGACAGCATGACAGGCCTCTCACCGACGACCGTGGCCAGCCTGATTGTGTTTGGCCTCGTTGTGCTCACCGGCGCCGTTCTTATCGCGCGGCGTGGCGCGGAGCTACCGACTCGCCAAACGGATATCTGCGTCCACGCATACTCGCGTGCTCGCACGGCAATGGACACGTCTGTGGCCGACCAGCGAATCATTGGCGGATCGCGCTCCCCGGCGCCATGGACATGTGGCAACGAGCGAGCGGTGCTGCGACATCGCTAAGAAGAGACGACTCGTTACCCCGATAGCAGGCGCCGTACAATAGACTTGCTCACGGAATCCAGGAAACGATAACCAAGCAACCTAGCGAAGTGTTGCAGCCGACATCATGTCAGCAGTCATCAAACCCGTTAAGATCGCGCTCGCACTCATCGTCTGGGGATATGGTCTATACTGTATCCTCAAGGCGGGCCAGTTCCGCACGGGCCACCCCCGCTCGCGGGTGTCTCAACGAATCGTCTGGAGCGAGTTGACTCCGCTCGGCCGGCAATGGGCTCTCCGCGCCATCAGCGCGTGGGTCACGTTCGCGCTCCTCATCTTTGCACTGACGGCGTGCGGTCGCGTCGATCGTTCCACCCGTTCAGACTCAACGATCACGAATGGTGGCAGCGCCGACTCAATCGCCTGGCTGCCTTTTTCGTTCGGTCCGGTGCGCGGTCAGCGGCCCAGCGGTGGGGTTATCGATTCTCTACCGACGGATTACCGTGGAACGAAGACACTGGTGATTCGCGCCTTCGATGCGCTCCCGGAAGGGAAATATTCGGCAGCTTTGTCGCTGTGGACGAAACGAAGGGGGGAGAGCCTGGCGCATCTGATCGCACGCGTCTCTGAAGATGACGTAGACGACCCTTGCACAGTGGATGGCTCTCCACCGCCCCTCGCGTTGCCTCGCGTGCGTTGGATCGGACATCGTTCCCGGTGCCCCGGCAGCCTCACGGTGGACTACTGGATTGACCTCGACACGTTGGCCCTAGGGATTGCCTACGAGGTGGACTCTGCGGCCGGTCCTTCCTCGATGTCCCGTAAGGTCCCTGCGCACATTATTTCAAGCTTGCGCGTTCGAGATTCGCGCTAGCTCCGCAACTGGGCTTTGGCGTTGACCACACGAGACTCTCATGAGACACCTCCTTAGCAATCGCGACCGCACGTTCTCCTATGCCCGCGTTGGCGCGTCGGAAGAAGTCCCAGCACTCCTGGTCCCGCAAGGCACGTTCGGTTGCCTACTCTGGGACAGTGCGGGCGACTGGTCCATCGAGCAGCGCGAAGCGTTAGTTTCGCATTTGATCCAGTCGGGCTGTCGAACGCTTGCATGTGGTGGTCATGACTGCGAAGTGTGGCATGATCTGGCTGACGAGACCCTCGCGTTCCTGAACGCTACCCAGTGGCGCACAGCGGAGCAGGAGGTCATGACCACCTGGCACACAGAGGAGACGGCGCAGGAGGTCGTATTCTTCGTGACCACCACGGCGGAGGTCGAAGAGCCGTCGTTCGGCGAGTATCTAATCCTGGAAGTTGGCCCGGCCCCCCATTTCGCAGGCGAGCTGACTGACGCGCTCAAGCGCTATGGCGGCGAAGCCTCCGATACTGCCGCGGACTAACGACGTGTTATGGTCGACGGGCGATACGCTGCAACGTGCATCAATGAGGAGGCCGGCTGTGATCGACCTGGACAAGCTGCGCACTGAAATGCTGAGCGCGGGTGGGGAGGACTACACCGGCCTGTACGAAGTCATTTGGTCGCTCAATGCAACGTACCCGGCGGTGGGCCGGGCGGAGAAGCTGCGAGCCGCGCAAGCGGTCGTCAGTCAGCTGCTGGCAGAGGGGCGCGTGGGGCTCTACACAACGACCTGGTTGTCACGTCAGTTCGAGGATGTGCCTGCCCGAGAAGCCGAGGCGCTCGTCCACGACCCGTCAGTGTGGAGCGAGCCAAACGAGAAGCCCTACTACTGCTATGCTGCGGCCTGAGGAGGCGTTCAAGCTGAGCCGGACGTTGCTTGGACAGGATGGTTTTCAGAGGGGCCGCATGAGCAATGAGGACCGCGAGCATCCGGTGCTTCCAGAGGCTTGGCGCTACGAGATCGTGGGGCTCTTCCTCGACCTCTCGCCTGAGGACGGCGAGGAGGCGTATCTCGATCTTCATCTCCGACGAGACGGCATGCGCAGAGTGCTGCGATTCTGGAGTCCGCAAGATCTTGAAATCCAACGCGGCGGTCCGGTTAGCGGCGGGCTGCAGCTTTTCGACGTATCGGACCGCCAGTTCGCGGGGCTCGGGGTGCGCGTTGATGACGGTGAGGCGTCGACGGGCTCGCTACGATTCTTGGCTCGCGATGTGGCGCCTATCTGATGTGTGCTGCAGCCAAGCTCTGACGTTCAGTCGGAACTCTCACCTATGCCCGGTCTGAAAGAACAAGCTGAGGTGCTTCGAGTCGGGCTCGTCGCCGGCATTCGAACGACGAGCGACGCAGTAGCGTGGGCGGACCACGTCGTTGCGGCGCACGCGAATGCACACATATCGCTGCTCAATATTTCCTTGGCTGGCTCCCGGTCGGCCGCGGACATGTGCTCACTTCTCACCGAGGTGCCCGGCGATTGCGACAGGGTTAAGGTCATGCGCGCTGTACTCGCGGACCTGCTGCTCGTCGCGGAACGCGAGCCAAGGCGCGCCGAGGATATTGCACGCTGGCTATACCAGTGGTCGATCAACGGGGATCTTCCCGACGAGCATTTTGGTTGGCAAGCGAGAGTCATCGACGACACATTCGAGCTGGCTCGCCAAACTATTGTCTCACGCGACGCAGCGATGGACGAGCTTCTGTCATTCCTGCGCCTGCAATCTCGCCCTACAACGTAGCAAACGTTGAGGCCGACTTTCGAATAAAGGAGCACTCGTTGTCAGACTGTCTCGACGTCATGCGATAACGACTTTCAAGTACATGGCCAACCCAGATCCGCAGACAACAAACCGTGCGAAGCTCGTTTCAGCGGCGCGTGCAGTCGTCACCTATCAAATCGGCTTCCCGCAGGGCTGCGTGCGTCTCACTCGTGCGGCGGCGTGGCTGCGGGCGCACGAACCGGTCGACCTGCCCGCCGTCGAGGCCTATGTCGCGGCAGTGCGGGAGCTGCCGATTGGAACGGAGCGGCTTGCGTGGGACCGAGTCGCATTGCGTCAGCTCGACGTTCAGCTCGAGGCGGCGAACCGCAGGTTTCGTGATCCCGTCTTCGAAGCGTGCTTCCGTATCATCGACGAATTGGGGGTCGGCGGTGATGTCGATGACTCTTAGCGCGCTCTTGCGTGCCACACGTTAAGCTCCTCAAGCCCCCGATTCCGCTTTCGCCATGTATGTCCGCTTCGTCACCACAAGGCAGCATCCTGACACGGGCGTGCAGATGGGAATCTTCCAGACGTCGCTCCTGTTGCACCCGGTCGGCCAGTTGGCAGATTGGGACGAGGCTCGGCTGGTCGCGCTCAGGGCCTGGTTCAACGACAACCTGGAGAAGCCAGAGCGGGTCGCTCGCTCGAGGCGCCCGAATGGCCATCATGCCGCCGTGAGTTGGTTCAAGGCATCTGCGAGCGAACACATCGCTCGCGCGCGAGAATTGGCGTCGCTCCTGGAAGCGTACGGAGTGCCAACGCTCATGCTGACGACGGATCGGCCCGGATACATCGTCTATGAGGACGAGTTCCAGGTGGCTGCGGAGCCCTTTCGCGGCGATCATCTCGACCGCGGCGTCTGACCTGTCGCGAGGGACAACGGACCGCAGCATCACGCGGGGTTACGTAGCGTCTCAATCGCGCAGGCTGACGCTTGCGCTCGCGCGCTCCTCGGCTCAACGTCCCCGACAGTGTCCCACGTGCCTGCAAGAGAAGCCAGAAGGATTGGTATCGCGAGACTGATGCCTGATTCATTCAGGGACCACGCATTCACTGCAGTCACACCCGCGCGGGAGCGACCATTTCGGTAATCCTGAAATCGCGACAGCCAAGCTTTCTCATCGAGCGCACCTTCGAGGCGTGGCTGGCGCGCGCCGCACTGCTTGGAAGCATTTGCTTGCTGTTGCTCGCCTGGATGCCAGATGGCTCCGGGCCGAATGTGCCACCGCCACCATTGGAAGCAGCTCGAATGGTTCTGACCGGCCTTCCGCTCGTGCCAGGCGCTGTTGCGTACATGCTTATGGGCGGTGTCCACGGCAGCACCCTCTCCGAAGAGGCCGTCTTCGCCGTGTTCTGTGGCGTGTCGGGGGGATTCTGGGCCCTCCTCCTCCCGTATGCCTGGAGCTTTCGCCATCCGATTCGTCGCCTGCGCGAGTGGCGCGACAGCTTCTAGCGGAGCTTGGCGAACATGGATCGCGTTCCAGCCGGGAGCACAGGAGGAATGACGAATGCGTAGGGAGGCGTCCGGTCCTCGTTCCTTGGATTCCGAAACTCCAATGGGTCATTCAATGACAGAGATGCACGGCAAGTCATCAACAGCAATGACCTGGACGTTCGCAGGGGCTGGACTCTGGTTTGCTGCCGTGATTCTGACGGTGACTAATCTCACCGTTTCCTCGCGCTACCCCGTCTTTTCGCCAGTGATACTCGCTATCCCGGCACTCCTGCTTCTGCCTCTTGCGTTGGTCGCGGCGCTACACGCGCGATCACGCCCTGTGAGCCTCTTGGCGTTCGCAATCTGCACCCTAACGATGTTTATCCTCCTTGCCGAGCGAGACGTCTCCTCTAGGCTCGTCCTGTGGCGCAGCTGCGCGACGGTCAGTATCGCGGCATCGATGGTAATGATTTTTGCTGTTAGGCCCGATGCTGCGACGCGCACACGCGCGCTATCCTTGACCAGCGGCATGACGAGCGCGGCACCCGGACCGGTGCCTACGGGCACGGCGCACGCGACCACGATTGCTGGCGACCTCCCGTGGCTCATGCGCTGCCAATGAATAGCCATGCACATCGAGCTCAGTGAGCCGATGAGCCAATCACCTGCCTGGACATCGCGGCGACGGAGGATGGCCATCAGCGGCGGCTTGCTGGTGTTGGGACTATGGGTAGCGTTCAGCTGGGTCACACGGCGGCGCGTGTATCGAACGGTCGCTACGAGCGAAGCGGCACTGGATTCTGCGGGCCTTGTGCCGGGAACTTCGATCACCCGCGTAGCCGCCGTCCTCGACTCGATGCATGCGATCCATGGAGCGCTCGGACCGGATCAAGTCATCGGCGCGCGGATCGGGCCCTCGTTCCAGGATTTCATTCTCTCCGGTGATATCCACGCCGAGTTCAAGTTTGATTCGACGGGACGCCTGGTGTCGCGCCACGTTAGAGAACGTCTCACCGGGCCCTGAATGACAAACCCGACTAGACGGTATCGTAACCTCCGGCTCCCTGTCGAACTATCGTTGCAACTCACCGGACATCCCGTGAGTCGTCTGGCGTGCTTCGCTTTCGCGTTATTGCTCATAACGGCGCCTTCATCCATTGTCGTGGCTCAGGCGCCATCGACAGCCGCGGCCGTAGATCCATCCGTCGAGCAAGTCGTCTCCGGCGGCCGGTGGCAGTCGCATGGAACGTCCGGTTCCTACCGCGTCGTCGTAACGCGGCTCGGCTGGGAGGAGCTTCGGCGCGTTGCCGTCCTGGAATGGATCGCCGAGGCGCCCTTGGCCGGCTCGAACGTCAGGCGTGCGACCATCCGGCTCAATGAGCGAGCTGATAGCTATTCGCTGGCGTCCCCGGTCATTATTCGTCGTGGCACTTCCTGGATCCTAAGACTCAGCGCCGCCTCCCGACCGCTTGCACCGTACGACCGGCGGGTCGAGTTCCTGCTTGGAGGTCCAGATTCGGTGAAGCTCGCTCGACCTGTGCCAACTGCCAGGCATCGTTGAGCGAGGATGGCAAGCCGTTTCCGGCAGCTCGCAATGGAGGACGTCTGCTTTTTAGAACCCTGAGGTTCCTCGCGAGTGTCGCCCTGTTCCTGGGCGCAAGCTCAGAGCTGTACGCGCAGTCGAGCCTTCCTGCCAAGGACACCCTACCGTCGGCGGTTCGTCAAATCATGGGCGAAGCGGCATTTGCTGACGCGGTCCTCTCGACCGGCGCGACGCCACGTTCAAAGGAATTGGAGCTGATAAGCAGCATGGACCACGCGCGCCAGATGCGCGATGAAGGGACGTTCGATCGCGGTCGCTGGCGCGCGCCGGGTCTCGCTGTCTGGTCCGCCTTTCCAGAGAACTGGGATCACTGGCATCGGTACACCGTGGCGCGAGCAGGACGAGGACTCTTTCGCGCCGGCGGCTTCGCCGCTCCAGAGTTGCTGGCGCTCGACGCTGCGCTCGGACCGAGTCACGCCACGGAGCTCCAGCGCGCGATGCTGCTGGCGGCCCTTGCCGATCCCAACGGAGGGGAACGGCTGACCGTCGCGGATACCGTGCGGACTGTCCTGAAGGACGGGCGTGCTCTGGTTCTGTTGCTCACGCGCTCCTTGCAGTCGCACGCCTACGCGCCGTACTGGACCGCGCTGCGGTATTCGTTCGTCTTCGGTGCGGACGGTGTCCTTCTGGCGTGGGAGTCGCGCGAGGCCAAGTGAGCAGGTATCCTCGCAACGTGCCGGAGTCGGCGCTATCACCGGAACTCAAGGCACTCATTCACGAGCTCACGTCGCGCCTGTTGAGCGGCGACTCTCCGACACACGCTCTACTTCGCGAGCAGTTTGCCAAGGCTCGCATCCGGGAAGTAGAGCTTACGGGGGTCGGCCTCTTCGCTCATTTCGATGTGCCGAAGACGACGCCGCTCGCCTCGCCCGCGCGCATGATTGGCGGTAACGTCCCGATGGACGTCGTGGGATTGGAAGGCGGCGCCGGCTGCCTGCTCTGCGTCTCCGATGGGCGCCTCGACTTTCTCGAGATATATGTCAATGGCACGGAGGAGTTCCCGGAGCGGCCCGTCGTTCGCTTCGGCCCGGTCATTCCCCTGGGCGTCGGCTCTCCAGCCGGCAACGAACGAACGGAGCGGTGATGGATCGACCCTTCGAGAAGGTCTACACGGTGACGGATTTCTACGACGGTCCGCGAGCTGGGATTGCCGACCTGGACGGCGCTCCGCACGCCTACATGTCGATGTATCCCAGTGCGTCGGAGTCGGAGGAGAATGACAACCTCTACGACCTGAGCCCAATCACGCCGGAAGTGCTCGCCCTGGCACTCGAGGATTGGGCGATCTGGCTCCGCTGGTCTCAGGCGTACGACGCCGGGATCACCACGCTGGAGACGCATCCCGCCCTGCCGCAGGACTCCGAGCGCCACGCACAGCTGATGGCGACGTTGGAGAAGGCCCTCGCCATTGACCCCGAACGCCGACGCGAGGCGCGAGGTGAGTTTCGCGCTGTCCGGCCGCTCCCGGAGAGCGACTCGCCCGACTGGAGCTGTGCGCGCGAGGTTCGCTGGACGCTGGTTCCCTGACACCGCGCCGAGGATGTGTCGCAAAACTGAGCTCACCAAGCCACGGGAGAAGGAGCGCACACTTGAATAGCGCCTGATCTCCGAGTCCAACCCATGACCCTCCGCGACCTGCCACCGAGAACACCGCATGATCGAGTTCGCTCCCTCTGATTTCGACTCACTCGAGCGGTTCTCGCGCGGATGGCGGTTCTCCGCAGAACGGATCGGCGATACTTCGGTCGATACCATTGCCCGGATTCGACCGCTCACACCTGAACGTGCGGCGGATATCGCCCAGATCGCCGTCGCTCGCCGCGACGAAAACGCCAGCTTCGGCACGACCTTCCGCAGCGACGATTCTCCGGGGCTCGTTCGCGAGAAGTTGACAGCCTTGCCTATTGTGGGCTCCATTCCCGTCTTGGTGAGCTGGGACCGGAGAACGGCGGTCGTAACTGATTGGGAAACGTTCATCGTCCTGTGGGATGACCTCTGCTATCCCTCATCCGACGACGTGACCATCTGGCCATTCGACGGCCAGTGGACACTGTGCTACCGTCACTACGAGATCTTTCAATTCGATTCGCACGAGCGGGTTATCTAGCGCGCATTTCGCGGCAACAGCCGGAGGCTGCCCAGGCCGTCGCGCTTGCAGCACTTTCCAGAAGGCCATGTGAAGGCCACTTCCGAGTGCGCCTAAGGTGAATGCGCTGCCCGGCAAGCTCGCGTGACGAGGCGGTTTCTCCCGGAATTGCGAAACTCCAATCGGTCATTCAATGACAAGAATGGAAGGCAAGTCGTTAACAGCAATAACGTGGACGTTCGCGGGGGCCGGACTCTGGTTTGCTGCCGTGATTCTGACGGTGACGAATCTCACCGTTACCTCACGCTACCCCGTGTTCTCGCCAGTGATACTCGCTATCCCGGCACTCCTGCTTCTGCCGCTTGCGTTGGTCGCAGCCCTGCACGCGCGCTCCCGCCCTGTGAGCCTCCTGGCGTTCGCAATCTGCACCTCAATGATGTTTATCCTCCTTGCCGAGCGAGACGTCTCCTCTCGGCTCGTCCTTTGGCGTACCTGCGCGACGCTCAGTATCGTGGCATCGATGGTCATGGTTCTGCTGTTAGGCCCGATGCTGTGACGCGCACACGCGCGCCAGCCTTGACCAGCAGCATGACGAACGAGGCATCTGGACGTCGCCTGCTTACAGGGCACGCGCGACCACGCTTGTCGACGACGTCCCTAACCTCGCGTCCAACGTGGTCGCAATCCGCGATGCTTCCCTTTTTGTGATCCCCACGACTCCTCACGGGCGCTGTTGTGATTGCTTGCGGTCGCCCGATCAACTTCTCCTCCGATAGCCTACCACGTGCTCGAGTTCCTCCTACCCGCCGGCTTCCTCGACGCCGAACCGCCCTATTGGTATGCCGTCGTCAGGCCTTCCGATTTGTCGTTCGCCTCGTATGACGGCGAGCCGCGACGCGCACCGCCCGACGCCGAGACTCGTGTGGTTGTCTTCGAGCCGGCAGGCGAAGGAATCGAGGGCGGCGTCTTCGTCTCCCGCTACGCCGCATCGCTCGGCTACATCACGGATTCCTGGTACCCAACGCGCGAAGCCGCCATCACCGACGTGTCGCACGAGCTCGGAGAGGAGCTGGGACCGTGGACGCCTGTTCCCGAGAGTGAGGACCACCCGGAGAGCTATGTCTTGCACCTGCTGGCACGAAATCGTTTAGAATGAAATCCTCCCCGTCCAGATCCTGGAGTCAGCGCATTCGCTCGGGACTCGCCACTGCCCTGCTGGCTGTGCTTGCCGCCAGCTCAACTGCTGTTTGGCTCTGGCACTTGAGTCGCGGCGAGGGATCCGATTCGACGGCCATTGAGCTGTGTCGCGGCGGCTACGCACGCGCACGCAATGCTACGGACAGCGCAGTCGTCGATGTTCAGGTCCCCGTAATTTCCCGAGGTCAGGCGTCAGTCGCGGTGTCCTGCTCGGCACTCAAGGCCGCTGGGCGACTCAAATAGCCGCGATGCAGGTACCCCTACGCAGGCATCCCATGCATTCGCGATGACAAACGATACAGACCTGCCCGACGATCCCGCTGAACTCGAGCTCCTCCTCGAGAAGCAACTGTCACAGATCCTCGCGCAGTATCCGCCCGAGATGCGAGAGCACGCCGAGCGGACCTTTCGTCATGCGAACACTCGAATGTGGCGCAGTTCGCGAGACGAACGCTTCACCGCCGACGTCGCGGAGTTCTATCGCATTCGGCGCAAGCGGTCGAGGCTCGCCCGCCAGGCGAAAGTGGATGCGCTCATCCGTCGGGCGCCTTGAATCCCCCGTCCCAACTGCTACGCTGAGCTCACACGGCCGAAGCACGCCTTCATTGCGACGCCAGAATCGGGGTCCGACCTTCGAGAGTCAAGTAACCCACGCCTGCAACTCCTCAACGATCCTCCATCGCCGACTTCGGCGCCGCAGGATGACCCACTCGCCGCCGCCGCAGAGCATTCCGCACGTACGCTCGACGTACACGACGGCCGTGCGTCGCTCGCCTGAGAACCCGATCACTGACACTCTCATCAGCGAGCGAGCACCCGGATAGGCCTGCCGGTACCGCTCGAAGCCTGACCGAAACTCTCCATGACGAAGGAGAGAATCGCGAACAGCTTTCGAGAAGGGCGGAAAGCTGTCGAACGCGATGGGTACTCGAGTTGGCAATGGTCCCAGCTCGTAAGGCGCTCGGCGTAGCGACGCGACGAGGCTCGGCACGATCACTCCGGGAAGTCCTACGCTGTCAATCAGCACGTGCGAGAGCGCCGCATCGCTGAGGGAGGTATCCGCCATCCACGGCTGAACCATCTTATGCGACAGCAAGATCAGTGAAGCTGAATCGCGCACGGCCAGACTGTCGAGCAGGCCAGCGTAGACCATGTCTCGGTCCGCACGCGTAATAGGGGGCGCTTTGCAGCCGAGCAGGCTCAGGGCCAGCATCGGAAGAATTCGTCGCATCATCATCCAAACCCCCATTCGCTCCGTCTCCAGCGAGTCCCGCAACATGGCTCTCTAGCGCCCCGGATCGACATACTGGCCCATCCCGTCCAGCCGCCATCCCGTGAGCACGAACGCCTCCTGATAGTACCAGTCACGCCCACCGAGCTTGCGCCAGAACACCGTGCGCACGGGAACGAGCATGCGACGGCCTGGCCAGGTGGACGTCGCCAGCGTCAGCTGGCCGCCGGCATCCTCGCGCGGCTTGGGCGTGTGGAACAGGTACTCGATTCCCGTCATCACCGAGTCGCCGTCGGTGTGGATGGTGCCCTCGAGGTAGGGTGCGCCGCGCTCACGCCCGCAGAATCGAATCACCGATTCACCAGTCCGTTCTCGGTCGCGACTGAACTGCTGGGCGTCGGAGAACGTCGACGTCAGGAAATGCGGGAAGTCGCTCTGCCCGAGATCGGCGTAGCGCCAATGCCATTCGCTCTCGCTGAGCGGCCGATAGTCGAGGCGATCCGAGGGGAGGCGCTTCGCGTAGGGATACCTGCCCTGCGCATCGATCGCCTTCGGAAAAGCCCATCCCCACCACGTCTCGGCCATACGACTGTCATCGACGAACCCCACGTCAGCGGCAGGCAGATCGCCTGTCGACCGATGCCCGTGCATCCATGGGCCCACGAACCGACCGTCCGATCCGAACGTGAAGTAAGACCGCGCCAGCTTGACGTAGGCGGCTCGCGCCGCAGGGTCATCCGGTCGCGAGCAGCCTGGCGCGCTCGCGCTGACCACGTACTCCGGAAGCGACGCAGGCAGCGCCGAGAGCACCACGTGAATAGTATCCGCCCCGACTGACGCGACTGAGTGGCGCGCCGGCAGGAAGCCGAGTCGTCGCACGAGTACCGTGGCGGCGACGCCGGGGATTGCGCGCGGGATCACGAAGCGTCCGTCCACGCTGGTGTGGGCGGAGCCTCGCGAGCTGTCGCGTTGCCAGACCTCGACCGTCGCGCTGTAGACGGGGACGCCGTGGGAGTCCTGGACCGTGCCGCGGAGCTGGGCCGAGAGCCCTCTCAACGGGAGGGCAAGAAACACCGCCAAGGCTAGTGCCAAGCGTGGAGCCATGGGGCTCAATGTCCTCGCTCGGACATCGCGATGGAAGAGGCTCAACCGGCTGGGGGTTACGTAGCGTCTCAATTTTTCGGGAGGGGTTCACAGGCCATCACGCGCGATGCATCGTAGGCGTCGAGACTTTCCCGTAGCGCACTCTCCTCCACCCCAGAACGATGCGACTCCGACTCCTCCTGCTTGCCGTCCTGCCGATGCCGCTCCTGGCCCAGATGCCGCGCGACACCGTCGTGAGCGTGACCGCGACGCGCACGTCACGAATCCCGCCCGACCGTGCCTCGTTCTATGTGATCGTGGAGGGAACGGCAGAGACGCCAGCCGACGCGAACGCGCGGGTCGATGGGAAGCTCAAGACGGTCGTCGAAGCGTTGAAGGGATTCGGGTCGCGCGTGCGACTGGATCAGCCGATCGCGTATGGTGTCGGCCCGAGCCCGTCGCCGAACGGATTCCCTGTCGCGGCCCCGGGGACGAACTTGGCGCGCTCGGTGATCCGCGTGCAACTCGATCGCCCCGAACAGACCGCGCAGGTCATCGCAGCAGCCATCGGAGCCGGCGCGGCGAGCAGCTCGTCGCTCGCGTTCGAGTCCTCCAGCGCGGATTCGGTGCGCCGCGTGCGCATCAGCGAGGCCCTCGCGGCGGCGCGTCTCGACGCGGAGGCAGTCGCTGCCGCGCTCGGCGCCCGGCTAGGCGCGCTCGTCAGCGTGTCGACGAACAGCGGCGGCAACACCTTCGGTTTCCAAACGTCGTCGACGCTGACCTTTGATACGCGGTTTTCCAGTCAGCAGGCGCAGACGCCGGATGTCGTCGTCACCACGACGGTGACTGTGCAGTATCGAATCATTCGGTAGGGCGTGGCCCTTACGCGCGCGAGGCGAGTATAATGGAAGGCCTGGGGGGCGCACTCGGCGAGGCTCTCGATCTGGCGGGCGAGTTTTTCCACTCGCTCGCGGGGGAGCCGAGCGTGCCGTCGGTTGGTACCTATCTCAGGGCGAGCCGAGAGCTTCGCCTCTCGGGCCGCGACCGTCGATCGGCGGGGGACGCGCATGGATTCGTTGTTGATCTTCCCCGCGAAAGCGAGGTGCGGGTCGTGCACCTGACAGGTATCGGGGGCGATGGGCTCTGGGTCCAACCCACCAGACCGGATGCAATCGAGCTCGTGCCGGAGGAGAGTCGCAGGTTTGCGGCGGCGTACGGGTTTGCGCTCGAGGTTTCGCCTGGACTTCTCATGGATGGCTTTGAGATCGTGTCCGAGAGCCCTAATTCGCGTTAGGCCACAACGAAGTACCCGTAGCTTCCCACAAGACTCCTCCACGACACTGGTCAGGCACCGACATGCTACTACAACGCACTAGACGCACGGCGTACTCGAACGTGCTGTTGTTCAGCGCCGCAGCAGCTTTAGGAAGCTCGAGTCTCGGCGCGCAGTCGCCCGTTTCGGTGGCCACTGCCTCGACCCAGCCACTAAGCAATCAAGAGCGAATCGCGATCCGTCAGGCTGCTCGCAAGCACAGCGTGCTCGTACAAACGCAGGTCACAGAGACTACCGGAAAGCGAGGAAGTGGTTTTGTCGTTTGGCGTTCAGGAGTGGTTGCGGTCGTTCTGACGAACGATCACGTAATTCAGGGTGAAGGCGGACCCGCGCGGGCAATAACCGTCCAGCCGTTTAAGGGAACTCCACTGCTCGCTTATCCACTGACCGGAGTCCAGGACAAGGCACTTGGAGTCGACTATGCCTTTCTCGTGGTGCACGATTCTACTGGGTCGCTCGGAGAAGCTGTGGAGGTGGTCGGAGCGCCCGAAGCTGGGCAAAGGGTCATAGCAGTCGGGAACCCGCTTGACGAGGATTTCTTGATTGATGAGGGAGTCGTAAAGCGGACCGAACGCACGGCTACCGGTCAGGCGATTTATCATTCCGCTCTTATCGAGCATGGGTCAAGCGGCGGAGGGCTGTTTGATACGCAAGGACGGCTCATTGGCATCAACACGTACATCACACCGGAGCAGGATGGTATTGCTTTGGCTGTGCAGCCTCTCCTGACGCTCATAAGGTTTCATTCGGTCGTCGTCAATGCGAAGGACGATTGGCAGGATAGTGGTGTTCTGCTCACGCCAAACAGCACGGTGTATCTGATCGCAACCGGAAAGTGGAAAGTGAGCCCCTTTCTTGCCGCGTTTGAGGCGCCTGGCGTTGCAGGCTTGGAGAAATTCTCCTTCGACCGACGATTCGCCCATGGTGCTCTTCTCATGCGTGTCGGACCGAACGGCGAAGTAGACGGCGTGACGCGTTGGTGGCAGAACAACAGCGCCCGAGCCGGGATTTTAACCTTGCAAGCACCACCAAGCACGAGCAGTCTGCGTTTTCGCATCAATGATGCGGACCTCGCCAATAACAGCGGTCGCATTACCGTTACGGTACTTGAGTGGCGCGCGCCTCCTCAGTAGACACTGGCGCACCCATGCTTTCTGCGCGCTTGTGGCATGACGTGCGTTGCACCGTCAGGCGATTTACGGAGTGCTCGCTTCGCTCGCTCCTGTTTGATTCGCCCGCAGGTAAACTTGGGCGCTAGATGGCTACATGATCTCTCTTCTTCCCTCCAATGATCCCTCTCGATCAAGCGATCGCAGCAGCTCAGCATTTCGTGCAATCATTCTACTCCGCCGACGAGATCAAAACCCTCCGCCTCGAAGAGGTTGAGCTCAGCGACGATAGCCGCTTCTGGAAAATAACGCTGGGGTGGGTCGAGCCAGCCAGCCGCACGACGCAGGCCGGAGGCAACATCTTCGCGGCTGCCAGAGCCGACATAGTGCCGCTGCCTAGGGTTTACAAACAGTTCTTGGTAAACGGCGAGACCGGCCAAGTGGCGTCAATGAAGATCCGAGAGCCATAGTCTGATGTGGACGCGGGCCGCGCTCGTTGATACCAGTCTTCTGCTGGTTCTTATCGTAGGATTGGTGGAGCGATCCCTAATCGGGCGCTTTAAACGAACCGATACCTACTCCGAGGGTGACCTCGACCTCCTCGTAGGAGAGCTCCGTGACTTTGATCGTCTCATAACCACCCCGACTATTCTCGCGGAGGTGAGCAACCATCTCGGTCAGCTTCGCCAACCCGCTCGCGAAGAGGCTCGTCTGCGACTGGCCTCGATGGTTTTCAATTGGCACGAACAATACGAAGTGAGCTCCGCGCTGATGACAGACGCTGAGTTCACTCGAATCGGGCTAACGGATGTCGCCATCTGTGATGCGGCGGCTCGCGCGCACACGGTCTTTACGGCCGACTTTGATCTATACACGACCCTAGCACGCCGCGGATTCACAGTTGTCAATTTCAACCATCTCCGATCGGCCCGGTTCGGTCTCCAGTAGCGGCCATCTAACCAAGGCTGAAGCTGGCAGGAATTTGTTGAGTTATCGCGGGTGCTCCGCCACCTTTGAGACGTCACTGCAGCATAGCTGGGGCGTTGGCGAGCTACGGGCCATTCTCCCTCACAGACATTCACCCAGTCGGGTTCCTAGTGGCTGACGACGTGCTGGCGAACGACGTAGAGGGCGCGGCGAACCGCCCGGCCTGTTTCGTTATCATGCCGATATCGGATCCGGAGTCGTACTCCGCTGGCCATTTCCGACGCGTGTATGAGTTTCTGATCAAGCCCGCGTGCAATCGAGCGGGGTTTCAACCGATACGTGCAGACGATGTCTATCAGGCTAACCACATCGTGTTGGATGTCCTCCAGCGACTGCTTCACGCGGATATGGCAATCTGCGACCTAAGCGCTCGCAATCCCAATGTGTTTTATGAGCTTGGGATGCGTCAGGCGTTCAATAGACCTGTCACGCTAATCAAGGACCTGCGCAGTCCGCGGGTATTTGACATTCAGGGCCTACGCGACATCGAATACGATGAGGGGCTGCGGGTTGATACTATTGAGCCAACAATAGAAGCCGTCGCGGAATCTCTGGCGAACACCTGGAGGTCTGCCGCGGAGGCGGGCGGCCAGGTCAACTCGCTAGTACAGCTGCTCGGGCTGCATGCGGCGACTCCTCCCCAACTCAAGGCGCTGTCCCCAGAGGGCAGTCTTGTGCTCGCGGCCGTTTCGGACTTGTCGAAGCGGATGTCTCTGCTTGAACGCGCGGTTCGCGAACCGAACCTCAGGCAGGGTGGATTGCTGCAGATGTCCGACGCCGCCATGGCGGCCGTGCGAAGCGAATCGATCGCTTCGATCGCCGAAGCACTCCAGGAGCTGTCTGCTACTCCAAGCTTCACGGAGGGTCAACGCATCTGTCACCGGAAATTCGGCAACGGGACAGTCCTAGGTTCGTCTGGTTTCGGTCGTGACGAAAAAGTCAAAATAGACTTCGACGACGAGCCCACCGGTCGGAAGACACTGATTGTGCAACACGCACATTTACAGCTACTCAACGAGTGAGATGACATCGACGCGGGACTACGCGGTGCAGCCCGCCAACGAATGCTGAAACTGACAAGGCCTTCGCTTGAGGGCGTTATCCATCCGAGCCTAAGTGAAGGCCCTATTGAGCCCAATCTCCCGATCTCATTGTCGGGTTATGAGTTTCGTGCATACCGAGATGGCGCCGGTTTCGTGGTCATGCATCATCGGTCGCTTCTGCTCATTTCGTCCACCGTTGGTTTCAGCCTAGACGGTTACTTCCAGGGCCTGACAGGATCACTGCTATTGCCAGAGCAGGCGCCATACGTGGTGGAAGAACTCGCCTTTTCGGTGGACCTAGCATTCCCCTACGACAACAACACGATGGTACATGACTTCTGGATTACGCTGCGGCCAGGTCTTCGCGATATCCCGCCTTGTGTAGGTCGCCTGCAACTTCAGATCGATCTCAACATTCACGGTGCTCCATTCCGTGGCAGGCTTGATCATGCGGCCACAGTCGTGCGTCGATACAGAAGATACTAGGTAAGCCGCGCTGAGCATGCTTCGCCGTCGTGCTGCCAAACTTGCGCTGAAGCAGACAGGGCGCGGCGGAAGCGCGCTGCGCGCGCTACCTATTTGATGTTCTGCAGGTGAACTCTGGCGTTATGTGGCTACGGGCATCGCGGAACGGAGAGATTATGTGCTGAACTACTCTCAACTGTATTCTGCGGACCCCACGCAGGAATATTCCGCCGTTGCAGCCCGGCTCGCGTCCGAATTTCCAGCGCCGTGGCTGGATCAGTACTACGAGATGTGTACGCACTCGCCCAACGTCCTTCAGTTTGAAGTGGATGGGTTCGAACACCTGTTCGACTTCACGTCCGATGCTAGCGCGAGTTCCAATGCGGCGCAGATTGAGGATCGCCTCGTGGCTGTCTTCGGCTATTCCCGGCAACCGCCGGCATCCCGCGATGCATCAAGAATGCGCGGATTCCTCGGTGGCGGCCTGACGGCGGCCGATGGCGACTCCGTAGACAAGGGTCACTTTATCGGCCATTCTCTGGGAGGAAGCACCGATGTGAACCTCTTTCCCCAGCGTCCAGAGCTCAATCGTGGATGGTCAGATCCCGGAAGGGTGTTTCGCAGTATGGAGCGCACCGCTGCTGGCCGGCCGGGAACCTTCGTCTTCGCGCGCCCACTCTACTCCGATACAATGTGGCACCCAACTGGGCTCGAGTACGGTCTGCTCAAGCCGGACTTGCAACTCTGGGTTGAGCGTTTTTCAAATTGATCGCGGCGGCCAAATAACGTTCGCTTGGAGTAGTCGGCGAGCTGATGATTGCTCCCTTCGCTCGCGTTATTTGATTCGCCCATAGCTGACCTTGGGCGTTAGACCATTCCCGGATCAATCCCCGCGCACCATGACGGACCATTCGATCACAGTCCCGGAGCTCCTCCTTCTGCTGCTCATCTTTGGCGGACCGATTTACGTCGCAGGGTCTGCCGTGGTGCTCGCAATCTTGGCCAGGCGCCGTCCACCACTGCGGCTCCCACTCAGTCGGGCAAGCTTGATCACCCGCGGTTGGTTGCTCGTCGTACCCCTGACGCTAGTCGTCTGGTGGGCGATGGCGTTCGTGCCAGAGGGATGGATGGATGCATTGATACCCGGACCGGATTGGGCCGCGTTCGCAGTGACCGTTGGTCTGCCGGCAGTTATCGCCTCAACCCTCGGGTTTGGGGTCCTGACCTGGTGGGCGATCCGGGCAGGATCGCGACCAGCATCCTAGCGATCGCTGGAGCTGACAAAGCGCCATTGCTGATACTCGCGCTCGCATCCATGAGGCGCGCTTTGCGTCCTGGCGCAGGCGTTAGCGGTTTCACAACCACATAGGAAAGGATGCCTTTCGGCTCTAGCGCACTGGGCGCCGTGTACTTCGGCGCGGTCAAGTTGATCGGCTATTCTGCGGCTGGGTACTACGTCAACCGCCGGGAAGGCTTGCCCGCACCGCGTCCTCTGATCTTTGGGGCTACGCGCGCAATCATCGGAGTCGTAGTCGGCTCCTCCTATGGGTACGCCTACGAGCGCTTCGCACCCTACAGCTCACCCCTGCCGTTCTATCTCGGATTAATTCCGATTCGCATCCTGGAGTGGCTCTTCGTATTCTGGCTGTTCTATCGCCACGTTTCACCGCTTCGCCAGCGGCTGCCGGGATACACCGTCGCTGGCATTCTGTGGTCGTTCGTACTCGACATTCCAGCGATGGCGACGCTGTTCGTACTGCCGGGCGGGTTTTGGATTTGTTAGTGCAGGCTCGCGTTACCGCAACATCTAACGCGCTTTTCTGTCGTCGGGCGATTTACTGGTGGCTCCCTTCGCTCGCTTTTACTTGATTCGCCCCAAGTAGAACCTTGTTCGTAGACCGCCACCAACATCTGTCCAAGGACGTGTTTGCTCCAGACGCCATTTCTGGTGATCGGCATTCTCGCTGTGGCGGCACTCGGTGTGCTGGCCCCGCATCTGTTCACACGATTTCGACTCACCTGGGCCATCCAGCGAGGGCTCGCTCAGGAGCAGAGGAACTCACGTGTCGACGTCGACCTGTCACGCGTCGCGGCCTACCACAATGGCCTCGGTGGTCGCGCGAGTGCGGACACCGTGGACGACGCTACGTGGAATGACCTGGACCTCGATGCCGTGTTCCTCGCCGTCGATCGTACCGCGAGCCAGGTCGGGCGCCAGTGCTTGTACCATTTGCTCAGGCAGCCGCGGTTTACCGTCGAACCACTCGAGCGACTCGAGGCGGCGACGAAGCGATTCACTACCGCGCCCGCCGACGCCGCGCGCGTTCGCCGAGTCTTGAAGCCCCTCGCCGACCCACGGTCGGGGTACCTGTCGGACCTGATGTACGGCGAGCTCCCCGCGAGACCTGCACTCTGGTGGGCCTTCCCCCTCCTGACCGCGATCTCGTGCTTGTGCCTCGCGCTGCTCGCCATCTGGCCGAAGGTGCTTGTCGTCTGGCTCGTCGTGTGCATGACGAACATCGTCATTCAACTCGCCTACCGCCCACGCGTGCGACGGCTCGTCGTCGCCTTTCAGTCGGTGCCAGCCTTCGTCCGCGCAGCGGAACAACTCTCTCGCCTCAGTCCCGCTGGAATCGAGCACGAGATCGCGATGCTCCGAACAGATGCCCCGCAGCTTGCATCGCTCCGACGTGCGACTACCTGGCTCCTCTTCGAGCCGGGGTCGGCCAGCGAGCCGTGGTCGACAATCTACGAATACGTGAACCTGCTTTTCCTCCTGGACATCAACGCATTCGTCTTCAGCATACAGCGCGCGGCGGATGCGCGCGCACTCCTGCGTCGCGTCTTCGAAGCAGTCGGACAGGTCGATACCGCGCAGTCACTCGCAGAGTGGCGGCAAACGCTATCCCACTGGACGGTCCCGGAGTATTCGACGCCCGGCAAGGAGTTGCACACGACGGAAGTGTTTCACCCACTGCTCGCGCAACCGGTCGCGAACACCCTCCGAGTTCGCGATGCGAGCATCCTGATAACCGGCTCGAACATGGCAGGCAAGACCACGTTCATGCGCACGCTCGGCGTGAATGCGATCCTCGCCCAGACACTGCACACCGTGTGCGCACACACATGGCAGGCGCCGCTTCTGCACGTCCGGTCGTCGATCGCTCGTACTGACAGCCTCCTGGAGGGGAGAAGCCACTATCTGGCCGAGGTGGAGTCGGTGCATTCGCTCCTCCGGGCCAAGCAGCCAGGTCGACAGCACCTGTTCCTGCTCGACGAGATGTTTCGAGGGACCAACACGGCCGAGCGCGTTGCTGCTGCCTATGCGGTGCTGGCGTACCTGACACAGGGGATCGACGTCGTGGTGGTCGCGACGCACGATCTCGAGCTGGTGGCCCTGCTCGGCGACTCGTACGAGTCGTATCACTTTCGGGAGCGTATTGCAGAGGACACCTTGTCCTTCGACTATCGGCTGAGGGAGGGGGTATCGTCGACGCGCAACGCCATCGCGTTGCTCCAGTTGCAGCAGTATCCCGACGAGATCATCGCAAATGCCATGGCCGTGCTGAACCGGGCGCAGGCGCTCGACACACAGGACACGTAACGGCAGGCGCGCTGGCGGTCTACCTTTTTACCCCAATCATGCTTTGCTCGCTTTGGGTTTCCGCCGACACGCAACGGCTAACACTTTTCGACACTACCAGCCAGTTATCGTCGTAAGGAGAGCATGCGCACTGTTCCTGTCTCGAGAGTCGGCTCAGTTCCAGAATCGACGGTCGATCGCGCCCAGGCGGGCCTTGGAGAGCGGAGAACGCTTGCTGACGTCCTGCAATGGGGCCGCGAGCAATCGCCGACTCGTGACGTCGTGGAGATCGTCACCCAAGACGAGTACACGCACGACGTCGTGATCCCGTTCGAGGCCGGCCATTTCCTGGTCTTCGACGCGACGTGACTCGGCTCCATCACGGCGGTCGCCGTGTGGGATCATCAGCCGACGTCGGCGGAAATCCTTGCGGAGCGCTTGCGCCGAGGGTGGAAGCCAACGGCGTCGCAGCTCAAGGGCGGCGATCGCGTCCTGGGCTACGCCGCGTGCATGGTCACGGGCGAGCATCCTGCAGCCGACAGGTGACGCACGCTGCGCGTTCGACCTCCGGCGACGCTTAGCTCGTGGCTGCTCCTCTGAAGCGCTTTGGCTGCGCGATCCTCGGCCTCACTGCACTTGGGTTCGCCGTGTACCTCGTCGTGACCGTGCCGATGGCTCGCTTTGGTCTCCTTGCCATCGTGCTCGGCATTCTATTGTCGCGCATCGGCGCCTGGTGGCAACTGCGAAGGGCGGTGACCGCCTTTCGCCAAGCCCCCGGATCGTCCGGCCGCGACCTTCTGATCGTCTATTCGGCCAGCCCACATTGGCAGGAGTACATCGAGAGCACATGGCTCCGCAAATGGGACAAGCGCGCCGTCGCCTTGAACCGCTCGGAGCCAGACTGGCAACGTCGACCTGAAGTGAAGCTGTGGAAGCAGCTCGCCAGAGACAATGAACGTTCGCCAGTCGCTATCGTGGTGCCGCTGCGCGGCCGGCCGGAGATCTTCCGGTTCCACGCCGCCTTCAAGGATTTCAAGCATGGCAAGCGGAGCACACTGGAGGGTATGGAGCGCGAGCTCGAGAGTGCTCTTGCCCGATCTTCGCCCGGTGGCGCTTAGCGTGCGTGGCAATGGCGGCTTCAGCCTTGGTGCCACCTTGCTGCCGCGAGCTTTCGCTTCGCGAATGGGCTACGAAAGCTCCAGGCCTTTGTCGTCACTGAATAAACTGAGTACTGAGTGCGCATAACTCGGCAAGTTCCTCCCACATGGCCGGCGCTGGCGCTTCTGCTCCTTGGCACCTGTTCCTTCGCGGTAGGAGCGGTGCCGAACGGGCTCGACGTCGGGGTTATTAATGTGCTGGCGGGACTCGTGCTCGCGCCGATCGGGGCGTTTGCGGTAGTGCTGCTGTCGCACCGGCCGCGGCATCTTGGACTGCGTCTCCTTCTGGCGCTGGCGGCGTCCGGAGCCACTGCAGGTGCGCTGCTTGGCCTTCTATTCCTTTAGACAAGAGAACGACACAGATCTACGTGCCGCTAAACGCAATCGCCTTCGACCATGCATCGCTATTTTCGAAATCTTCGCTTCGCCCTAGTTTCCGGACTTGCTCTCGCAGCCGCATGCAGTGCATTGGTACTTCTGATCAGTCTAGTCACCGGGTCAGCCAGGCTCGGAAGCGGAGACGGCGTCGACGTTCTCGCGTTGATACTCGCCTATTTCATTGGCGGCGCATCCGCCGGACTCGTGGCTGGGCTCCTACTGCCGCTCGCCCGCTCGGCCGCAGGGGCGGCTCTTGTGGGAGCGCTGACGGCGCTTCCTCTTTATGGCGCCATGATCGTCAGTCAACACGGCCTGCGCTCAGTGCGAGCCGATCACGCAATCGGCCTGGGACTCGCGGCGTTGTTCGTCGGAGCTCCTGCAGGGCTGATCTGGCGAGAGATTTTCACGGACGATCAAGCCGCGAAGCCTGATGACTGAGGTCCAGCTCGCCTTGGCAAGTCCCTAAATGCTTCTTCGGCCGGAACCAATTGCACTTGAGGCAGCCAGGCCCGGACGGCCGACATTATTGGCTGGAGAGTCCGCGGCGCGCAGCTGAATGGAGCCTGAGACCCGCGACTGGAACGACTACTGGAGAGGGCTCCGCGAGCGGCGCGTGATTGCCGCCGTGGCTCTCGTAGCATTTGTCCCCCTCTGGATCGCGCTGGGCGCACTCGGCCTGCTGCTCGGGTTTGGGCTCGCGTTCGCCGCCTACTGGTACCTGCGTGACTGGCGATGCCCGCGCTGCCACCTCCCGATCGTCGGCGCGCGATTCCGCACCTTTCCGCTTCGCTGCGTCTGCTGCGGCCTCCTCGTGTTCGGCCATGTCCTCGACATCCAGCAGCCTGCCACGCTCGACCCCGATGCGTTCGTACTTCCTGCGGCGCGGCGGCGATTCGTCGCATGGTACCAGCTCCTCGCCGCAACCGCGCTCATCCTCATCAGTCCATTCCTTGGCGGGACCTGGTGGGAGGTGCTGATGATGGAGACGCTCGGCGCCTTGTCGTGTGCCGCCGGCCTCTGGCTGCTGCGCGACGAGGGCCGCGGCTACACACTGACCCGCATGCTCCAGTTCCTGCAGCTGGTGCAGCTTCAGTCGCCGTGGTTCACCTTCGCGGCAATGAGCGGCGTCGGCATCGAGCTCACCGACATCGAGGGAGGGATTACGGTCGGCCCAGCCTTCCAGGCGAAGTTCCAGTTGCTCGCGATGCCCGGGCTGTCCTTCGGGGTCGCGGTGAACCTGTGGTCCGCCTTGCTACTGCTGGTACTGCTTCAGGCGAAGCCGCGCCCTCGTACACACGCCGCGGATCCGGATGCGCCAGAAGGAATGGGATCATCCGACGCCAGCGTCGAGGTGATTGCCGGTAGTGACGATCGACTTCCACAATGAAGCGCACGCCACCCCCACGCCTGGCGCTCCTGCAAGCTCGGGAGGCACCCGTCGCAGTCATCTTTCGGCGCGGACCGTCCAAGCTCGTCGAGGTCATTCGCTGGGACACCAGCCGCGACGAATTCCTGCGCGGCCACTGGCTGCGTGGACGCATCTACGAGAAGCGCTCGGACTTGTCGCCTGATGGTGAGCTGTTGGTCTGCTTCATCAGTCAATTCAACGCGCATTCGGTCGCAGACAGCGACTATACCTACGCGTGGACCGCGGTGAGCAAGGCGCCCTGGCTGACGGCACTCGCGCTGTGGCCAAAGGGGGATTGCTGGTTTGGAGGCGGACTCTTTCTCACGAATCGTCATCTTTGGCTCAACCATCGGCCCGAGCAGGCAGTGGCCCACCCAGCACATCCCCCTCGGGGACTCCGCGTCGAGCCAAACCCGGAGGCGCGCGGCGAGAACGAGCCAATTTACCGGCGGCGTCTCGAGCGAGACGGCTGGACGCTGAGGCAGGAATGGGAATGGGAATTTGTCGCCATGCCGTCAGGATATCGAACAGTTAAGCCGGACCTGCGGGTCAAGCGTGCGCCGCGAGCTGATGATGGCACCGCGATTGTGTTGGCTCGTCGCATTGATGGTTTCCGGTACAGTGAATCATTCGCACTCGAGGACGCCCCCGGTGCGGTCGAGTTGCCACCTGGGCCCGTCGATTGGATGGACTGGGATTACCGCGGCCGCCTGATCGCCCTGGCCAGTGGACGAGTGTGGGTTGCGCAACCCATGACTGGCGACACCATTCGATTTCAGGAATTGATCGACCTGCGCGACGATCGCTTCGAGGAGCGAGAACCACCCGCGAGCGCGCGGGTCTGGTAATGACGTCTTGCGACGACAATGAACACCCGCGCCCCCAACCAGCATCCACATGATTGACAACACCACGCACCCTCAGGCCCGATGGAACGCCCTCAGCGCCTACGGAGCCACAGGCTTCCTGACGGCGGCCGTAGTGCACGTGGCGAGCTACACCGCAAATGGGATGACCCCGAGCAATCCGCTCTTCTGGATCCTGCACGTCGCCATTTTTCCGCTCTTCTTCGCCTTCGTGTTTCGTCTTCGCGCCTGGCAGAAGCCATCCTCGGGATCCACCATGTTTCGGGGCTCGCAGCTCCAGTGGAAGCCGCTACTCCGGTATTTCCCACCGTGGATGCCGGCGGTGGTGGCAGTGTTGTTTGCCTACGTGATGCTCAACTTCTTCCTCGCGTCCGGCATGCTCTCGAACCAGGCAGCGGACCACGACACACATCGTACGACACTCGATCCTGCAAGCACAGTCAGGGCCTTCTCGGGCCATTGGCTGATCTTCTACGCCCTCCCCACGCTCTTCTTCCTGTACGTGCCTGCGAAGGCTCGCGCGTCCGATCAGGATGCGATCGGCTCCGACCCCGCGCAGTAGCAGTCAGGAGCCGAGCTCTCCGAAGTCGACAGCAACCCTCATTCATTCATGGACAATCGCGAAGTCCGTGCGCAGGCCGATCGTGCGGATTGGCAGGTCATGCTTGGGGTGATAGCTGCCGTGGTCCTGGTCGCCATGCGCATGCTGGCGGCTGAATGGCGGGAGCGTAGTTGCTGCCGCGTTGCTACTGGTAATCTGGTTCGGCGGCTTCCTGAACTCCTGGTACACCAGCGAGACAACCATACCGCCGTTCTTTCTGATGTCTCTCGTGATCGCTGCCGGCCTGTTGCAGGGCCTTCTCGGAGCGCTCGCCCGCCGCAAGCTCCTCCCTCGCCCATGAACTCCACGCCTGCCCTGGACCGGAAACACGTTGGCCTTTGGCTGAGCGGCGATTGCAGAACCAGGTTCAGGCAGCGGCGATCTACGCTCGTCGGCGGATGGAAGACCGAGACGACACGATGGGTAGCCTGTCGGCCTTCTCGCGCGCGAGCCGCCTGGTGGCGCTCAGGCTGGCGTGAAAAGGATGCCGCTTGTTTTCGCTGAGGTTAAGAGGAAGGATCAGGCTTTCGATCAGTTCCGACTCCAGTTTCCAGGGTTCGGGATGCTCCACCCACGTCACGCGCGCATTCCGCGCCATCCAATCCGTCAGCGTTGCCTCGCCCTCGGCAAAGGTGTAGCGCGAGCCGCTCCCTACGCGACGAAGCTCGATTCTCAGCTCCTCGGCCAAGAGGCAGCCGAGCGTCAGGCGCAACGTCGACCCAGCAGCATTTCCGCGTAGATGATAACGAATGCGATGCCAGAGGCGCTGACCACTCGGGGGTTTGCCGTTCGTCGGGGCGCGCTTGGGTGAAATCCCCACATAAAGAAGTGTGAGATCCCGAACTCGAATGCAGCCGTCGACTGGAACTCCTGCGGGAGCCTCTCGGAAGTACCACGCGTACACGCCCGGGAGCTTCGGAACCGGGCAGTGCTGAACGAGGATCTCATTCCGGCTCCAAAGTGTCGTGGGCGCTAGCAGGGGCGCTCCTGCGTCGAACAGTGCGCTCGAGCTTCCCCTCGCTGTCATCGCCTTGCCTGCGCGACTCGTTTCCGCAGGTCGCTCACGCTGAGTGGCGGTTCCTCACGATGCAGCATTGCGTGGCAGTTGGGGCAAACAGGCACCAGATCCGTTTGCGGATCGACCTTGTATCCCGCACTTACGGATGCCAGCGGTCGTAGGTGATGGACGTGAATGAAGTCGGTGCCAATCTCGCCGTAGACCTCGGTGAAGGAGACCTCACAGACCAGGCATCGCCGGCCATGATGCTTCAGGCAAGCCTTCCTGGCGGCGGCATTGCGTTCAACCGCATTCACTCGCACCTGCCGTCGAGTTCCTTCCGGATACTGTAAGCCCGGCTCCAGCTCATCTGGAAAAAGCCGTTCCCTGCCTGCCTTTATTTCGGCGGAGGACTTCCGAAACCTGCCCAGCCTCGTTCTAGCCTCCTTCAGTTCCTCGACAGTGAACAACGGCGCGAAACGAGCCCTGAGAACGAGTGCCTCAAAGGTCAACTCCGGCCTGCCAGCGGCGAGCAGCGCATCGAGTCCGCTTCGCTGACTCGCGGTGCGTGGCTTGAGCATTTCCTTGGCACGAAGCAGCCCTCCCTTTCGGCGGACCGCTTGCAGATAACGCGTGCCCCAATAGCCCGTTGCCTCTCCCGCCTTCTGGAAGAGATCAATCATGGAGTCGTGAAGTGCCTGCTCAAGTGCCTTTGACATCACACGCTAGAAGTTGCAGGTACGCAATGCCGCGGGATCCACCCGCGGCACCTTGATCGTGTTCTTGGTCACGAACGCGGCAAAGTTGCCGTTGACGAATAGCAACGGTGGGGTCGCGGTCAGTGTGTTAAAGGCGGAGAGCGCGCTGAAGGCAGATCCGTATTGCCCAAATGTGTTGTACATGCTGTACGTGCCGAACTGTCCGCCGTACGACCCGAACTGATTCAGGATGGACTCGGCGTCGAACTGATTCGTGAGCCTCCCCAGATACACACCATCGTTTCCATATATCCTGCCGCCAGCGACGCCCGCGCAGGTTAACTGGATTCCTCCCCCAGAGGTAGCGACCACACTCACCGTCGCCGAGCCTGTCACGCCCTCGCTTGTCGCGTTAATTGTTGCGATTCCCTGAGCCACTCCCGCGATCGTTGCGAATGCGTTCACGAAGGACCCCGACGCTATCGTAGGCGCCGAGCTGGTCCAGGTAACGATTCGATCGGTGAGGGCGTTTCCGTTCGCATCGCGGAGGGTGGCGATCATCGGTGTTGATCCCCCGACCGCGATCTGCGCGCTGGCGGGAGTGATGGTTACGGACGCGACTCTTACCGGCGTGCTTGCCAGAACTTGGACCGTGGTTCTTCCGGTAACTCCATCGACCACCGCGCTCACGGTGGCTGAACCTGCGCCTCCGCCTAATAGCTCGACGGAGTTGCCGTTCACCGATCCTCCGACGATCGATCCGTCTGAGGTGAACCAGCTTACGATTTTTGACGGAAGTGCATTGCCGGAGGCATCGCGAGGAATAGCGCTGATGGTCAGTTTCTGCCCCGAGTTAAGGACAACTGCGGCCGAAGACATGTCCACCCGCGCAACAGCCGCAGCTGTCGGAGCGGGGATCGTTACGACCGTCGTGCTGGTCACCGCATCTATCGTCGCGACCACAGATACAACTGAAGCCGTGTGTGCCGTCACCGTAAGCTTGTTGCCATCCACAGTTCCGCTGAGCGCGTTGATGTCGCTGCCAGACCAGCTCACTGTTTTGCCGACCAACTCGATGCCGGCCGCGTCCCGCACGATGGCAGTGATCACGAGCGAGCCTCCGACCTGGAGCACGGCAGACAGTGGCGTCAGATCGATCCTCGCGGGCGGCCCCGTGGTGACCAGCACCGAAGCCTCCCCAACCTTCCCCTCGACGCTGGCGACCACCGATGTCTGTCCAGGGCTCAGCGCCTTAAGCTCGCCGGCGCTGGAAATGGTGGCGATTGAAGTGTTCGTTGTTGACCACTGAACAGCTCGGCCCAGCAAAGTCGCGCCATTCTGATCGAGCACCTTGGCGCTGGCAGTTGCCGACTGACCGGCAAGTATCGAAGACGCTGAAAGCGAGACTTGAACGGTCGTGACCACTGGCGCTGGAACCACTGGCTGAGTCGGCGCATCACCCGACGCACCCCCGCAGCTGCCCAGAGCGAGCAACGCGAGAGACGAGAAGAGCCAGCGGAGATTGATGTTCATTTGTTGGGTACGAGGGGGGAGATGACCGGCCCCTAATAGTGTGAGCGGGGGTCTGACAACGTAAGACAATCGATTGGACGATCATCACTTGGGGGTCACGCAGCGTCTCATTGCTCCCGCTTCTGGCCCCACTCACTCTCGATCCTCATATTGGCCTCGCGAGCTCCGACGGCTTCTGGCGCGTCCCTTTTCTCTCCCTGACAATGACTGCCTCTCCTGAAGTCATCCGACAGCTCGATGCGATCCAATGGAAGTTCGCGGAATCTGATCTCGCTGCGCGAGCAGATATCGCTGAGCGAATCGCTCGTACGGGTGAGAGAAGCGTTCTGATCACGTACTCCGATCTAGTCGCTGGAGTGACCTTTCGTCTGCCAACAGTCAGCGGCGGCGACCCATTCCAGATAGACACCCAGGATTGGCGCGACCTTGACAGAGCGATCCTGGGCGAGTTTCTCGGCCACATTTCTTCCGAGACCTATCGACAGCACGGCTTCTTTGCGAGCGCGCTAGTCGTCGGCAAGGACGATCGCCGGCCGAGCGGCCCGTTCTTCAAGTGGATACGGGATCTCGGCCTGATTCGTTCGCGGGGTTCCGACGCTGAAGATCGGTTCTGGTGGGACGAGACGAGCAAAGCGCACACGTTTTATTCACAAGCAGGGACACCTCGCGAGCCGCTCTGAGCGCGACTCTACTCGCCAACGTATCAGGTGATACCCAGCACATCAATGCAACCGAAGGTCAATGAAAAGACTATTCGTTCCAACCCTTGGTCCTTCCGACTGGCGGCGCCTTCTCGCCGATCCCGATAAGCATTGGAAAGCGAACTACTCTGCTTACGAGTCAGCCGTGGCCTGGGAGGCCGCTCGCTCCACGCCGCGAGGCTTACCGTACGAGATCGCGCAAGTGCTCGACTCTCATCCTCGCTTCCGCAACTGTAGCCTCGTGTTTGGGGTTCCAGAGCATCGGGTTGCGCTCGAGGGGGGTGGGCATGCGTCCCAGACAGACTTGTGGGCACTCCTGTCGACGGCAGCCGGGCTTGTCTCTACCTCGATCGAAGCGAAGGCGGGCGAATCCTTCGACACTACTGTCGAGGAGTGGTTGTCGAAGGCCAAGGTTGGATCGGGAAAGCCCGATCGTCTTCGAGCACTATGCAAGCTGTGGAACGTGAGCGAAGACAAGATTTCCGGATGTCGCTATCAGCTCATGCACCGACCAGCAACTGCTATCCTGGAGGCAAAACGTTTCCACGCGAACACAGCGTTGTTCCTCGTCCACGCGTTTGAGCGTATGCCTGAGATAAACCGATCGTCGCACGACGACTATTCGATCTGGCGTCGTGCGCTCGGCATTGACGCTTCGCACGCCGGCCTCCAGTGTGCCGGGACGTTTGACGGAATTGAGTTGTGGATGGCGTGGGTTTCCGCGCCGACTGCCGACGAAAGAACCGTGCGCGCTGCGGTTTGACTTCGGCTGTTACCTCGCAGGATGAACTCCTCAAGAACGGCGTCGAGATCGTGACTCTGCAATCTGATCCGCGCTAGAATGATGCGCGCAAGTACGTCAATCTGGGCAACGCGCTCTGCATCACTCGCGGCGATTGAATCTTCGCTCGCAGAAGAAGCGCGCCTCATCGAGGAACTCATCGACGTACTTGCGGAGTGCGCCACCCGATTAGAGAGCGCAAACAATCCGTTGGCTCGCGTGTCGGCTATCTGCACCATAAAGGCCCGGAATCTTGCGCTCGCGTCCTATAGTCTCGCACTCGACGCGCTGGCGCAGGAGGCTGGTGCCGTGTTTCGACCGCTGATCGAGACGCTGGAATTGCTAGCCTATCTCCGCGACGATCCTAGTCGAGTCGACGAGGCCATTGAGGGCCGCTTACCGAGCGCTGGAAAAAGAGCACAGGTAATCGGCGGGCAGTTTCAGAAATGGCGAGAGTACCTGAATTCGCATTCCTCGCATTTTGGCTTCACTCTCCAGTCGGTTCGCCATCTGCTAGTCGGCAACACTCTCGAGTTACGCGTAACGCAACCATTCAGCGAGGCGGTCCTTCGCGAAAACCTGAAATCCCTTTTCGCGGTTCTATTCTTTTGTGCGGCGGAGGCCATACTCACGCTGGCTGCTGTGGTTCCAGGCGCAGCCGTTGACCTCGCGACGCGAGCGGAATCGGTTCGTACTAGCGGCGCGCGCCTTTACAGCATTCGCCCATCCGACTCCGATCCACCGTCGGGTTAGTTGAGCTGCCACTAGCGGCCGATCTGATCGTTGTCATTCCCCTTCACGCGATGATCTCCTTCGTTCGGCCGCAGGCTCGGCAATGGCATCAGCGAACGTCCGCCCCTCCTTCGCGGCCTCGTGATTCGACCTTAGTGGCAGCGTCGCTAGGGTGGCTTGGATGCGAAAGTACGACTAGCAGCTTTATTAGATATACTTGCGTTACTGAAGTAACTTCAGTATAGTCGGTAATCGCCTTCCGGATTGCCTAATGCCCTCAATAGAGATCGATGCTGACGTATGGGCGGAACTCGCGCGACGAGCCGAAGATCTACGCCGGCGCAATGGTCCCCTCCAGGACACGAGCCCAAACGCCATTCTGCGTCAGCTACTTTTGGCGGAGAATGAGCAGGAGCATGCCGTAACCGAGGTGAGTGTTAGGTACGATCCGTGGGGACTTCCCCAGTTTCCAATTGGCACTTCGGCAGCACTCCAGCAGATACTTGAGGTCGCGTACCTGGCGCGCAACACGCGCAGGTCCAGATCAGAGGCAACTCATGAAGTAGCGCGGCGGCACCGGGTAGCGCCGCAGACAGTTTTGGATAAGTACTGTCGACAGCTCGGGCTTACTGCAAGTTCGTTTGACCGACTTGTGTCTCAGCCGGACGCAAAGGAGTTGCGGTCGTTACTCCTGAAGCGGTTTCCGGGGGACGCAGAAACTATTGATCGACTGCTCGATCTGAAGTCTCCCTAATTGCTGGTTAGGAACGTCTCGCTGAGCTGGAGCCGATGAATGGGACGGGGATATCATCGCCGAAAGTGGGACGGGCGCGATTGGGCACGCTGGCACGACCAGCAGCGGTCGCGCGTGAGTTCGAGGTTTTTTGGCTTGGACGAGGACGTTAAGCGCATCTTCTTCGAACTAACTCCAGACCAGCTGAACAGAGTCATCCGCTCCTACTCCAACAAGTACGGAGCGTCTGCAGCCTCGTACGCGGCCCGGACCTATCCCCGCTGGCGAGGCGGAGATGTCAGCCCGAGCGCGGATACCTTGGAGCGACTCTTGGAATCCGTTCCGGAGGTAATACCTCTCCCGCAAAAAGTTCGACTTCTTGCCGAACTTCGAAAGCGCTCGCGCAAGATTCCCCAGAAACAGATCCGATGCCTGCCGGACACGGCGGAACGGCTCGTCTCGACCGAGCTGACCATCTTGCTCGCGCAGGGCCTGCGCCACGAAATACCTCCACATGTCCGTGCTGCTCTCGACTGGCTCTCGTGCAACTCGATGAAAACAGCCGAGACCATCCTTCGGGTAGCTGAGGTGCTCGAGGCACGGGTACTCGCGGAGGCCGCCTCCGTCGAAATCGTGCGCCTCAGACTTGCGCTCGAGCGCACCATCATGATGAAAGGAGCCTCCGCTGGGCGCTTTTCACATCGAGTCGAGACGCCCTACGCTGTGCTTGACGTCCAGGTAGCTCCGCCTTCACTTCTCGGCAAGTTGATCAAATCCTCCTCAACCCCTCCTCCCGTGAGCGACCTAACTCCTCGCAATCCCAACGACCTGATCGGCGAGCTCACCAGTCAACTGTCCGAGTCAGACAAGGAGCAGCTTCGAATTGTTGCCGCTCAGGAGAAGCTCACGCTCGACGTGAAGGCTCGAGAGGCATCGCTGCGCCATGGCGCCTCCGGCGCTGAGATCGAGCGTACCCTCGACGCAGCGGAGAGGCTTCAATACGGCGATAAATCGTCCTCCTTCGCGGTCAGCGGAGCCTACAAAGGCGCTAGTGGTGTCACCAATATCGAGGTCAAGCGAAGCGAACCAGCCGCAGCGATGATAAAGTGGATTGCTGTTGGCGGCGCAATCGTTGGTTTGCTGTATATGTGTGCCAAGAAATAGCGCACCCCGCCAGGAGCTCTTCACCCCTCGCCAGATCACGCTAAGAATTCCCCGGAGAGTTGCATCAGCCCCGGAGTCGACATCACTCGGGGCGCCGGTATCACGCGGCGAACGAGCATCGAGTTGTTGAGGTTGAAAAGGATTGTCGCCTTTCACCGAGGTCCAAATGCGAGTTCGAAGGATCAGCTTGGCCTTTGGCTTGCTCTATTCGCAGGAGCAGTTGGATCCGGCTGCTCGCAGAGCACGTGGCAAACTATTGGGGCCATTGCTACGGCGGCCTCCCAGGCTTCGGCGGCACAAGGAGGCACCAGCGCATTCGCTCCTGGAACTGAGCTGCTGATCTTCGGCGGTCAGGATCACAAGACTTTTCTTGGTTGCCTTAACTGCTCGGCTTCGAGCACTTCCTCCGTTCTTAATCAATACTCGCAATACGGCTCCTCCTATTCGGCATCAAGCATTTTCAACAAGTACGGCATTTTCGGATCAGCGTATTCCAACTACGGGGTGTGTTCGACCTACGCCACCGATCCTCCGGTGATCGTAAATCGAGCTGGAGGCTACTTCGGGCGCCTTACGCTTAATACCTCCCTTTCCGATGCCGTGCGAGATGACCGCGTGCATGCGTGGCTACTCGGAGTCTGTCACTGAGCCTCTCAGCTCGAGTGGCACCCGCCGTATGGTGACTTCCCGCCTCGCTCGACGCGACGGCACCACAACGAGAGACACCCATCTGGGGGTTGGTAGCTGCGCTCATTGCGCCCCCCTCACGCAGCGTCTCACAATTCTTGCTTCTGGCCCCCACGCCCTCCCGCACTTCATATTGTAGCGTTCAGATCGCCCCCCGCCCTCCCCTCCCCGCCGCACCGCCGCCGTTGAAGCCTCTCCTCATCGTCGCCCTCGGCCGCACCATCTCGGCTGCCCCCTTGGGGCGCCGGGGGGATGACGTCGAAGTCCGGCACGTGCCCGTGCTGCCCACTGCCTCGACGCTCGACAACGAGCGCCCCACGGTCATCGCGCTCGACGCCGGACTGCTGGCGAGCATTGGGGACGACCGGCCGCGTCTCGAGGACCTGGCGCGCTGCGCGGCGATCGTCGGCATCGGCTCGGCCGGTGAGACGGAGCCTGCGTCGAACTTTCCCCTGGATCTGCTGTCTGGTTGGGTCCCCGGCGACGCGCCCACCGGTGCGATCCTTGCGCAGCTGCGCGGAGGGTTCCGTCATGCGGCTTCGCTGGTGGCGGAGCGGCGCGCCAAGCATGAGGAGGCGCTGCGACATGGGGAGCTGAACGAGCTCTCGCGCGTGGGCGTGGCGCTCAGCACGGAGCGCGACCTCACGACGCTGCTCGAGATGATCGTCACGCAGGCGCGTCGCATCACCTGCGCCGATGCGGGGTCGCTGCTGCTGGTGGATCGCAAGACGGATCCATCTGCGCCCGAGGGCACGCTCCGCTTCAAGATCTCGCAGAACTTCTCGCTGCCCAACCTGCCGTTCAGCGAGTTCACGGTGCCGATCACGCACTCGTCGCTCAGTGGCTACGCCGCGAGCACGGGTGAACCGCTGGTGATCGCCGACGTCTACCTGCTGCCGGACAACGTCAGCTACAAGCAGAACCGCAGCTTCGACGAGAAGTTCGGCTACCGCACCAAGAGCATGCTCGTGATCCCGATGAAGACGCACCGGGACGAGGTGGTCGGCGTGCTGCAGCTGATCAATCGCAAGAAGGACGACGACGTCGTGCTGGCGACCGCCGAGATCGTGGACCGCGAGGTGGAGAGCTTCAACAAGCGCTCCATCGAGATGGTGACGGCGCTCGCGAGCCAGGCGGCTGTGGCGATCGAGAATTCCTTCCTCTATGAGGACATCGAGCGCCTCTTCGAGGGATTCGTCACCGCGGCGGTGACGGCCATCGAAAGTCGCGACCCCACCACCAGTGGTCACTCGAGCCGAGTGGCGCTGTTGACGGTGGGGTTGGCGGAGGCGGTAGATCGCGCGGGTGAGGGGAGCTACAAGCTGCAGACCTTCACGCGTGAGCAGCTGAAGGAGCTACGCTACGCGAGCCTGCTGCACGACTTCGGGAAGGTGGGCGTGCGCGAGCAGGTGCTGGTCAAGCAGAAGAAGCTATATGGTCCCGACCTGGACCTGATCAAGCATCGCTTTGCGTACCTGCTGCAGGCGAGCGACCTCCAGTTCGAGCGTGAGCGCGCGAACTACGTGCTGACGCACGGCCTTGGGACGTATGAGCCGCACGTGAAGCGCCTGGACGAGATGCGCATGGCGAAGCGTGAGGAGCTGCAGCGCTTCATGGATGCGATCGTCAAGGCGAACGAGCCGACCGTGCTGCCTGAGGGGAGCTTCGAGGCGCTGAGCGAGATCAACCAGCGCACCTATCTCGACTTCGACGGCGTGACGCGTCCGCTGCTGCATGACGACGAGCTCAAGTTCCTGATGATCCGGAAGGGCAACCTGGATGACCAGGAGCGCCGGGAGATCGAGAGCCACGTGACGCACACGTTCCGGTTCCTGGAGCAGATCCCGTGGACGGGCGAGCTGCGCAATATCCCGAGCATCGCGCACGCGCACCATGAGAAGCTGAACGGGAAGGGCTATCCTCGGCAGATCGGTGCGGAGGAGATCCCGGTGCAGGCGAAGATGATGACCATTTCGGACATCTTTGACGCTCTCACGGCGACGGATCGGCCTTACAAGAGGGCTGTGCCGACGGAGCGGGCGTTGGATATTCTCGGGATGGAGGCGAAGGACGGGATGTTGGATAAGGAGTTACTCGAGACGTTTGTGAAGGCGGGGGTGTTTCGGGTGGTGGGTGGGGAGTGAGGGAGATCTCAGGTTGATGACCGTATCGCGCCGACCGATGCCTCGGAACCGAACAATGCCCTGCGCTGAGTTCAAATGATTGCCCTCATATCGCGACGATGTGCTAGGAAGGGGGTAACCGCTCCTTCCCTTCGACTCAATCTCTTCTCATGACCAGCAATTCGAAGAAGTACTATTTTCGCGTCGATGCTCGCACAATTTTGCAGCTGGGGCGCCAGAGCATTAAGGATCACATCACCGCGCTAATTGAGCTGGTAAAGAACGCCTATGATGCCGATGCTGGTAGAGTCGAGATCGACCTGCAGTCGCGTAAGGGCGTTCTGCGTGTCACGGACGACGGTAGCGGCATGGATGAGGACACTTTTCACAAGACCTGGCTGCGGATTGGCTACTCAGCGAAACGACGCGCAACCAAAAGCCCTAGCGGCCGTCGACGTGTCGTAGGTGAGAAGGGCGTCGGCAGAATATCTGCCGACCGACTTGGCGGGGAGCTTGAGCTTCGAACTCTCGCTCGCGGAAAGACTCCCTTCTCCGCGGTGGTCTCATGGGATGCGTTTGACGTCGACGACCGGGACCTCGGACAAGTTCCTGTGCTACTTCGGCAGGGCGTGACGCCAGATCTGCCGAAAAAGGAAGAAGCAGTCTCCTCCGATCGACCTAGTGGCACAGAGCTTATCGTACGGAACCTTCGCCAAGCATGGCACGCATCCGACATTGAGAATCTCGTTCAGGAACTCGAGACTCTTGTTTCGCCCTTTGATCAGGACGGGGACTTTGCTGTCTGGCTAAAGACAGACATTGCACAAGCATTCGAAGGGGAAATACAATCGAGTCTCCCTGAGCAGGCAGAGCTAGAGCTACGTGCTAAACTTTTTAGAAACGTCATCACCTACGAGCTGATTGACCGAGCTCCAGGGAGAGCCAAGCCCCTTCGGCGTAGCGGTAAGTTGAAATGGGCTGACGTCGGCACGGGGCCAGATTCCGGTAGGCAGGGCACCAGAACGCGAAGCGCACGCACCGGCCCGGTAGAGCTTCGCCTATACTACTTTCCCCAGCGCTTCTTTCGCGAGCACGCCTCTGTGCTTAAAGCATCGGAATTGCGTGACCGCACGGTCGGCATTCGCATCTATCGAGACAAGGTGCGCGTCCGACCCTATGGCGACTCGCGGGACGCTGCCGGAGATTGGCTGTCTCTTGCTGCGCGAAAAGCAAGAGAGCCGGCGGGCGTGTCAAGAACCGCTTACCGCATTCCGCCTACCGAACTCGCGGGCGCAGTATTTATCGGTCGCGACAGAAACCGCAAGCTTTACGACAGCGCTGGTCGCGAAGGATTAGTTCATAACGAGGCCTTTGCCGACCTTCGCGCACTGGTTCTACGCTGCCTGCGAATCATGGAAGGACACAGACACAAGGTTCACACTGATCGTGCGCCCGTGCGTGATGTGATTCCAGCGCTTCAGGCAGTGGAGTCCTTCTCTACCCGGCTCGGTTCCATCGAGAAGGAGTGGCGAACCATTCAGGCGGAAGCAATCACAAATCCGCGCCGCGCGCTCGACCGAGCAGGGGAGATCATTCTCTCTTCAATCGACACGGTAAAATCGACGCGCGAATCCGTATCAGCATTGGTAGACCAAACGAGGCTGTTCCGGGGCTTGTCGAGCCTCGGCATCGCGGCATCCGTGTTCGGCCACGAGACGCAGGTGCTTATTTCACTCTGTCTTGGCAATCTCGCTGAAGCGGGTGACGAGCTTCGAAGCGCTCAACCCGATCTAAAGCTGGCGTGTGCCGCAATTGATGAGGCGCTTGTCAACGCCCGCAAAGTCTCCGCGTGGGGAGCGTTCGCCGTCGCAAGAGTTAAACCGGATAAGAGACGGCCGAAGCTGCTGCGAATCGACACGCTTGTCCAAAAGCTAGCCGAAGAACTTCGTCCAGCCTACACCGCAATCCGAACTCCTCTAGAGGTCAACGTAGAGCCTGTCGAGCTGAAGGCCCATGCGATGGATATTGAGGCAATCGCCCTAAACCTCTTGACCAACGCCTACTCCTTTTCTCAGGAAGGAAAACGCCGCGGTGTTCGCGTCACCGTCAAATATGATTCGCGAGACGGAAGGAAGGGGGCGGTGATTGTGGTAGCTGACTCAGGACCTGGCGTTGCTGCCGAGGCGCGCGAAGTAGTGTGGGAGCCCTTGTACACGACAAAACGGGACGCGGCTGGCAACGAGTCCGGCACGGGCCTCGGCTTGTCAATCATCGATTCCATCGTCCAAGATAGAAAAGGGAGCCGCTCGCTTGATTCCGACCCCGATCTCAAGGGTGCTCGCTTCACGATCTGGCTGCCGATTTCCTAATGAGCACACTCGCTGTGGTCGACGACCGCCCTGAGGTGCGGGATCTAGTGGGGAGGAGGCTTACACGTGCGCTCAAGGACGAGGGCGTTTTCGATCAGTGGGAGTTAGTACTCTCTCCACCGCTGGCGACCCTCTCTCTATATCCGGGATGGGTCGCGGAGCAGGAGGTGTCTGTCCTTTTGCTAGATCAGCGATTGAATGAGGCGGCAGATCTCGAGCCTCCTTATACCGGTCACGATATTCTGAACCTGCTGAGACCGAGGGAGTTCGACCTCCCAATCTATTACGTCACCGAGATTCCCAACGATGCACTCCTGGAGGCCGATAGCCCTCGCGTGAGTGGGATTCTCTCTAGAAGCAAGCTCACAGCAACGCTGGAGGATACTCGCTTCTTCGTGCGTGAATTTATTCGAGAAGGACAGCGCTACGATGCGCGAGTCGCCCGTAAGCTGGCCCGGCTTTCGCAGATCGCATCGCTCATCGTTGCAGGAACTGCCAACGAGGAGGAGCTGAAGGAAGCGGCAGCCATTCGGGAGGAGTTTCAATTGCCGTTTGCCAGCTCAGACGCGCAAATCGACCGCGCACAGTCAGCGCGATTTGATCTGCTGAATGTGTTCGAAGAAGAAATCAGCTCCCTAGAATCACTCGCAACAGAGTTGCGTGGCTTGATCGCGGAGTCCGCGCCGGAGGAGGAGGAGTAGGGATGCAATGGTTCCTCGTTCCGAAGGTTCCTCCCGAGCAAGTACGGGCTGGCTCATACAAGGATTGGAAGCCCGAGCTAGCCGTGGAAGGAAGGGAACAATGCGTGTACTGCGCGATTCCCGATCGAAGAATGGGTGGACTGTACGTATTTCACGTCGAGCATTTCGTTCCGAAGTCGAGGGACTCAAACCTTACGAACGAGTGGGGCAATCTCTTCTACTCTTGCCCTATCTGCAATGTGTTTAAGGGCGCGGACTGGCCCGAGCCGGGCTCACCCATATCATATGTTGATCCGAGCAAGGTCGACTACAGCACCATTCTGTTAGTCCAACAGGATGCGAGCGTGATCGGGCTAACCACGAATGCTCGGTACATGATCGAGCGCCTAAACCTTAATCGTGCACAGCTTCGCCTCGAACGACGCGACGCTTTCCTTTGGATACGGTACCATGAGGCAGCACGCGCCATCGACGCAATGAGACCGAAGCTCAGACTATTGCCGGCACAGGATCGTAGCAACATCGTCGACCGAGTCCTTGAGATATCCGGTCGAGTACGAGAGGCGTCCGAGCGCGTGCGTACTTCCAGTCTTTATGGCCCTGGCGATACGAGAAGGGCGGCGCGATGATCTCGATCAGGTATTCTAATCCCGTCATGAGGCGTTCTCGTAGATGAATTTTGGCACAGCTGCCATAGCGATGGAGCGCCTAGCGAGTAACGGGCTGCGCGGAAACCTCGGCTCCAGCTTTATCGACAGTAATGCCGCAGAACTCGCGTCACTATTCCGGCGAACAGTGTCCTTGTCGGAGAGGCGCGCCTCTGGTGCGTTCTTCACGGCTCCTGGTCTCGCCGCCCAAATGGCTCGAGGGGTTCCGAGTACCGCCACGGTGTGCGATCCGACCTGCGGAATTGGAGACCTGCTATTGTCTCATGTTCGACGCTTGCCCGTGGAGCGTTCGCTCGATGAGACACTAGACGAGTGGGGCGAACGAATCTCTGGGTTCGAATTGCACGGGCATCTACTGAGAGTCGCACGAGCAAGGATCGCATTGGCGGCGATCGCCCGGTTCGAACGTCTCCGCAAGAAGCCCGGCCGATCGACAAGACTCTTAAAGGAGCTTTTCCCATCCTTAATTGTGGGCGATGGACGTGATTCCGGCCCGGCCATTCGCAACGCGACTCATGTTTGGCTCAATCCGCCGTACAACAGAGTACAAGCTCCGCCTGAATGCACTTGGAGTTCCGGGCTGGTGTCGCAGGCAGCGTTATTTGTCGAATCCACTTTGCTGCACTCTCGAGCCGGCACTTCCCTAACAGCCATTCTCCCGGATGTGCTCCGATCTGGTTCGCGATATCAACGCTGGAGAATGCGGATCGAGGAACTCGCTAGGGTGCAATCCGTAGAGATTGCTGGGCTATTCGATCAGCACACTCACGTCGACGTTTTCGTTCTTCGAGCAACTCGGCTTGCTGTTTTGAAGCGCGAGCCAGGGGCGGGCATGTGGACGGCCGTGGTTTCCAATGCGACCGTTGGCTCTCTCGTGCAGATATCCGTCGGGCCAGTTGTGCCCTATCGCGAGCCGAATCTCGGGCCATGGAGACCATATGTCGATGTGAAATCGTGCCCGCGGGACGGAGTTCTCTTGGACTCATTGGCCTCACGACGCTTCCGGGGGCGTGTCTTTGAGCCCCCGCTAGTTCTAATTCGTCGCACATCTAGTCCCCATGACAAGCATCGCATCGTATCGACACTTGTAACCGACTCCAGGTCTCTTGCGGTGGAGAACCACTTGCTCGTACTCGAACCTTATGACGGAACGGTCGCCACCTGCATGGCGGTACTCGACGTACTTCGATCAGAACGGACGAATACATGGCTGAACGAGAGAATTCGCTGTCGGCATCTCACGGTGGAAGCTGTGAGGGATATTCCTCTTCGCTAGGATGTGATCGCATCATTGTCAGAAGGGCTCAAGCTTCAGCGAACAGAGCGCAGCATGATCACACCAATACGGTTCACTCGTACTTGCGGCGCACGAACAGGCGGAGCAGCATAAGGTAAGATTCTTGTCCTAGACTCTTACCGCACCCGCATGTCCCGCCTCCCCATCCTCAAAGGCACCCTCGACGTCCTCGTCCTCAAGTCCCTCACCTAGGGTCCCATGCACGGGTTCGAGATCACCACCTGGCTCGAGGAGCAGACTCGCGAGGGGCTCGACATCGAGGACGCGGGCCTCTACCAGGCGCTCCGCCGCCTCAAGGAGCGCGGCTTCCTCGAGGCTGAGCTCGGGCTCACCCAGAACAACCGCCGCGCGCGATACTACAAGCTCACCACCACCGGCCGCGCGCATCTGCGCGCCGAGACCACGCGCTTCACGCGATACGCCGAGATGGTCCTCGCGGTGCTGGCCACGCCGGCCGCGCGCGCCTGAATGCTTCGCCCCGGCAGCCGCCGACTCTTCGGCCTCGACCTCCCGCACACCGACCGCATCGCGGCCGAGCTCCACGACGAAATGGAGCTCCACCTCACCGTCACGCTGGCCTGAGGCATCGGCGCCAACACAGCGCTGTTCAGGGTGTTGAACAACCGGATCACCGATGCACTCCCCTCAGCGGGGTGGTTGCCGCATCCTCGCGCGCAGCGACCTGTCCTCTTCCATCATGATGCGCAGCTTTGCAAAGCGCTCCATCGTGCTCGCAGGGAGCTCGAGGCGAGGCCCGGGCTTCACTCTATAGAGCTTCCCCTTCTCGAGCACCATGATCGCGGTATCACGCTTCGTGGACTTGTCGGAATGGGCGATCATGAACGTGGTGTCGCCGCTGTAGATCGTATGCATGGTAGGCGTAAAGTCGTACTCGACCCGGCCACGCTGCTGGACTGAGGCGAGCGCTGTGAGCACCAGCGCGAGCGGCAGGGCGGGCTTCATACGCTGCTCCTGAGAGTGTTCGTAGGCGACGTTATCGAGTCCGGGTCGCCGCCGCCAGCGAATTGAGACGCTGCGTGAGGGCAATCTTTGCTGACTGCGGAGCGGCAGGCCCCTCGCTTCGCTCAGGACGACAGCTTGAACGGCAGGTCCCACGCTTCGCTCAGGAAGACTGCATTCGCTTCGCTCAGGACGACTGCTAGGGCTTCCGCACCACCCAGCTCCCCGGCCGCTTTGCATCCGCCGCCAAGATGTAACCTGACGCCAGTGTCAGCTTCCACCCATCCCCGCTCACCACTCTCGCCCCAGCCTCCGGCGCCAGGCCGCCCGCCCCCACGATCAGCGTCCGATAGTCATTCGCCACTAACGCCCCTTTCGCCGTCACCTCCAGCGACCCCCACGACGAGTTCAGGGTGCCTGTCGGATACACTGTGTTCCGCACATCGAACCCGACCAGTTCATTCGGATTGAAGCTCCGGCCAAGGAAGTCCTGCGTCAGCGTTAGCACCGGTCCCTCCACGAATCGGCGGCGATACTCCAGCATTTTCGGCCGCCTCACCGAATCGCGCTGCGATTCCTCCTGCGCCAGCGCCTCCACTCCATAGCGCGCTGCGCGTCGATCGGACTGCTTCGCCAGGTCCTTCGGTGACACGAAGCGAAGGCCGCTCGCCAGCAGTCGCGCAGGATCGCGCGTCGCGCGCACCTCAGCCCTCCATCCCGGGGCGAACTCGTCGAGCAGCACGCCCAGCGCCGGACCGGTCGCGTAGCCGAACGACCGCACGTAGCTCGCCTGCTTCTCGAATTCCCTCAGGTGTCGCGCCACCCTCGACGGCCCTTCTCCCGTCGCGTTCATCGCCAGTCGCTCACCGGTGTACTCGGCCAGCCCTTCCTGCATCTCGAGCGCTGACTCCAGCGAGTCGGCCAGGGGATAGATCAGCCGGCGCCGCGCGCGAAACGTAAGCGCGCTCACCACGTGCTCGCGTGCTGCCTCGCGACTGGCAGGGAGCGCCTCGAGCGCGGCTGTGAGTGCCCGTAGCTCGAGCCTGAACCAGGTGCGGCCATCGCGCTCGTCGAGCTGGTTGTTGGGAGGGTCCTGTCCCGCGAGGCCGAGCGAATCCTGCTCGCGATGAAAGACCTCGTGCATCAGCAGCGTCACGCGATCGAAGCGATCCGCCGGCAGCGGGACCATGATCATCGCCCAGCGGCGGCCGGCCCAGTCGAAGCTCGTGTTCGCCACGAACTGGCCTGCCGGGAGCGACGTGACCCATGCGTCGCCAAGTGGAAGGCGGTGCCGGTTACCGGCGCTGTCCGTCGCGATCACGAGTCGCGTTGCCGGATCAACCAGCGCGATCGGTCCGCAAAGCGAGCGTTCCCAGAGGTGGCCCGCGTCCAGCGCACACGCCGCACGCGCATCGCGAAGGCCGCCAAGCGCGGAGGCGGTGTCGAGCTGCTGCGCCCGCGCAGCGTGGGCTGCCGCAAGCAGGATCACGAGCAGGCGAGTGAGCAGCTTCAAGATGCCTCCAAGTGTGCATGTATCGGGTGGGGCCTCCGGCAATATTCGAAACGGCCATGGACGCCACAACCCCATGACCGGGGGACGCGAGCGGTTCTTCCCGTTCCCTTACACGAGCGTTCGACGCCGGTCATTGACACTCGCCGGCCACGCCCTAGCTTCGGGATAGACACTTAGTGTAGACTCTCAGGCTAGTCTCCCAATCCTGCCGCTCCATGCCTCCCCTGACGATCCTCAAGGGCACCCTCGACGTCCTCGTCCTCAAGACCCTCACCTGGGGTCCCATGCACGGGTTCGAGATCACCACCTGGCTCGAGGAGCAGACCCGCGAGGGGCTCGACATCGAGGACGCGGCCCTCTACCAGGCACTCCGGCGCCTGGAGGAGCGCGGCTTCCTCGAGGCTGAGCTCGGGCTCACCGAGAACAACCGCCGCGCGCGGTACTACAAGCTCACCACCACCGGCCGCGCGCACCTGCGCGCCGAGACCACGCGCTTCACCCGCTACGCCGAGATGGTCCTCGCGGTGCTGGCCACGCCGGCCGCCCGCGCCTGATGCTCCGCCCCGGCATCCGCCGACTCTTCGGCCTCGACCTCCCGCGCACCGACCGCATCGCCGCCGAGCTCCACGACGAGATGGAGCTCCACCTCGAGCTCCGTACGCAGCAGCTCATCGCACGTGGGCTCTCCCCTGCCGCGGCACGCGCGCAGGCGCGCAGGCTATTTGGTGACAGCTCCGATGCCATTCGAGACATCGCCCAGCACGCCCGTCGCCGCGAGCGCACGATCAAGCGACGATTCACGCTCGACTCCCTGGCGCAGGACGTCCGCTTCGCGCTCCGCACGCTCGGCCGCCAGAAGGCATGGACGGCCGTCGCCATCGTCACGCTCGCACTCGGCATCGGCGCGAACACGGCCGTGTTCAGCGTGGTGAACGACCTGATCCTCGACCCGCTCCGCTACCCGCACGCCGACCGCCTCATCCTGCTGTCGCGCGCCATCCCGGCGTCCGGCGTCACGGTCTCGCCCTCCGTCGAGTTGCTCGACGCATGGCGCGGCGCCCGCTCGCTCGAGGGGATCGAGGGCTACGCCAACAACGACCTCACGCTGGCCGCGGGCGGCGACCCGCGCATCGTCCATGCGACGTCTGCGTCGCGCACCTTCCCGGCTTTCTCCGGCGCGCACCTGGTCACGGGGCGCTGGTTCAACGCTGATGAGGAACGCGCCGGCGCCGCACCGGTCGCGGTGCTCGGCGAACGCCTCTGGCGCGCGCAGTTCAACGGCGACGCATCGGTGCTCGGCCGCAGCATCACGATCGAGGGCAAGCCGACCACGGTGATCGGCGTGATGCAGGACGGCGTCCGCATGCCCTCCTGGGGCTCCGACCCCACCGACCTCTGGGTGCCCTTCACCCCCGCCGTGAAGTTCCTCGGCGGCCCCGCCGTCGCGCGGCTGCGCGCCGGCATGAGCGTGACGCAGGCGCAGCAGGAGCTCGCCTCCATCGCCACGCGACTCGACGGCCCCGCGAACCCGGCGCGGCACTCGATGGTCTTCACGATCGCCGTCGCGCGACCCGGAATAGGGGCCGAGACCAGGCAGTCGGTGTTCATGCTCGCGGGGGCGGTGTGCCTGCTGCTGCTGATCGCCTGCGCGAACGTCGCGCACCTGCTGCTCGCCCGCGGCGCCACGCGCGAGCGCGAGCTGGCCGTGCGCGCCGCGCTCGGCGCCGGACGCGGGCGCATCATGCGCCAGCTGGTGACCGAGAGCATGATGCTCGCGCTCGCGGGGTGCGTCGCGGGTCTGCTGGTGGGCGTGGCGAGTCTGAGGGTTATCGTTGCCATGCGACCGCCGAACATGAGCACGCTCGCGAACGTCCACATCGACGCGCGCGTGTTGCTCGCGACAATGTGCGTCTCGCTCCTCACGGGGCTCGCGTTCGGGCTGGTGGCCGCGCTGCAGGGCAAGGGCGATCGCACCTTCTCGATCCTCCGCAGCTCGGTGGGCGGCAGCGAGGGCGCGGGACATCATCGCCTGCGCTCGCTGCTGGTGGTCACGGAGAGCGCGATGAGCGTGGTGCTGCTCGTGGGCGCCACGCTGCTCATCCGCACGGTGATCAACCTGCGCGACATCGACCCGGGCTTCGACGCAAGGAACGTCTACGCGATGCCAGTGACGTTGCCGGAGGGGCGCTATCCGAGCGAGGCGTCGCGCGTCCAGTACGGTTCGCAGCTGCTCGAGCAGGCGAAGCGGATACCGGGCGTAAGCCAGGCTACCATCGCTTCGAGCGTGCCCACGAAGAGCGGACTGATGATCGCCGAGTGGATGGCCGATGGCGAGCAGTTGCCCGCGGCTGCGAAGGGCAACGGGTTCACGGCCATGAACCGGGTGCGCCCTGACTACTTCGCACTGATGCGCATGCCCCTCGTGGCGGGCCGAGGCTTCGATGCGGGATCGAGCCAGCGGAATGAGGTGGTGATCAGCCGCTCGCTGGCCAAGCAGCTGTTCAGGAATGCGCAGGCGGTGGGGCGAGGGTTCAGGGCGCGCGATGCGGGGCCGAGCCCGAGCGGGCCGCCGAAGTGGATGATCGTGTCGGGAGTGGTGGAAGACGCAAGCCTCTTCTCGCTCAGCGACCTGCGCAACAGCGCAGTGGTGTACTTCCCCGAGGAGCCCACGAAGTCGAGCGACTTCACGCTGGTGCTCAAGATGCGCGACGGTGCGCCACCGCTGACCGCGGCGCTGCGGAAGGTGTCGCTGGCGCTCGACCCGGCGATGTCGCCGCCGGCAGTGCTCAAGCTCACGGAGGAGCTGATGGGCACGATCGCGCAGCAACGCTTCATCATGACGCTGCTGACGTTGTTCGCGGTGCTGGCAGTGGTGCTCTCGGCGGTGGGTCTGTACGGCGTGATCGCCTACATGGTGAGCCGCAGCACGCGCGAGATCGGGATTCGCGTGGCGCTAGGCGCCGCGCGGCGGGATGTGGCGAGGCTGGTCACGCGCCAGGGGCTGATGCTGTCGGGGATCGGGCTGGCCATCGGACTGCTGGCGTCGCTCTGGGGAACGGCGCTGCTCAAGAAGGACCTGTACGGAGTGACGGCTACGGATCCGTTGTCTTACGTGGTGGGGGCCATGGTGTTGCTGGTGCTGGCGGCGGCGGCTTGTGTGGCGCCCACGGTGAGGGCGTTGAGGATCGATCCGATGACGGCGATGCGGAGTGAGTAATGCAGCTCGCCGTTCCCCGAAGCCTCAGCCCGACGCCGGCGTTACCGCAGCCCGAGGACCGTGGCCTCAGCCGGAAGCCCCAAGCCATTCGTTACTGACGCCCCGCAGAGACAAACTGCAGATCCTTCGCTTCGCTCAGGATGACAACTCTAGCGGCAGGCCCCTCGCGTCGCTCAGGTTGACTACCTGACGTGAATCACCTGCGTGGCGGCTAGCCTCCCTGTCCCCCTCCTCACGCAGAGCCTGAGGTCCCGCCCAGCTTCGGGCGTGAACACCACGTCGTACGTCTCGCCCATCGACACCGTCATCCTCTGCGAGACCGTACGCTGCTGGGCGAGCGGCCATGCCATTCCATCCTTGGCGACGATCGTCCACTTCACGGGAAGCGAGTCGGCGCCCTCCAGGCCTACGGTCGCCAGCGGGTTGCCGGGCGTGATGTTGATCAAACGCAGCCGCTGCGGCGTGCCCGCCTCAACTTCCATCGGCTCGGGCTTGCGCGTGCCGTTCACGCCGAGGCCGATGTCGGACACGTTCGTGATCATGAGCACGTGGTCGTGCTTCGCGTCCCAGCTCTCACCGGGCGGCAGCACGATGAGCGGCCCGAACAACCCACCGCCACCCTGGCGCAGCTCCATGAAGTGGGTGTGATAGATGAAGGTGCCGGCGCGCGGCGCGGTGAAGCGGACGTCGAGCGAGTCGTGCGGCTTGATGGCGTGCGTGTTCGCGCCGGGAGTTCCGCCCAGTCCGACGACGCCGTCGTAGAGGCTCTCGAGCTCGATGCCGTGCCAATGGATGCTCGTCGCCTCGCTGCTGCCGTTCAACACGCGAATGCGCACGGGCTCACCCACGTGCAGCACGATCGGCGCGCCTGGTCCTGCGCGACGTAGCGCCGGCGTCGTGACGCTCCCCTCAGTCACGCTCGGCGCGAAGTACCTGATCGTGTCCGCCGAGGTCGAGTCGTCGGGGATCGCCAGGCGCAGCGAGCGCGTGGCCACGGCTGTCGGCAGCTTCCACCCCCGGGGCGGCGGGACGGTGATGGCCATCATCAGGCCGCCCATGCCGGTTTCCACGTGCGTGTCCGGGTCGTGCATGTGGGCGCCATTGAGCTCGCCCTGCTGCATGACCTCGAATGCCGTGGAGTCGGCACTGTCGAACCCGATGTTCGGCGTGGTATGGAAGGTCAGGTGACAGTGAAAGAGCCAGGTGCCCGGGCGCTCGGGCATCCACGCCATGCGCATGGTGGTGCCCGGGAGCATCAGTTGCGTCACTACCGCGCGCTGCTTCTCCGGCGTGAAGCTCGTGTCCTGCCTGGCATCTCCGTATGCGAGAACCCGGAAATACGTCCCGTGCAGGTGCATGGGATGCGGGTCGTTGCTCGCGTTGAACACGCGAAAGTGCATCGAGTCGCCCACCGCGCCCGTGAGTCGCTGCGTGTGCGGCCACGGACGTCCGTTGATCACGTACATCTCGAGGTCTTGCGTCAGGGCCCCGGTCGAGTCCATCGAGTGGCTCGACAGGCTGATGAGGAGCACGTGCTCATTCACCGGCTTCGCGCCCGGCGCGTCGACGATGAATACCCCAGCGAAGTGCGCATCCATCTGGCGACGCGTAGCGAGCGTGTGGCCCGGCAGCATTCCGTAGTAGAGGTGATCGCCTGCGCGGTCGGCCACGAATCGCACGTCGCGCTGTGCACCAGGCGCGAGCACGAGCGAGTCGCCAGCGTGCGCGGCGTCGGCCAGGCCATGCACCACGATCGTGGTGTCGGCGCTGTTCGTGACGCTCGCATGCACGCGCGTACCGAGCGGCATGCGCAGCAGCGGCGAGGGAATCGTCGCCGGCTTGCCACGCTCGGCGAACGTGTACATGGGAGTGCCCGCGTGAGTGGGCCCGTTCGGGCGGAACATCCCCTTGCGAATCTCGAGCTGCAGCTCGAGGGTGCCTGACACGATGCGACCGGCTGGATGGTCGTTGTCGTGACTGGCGATGTCGGGGAGGGCGTTCGTTCGCGCGTGCGGCGCCGTAGAGCCGAGCAGGAGTGCTGCGAGGCTGACTGCCACGAGGTCTTTCATGGGGCGAAGCTATGGTCGAGCTGGCCTGGGCGCGAGGCTTTCGTGAGCGCTGCTGAAGGCGAGGCCGAGCGCGACGACGACCAGCGCAGCCGCGGCGGCGAAGGTGATGCGCATGCCTGTTACTACGCTTGTAGCGGGAGCGCTCGAGATCTCGACCGCGCCCGACGCGCTCGCGAACACGGCGCCCATCACCGACGCACCGGCAATCAGGCCGAGGTTGCGCGACAGGCTGACCAGGCCGGAGACCAGGCCGCGCTCGTCGGACCGCGCACTCGCCATGATCGAGGTGTTGTTCGCCGCCTGGAAGAGGGCGTAGCTGGCGGTGATTGCGACGAGCGGGATCAGGTAGCCGGCGACGGTTGGGGTGGAGTTTGGCGCGGCGAGGGTAAGGCACCCAATCGTCATGCCGACAAGGCCGGCCCTGACCATGGCGGTGGCGCCGAGGCGATCCACCAGGCGACCGGCTGGGATGCCGGCCAAGGCCGCCGCGAGGGGACCCACCGACAGCGCGAGCCCCATGAGCGCCGGTTGCAGGCCAAGCGCTCGACTCAGGTAGAAGGGGCCGACGACCAGCGTGGACATGATCACCGTGGAGACGATGGCAGTCATGGCGAGTGCGGAGGCCAGCGTGGGGGCGCGCAGCATGGAGAGGCGAATGAACGGCGACGCGACCCGTGGCCGATCAGCCGGCAGGAACCGATGCGCGAGCACGAGGTTGAGGATCCCCAGCGGGACGTTCACCAGGAAGAGCGACCTCCAGCCCAGCGTGGCGATCATGACGCCGCCGAGCGATGGGCCGAGGGTGGTGCCGATTGCGGACATGGTTCCGATTAGGCCCATGGCGCTGCCCGTGCGCGCCGCGGGCACGGTGTCGCTGACCATCGCGACCGTGAGCGAGAGCATGATCGCCGCGCCGAGGCCCTGCGCCGTGCGGGCGGCTACCAGGAGGGCGAGCGTGGGCGCGAGCCCGCAGAGGAGCGACGCGACCGTGAAGGTGGCGATGCCGGCCAGCAGCAGCCGGCGACGGCCGACCAGGTCGCCGAGCCGCCCCGCGAAGACGATCAGCGCGGTGATGGCGATGAGGTAGGCGAGGATGATCCACTGCGCCGAGTGGAAGCTCGCCGAGAACGCGCGCGCCAGCGTGGGCAGCGCGGCGTTGGCGATGCTGGTGTCGAGGGACGGCATCAGCATCGAGAGGCAGAGGCTGGCCAGTGCCAAGCGTTGGGAGGTGCGGTTATCGGGCATACGTGAGGATGGCTGCTTTCGTGGCATGGCGACAGGCGCATGGACCGCACTGTATTAGTGCATTTGACGCCATGTGTCGTCTGCGCTATGATCGGGGATGACCGGTCCTGACCTGAACCTGCTGGCGACGCTCGACGTGCTGCTGGCGGAGGGGAGTGTCGTGGGCGCGGCGAAGCGGCTGCGTCTCAGTCCCTCGGCCATGAGCCGGCAGCTGGCGCGGCTGCGCGAGGCGACCGGGGATCCGCTGCTGGTGCGCGCGGGGCGCGGGCTGGTGCCCACCCCGCGTGCGATCCAGCTGCGCGAGCGCGTGCACACGCTGGTGGAGGATGCCGAGTCGGTGCTGCGGCCGGTCGAGCGGCTCGACCTGTCTCGGCTGGTGCGGACGTTCACGATCCGCACGCGCGATGGATTCGTCGAGTCCATGGGGCCGCGGCTGATCGCGCGGGTGGCGAAGGAAGCGCCCGGCGTGTGCGTCTCGTTCGTGCAGAAGCCCGACAAGGAGAGCGCGGGGCTGCGCGACGGCTCTGTGGACCTCGAGACGGGCGTGGTGGTCGCGACCACCAGCCCGGAGCTGCGGGCGCGGGCGCTGTTCAGGGATCGCTTCGTGGGCGTGGTGCGCAAGGGGCACGCGCTGGGGCGCGGCAAGGTGACCGCGAAGCGCTATGCGGGCGGGCGTCATGTGAGCGTGTCGCGCCGCGGCATGGGTCGCGGCCCGATCGACGGGGCGCTCGAGTCACTCGGGCTCACGCGCGAGGTCGCGGCCATCGTGGGCGGCTACTCGGCGGCGCTCGCGCTGGCACGGGCTACTGACCTGGTTGCTACGGTGCCGGAGAAGCAGGCGGGAACGCTGCACGCGGGGATGCATGTGTTCGCGCTGCCCTTCCCCACGCCGCACCTCACGATCTCGCTGTTGTGGCACCCGCGCATGGATGCGGATGCGGGTCACCGGTGGTTGCGGGGAGTGGTGTTCGAGAGTTGCAGGGTGGTTGAGTGAGGCTCGGATGACCCCCTCACCCGCTTCTCGAGTTCCTCGCGTGAAAGCCATCGCCCATTCGCCATCACGCCGGCGGGGCGCACGAGGGCCGAAAGTGAGAGAAGTGGGTTCGCGTCGAGCAACACCAGGTCAGCGACCTTGTGGGCCTCGACGGTGCCCAGTGAATCGGCGAACCCCATGAAGCGCGCGGGTTCGATGGTCGCAGACTGAATGGCCTCGAGGGGACTGAGACCGGCGCGCGTGAGCGCGACGAGCTCCCGCTGCAGCGATCGCCCCGGAGCAAGGCAGCCCATCGGGCCATCGGTTCCAGCCAGGATGCGGACGCCTGCCGCGTGCGCCGCGCGCACGATGTCGAATGCGGTCTCGTACGACGCCTGGCGGAGGCTGTCGGCGAGGGCACCCCAGTCATTGAGCGTGCCGGCACACTGATTCGCCGCGCTGGGCGTGAGCTCCGAGCGCTCGGCGACACTCATCAGCGAGCTATCCTGCATCCGCAGCACGAGCGTAGGCGTGAAGCCGACGCCAGCGTCCCGTAGCCCGGCGAACATCGCTGCGCAGCGTGCTGGTTCCCGGTCCGCCCAGAGCTGGCGAGTCTCCCTCACGTAGGCGGGCCATCCACCCTTGATCCACGCACCATAGAATGCATTGGCGCGCCCGGTGTCATTGCTCGTGCACCCGGCGGCAAGCTCGATGGCGACGTGCTCGATCCCGCGCTGCCCGGCAGCAACGGCTTCCGTCACCGGCACGTTGGGACGCATGTGGCCCACGAGTGGCAAGCCATGGGTGCGGGCAGCTGCGACCGCCGCGAAGAACACGTCCCGTGCCAGCAGGTCGTGCACCTTGATGAAGTCGACCCCTGCCCGTGCCAGCGAATCCACCGCGAACTTCGCCTGGGCGGGCGTCTCGACGATCCATGCGTGAGGGGTGGGCGGGCTCCACGGACTCTTGCCGTCCAGCAGGCTGCCCGCGACTACCATCCTTGGCCCCAGGGTCGCTCCCGTGCGCACCTCCCGCCGCAGCTCGACTATGGAATCCAGCCAGGATCCCATGTCGCGAATGCCGGTGACGCCGGCAGCGAGCAGGCGTGGAAAGTAGGTCGACCGGGCGCGGGCGTTGAGCGATGTGGTGGAATCCGGCAGCGTGGCGACGTGCATGTGCATGTCCCACATGCCGGGCATCAGGAACTTGCCTCGACCGTCGATCACGGTGCCGGCGGCGGAGGCCTGTTCGCCGCTCGCGATCGAGACGATGCGGTTGCCACTCACCAGCACCGTGCGATCCGGCAGGACGGCGCCAGTTGCGACGTCGATGACGGCGACGTGGCGAAATTCCGTCGAGCCGTTGGTGGGAAGGCCTCCCGCAGTGGGCAGGCGAGAGCAGGACGAGGAGGCTGCGGCGAGCAATGCCGCAGCCAGGGCGTGGCGAATCATCTACCTGGCACCGGTGGAGAAGGCGGTCGGCGAGCGTGAGTGGTCGACCGTCGGACAACCGGATCGGGAAAACGGTTGAGCAGTGCCGGCGCGGGGCGTGCGCTGCTACTCCGGCCTCAACATCCTCCCGAGGTCCAGGGTGCCCACGCGCCGCGCAGGAATTGCGCAGGCGATCACGCCGACCGTTCCCAGCACCGCACACACGCCGAGCAGCGTCGAGAGGTCATTCGGGGCGACCCCGAACAGCAGGCCCTGCACTGCCTGGCCGGCGAGCAATGATCCTACCACGCCCGCGAGCAGCCCGAGCGCGACCGGCGTGAGGCCCTCGCGCATCACCAGCCCCTGCACGTCCGAGGGTCGCGCGCCGAGCGCCATGCGCAGTCCGAACTCCTTCGTCCGGCCGGCGAGGGATTGCGAGATCACGCCGTAGATCCCGATGCTCGCCGTCACCAGCGCCATCAGCGCGAACAGGCCGAAGAGCAGCAGCTGGAAGCGACGCGCCGCGAGGGTCCTGGCAAGCACCTGCGACATGGTGCGGATTCGCGGCACCGGCACGGTTGCGTCGGCACGGCGCAGCGCGGAGCGGACGCTCGACTGCAGCTGCGCAGGATCTCCCGGCCCGCGCACCACCACTGACGCCTGCCACTGCGGATTTTCCCAGCTCGGGAGGTAGATCAGCGTGCCTTCCTCGCCCTCCATGTTGGTCGTGCGTACATCTGCCGCCACTCCCACCACTTCCGCGACCTTCTCGCCACCAATGGTCAACTGTCGCCCGATGGCGCCTTGCCCGGGCCACATTGCGCGCGCGACCTTCTCCGACACCACGACCAGCCTGCGCCCACGATCCGCCTCCGTGAATGACGACCCGCTCCTCAGTGGCGTGCCCGCCACCGCGAAGTAGGTGGGGGTCACGAAGCGGAAGTTCGCCTCGGCGCGCTTCTCCGGGTTCTCCGGCGTGCCGATGCCATTCACCCAGCTCTCCCCCTCGAGCGGCAGCGCGCTCGTGATCGCCGCGCCGGTCACGCCCGGCAGCGTGCGCACCTCCGCCAAGGCACGATCGTAGAACTGCAGCACCATCTCCGGCGTGGTGTACGACGCATACGGCAGCGCGACCTCCGCCGCGAGCACGTGATCGGTGTCGAAGCCGCGCTCGACGCGCAGCACGCGCACGAAGCTCGACAGGAACAACCCGGCGCCCACGAGCAGCACCGTGGTGAAGCCGACCTGTGCGCCGATGAACCACGCGCGCCGGCGGGCCACGCCACGCACACCGGCGGCGGTGCGTCCACCGGCCTTGAGTGACTCACCCGGCTCGCTCTGTGCCGCGCGCCAGGCGGGCAGCGCGCCAACCATGATGCCCACGATCATCGTGAGCAGCGCCGACGCCGCGAACACGCGTCCGTCCAGGTGTACCTCCGAGAGCCGGGGGAGCGAATCGGGCGCGAGCGTCACGACCATCCGCATCCCCCACCGGGCGAAGAGCAGCCCGAGCACGCCGCCACCGAGCGCGATCACCAGGCTCTCGATGAGCGCGAGCCGCGCGATGCGCGCGCGGCCGGCGCCGAGCGCAACGCGAATCGCGGACTCGTGCTGGCGCGATGCGTTCCGCGCGAGCGACAGGTTCGCGAGATTGACGCAGACGATCAGCAGCACGGCACCCACCGCGCCGAGGAGCAGGAGCAGGGGACGCCCTGCGCCGCCCACGACCTGCTCACGCATGGAAACGAGCGATGCGCCCAGCGTCCCGTACCCCCTGTTCAGCTGCACGAGTCGCTGCTCGGCGGCATCGACCTGCGAGCGTGCCTGCTCCGGTGTGGCGCCGGGCTTGAGTCGCCCGATCACTGCGTAGTCGAACTCACCCTGCGCGGTGCGCTCGTGCTCGGTGAACGCGAGCGGGCGATACATGTCGAGTTGCGGTGAAAGCCCCACGAGCGCGCCGAGAGCGTCACCGGTTGGCAGCGTGAAGCTGGGCGGCATCACGCCGATGACCTCCACGGGCTGGTCGTTGAGGCGCAGCACGCGTCCCAGCACGTTCGGGTCGGCGTTGAACTCGCGACGCCAGAAGTCGTCGCTCAGGATGACGACGCCATCGCGACCTGCCTGCGACTCCTCCTCGCGAAAGTCGCGTCCGAGTTGCGGTCGCACGCCCAGCAGGGAGAACAGGTTCGACGTGACGCGCGCGGCGCCGAGTCGTTCCGGATCGCCCCTGCCGACCAGCGTCTGGCGAGAGCGCTTCACTGCGGCGAGTCCCTCGCACGCGGTGCAGGCGCGCTGCCAGTCGAGGAAGTGGCTCGCGTTGGCGGGCATCGTCGGATACGTCGCCGACAGGCCGCCGACCACCTCGCGCACGAGCACGAGTTGCGCGGGGTCACGGTATGGGAGCGGGCGCAGCACCACGTGATCGACGAGCGAGTAGATGACCGTGGTGGTCCCCATCCCGAGTGCGAGCGTGAGTACGGCGGCAATCGTGAATCGCGGGGCGCGGCCGAGCACGCGAAGCGCGTAGCGGGCGTCCTGCCAGATGGAGTCGAGTCGTTCACGCATGGCGATGCGATCCTCCCGGGCGCGCCCGGACTTGTGAAGGTGCTGCACGGCGTCATCCCAGGAGGGACCGAAGCGGCGTCGCGCTTCGGCTTCTGCATCGTCGCGCGACCAGCCCATGGCGACGAGCTGTTCGGCGCGCAGTTCGAGGTGCAGCGCGAGCTCAGTGTCGACGTCGCCCTCGCTGAGCCCGGGGCGACGCAGGGCGAGCCGGACGGAGCGTCGCACTCGAGGCGGCAGGAGGCCGGACATCAGGCCTCCGCTGGCGCGGTGAGGATCTGCGTCACGGCTTGCGCGTAGCGGAGCCACGAGGCCGTCTCGCGCTTGAGCTGGGCGCGGCCGGACGGCGTGAGGCGGTAGTACCGCGCCTTGCGATTGTTCTCGGTGAGCCCCCACTCCGCGGCGATGAGGCCGCGTCCCTCGAGGCGGTAGAGCGACTGATAGAGGCCGCTGTCGTCGAGGGCGAGGGCGCCGCCGGAGCGGGACTCCAGCCAGGCCGCGACCTGGAAGCCGTGCATGGGGCCCCATCCGAGGGCGCGCAGCACGAGGACGTCGAGGGTTCCCTTCACTACCGCAAGCGCGTCGGGCATCGGTCTCTATCCAGAATGTAGATAGAGCCAATATGAGGGGCCGTTCGGCCCGGTCAATGGGGCTACGGAATCCTTACGCCGATCCTGGCCGCGCCAGGCCCCTCCACCTGTCCTCGTCTACCCCTTTCGTCACCAGCCAGAGCGCGAGCACGACCTCGCTCAGCGATGTCGCCATGATCACCGCGATGTACTTCGTCGCAAGGATCGGCGACAGGAACCCCAGCCACGCCACACCCGTGATCATCAGGAGCACGCCGAGCACTCGGGGCAGGAAGGTCGAGCGATAGATCAGGTAACCCGTCGTCAGGCAGAAGCATCCGAAGAACACCAGCGCGACGCCGTACGCCTGCGAGTAGATCTTCAGGAACATGTAGGCGAGCGCCTGCAGTTGCGGCGCGCTGAACACGCCGAGCCAGGTGCCGCCGCCGAGCACCGTGAGCGGCGCGAGCTGGAACAGCGCACTGGTGGCCTGGATGGCGCACCCCATGATGCCGAACGCCGCCGCGACCTGCGCGAGGGTCCGGCTCACCGGCGCGAACAGCCGGTAGAACAGCGCGACGACCACCACGTAGACCGCGACGACCAGCACGTCGCCGGCAAAGGCCGCGACGTAGGCGGACTGGTGCGCCATGATGTTGGCACTCGTTGCAATCGCGTCGCCGCTGACGATGATCCCCCTGCGCGCCACGGTCGCGAGGGCGGCGGCGACGAACATCAGGAGATAGGCGAGACCCGCGAGGCGGGCGGTCGTGCGAGGGGATCCTGAATGAGGTGCCGTCATGAGAGCTCCAGCCGCATCTCGTTGGTAGGCGTGAATCCCATCGTCTCGTAAAGGTGCCGGCCTTCCGGGCTGGCATGCAAGATCACGAGGTCGAGCCCCCGCTCGCGGCAATGACTGACGCAGGCTTCCACGAGACGGCGCGCGAGCCCGCGGCGGCGATGGTCCGGCTCCGTATAGACGTTCACGATGTTGCCGCGCCTCGGGGCGGAGCCGAGCAGGTGCGGAAGCCAGTCCATCAGCCAGAGGCCGGCGCCGGCGGCTGTTTCTCCCTCGGGCGTGGTCGCGAACCACGCGAGATATTCGCCGCGCTCCATGCGCTCGGTGAGCCAGGGCTCGAACTGTGCGGTCATGCGCTGCATGGCGGCGAGGTCGGTGTGGCCCATGTCGGTGAACATCGCGCGCCGGTGGTGCAGGATCGTGGCGACATCCGCAATCGTGGCGGCGCGAATCTCGTAGCTCACCTGCCCGAGCCTCCCCCGCCCGGCGTCTGCATGGTGACCACGTCGCCGGCCTTCAGCTCGCGCCGGCACTTGGGAGGGAGCTCGGTGTCGTTCAGCAGGTTGTGGCCCGTTGCGCCGGGTGCGCCGCCCGCGGCACCCTGCGGTGCATGACGTCGCCGCTCGGTGAGCAGTGTCACCGTGCATGGCGCGAGCACCTCGTATCGGCGCGTAAGGCCATCTCCGCCGCGATGCGCGCCCGCGCCGCCCGAGCCCGCGCGCAGTGAATACTCGGCGACGCGCATGGGATACGCGCGCTCGAGGCTCTCGATCGGCGTGTTGAGCGTGTTGCTCATCCCGACGTGCACGGCGCTGGGCGCGTCGCCCTTTTCGGACGCGCCCTGGCCGCCGCCCAGCGTTTCGTAGAACGTCCACCCCGCGCCGCCGAAGGTGATGTTGTTCATGGTGCCCTGCCCCTGCGCGATCACGGCGACGCCGGCGTTCGCGAGCGCGAGGAAGATCGTGTCGGTGATCCGCTGGCTCATCTCGACGTTCCCCGCCGCGACCGCTGCGGGCCACTGCGCATTGACGGCCGAGCGCTCGGGGGCGATGAGACGGATGGCGCGGGCGATGCCGTCGTTGGTGGGGACGTCGTCGTCCATCAGCGTGCGCAGCACGAACACCGCCGCGGCGCGCGCGACAGCGAGGGGACAGTTCACGTTGCCGGGGACCTGCGGCGCACTGCCGGTAAGGTCGACCACGAGCGTGTCGCCATCTTCCACGCTCACTGCGCATTTCACGGCGACGTCTCCGTCGCTCACGCCATCGCCCTCCAGGGCATCCTCGGCTGCTCCGCTGATGTCGCCGAGCGCGCGGATGCAGGCGCGAGCGCGACGCTCGGTGTACGTGAGGACGGCGTGAATGCCCTGCTCGATCCGCTCGGCGCCCTCGCGTGCGATGAGCGCGCGCCAGCCATTGGCGCCGGCGGTGCACGCCGCGAGCTGTGCCTTGAGGTCGCCCATGCGCTCCTGCGGCGTGCGGACATTCGCAAGGACGACGCTGAGCATGTCCTGGTCGAGCCCGCCCTGGCGCACGAGGCGCACGGGCGGGAGGATGAGGCCTTCCTGGACGAGCTCCGTGGCGCCCTGCGGCATGCTGCCGGGACTCATGCCGCCGACGTCGGCGTGGTGAGCACGTACCGCAGCGAAGCCCAGGATGGCTTGCCCGTCGTAACTAGCGATGGCCTCGATCAGTGTCAGGTCGGGCAGGTGCGACCCGCCGTGATACGGGTCGTTGAGGATGAAGACGTCGCCCGGCATCGGGTCGCGCGCCATCACCGCCGCCACCGCCTCAGGCATCGCGCCCAGGTGCACGGGAATGTGCGCGGCCTGCGCGACCATCCGGCCCTTTGCATCGAACAGCGCGGCGCTCGCGTCCTTGCGCTCGCGGATGTTCGGGCTGAGCGCGCCGCGAGTCAACACCGCACCCATCTCCTCGGCGATCATCGAGAACGCGTTCGACATGACCGCGAGACTCAGGTTTGAGGTGCTGGGGAGCTGAGGGGCTGAGGACTGCGCGCTGCGCTCGAGGATCATTCCGCCCGACTGGAGCTCGCGTGCGGTCCACCCGTCGGCCACGAGGACGGTCGCATGCTCGGCATCGTTCTCGGATCCGTCGCGGCTTGTGTCGATCGTGATCGGCTCGCCGAACGCTGCATGGCGCGCACTGACGATCTCGATGTCGCGACCGAGCACGAACGCGTAGCGCGCCTCGTGCCGTTCGAGAAAGCGTGCAGCCAGCAGCTCGAGCGAGTCGCCCTCGAGCAGCGGGACGTCGATTTCATGCCCCTGCCCCACGAATCGCGCGCGCACCAGGCTCTCGCGAGTCCACTCCTCGGGCGCATCCACCATGCCGTGCAGCGACGCGCGCAGGGCAGTGAGCGCGTGATCTTCCATGTCGCCCAGTGACTTGCCGACGCTCTGCATCGCCTCGCGTCGCTCGGCCGTCACCGCCAGTCCGAGCGCGCTCAGTACGCCTGCGAACGGCGGCACGAACACCTGCGTCATGCCCAGCTGCTCGGCCAGCCCACAGGCGTGGAGCGGCCCGCCACCGCCGAAGGCGAGCAACACGCAGGAGCGCGGGTCCACGCCGCGCTCCACGCTCACGCGCCGCAGCGCGCGCGCCATGGAGGCATCGGCTGTCGCGATGATCGCACGCGCGGTGCGCTCGGGTGTCTCGCCGAGCTGCGCAGCCACGCGGCCGATCGCGGCGTGCGCGGCGGCCGCGTCGAGCTGCACGCCGCCACTCATGCGCGACGCCGAGATGTGGCCGAGCACGACGTGCGCGTCAGTCACCGTGGCTTCGGTGCCGCCGCGCCCGAACGCCGCGGGACCAGGAACCGCACCGGCCGAGCGCGGACCGGCGCGCAGGGCGCCTCCGTCATCGACCCACGCGATGCTGCCACCGCCGGCGCTCACCGTCTCGACGAGCACGCGCGGCAGCGCGAGGGGCACGCCCGCGATGGCGCCGCCGGGCTCGACGAGGGGATGGCCATCGAGGATCAGCCCGACGTCGGCGCTCGTGCCGCCGATGTCGATCGTGAGCGCGTTGCGAATGCCGGCGGCGCGAGCGGTCGCAGCGGCGCCGACGATTCCTCCCGCAGGACCGCTCAACGCGAGACGCGCAGCGGCGCGCGACGCATCGGCGGCGGTGCGCATGCCGCCGCTCGACGTCATCACGCCGGGTGCGGGGAGGCCGAGCTCCATAACGCGCTCGGCCAGGTTGCGCAGGTACGTCGAGACGCGCGGGCGGAGGTAGGCCTCGGCGGCAGTGGTCGAGGTGCGCTCGTACTCGCGTATCTCTGGGAAGACCTCGTGGCTCGTGACGACGTCCACGTCCGGGAGGCGGGCGTGGATCGCGTCGGCGAGTTGCGTCTCGTGCGCGGGGTGCGCGTAGGAGTGGAGGAGCGAGATCGCGACGATGTCCGGGTTGAGCGCGGCGACCTGCTCGGCGACGCTGGCGGCGGCGGCACCGGAAAGCGAGACGAGGGCGCCCGAAGGAGTCATGCGCTCGGGAACGGCCACGATCATCTCGCGCGGGACCAGCGGCGCGGGGTGGTGCACTGTGAGGTCGTAGAGCGAGGCGCGGTCCTGGCGGCGGAGTTCCAGGAGGTCGGTGAAGTGCTCGGTGAGGCAGAGGACTACTCGGGCGCCGTTGCGCTCCAACAGCGTGTTCGTGGCGACCGTGGTGCCGTGGACGAAGCGGGCAACTGCAACGGCAACGGCAGATCCCTCGCTGCGCTCAGGATGATTGAGAAGTCGTATCGCTTGTTCAACCCCCACACTCTGGTCAGCCGGAGTACTGAGAACCTTGTACGCCACCGCCCTTCCCTTCGCATCCACCGCCACGAGATCCGTGAACGTCCCCCCGACATCCACCCCGACGTGCCAGGTCACGCCTCGATGCTCGGCACGCGATTCTTCCTGAATCCCATCGCGACAATCGCAACCGTTCCGATGACGCTCAGCAAGCTGACCCAGTCACCGAACCTCACGTACGGCGACACCGCGTCCGTCGTCTCCACATCGTACGTCTGCGCCGCGGGCACGAAGATGTCCGTCGCGGCCCGCACGCGTCCGAGCGGATCGATCCAGCCGCTGATTCCCGTGTTGGCCGAGCGCGCGACAGGCAGCCGGTTCTCGATCGCGCGCATGCGCAGGTGCGCCAGGTGCTGCCAGGGAGCGAGGCTGCGGCCGAACCATGCGTCGTTCGTGATGTTCACGAGCAGGTTCGCGCCCTCGCGCTTGTACTCGCGACTGACGCGGGGGAAGATCGACTCGTAGCAGATCAGCACACCGAACTTCACGTCGCCCGCGTGGAAGAGCACGGGCTCGCCGCCGCGACCGTACCCGCCGAAGTAGCGGCCGAGGAAGGTGAACCAGCGCGGGTTGAAGAAGGGCACGCGCTCGACGATCGGCACGAGCTTGCCCTTGTGGTAGATGCGCTGCGTTGCGCCGCCGGTAGAGTCGATGAGGATGGCGGCGTTCCAGTAGTCGTAATCTTCCTGCGTGCGGAACTGCAGGTCGATGATTCCCGCGAGGAGGGCCGAGTGCCCCTGCGTCGCGAGCGTCGACAGGGTGTCCTTCCACTCCGGGTGACGGAAGAGGAAGTCCGGCAGGCTCACCTCGGGCCAGAGAATCAGCGTGGGATGACTGTTCGCGAGCACCTGTCGCGTGCCGGCGGCGAGCATCCCGGAGATCTTGCCCTGGTTGGTCTCGAGCCACTTGTCCTGCTGCGGGACGTTGGGCTGGATGACCGCGATCGGGGCGAGCTTGTGGAGCTCGATGCTCGACAGGCGATGCAGGCCGTAGCCGACCACGGCCGCCACCGTGACCACAATTCCGAGCATCTGCCGCTTGAGCACGCGGCGCGCGATGAACATGTCCGCCAACGTCCCCGCCACCGCGGCAATCCAGAAACTCACGCCGCGAATTCCCGAGATGTCCGCCAGCTGCGCAACCACCGGGAACTGCGCGGTGCTCAACCCGAGCGGCAGCCAGGGAAACGCGAGGTCGGGCAGATAGTCGATCGCGATCTCATGCGCCACCCACGTCAGGGGCAGCAGCAGCGCGAGTGCCCATCCGGTCCGGCGCCGCGTAATCACATACGCGCCACCCCACAGCGCGGTCATCACCGCCATCACCACCAGCGCGCCGAAGTAGCCGAGGATCGCGAGCTTGGTGTAGATGCTCAGGGCAGATGCTATCCAGTAGACGTTCGCGCCGTAGCCGAGAATCCCGAACCAGAACGCGACGCGAACACCTACGCGCGCCGAAGCGCCGGCGTCAGCCTGCCGAGCCAGGAACACGGCCATCGGCACCAGGCACAGGAACGCGGGGCCGAGCAACCCGAGCGGTGGAAACGCCAGCGCGAACAGCGCAGCGCTCGCCGCCGCGGCCACCGCCTCGTCGCGCGTGGGGCGCAGGCGTCGCCCGCCCGCACGCACTACCTCGGCTTCGCCCTCGCTCACAGCCGGATCTCTTTGCCGTCCTCGGCCGACTTGTACACCGCCTCGACCACGCGCGAGAGCGTCACCTGGTCCTCGGGCGGCTCGTACTCCACCTCGCCGCGCACCACTGCCACGAAGTGCGCGAGCTCGGCGCGGTAGCTCTGCAGGAACCATCCCTCGCGGCTCGTCGCGCCGCTCGGCGAGACGTTCACCGAGCGGCCACTCATCTCCTTGAACACGCGCAGCGGCGAGAGGCGCGCGCTCCCCGCGCTGGCGGTCACGTCGAACCAGTCGCGCTCCTCGTCCGTCACCACGCCCCAGTTGACGTCGATCACCAGGTCGAAGCCCTTGGCGGTCACGAGGTGCACCAGCATGGTGTCCTCCACCGCGCTCGCGCCGCGCGCCCGCTGCATGTGCGCGTGCACGCGCTCCGGCTCGGGGAAGTCGGCGATCCACAGCGCGAGGTCGAGGATCGGCAGCCCGTATTCCATGAACGCGCCGCCGCCACTCTCGGCGCGGCGCGTGCGCCATCCCTCGATGCTCCCGCGCGGATGCGAGAGTCCCGCGCGAATGGAGACGAGCTTGCCGAGCTCGCCGCCCTGCACGAAGCGCGCGAGTCCCTGGGCGTCGGCGCGATAGCGCTGGGGGTTGTCCATCATCACGTGCTTGCCCGTCTTCTTGGCCAGCGCAATGATGCGCTCGACACCGCGCGTGCTGAGCGCGAGCGGCCGGCCGCAGAGCACATGCACACCCGCGCGAAGCGCCGAGAGGACATGTGGCTCGTGCAGGTGGTTCGGCGTCGCGATGACGACCGCGTCGAGCTCCTCGAGGTCCAGCAGCTCGTCGATGTCGGTGAAGACGTCGGGCACGCCGAAGCGGTCGGCGAGCGCGCGCGCGGAGAGTCCGTCGTTGTCGCAGAGCGCGCGCACTTCCACGCCCTTCATCTTCGTGAAGATCGGCAGGTACGCGCGCTGCGCGACCGCGCCGACGCCCACGAGCCCGATGCGAACGCCTGAGTCTTTCATCAGTTGACCGTCCCGAGCTCCGTGCCGGGGTAGTAGGCCTGAAGGATGGTGCGAACGTCCTGTCCCGCGCGCGCGCGGCCGATGGCGCCCCACTGGCACATGCCGACGCCATGCCCGTACCCGCTGCCGCGGACCACGAGGCGGGCCAGCGAGCCGTCTGGCCCCTGCTCCGCCACCGCGGAAAAATACGTGCTGTTGAGGATCTCGCCACCCAGCGTGCGCAGCACGTAGCGCGTGTCGTTGCCGCGCACCAGGAAGCTGCCGCGATCGGTCTCGACCGCCATCTGCGCGACGCGGCCGCTGGGCGTCGTGTTCAGCACGCGTATGTCGCGGACGCGCCCTGGGTGCCCGCCGGGCACCACCGTGTACGTCTTGAGGTAGGCGTCCATGGCGGCGTTCAGCTCAGCTCCCTCGATGGTCTTCGTCCAGCGAAAGCGGGGGGCGGCGTCGCAGTAAAAGCGGTCGGCCGTGCCCGGGATCCGGTCCGAGACCCGGCGCAGGTACGGCTCCCCCACCGCGCGCCAGACCTCGGGCGCCTCGGCCGTCTGCCCGCCACAGGTCGAGTGGAAGGGCGCATTCACGACGCGGCCGGCGTAGAGGAGCACGAGGCCGCGCGTGGCGTCCACGGCGGTGTTGCTGACGACCGCCTCACCCTCGACGCCATCGTAGACCTGGTCCTGCGTGCCGGCGGTGACGTCCCACACGCGCGCGCCCTCGACCAGGTGCGTGTACGCGTAGCTGCGGGCGGCGACAGCCTGCGCCTGGACGGCGGCCGACTCGGTGGCGGGTCGGTTGCGCCCGATCTCGGCCGGCACCACGCCGCGCAGGTAATCCTCGATTGTGACGGTGTTGACCACGACGAATCCGCTGTCGCTCGACGACACCCGAATGTCGCCGCGATATCGGCGGTTGTTGAACGTCACGAAGCCCGCGTCGACCACGCGCGCAACGAGCGCGGACTGCCAGATGGTGACCACCCCATCAGGGCGAATCGCGCGGATGCGCCGCCCGTCGCGCTCGAGCTTCCAGGACTCGCTCGCGAGGCCGCGCGCCGAGAGGGAGACGCCGTCGGATTCGTAGAGGCGCCAGGCGGTGCTGGCGGAGAGTCTCGGCGTGAGGCCAGGGGCGAGGAGCACGCGGATGGTGCGGTCGCCTACGTCGCGCTTGAGTTCAGGGCGCGGGGAGGTGGCGTGGCTCGGGGCAGGAGCTGCCACGGGTCGAGGCGCGGGGGAGGGCGCGCAGGCGACGATGAGCACCGCCGTCATCCTGAGCGCCCCCGCCGTCATCCTGAGCGAAGCGAGGGATCTGCCGTTACGAAACGGCAGGCCCGCAGGCCCGCGGGCCCGCTGGCTCGAGCAAGGATGCGGAAGCGCTACGCGCTCTGTCATTGGTTTGGAGGAACCGCGAGCGTTAACGACAACGTCAGGTCCCTCGCTGACGCTCAGGACGACTGCAGGCCTTCGTCGGGAGCGCCCCCGCTGTCATCCTGAGCGAAGCGAGGGATCTGCCGTTCACAGCGCCGCCCCCAGCGCCTCATCGAGCCGCTCGATGGTCGCCGCAATCTCCGCATCCCCATGCGCCGCCGAGAGGAAACCCGCCTCGAACGCACTCGGCGCGAGATACACCCCACGCTCGAGCGCCGCATGGAAGAACCGCTTGAACAGCTCGACGTCCGCCTGTTTCGCGTCCGCGAACGACCTCACCGGCTCGGCGCGAAAGAAGAACCCGAACATCGACCCCGCGTGATCCGCCGTGAACGGGACCCCGCGACGCGCCGCGATCTCTCGCAGCCCCATCACGAGGGAAGCCGTGCGACGCTCGATGCGCGCATGCAGCTCCGGCGTCAACGCAGTGAGCGTCGCCAGCCCACCCGCCATCGCGAGCGGATTCCCGCTGAGCGTCCCCGCCTGGTACACAGGCCCGGTCGGCGCGACCTGCTCCATCAAGTCGCGTCGCCCGCCATATGCGGCAACCGGCAGTCCCCCGCCGATCACCTTGCCGAGCGTCACGAGGTCGGGCGTCACGCCGAAGCGCTCGGTGGCGCCGCCCGGCGCGATGCGGAATCCCGTCATCACCTCGTCGAAGATCAGCAGCGCGCCGGTCTGGTCGGCCACCTGGCGCAGCGCGGGGAGGAATCCCAGATCGGGCGGAATGAACCCGGCGTTGCCGATGACCGGCTCGACGATGATCGCGGCGAGGTCGTTGCCGTGTCGCGTCGCCACGGCAGCCAGCGCGGCGAGGTCGTTGTACGGCGCGGTGAGCGTCAGCGACGCGACCGCATCAGGCACGCCCGGAGAGTTCGGCAACCCGAGCGTTGCGACGCCCGACCCCGCGCGCACGAGGAACGCGTCGGCGTGGCCGTGATAGCAGCCGTCGAACTTGAGCACGCGCGAGCGCCCGGTGGCGGCGCGCGCGAGCCGCAGCGCGCTCATGGTCGCCTCAGTGCCGCTCGACACGAAGCGCAGCATCTCGATGTGCTGCATGCGCTGCGTGATGCACTCGCCGAGTCGCACCTCGAGCTCCGTCGGGATGCCGAACGACGTGCCGCGTTCCATCGTGTCGCGCAACGCGTCGAGCACCACCGGTGCGGCGTGGCCGAGCACGAGCGGGCCCCACGAGAGTACGTAGTCGAGGTACTCGCGGCCGTCCACGTCCCAGATGCGCGCCCCTTCGCCGCGCTCCACCACGAACGGCTCGCCGCCGACGCCGCCGAACGCGCGCACGGGAGAGTTCACGCCGCCGGGGAAGAGCGCGCGGGCGCGCTGCATGATCTCGGCGGAGCGGGTCATGAAAGGCGCGCGAGATCAACAAAACAACTGCGAACAACTCGAGACACGGATTTCACTGGGCGCGCGCTCGCGCGCCACACGGATCGCATCCGTGTGGGCATCGCGCAGCGATGACCCCGTGAAATCCGTGTCATGAGCAGTTGCAGTTGCTGTTGTGTTTGTGGTCGAGCTACCGCCCAAACGACCCAATCGACCCGCCACCCATCATCGGAAGCGCGCGACTCTTTTTCGGCGCGAGCGCAGGCGTCGACACCACGCGCACCAGTGAAGCCGCGAAGTCGTAATCGTCCTCCACATCCTGCAGCGCCACATCGATGATCGTGCCCGGACGCAGGTCCTCAGCGCCATCCACGCGGGTCACGCCGTCCACGTCATCAGCCTGCCAGATGGTGCGCCCCTGCACGACGCCGTCGTCCTCGATGCGATCCACCATCGCGCGCACCGTCCGCCCGATGCGCTGCTCGTAGCGCTCGGCCGTGATGTAGCGCTGCAGCTCGGTCAGCCGCTCGAGGCGCTCGCGCTTCACCTCGTCGGGGACGTCGTCCTCCATCTCGGCGGCCTTCGTCCCCTCCTGCGGCGAGTACGTGAACGCGCCGACGCGTTCGAACTGCACTTCCTCGATGAAGCGCATCAGCGTGTCGAAGTCGGCGTCGGTCTCGCCCGGAAAGCCCACGATGCAGGTGGTGCGAATCGCGATGTCGGGAACGACCTGCCGCACCGTGGCCACGCGCTCGCGAATGGTCGCCTCACGCTCGGGGCGACGCATCCGCTTGAGCACCGCGTCACTGGCGTGCTGCATGGGCATGTCGAGGTAGGGCAGGATGCGCGACTCGCGCGCCATCACCTCGAGCAGGCGCGGCGTGATCCCCGAGCTGTAGAGGTAGAGCATCCGGAACCAGGGGACGCCGGTGTGCTCGACGAGCGCCTCGAGCAGCTCGGCGAGGCCGCGCTTGTCGTCGCGCAGGTCGCGGCCCCAGTGCGCGAGGTCCTGCGCGACCAGGTTGAGCTCGCGCGCGCCCTGCGCCTCGAGCAGCTGCGCCTCGCGCACCACGTCGTCCATGGTGAACGAGCGATGCTTGCCGCGCATGAGCGGGATCGCGCAGAACGCGCACCCGTGGTCGCACCCCTCGCTGATCTTGAGGTAGCGGATGTGGGGGACGTCGCCGCTGAACAGGCGCACGCCGGGGTGAATCACCGGCGCTTCATCGATGAAGCCGCGAGCCGCAAGCTCGGGGATCAGGCGGTCCATCTCGGAGGAGCCGAGGAACAGGTCGACCTCCGGGAGGGCCTCCTGGAGCTCGGCCTTGTGCCGCTGGACCATGCAGCCGACGGCGACGACCGCCTTGGCGTTGCCGGTCACCTTGAGCGCCCCGGCCTCGACAATCGCATCGATTGACTCGCGCTTGGCGGCGTCGATGAAGCCGCAGGTGTTGACGAGGATGATGTCGGCCTCCTCCATCACGGAGGTCGGCTCGAGCCCGCGATCGGCCAGGTCGGCCAGATAGCGTTCCGTGTCGACGGTATTCTTGTCGCAGCCGAGGGTGAGGAAGCCGACCTTCATCCCCTAAATATAGTGGGGGCAAGGAGTTGGGGGGACCGTTAGGCGGTCGTGCGCCCGGGCCCACTGGAACTGCCACACTGCAACCGCCTTGAGCCACGGGTTGCACTGGGCGCGCTGCGCGCGCCGACACTGGCTACGTCGCGCTATTGCATGCCCCTCGCTGCGGGGCCGACCATCCTTCTTTTTTGTGGGGTTGGGCCGAAGTTCAGAAGCAGGCCCACCGGCCGGCGGCTCAGGATGAGATAATTCAGCAGCTGCGCCTCGTGCCGGGGGTGGATTCGCTTCGCCACCTTCAGCTCCACCACGAGCTGCTTCGCAACCAGCAGGTCGAGGTGGAACTCGCCTATCGCCACTCCCTTGTAGCTCGCCTGCACCGGGTATTCGGTTTCGCAGTAAAAACCGCGGCTCTTGATCTCGACGACCATCGCATTGCGATAGACCGACTCGAGGAGCCCGTACGGCAGGGCATTGTACACGGTGTAGAACGACTGCAACACGACACCGGACAATCCGCCCAGTATCAGTCCGCCGGAGCGGGGAGTGGATTCTTCCATGCGGCATGATACGGCTCCCTGTCCTCTCCTCCCGCACCCAAACAATTCACCCTGGTGCTTTACCGTGTCGCGCGCGCAGCGCGCCGGTGAAACCCGTGGCTCGAGGCAGTTGCTGTTCGGTCGTTTCAGTGACCAAGACTGCAACGGCAGATCCCTCGCTTCGCTCAGGATGACAACGAACTCGCTCAGGATGACCCGGGGCTCCGCACCGGGCGGTAGTGGCAATCAAAGAAACTCGCCAGCCCCGTCACCAGGCCCATGCAGTAGCGCAACGGAGCCAGTGTCGCGCGCGCAGCGCGCCAGTGAAACCCGTGGCTCAAGGCAGTTGCCGTGAGGTCGTTTCAGTGACGACAGCGGAACTGCAACGGCAGATCCCTCGCTTCGCTCAGGATGACAGACAGTGCGCTCAGGATGACTTCAGCGCGACGTCAACGACCTCGTCATCCCAATCGTCAGGAACGATTCATTGAACGCCGGCTTGGTCGCGAACGCCGAGTACGCCGTGTGCCGCGCGCCGATCGCGAGCTTCGTCTCCCAGAACACCGGATAACTCGCATCCGCCTTCATCGCCCTCACAGACCGACCCGACGAGAACGTGTTCGACACGTTCCCCGTGAGCGCCAGCCGCTGCCCCGCCAGCAGCCTCGCGCGGCCCGTCATGCCGAGCAGCACGTTGTTCTCGCCCTTCTGCCCGCCCGTCGAGTTATTCACGATCGACAGCGACGGCCCCGCCGAGACGAACTGGTTCACCGAGGTCGTGATGCTCGCCGTGATGTTGTTGCCCGTGCTGCCGGGCACCACCGACCCGACCTCGTGATCCTTGGAGTCCTGGAACGCGTACGTCAGGGAGATCGCAGTCGGTCGCGCGAACACCGTCATCCGATTCGTGATGGTCGACGTCACCGCCATCGTGTGCATGTCCAGTCCGGGGGCGGCGTCCGACTTCGTGGTCCCCGCCGTGCTCAGCACCACCGTGTTCGCCATCATCAGGCTCGGCGTGATCGCGAACACCGCGCTCATCATGCTGTTGTTGCGGTCCGTGCGCGCCACCTTCTGCCCCAGCAGGTTGTTCGCCTGCGCGCGCGTCTCGGCCGCCAGCGAAATGCGGTTGCTGAACAGGTTCACGTTGCCGCCCACGTTGAATCCGCGGCGATCATTGATCAGGTACGGCAGGCCGAGCGACGTGTAGCCCGCGCCGATGTCCTCGTAGCCTCCGCGGATGCCGAAGCGCTGGAAGCGCAGCTCGATCTGGCCCTGCATCGCCTTGTCGCCGCTGGTCGAGAGGCGCAGTGGCTGCAGCGTGGAGACCGGGCCGAGCGCGCCAACGCCGGCGTCGCCCACCGTCTGGCTGCGGAGGTCGCGCGTGAACAGCGACGCGCCCACCTGCCCCGTGAAGTGCAGGATGTTCTGGAAGAAGCCCAGGTCCGTCTCCATCCCCACCACCAGGTTCTCCTGCGGGCTCGTCGCGAAGCGCAGCGGGTCGGCGATGAGCGCCGTGTCGGTGAATGTCGTGTCGATGTTCACCAGGTGCTGCGAGAGGGAGTTCGGATCGTCCTTCGCCTTGAGCATCGTGAGTGCAAAGTGATTGCCGCCGTCGCGACCGATGCCGAGCGACGCGCCGAACATCGAGCGCTTGTAGGCCGCGCCATCGCCACCCTGCGCGACCACGCGCTGCGCCTGACCGCCCTGCACGGAGAACTGGAAGATCCCCGGCTTGAGGTCCACGCCGAAGCCGCGCAGTCGCGTGCCCTGCAGCGTGTAGCTGGAGTAGTCGCGCGCAAAGTCGCCGATGTGGAACGTCGCCCACTTGTACGTGGGATTGAGCCCCACCTGGTCCACGCTCTGGCGCACCTGCGAGCCCTCACTCGACAGCAGCACTTCCGTGCCCATGCCCACCTGGTTGAACAGCCGCAGCGAGGGGCTCATCGAGATGCGCCAGCTCGCGCCCGGGCGGCGCTGGTCCACGCCGCTGCTGTGGCGATAGAGCTCGCTCGATACCTGCACCGCACCGCTCGCGGTGACCGGGAGCCGCTGCCAGATGGAAGGGCCCGCCACCATCGGACCGGGCGTCGCCGACGAACCCGGCAACACCTGTCCCTGCAGGCGCGCGCCGGCCAGCAGCACGAGGGATGCGACCACGATCGCGCGACTCTTCATGGGTGCTTCTCCGCAAGGGACTTCGCCACCGAATCCGCTTCCCTGCTCCTGCCCAGCCGGTGCAGCAGGTCCACCTCGTGCTCGATCACGACCTTCGAATCGGGCTTCAGTATTCGCAGCCGCCTGATGCGCGTCAGCAGGTCGTCCATCGTGCCGTCCGACTCGTGCAACCGCACCAGCGCGCCATACGCCGTGGCCGAATCAGGCGAGAGCTCCAGCGCGCGCGAGAAGCCACGCACCGCCTCCGCCCTGTTCCCCGCCGCCATCTGCAGCTGCGCGTACTTCACCTGGAGGTTCACGTCGGTCGCATCCATCCGCAGCAGCCGCGCATACCCCTCGATCGCCTCGGGCAGCCGGCCATGCTTCTCGGCGACGTCCGCCGCGTATCTGTCGAGCAACAGTGCGCCCGGGTAGTCGCGCTTCAGCAGGTCGAGCTCGTGCTCGCCCCACGGCCGCTGGAACACCACGGTGTCGAGCAGCGCCGTCATCTTCGCGGTCGCCTTGTCCTTCGCATCCAGCGTGGCACGCGCAGACTTCACGGTCTTCGACGTCTGCTTCGTGGACATCACGCCCAGGCTCGCCTGCTCCAGCTTCGCCACCTCGCGTATGGACGTGCGCAGAGCGCGCGCGAGCCGCAGGCTGTCGCCCCCGGCCACCGGCTGCGCATGCACCGGCGCCACCGCGAACGACACGACCGCGACGAATCCGCCAACACGCCATGCACGCATCACTGAATCGGCACCCGCACCGCCGGACTCGGCGCACTCGAGTTGTGGCTGATGTCCACGGCGCGCACGCGATAGTACATCGTGGCGCTCGCTCCCTTGTCCACGAACGACAGCACCGAGATCGGCTTCGGCGTGACCAACTCGAACACGCCGGTGGGCAGGCTGCTGCGATACACCTGGTATCCCGCGAGTTCCGGGCTCACCACGCGTTCCCAATGCACGGTCACGCCGTCCGCGGCCTTGCGCGCATACGCATTGCGCGGCGCGGGCGGCGGCGTGGCGGTGCCGAAGGTCACGCTGTCCTCCGCCGGCACGCTCTTGTTGCCGGCCGAGTCCACCGCGATCACGCGGTAGTGATAGGTACGGCCGTGCTTCACGGCGGTGTCACGCGCCGCGCGCTCGGCGCTCACCTTCACGAGTGCCAGCGGCTTCACCGTGCCAGCGCTGTCCACGCGCTCTACCACGTACCTCACGACGTCCAGCGCGGGGCTCGCGCTCCACCCGAGGTCCACGCGTCGCCCCAGCACGTTCTCGGCGTGGAACCCGGTGGGCGCGCCAGGGGGCACGTCGTCGGGAATCACGATGTCGGCCAGCGCGGCGGGCGACTCGTTGAACGCGCCATCCAGCGCGATCACCGAGTAGTAGTACTTGTGGCCGGCCACGAGCCCGATGGAGTCGGGGCCGATGTCGTGGATGGTGGCCACTGCGAGCGGCTTGTCGGTGATGCGTGACATGACGCTCCTGCTTTCCCCGCGCAGCACATAGTAGCCGATGACGTCGGGCGACGTTGACGCGGTCCATGAGACCTGCAGCGTGTGCTTCGGCGCAAGCGCCGCCTTCACGAGCGTGGGCGCGGTCGGCGGGTCGCGATCGACCGGCAGCATGGACACCGGGTTGCTCGGCTTGCTCTCGTTGCCGCTCGAGTCCACCGTGACGATGTGGAAGAAGTACTGCGTGCCGCCGGATAGCGTGCTGTCGGTATAGCTCGGCTTCTCGACCGCGATCAGCTTCGTGGTGATGCGCAGGTACGGCTTGTCGAGCCCCTTCGAGCGCTCCACATGGTAGCCGGCGGCATCGGGCTCGGGGGCCTGCGGCCACACGAGCGACACGCGCCGGTCACCGGCCTCGCCCACGAGCTTGAGCGCCGACGCGGGGGGAATCTTGTCGCGCGCGATCACCGACACGGGCGCGGTGGGCACGCTCTCGCGACCCACGACGTCCACGGCGCGCACGGTGTAGCTGTACGACACGCCGAGCGGCAGGTCGGGATCCTTGAACAGCGCCGGCTTGGTCTCGTCACGCAGGAGCGGGCTCGGCGTGACGAGCACCGGCGCCGTGGAGCCCGTAGCGCGATAGACGTTGAAGCCGAAGGCGAGGTCGTCGGAGTTGCCGCGATGCGCGGGATAGCTCCAGGTGAACTCCGCCGTGCGATCGGTAACCGCCGCGCGAGGGGCGGTGGGCGGTGCGACCGGAATGTCCGCGATGTGGATGCGTGCCTGCGCCGACTGCGACGTAGGCTTGCCCTGCAGGTCCACGAACTCCACGCGATACGCGTAGTCGCCGCCGGACCTCAGTCCACCGGTGGTCCAGAGCCTTCCGAGCATGGTGGACACGCTCGGATAGAGGAAGCCGAGTACGCCACTCGCGAACTGGTCGGCCTCGAGCTTGTGCAACATGGCGCCTTCGTCGGTGACGTCGAGCGCATGCATCACCGGCTCGCGGTCCATGCCCAGCATGCCCGCGGCGATCATCGGGTTTCGCACCGGGCGTACGGGCTCGGGCGTGAGCAGCGTCATGGCGCTACCGACGGGTCCCCCGTACACGTTGTAGCCCTGGAAGCTGGGCGGCGGCGTGAGGAGGTAGATGCGGACGGAGTCGCCCTTCGCCACGGCGAGGAGTGGCGGACGCGCGGGAGCCTGCGCGCCCGCGATGCGCGCTCCCGCGGCCAGTGCCGCGAGCGCGGTGATGCGCCCCAACAGGCGACGGCTCACCATGAGTACTTCTTCTTGATCGCCTTCGGCATCTTCATCCTGACCATGGTCGTCGCGCTCGTGAGCCCCGCCTTGTTCACGCTGCGGAAGAACACGTAGTACTCGGTGTTGGGATCGCGATTCCAGCCATAGGGCTGCTGCTCGTAAATGACGACGTCCGCCGAATTGCCGGTGACGTGCGCATTCTGCATGTTCGTCACGTTTTGCCAGCCCATCATGCCCTGGTCATCCGGCGAGAAGCCCATGGCGACCTCGGTGCGGTCCACGCCACTCTGCGCGTCGGCGCCGAAGGTGAGCACGCCGGCGATCTTGCCCGGGTCGGTCTGCACGGGATGGTACCAGTAGTCATCCATCTGCCATTCATAGACGTAGTCCACCGGCGCTTCGCTCTTGTCGGTCCAGGTGGGCGCAGAGGGCGGCGTGCGGTCGAGTGCGATCGGTCCGGAGCGCACGGCGGCGCCGGCCATGCCGGCCCCGTTCACCGCGCGAACGTCCACGTCGAAGCTGCCGTCGGTCGGCGCGGTGTACACCTTGGTCGAGCCGTTGTCGGCGGTGAACTGGATCGTGCCCGCCGCGGGCCAGTCCTGCACCACCTTGCCGTCCTTGGTGATGCGAACCTGGTAGCCGGAGATGGAGGACTCCGGGTCCTCGGCCTTCGAGTTCATGACGACGTAGAGCTCGCCCTGCTGGGACGAGGTCGTGCAGACTCCCGGCGAGGTCGGCAGCGTCGGGTCGGGCACCTTGAATGGCCCGTACTGCGTCACCGTGACATTCCCGGCGTAATCGCTCCCGGCCAGCATCAGGTACACGGGATCCGTGTAGCTGAGCGGATAGCCCATGATCGTGATCGTGTTCCCGTTCATCTGCGGCGCGTAGATGTTGGTCCACTGGTTCGAAACCACGGTATCCGGCTGGTTCGAGAGGTGCCACATCCAGTACTGCACGCCCGACTCGTCGGTGACCTGCGGAAGCTTCACGGTCACCGTGGGATAGTTGAAGTTGGCGTTGTTGTTGTTGTTGAAGTTGTTGTTGAAGTTCCCGCCCCACCCGCCGCCGTTGTTGTTCTGCTGCTGTGAGTAACAGCTGCTCACCGTGTTCGCGAGCGTGGTGGGCGTGGGCGGCGCGACGACCGGCACCAGCTCGATGGGGCCGAGCACCGGCGGCTTCGCATCGATGCGAAGGCCGCCTGAGCTGCCGATGGCGCTCACGATCCCGTTGCCGTTCGTCGCCTTCACCGACACGAACACCATCTTGCCGTTCGAGATGTTGATGTCGTTGAGCTGCCGGTCGGTGCGGCCGCCCATGCTCTCCCAGTTCGAGATGTCGGTTCCCTGTGCGGTGGTGCCGACGGCGAGCTGGTACTCGGAGATGCCCGACTCGTTGTCGTACGCGAACCAGTTCGCCTTCACCTTCGACCCCGGCTTGATCCACTGCTCGCCGGTGGGACCGCGACCCGCACCGTTGAACGTGATCTGCGGCGCATTCGGCGGCGTCTTGTCGCCGGCCGAGCTCACCGTGGTAGTGGTGGTGCTGACCTTCGTGATGTTCGAGACATCAGCCGTTGGCGCCCCCTGCTGCTGCACCTCGAGCCCCGACGGATAGCTCACCGAATAGCTGGCGCTCACCATGTTGCGGTAGCCAAGGCCACCGCGCACCGCAGCCGAGAAGCTGTACTGGTTGTTGAGCGATGAAATGGGCGTATCGAGGTACGACCGCAGGCCCACGAACGTGCCGGTACCGCCGAGCGAGAAGGGGGCCCCGCCGTTGTCCCAGTAGAGGTATTCCGTGATTCCATCGGGATGATAGCCCGACCAGCTCGCGGTGATCTCGGAAACCCAGCCCGTGGTCTTCACGGCGATCGTCACCGGATTGACCGTCGGCATCTTCATCCCGCGCAGCAGTTCCGCCTTGCGGGCGGTGGCCGCCGCGGCGCCAGCGCCGGTGGGGTCGAGCGCCAGGTAACGGTCGTAGAGGTCGTACGTAAGTCCCGCCAGCGACGCCTGGTTGAGGAAGATCGCGTCGGCGGCCCACGTCAGCTTGTTGTGCGACTCACGAATCGGCGTGAGCTTCGCTGCCGCCTGCTGCTGCACGCTCGCGATGTTGCTGTCGAGCATGGCCAGCTGCGCCTTGGCGCCGGTCTCCGGCACGTTGTAGTAGAGCGTCATGCCGCTCTTGAGGTACTGTGCCGACAGGAACGCGACGGAGGTGTTGTTACCGTAGGAGGCGCCCAGCGCAGTCCCGAAGTCCTTCTCCAGCTGGGGATTGCCCGTCAGCGACCCCATCAGCTTGATGCGATTGAGCGTGCCTGTCGTGACCGGCGACAGGGTCATCGCGAAGACCTTCTGCATGGCGTCACCATTCATCCGCTGCTGGTAGATGCCGATGACCTGGTTCTGGATGTCCGCCACGTCCGACTTCCGCCGCTGCAGGTCGGCCAGCCGCACGCGCGCCCAGAGCTTGGCCGCGCCGAGGTATTGCAGCTGCTGCGTGTAGAGCCGCTCGGTCGCGCTGCGCGCCGAGGCGTACGTCGCCATCATCGAGAGCAGCGATCCGCTCGACGCGCTGAGCGCCGACTGCACCTGCTTCAGGCTCGCGTCCTCGGCCTGCGCCTGCCGCAGCACCTCGGCGGCGAGTGCCTTCATCGCCCCGTCGTGCGCCTCCATGCTGCTCACCGCCTGCGACGCCGTCGACTGGTCGATGTCGAGCTGCGGGCCGCTGATGAGTGTCTTCACCGTGTCGCCGTTCACCACGCTCGTAGTCGCAACGGGCGAGGCGAACGAGACGTTGCGCACCGGGTTGCCCGGTGCGTCGGGCAGCTTCACCTCTGCCACCTGCGCAAGCGTGGCGTTGATCGCCCGGATCTTCGGCTCCACATCCGACTGCTGCCGCTGCGACGATGCCCAGAGGTCGTCGGCGTTCTTCTTCAGCGTCTTGACCTGCGCTGAATCCGTGACCGGCGCGCCCTCGTTGCGCAGGAAGGTGGCATACCAATCGTAGTAGCCGTAGTCGTTCCTGCCGCCGCCGAGCGCGAAGCCGAGCTTCTCGGAAAACATCAGGACGCTGACGAAGTTGAACCCGCTCGTCTTCGCCAGGGCGCTGAGGCCGGTGTACACGGCGAGCATCTCGCTCTCGCTGAGCTTGAGGTCGAAGGACCTGACCTTCGCCTCGTTCATCGCCGCCATCACTTGCGTCTTGGACGTCTCCATCTCGTCGCGCACCTGCTTGGCCTTGGCGAGCGCCGCGTCGAGCGAGGCATCGCGACCGAGCCCGCCCGAGAGCCCGCTCGACTTTGCCGCCGCCCACACGCTTCCGCTCCAGCTGCCCACCCAGAACACTGACACGCTCAGCGTCCCCACGCAGTAGAGCGATGGTATGGACCCGCCCGATCCGATCAGCGCGCCCTCCAGCTGGCCGGAGGCACTCGCCGCGCCGAACAGGACGCTCACCTCCGCATGCACCGCCGCGTACGCGCCCCACGCGCTCGGCGCCGGATCATAGAACCAGACTCGTCCAACGAAGCCGCCGCTCAGCGTGATGATCTTGTAAAGCGAGAGCGACTTCTCGATGCGAAGGCCGGCGACGAAGCCCTTGGGCCCGATGAAGAAGTCCGCCTGCGCACTCTGCGTCAGGATCGACTTCCCGCTCGGGACCGGGAGGAACTCCATCTGCGCGTCGCCCTGGATGCCCCACGCGCTCGAGCTGTAGGCGAAGAACTGCAGGCTGCCGGTCGACTTCACCACGAGGGGCTGGTCGGCGATGATGTCGATCGTGCCTTCCACGTAGCCCTTGTGGAGCCCGATCACGAGCTGCGCTCGGCCAGTAATCGTGCCGGGCTTGTCGAGGACCACGACGCTCGCATCCAGGCGGAACTGCTGGTCGGTGGCCATCAGCAATGCGCGACCCACCGCGACCTTCTTGTTGACGATCTGGGCCTGGCCGTAGAGGAAGATCGCGAAGCGCGCCGGCTCGTAGGAGAGCTGGGCGCTCGCGGCCATCGTCTGGTTCGAGGGAAACGCCGCGTCGCGCACCATCTGCAGGTGTTCGGGGCGCGGATTCCAGAAGAAGCCGCCGCCTACGCCGGTGATGGTGACAGGGCCGAGCTGCACCGCGACTGGCAGCGCGAGGAAGGCGCCGATTCGGAAGTCGTTGTCGCCCACTTCCACGGCGCCGGCGACGATGAACTCGTTGCCGAGGACGGACGTGCCGTTGCCGGCGAACGCGATGCCTGCTCCGCCCGCCACTTCGTTATACCGCATGCTGAGGTGCATGTCGAACGTCTTCTGCACGTTCGCATTGAGGTTGCTGATCGAGAAGGTGACGTTGCCATTGCTCGCCTCCTCGTACATGAGGAGCTGGTCGATTCCGCCGGAGAAGATGCAGGTGGCGGCATTCACGTTCACGGCGGAGTTGCCGGGTTTCCCGACGCAGATCCGCCCGCCCATGTTGATGTGATAGTTGACCGCCAGGTCCTCGGTCCCAGCGCCCGTCGGCATCTTCCCCGGCGGCGGCGGCGACGACATCACCTTGATCGTGCTCGGCGAGTCCTTGTACGAGAAGCGCGCGACGTCGATCAGCAGCGCGCCGTTCATCAGCGCGAGTGTGCCGCCCTCCACCGCGAAGCGCGAGAAGTCCACGCCCTTGTCCATGATGAACAGGTCGCGGAACAGCAGCGCCGCGCCGCTGGCGTAACGGCTGCCCTTGTCGGTGGGCTTGCCCTGCGGGGTGGTCTTCGTCGCGTTGAGCGCGATGCGTCCGGTAAGGCCGATCTCGAAGGTCGTTCCCTCGGGCGCGGTGATGGCCTGGATCTGCAGCTCGGCCAGCTTCTTCACCGGCACGACGATCGTGTCGCGCATGCTGAAGTTCTGGAAGCTCTCCTTTCCATCGAACCCGAGCCGGTAGCCGGGCTTCACGATGCCGCCCTTGTCGGTGCCGAGATAGAGGAGGTTGGCTTCCTTGGCGCTCATGTATCCGTCGGCCACCACCTCGACTGCCCCACCGACGCCCGTTGCGTCGGGGATGTTGATCGAGATGTTGCGCGTGTGGATCGTGAAGCCGGTGATGGAGGTGAGCGTCCCGCCCAGCAGGCCGATCAGCTCATCGCGCACCACCAGTCGCTTCTGCGACAGCGTGCCGTCGGCGCCGATCTTCAAGGTGGTGGTGAGCGCGCCCGCGTCCTTCTTCACGAGGGGCTCCGGCAGCTTCACCGCGAGCGCAGCCTCGAGGATCCCGGCCTTCACCGCGACAGCGTTCACCATGAACGCCCCCGTTCCGATCTTGAGAGGCGCCACCAGCAGGGTGCTGTCCGCGGCGATCACGGTCGCGTCGCTGCCGATCGTGAGTCCCTTGAACTGCCCCGTGACGCCGAGGAACACGATCTTGCCGGCCATCGTCAATTTGAGCACGCCGTCGGTGCCCACGGCCATCGTGGACTTGGACGACCCGCCGGCGCTCGCGGTGAACTTCGTGCCCCATGCGGTGAACTCCTGCGCCTGGTCGAGCCCGAGCACCTTCACTCCGCCGGTGCCGATAGAGAGGTCCGAGAGCGTGACGGCGAATTCCTTGGCGACCTTCGGAACCTTCCACAGGCCATTCACCAGCAGCGTGAATTCGGTGGGGCTCACCACCAGGCGGTACGCCGGGTTGGTGCCCACCGGCGCGGGATCGAGCGTGCTCTCGCGAATGGTCAGGCTGCCCGTCGGCACGGCGCCGAGCGTGAAGCTGTTGGCGGTCTGCCGCACGGTGCCGCTATAGGGGAAGACCACCGTGGCGGCCGGCGCTCCATTCGCCCCCGCCTGCGTGAACAGCGGCGAGCTCACCAAGCCGGAGATGAGCACCTCGCGGCTGCTGCCAGCGAAGGTCGCCTTCACGCCGATGACCGACACGTCGAGGGCGCCGGCCTTCCCCGTCACGAGCGCCTTGTCTGCAGCCGAGTTGGTGGTGGAATAGTTACCGCGCGTCAGCGAGCCGTTGATTCCGTCCTTCGTGATCGGAAGTCCATCCACCTCGAGGTCCACCGCCGGCAATGACGCCGGGAGCACGATGCGCCCGCCGGCTCGCAGCGCGTAGCCCGTGCTGTCGCCGGAGTACGTGATGCGCTTGAGCTCGAGCACGTTCGCCGACAGGGTCTTCGCCGGCGCGGTTGCCTCGATGCTTCCCTTCACGACGGCCCAGGTGCGCGCATTGACTTCGACATCGAGCGCCACGTCCATGCTCGGCGCCGTGCCGAATTCACTCGAGAGCGCCGGCACGACGAGCTTCGCCTTGTTGCCGTTCAGCGCGCGGACGATCAGGCGCTCACCGGAGCGCAGCACTTCCACGAGCGGCTTGCCCGAGGCGTCCTTCAGGTCGACGTAGGCGATGTCATCGCTCGGCAGCGACAGTCGCGCCGGAACCCTGGGCGTCGCGAACTGCGACGCCGGGTTGAAGCCGTTCGCGTCGAAGTATCCAACGGAATCGTGCGATGCAGTGGATTCGAACAGGTCCAGGCGGCCCTGCGCAACGCCAAGCTGCGTCAGCGAGAAGTGGAAGTCCCCGCTCGGGGTGGAGGCGAGGTTCGCGAGCGTGCGCTGGTCGAACAGCACGCGACTGCCGCTGGTCGCACTCGTGGTGAGGCCCTGCGCGTCGAGACGCGTGTTCTGCGACAGCTGCAGCGTGACCTGGTCGGCAGTGGCATTCGGTGCGCCTGCCGCGGTCAGGACCCAGCTCACCCGGCCGTTCGCGGCGAGAGCGCCGGAGAGCGCGAGCGCCTCGCGCACGCCGATCGATCCACTCACGGTGCCGAGCGACGGGAACGCGTAGCTCACTCCGGTCAGTTCGATCGACGCGATGCTGTCGGCGCCAACGCGGAGCGCGCCGGGCGAGCCGAACGACACGCCCGTGGGGCCGAGTACCAGCGTGCGCACGCCGAGGCCGATCGTCGAGCCGGGCGCGTACGGCCAGCGCATGCGACCGTTGATCGTGATGGCCGAACTTGGGCGGACGGTGCCGATGTTCAGCACCAGGGCGCCGCTCGATGATATGGTGTCCGAGCCCATGCCGGGCGCGCCGACCGTGGCCGTGCCGCGGAGCTGGGCCACCTGTGTCGTGGCGGTGCCATAGATCTCGAGCGTTCCGCTCGCCATGCGCATGGTCATCGGGCCCCAGCTCACCGGACAGCCGCCAAGCGAGAGGGACGACGTGGTTCCGTTGAACCACGCATCCGGCGAGAGCTTGATGCCGGTGGAGGGCAGCGCAACCACACCCGTGCTGTTCGACGCGCACCGCATGTCGGTGGGAAGCACCAGGTTTCCACCCACCGTGACGTCGGGTACGTCGCCCAGTGTACCGGTGAGCGTCGCGACCTGGAGCGCCGCGCCGGAGGTGCCGAACGCAACGAGGGCGGGCGTAGCCAGCGTGAGCGGCTCGATGGGGCCGGTGAACACGCCATTGACCATCTTCGCATCGAGCACGCTCAGGTGCTCGTTGGCGAGCGCGCCCGCGGCCTTCGGATACGAGAGCTCGACGTCCACGGAGAGGTTCCACGCGTCCGCCCGCGCACCGCCGACCCAGTCGATCACGCCACCCGTGCTTCGGAGCGCGAGCGGCCGCACGGCGAAGCCGCGCCTGGTGGTGGCCTGTGCATTCAGCTCCGGAACGCCGAAGCTCGCCACGTGGAGGCCGGCCTTGTCGAGCACCAGGTCGGACAGGTCCTGCGGCGGCACCTGCCCGAGCGACGTGAAGCCGACGTGCGCGTCGAAGAGGAACTCGTAGTCCCAGCCCGTGGGCCCGTACGACAGCCGCGAGATGCGCGGTGCGGTGAACTGCACGCTCACTGCACCGAGCGACACCGGGTTGATCGCGCTCGCGTTCGCCGCGCCTACCTCGGTCACGACCAGGCCGGTCGGCGATTCCGTGAGGATGGCAGGGATGCGATAGGACTGGCCGTCGCCCATCGCGAGCGCGAAGGCGCCGCGCGCGTCGAAGGAGTGCTTCGCGTTATCGATGGTGCCGGAGATGCTGTCGAGCGCGAAGGTGATCGCACGCAAACCCTGCGCGACCGGCAGCGACGCACGCGCCGCGATCCCGAACTGGCCCGTGAGCGACGTGGTGGCATCGAGCGCGAGCTCTGCAGCGCCCACGGCACCACGCGCTGCACCGAGCAGCTGCGGACGGCCGAGCACGCGCCAGCCATTCGTGCCGCCGCCCGTGAACTCCAGGCTATCCACCACGAACGGCACCCCCTGCTTCGCGATGTCGAGATTAGCGCGCGCCGCGACCATGCCGCTCGTCACGCTGCCGCCGGCCACTTCGACCACCACGTCCACGGTCGCGTTGAGCGGCGCAGTGGCGCCGAGCCCCGGCATGCCGAGCAGCATCGTGCGGCCGGCCCTGGTCGTGATGTGCACGCTGCCGTCAGGATTGCGAACGGTCGTGATCGCGGACGAGTCGGAGCCCGCGAGGTCCAGGAAGCCGACGCTCTCGTTCGGAAGCCCGATGTGCTTCGGCAATCCCGCGGTGGCAGACTGCAGGCGATCCGGATGGAAGCCGCCGGCATCGATCCACGCGAGGCGCTCGCCCTGCTGCACGATGTCGATGGAGCCGCCATTCACGCCGAAGGGCGCGACGCGGAGCGCCAGCGAATCGGAATACGACGCAGATGCGTTTGCGAACGACAGCTTCCGGTAGTTGAGCGCCGCAGGCGCGGTCCCGGTCGAGTGCAGCCCCTCGGCGCCGAGCGTCGCACCGCTCGAGAGGTCCATGCGGAGCTCGGGAGCAGCACCGACCGCGCTCCCGGCCTGCACCGCGCTCCAGGCGAGCGCGCCACCGGTCGTGTCGATCGCAACACGGAGGCCGAAGGCGTTGTCGAAGCTCGCCTGTCCGCCGATCACGGTGAAGTCGAGCGGGTTGATCGCCAGCCGGTCGAAGGTGACGCCGACGTTGTTGCCGCTCGCGAGCGCCAGGGCGCCGCGACCGTCTATGTGAAGCCCAGCTGTGTCAAGCTGCGCCCCCGGAACCGTGAAGTTGAGCGTGGGCGACTTGCGCGGAAGCGCGAGTGCGAACGGCCCATTGAACGTCACGCTGCCGCTCGTCATGCGACCGGCCACCAGGTCGATGCCGATGGTGCCGCTTCCCGCCACGGGCGTGGCGCCCGGCGTGAAGTTGCCGCTCGCGGTGCCGCTCAACAGCGCTGTGGCCGAACCGTCGGTGCCGCTGTCCAGCGTAAGCGTGCCGCCGGTGACGGAGAGCGCCACGGCCGCGAGGTTGATCGCGCACGGCGTGGTGAGGCCGGTGGCCTTGCCACTCACGCGTCCCTCGCCCGACAGTGCCAGCCACTGCGAACCGAGCGACATCGAGCGCGTGCCCGCGGCGCAGTCGAAGTACGTGGGAAGCTGATACACGCCCTGCACCTCGAGGCCCTTCTGCACCTGCAGGGAGGGCAGCAGCGTCGCGACCATCGCGCCGCGCAGCCTGCCGAGCGTCAGCGAGTTGGTGGACCCCAGATCGAGCGAGCAGTTCGCAGCCAGGTCATGCTCGGTTACCGCGGTCTCGAGCTTTCCGTCGGCCAGCGTGGCGACCGCTGGCATCGCGCCCGCGAGGCAGCTCGCCGAACTGCCAGCCAGGCCGGCAAGGGAGACGCCTTCGCTGATGGTGAAGCGGAAGCCGCCGCCGTCGGTGCTGCTCCACGGGCGCGTGAACGCGCCGAGCTTCGCCTGCGTGGCATTGAGCGTGAAGCCCCCGACGTTCAGCCCTTCGCTGCTCGCGGCGCCGTCGGCGTTCGCGAACGCCCACCCCGCGGGCGTGAGCGACACGCCGGCGAGCGCCGGCAGGCGAAGCGCCTCGAGCGAGGGAACGCGCGGCTGCGCATCCACGTGGAAGCCGAAGTCGAAGCCGCGCCCGGCGGCGTACGTCAGCTTGTCCATCTTGAGGCCGGTGAGCGCGAGCTCCAGCCAGCCGAGCTTCACCGAACCGTCACCCTCGCAACGCGGCGCGAGCCGTGTTGCGCGCGTGCCGGTGTTGTCCATGGTGAGGTCGACGAGCCCGCCGCAGTTCGCACCGCGGCTGCCGTCGAGCAGCAGCTCGGCGATTGCGGTGATCGCCGGCGTGAGAGTGCCGTTCGATGCAATGGTGAATCCGCCATCCACGCGAATGAGCCCGAGCGTCGGCGTCGGCGAGCCCGCGACGAGGGGAACCATGCGATCGGTGGCGCAGCTCAGCGTGCCCGCGAGCACGCCACTCGAGTCGGCGGTCATCGTAACGTTCGGGCAGCTGTTGCGCGTGCCGAACAGGTCCACGCTGCCGCCCAGCTGCACGTTCCCGCTCGGCAGCGACACGCGCGCCGAGGTGAGGTGCACCTGCATCGGGTCGGTGCCGAGCGTCGGCCAGCCGTTCGGGCTCTCGTTGTAGGCGCTGAGCGTCCCGAAGGGGCCGCTCGGCGTCATCTCGACGTTGCCGTCGAGCGGAATGGACTTGCCGCCAGGCAGCGTGAGCTCGGCGCGCATGTGCATGCCGCTCGTGGCACTCCAGTTGAAGCCCTTGAGCGTGACGAACTTCCCGACAGCGATGCCGCGATCCATGTTGCCGGACAGCCCGCCGGCGATCACGTTCGCTTCCTTGGGGAGCGTACTGCGGTCGAGCGCCACGCCGTCCATGTAGACGTCGCCCGATCCCTTCACGGGACCGATCATCTCGAGTCGCGCGCGGCCGTACATCGTCACGCGGTCAGCGGTGGATCGCGAGTCGGCGCGCTTCATCCCCGTGAGGATCGCGACGCCCGGCACCAGCGTGACCGTGTCGGGCACCATGAAGCCCGTGGGGAGGCCTGCGTCGAGCGGCGCGCGCGTGAAGCTCCACGGCTCGCTGCGCTGGCGCGCCGAGGTCACGTTGCGCCCCTCGGCGTCCACCGCTTCCACGCGCCAGGCGTACTTGTTCCCTTCCTCGAGCGGCAGCCCGTCGGTGGGATAGAGCATGGTGCTCGCGCCGCTCACCAGCTGCTCGAGCAGCGGGCGGTTGGCGGCGAGTGCGACGTCGGGCGTCTGCGTCGGCAGGATCTCGACGAGGCGGAACTTGTACTGCAGCCCCAGCTCGGGCGGTGCCGTGACCGGCATCCACTGGAACATCGGCTGCCCGACGATGACCGCGGAGCCATTCGACGGGAACACCAGCCGCGGCGGATCCGGCAGCGAGATCGTGAAGCTCTGGCTGGCGCGCGTGAGCTCCTTGCCGGAGCGGTCGACCAGCTTCACGGTGAGCGTGTAGCGGTCCTCCGGGATCTGTCCCGTGTGGACGATCTGGTCCACGAACGACTTCACGTTGTCGGCCGCGAAGCAGTTGAGCTGCGTGCTCGAGATCACCTGCGTGGTGGGGCCGAGCGGAATCTCGTACGGTCCGCTGGTGGCGGTGGTGATCACGCCGCGCGTCGCGCCGCGAATCTCCGCCTGCAGGTTGTACTCGGCCGGCGCGGTGCCCGTGTAGGTCACGACCATGGTCGCGATCTGCGGGTTGCGCTCCCAGTCGCTCACCCAGGGGCTGGGCAGTCCGGGCACGATGAGGTTCGCGCTGTACTGCGCGCGCGCCACACTGGCGGGCGCGACGAGCGCGCAGCCGAAGGCCAGCGCTGCTGCAAGGCGGCTGATGCTGCGCATCAGCGGTGCTTGTCCGATCGTGCCGTGCTGTCAGCCGGTGCGGAGGTGCGCCGCAGCATGGCCTCGATGGCCGCCATGCGCTTGTCCTGCTCCCGCTGCTTCTTCTTCAGCTCCAGGTTCTCGGTGCGCAGCGCCTGCAGCTCGCTCACGGCGGACTTGAGCGAGTCGGTGCGGATCGCAAGCGCCTTGATGGCGATCATGTTCACGCCGTCGGCATCCACCATCGAGATGGTGGTGTCGTTCTCGCCCATGCCGAACGCCGCTCGGAAGTCCTGCGCGGTGGGTCCGATGTGGCGGATGGATGCGTTTTGCTTGCGATACTGCCAGCTGGCCAGCGACATGCCGGCGATGCCGCGCAGGTAGAACTCGGGATCCTCGGAACGGAACGCGGTCTTGGCGCGCACGTTGGAGAGCGTGGACCAGGAGCCGGAGCCCGGCGCGAGCGAGGCTCCCGTCGAGAGGTCACCGGAGGTATAGAAGAAGACGCCGCCCGCCGCGCGCGCGACGAACGAGTTCGCGTCGCCGGTGAGGTTGTTGGTGCCGCCGGATGAATTGTCGCCGAAGGCGAACCCGCTGTTGCCCGGGCTGACGTACGTCCCGAGTCCGATGGAGCCGCCGCCGGTTACGGTGAGGTTGCGGCCAGCCGCGAAGGACGCGCTGCCGCCGACTGAGTTGCTGGCGCCGAACGCGGAGGCGTTTTCGCCCGGGATGGAGTTGCTGGCGCCGGCGGAGATGCTGGAGCCCTGCGCATTCCACTGCATCAATCCGCCGCCCTGACCACTCGCGAAGATGCCGCCGAAGTTCGCGTTCAGGCGCTTCACCGTGATGGTGTCGGCGGCGAAGCTGGCGTTTGCGTCGCGCTGGACGATCGCGTCGGCAGTGCTGGCGCTCGTTGCGCCCGCGGTGCCGGACGGGCCAGTTGCGCCAGGAGCTCCATCAGCGCCTGCGGGACCCTGGGGACCTTGCGGACCCTGCGGGCCCGTGGATCCGGTGGCACCGGCGGCGCCTGGAGTTCCAGCGGCACCGGGAGTTCCATCAGCGCCGGCGGGACCAGCTGGGCCCTGAGCGCCCGTGTTTCCAGTGGGACCCGCAGGACCGGCCGGACCCTGTGGTCCGGTGGAGCCGGTAGCGCCAGCGGCCCCCGGAGCGCCCGGAGTTCCGTCAGCACCGGAAGGACCGGCTGGGCCGGCGACGCCCTGAGGGCCGGTGTTTCCCGTGGGACCGGCAGGACCAGCGACGCCCTGCGGACCGGTATTTCCAGTGGGACCAGCGGGGCCGGCCACGCCCTGCGGTCCCGTTGCGCCGGCGGCCCCCGGGGTTCCGTCGGCACCGGAAGGACCGGCGGGGCCGGCAACTCCCTGCGGACCGGTATTCCCGGTGGGACCCGTAGCACCTGCAGGACCCGCGACACCCTGCGGACCTGTGTTGCCGGTTGGTCCCGCGGGACCTGTGGCACCTGCGACGCCTGGCACTCCGTCAGCTCCACTCGGGCCGGCGGGACCCGTGTTGCCAGTGGGACCGGCCGGGCCGACTACGCCCTGCGGCCCGGTGTTGCCGGTGGGACCAGTGGCGCCCGCAGGGCCAGCGACCCCCTGCGGACCGGTGGAACCCGCGGGTCCAGTCGCTCCTGCGGGACCAGTGAGTCCCGTCGGGCCGGTTGGCCCGGCAGCACCCGCGGGACCAGTGAGGCCGATCGGGCCGGCGGGACCGGCGATGCCGGTCGGACCGAACGGTCCCTGGATGCCGGCAGGCCCGATCGGGCCCGCGACACCAGCAGGTCCGGCAGGACCCTGTGCGCCCGCGGCACCCGCCGCTCCGGCCGCACCGGGCGCTCCATCCTTGCCAGCGGCGCCGGCGGGTCCCGCAGGCCCCGCATCACCGGGCAGCCCCTTGAGGTTCCATGAGAGCGCTATGTGAGCCGCCGACAGGCAGACCCCCGCGGTGCCCACATGGTAGAGTGTCCCACTGCCCGGCACGTAGCAGGCGGCGACCGTCTGGGCCTGGCTCACGCCGGCCGGAACGATCAGGAGGGCGGCGCCGGCTACGGCGACGCGAACGCTACGCGCAATCTTCGAGTTCATGGGATCACCTGGGACCCGCTGCACGACAGGGACGCGCGTCCCCCGGCAGCGGGGGATGTGGACGACGAGGCGGGGTTGCTGGCGATGCTCGGTGCGGCGGGCGTGCTGGCGCAGGGGCGCTTGAGGGACTGCTCGATGATGAGCAGGGAGTTGTCGATGGCGCTGACGTCGGGTGCGTCGCCGGCAGCGGCGGTGGCCTGGAACGCCGAAAGCGCACTGCGCGCGCTGGTCAGCGCCTTGTCGGCGGCAATGGCGTCGGCGGCGCTGAGGGCGCCGGAGAGCGCGTCGAGTGAGCTTTTCAGCCGGTCGGTGGCGGCGCCGGGAGTCAGGCCGAGCGTGGCGCGGTCAGCGGCGTCGGAAACGCCCCGGATGACCTCGACCAGGACGGAGGCGGGCGGGAGGATCACCGTGACCTCCTGGGGCGCGCTGATAAGGTCGCCGCAACTCAGCAGCAGCACGCCACTGGCCAGTGCCAGGAGTGTCGATCGATTTTTTCGGGGCAACTCGACGCCTTCGGGAAGGGGGAAGGACAGTGTGCATAGTCGTTCCCGTACGGAGTCGCGTCAAGGAAACATTTGGATCCGTGGCTGTTTTTTTTTGGCCGCGTGTTTCCTCAGCGATAGTTGCCGAATTTCAGCTCCACCCCGAAGTCCTTCCCGCGCAGCAGGGCCATCGCCTCCTGCAGGTCATCGCGGCTCGGGCTCGACACGCGCACCTGCTCCCCCTGGATGCTCGCCTGCACCTTCTTGAGCTTCGCGTCCTTGATCGCCGCGGCGACCTTCTTCGCCGTGTCGGAATCGAGCTCCATCTTCAGCTTCACCTCGCGACGCACCGTGTCGCCCCCCGCCGGCTTCACCTCGCCGATGTCCAGGTTCTTCACCGGCACCCCGCGCTTGATCAGCTTCACCTGCACCACGTCGAAGAGCGCGGTCATCTGGAAGTCGGAGTCGGCGATGAGCACGAGCATGTTCTCCGCCTTCTTGAAGTCGATCTCCGCCTTCGATCCCTTGAAGTCGTACCGCTGCGCGATCTCCTTCTGCGCCTGGTTGATCGCATTGTCGACTTCCTGCAGGTCCACGCCGGTGGTGACGTCGAAGCTCGAGTTCTGGGCCATGAATGCGGGAGCTGAGGGGCTGGGGAGCTGGGGGGCTGGGGACTACAACAACAACTGCGGACCGCAACGACAACGGCACGACGGATAGTATCCGCCGTGCCGTTCCATGCAAACCATTCGAATGCTTTTCCCCAGCCCCTCAGCTCCTCAGCCCCTCACTACCCGAGGTAGCTCTCCAGCGCCCGCGCCCGCGAGACATGCCGCAATCTCGAAAGCGCCTTCTCCTTGATCTGCCGCACCCGCTCACGCGTGATCCCCAGCAGCGCGCCGATCTGCTCGAGCGTCATCGGCTCCTCGTCGTCCAGCCCGAAGTAGAGCCGCAGGATCTTCGCCTCGCGCTCCTTCAGGTGGCTCAGCGCCTCCTCGATGGACTCCGTGAGCGCCTTCTCGAACGTCTGCTCGTCCGGCGTGGGGTTCACCGTGTCCGGCAGGTAGTCCAGGAGCTTGTTGTCCTCGCCCGGCGTGAGCGGCGCATCCAGCGAGAGGTGCGTCTGCGAGATCGACATCGTCTTCGCGACTTCCTCCTCCGTGATGTCCATCCCGTGCGCGATCTCGGCGTGCGTCGCCTCGCGTCCCAGCTCCTGCAGCAGCGCGCTCGCGCGCTTGCCGATGCGATGCAGCGTGCCCGCGCGATTCAGCGGCACGCGCACGATGCGGCTCTGCTCCGCCAGCGCCTGCAGGATCGCCTGCCGGATCCACCACACGGCGTAGGAGATGAACTTGATCCCCTTGGTCTCGTCGAACTTGTGCGCCGCGCGAATCAGCCCGAGGTTGCCCTCGTTGATCAGGTCCGACAGCGAGACGCCCTGGTTCTGGTACTTCTTGGCGACGGACACGACGAAGCGCAGGTTCGACCGCACGAGCTTGTCCAGGGCTTCCTGGTCATGCACGCGGATGAGCTGCGCCAGCCGGACCTCTTCCTCGCGATTGATCAGCGGATAGATGCTGATGTCTCGCAGGTATTGGTCGAGCGAACCTTCGTCGTACGAGGACTTCTTTCCGGAGGGAGCGGCCATGTCAGTGCTACGGCTCCTGGGAGCGTCAGGCGGGAAGTGCGTCGTGCGTCGTGCGGACTATAGGGGAGCCCCTTAATGCACCCGCTCGCCGAGTCGTGTCCAGCGCACTCGCGTGAGCCAGGCGAATCGATCGGCGGAGTCGGGAGCGAAGCTGTAATAGATGAGGATCGGCCGGCCCTTGATCATGGAGTCGGGGACGAAGCCCCAATACCGGCTGTCGAGCGAGATGTCCCGGTTGTCTCCCAGGACGAAGTAATTCTGTTGAGGGACGACCAAGGGTCCCCAATTGTTTCGCGACGGATGGTACCCAATCGCCGCATTGGCGGCCGGGACCACGAAATCCCGCTGCCAGCGGAAGTCCACGAAGCTGGGGTCCACGTCCGGGTCGGTGTGCTCCACGTACCCCTCCGCCACCTTTGCCCCGTTCCGCATGAGCGTACCGTCCTGCATGGAAAGCGTGTCCCCAGGCACCCCGGCCACGCGCTTCACCAGGTACATCTGCGGATTCTCCGGCCACTTGAACACCACCACGTCGCCCCGCTTCGGCGGCGCCAGCCGCGGCAGGTGCCGGCTGGTAAACGGCACCTCGGCCCCATAGAGGGCCTTGTTCACGAGCAGGAAGTCCCCCACCAGCAGCGTGCGCTCCATGCTCCCGCTCGGGATCTTGAATGCCTCCACGAGGAAGGTGTGGATCACCACGAACAGGAACACCGCCATCGGGAAGATCTTCATCCACTCCCACACGAACGCCAGCGGCGAGCGGCCGCGATTCACCTCGCGCAGCGCATCCATGCGCTTCTCGGGGGTGATCATGCGGCCCGGGCCGGTGGGGTCCGTGTTGGGTTCCTGCGAGGTCATGTCGTCGCAAACATGCTCAGGTGGGCGCGCCAGCGTAATTGTCGATCTGCGCGCGCTGGAGCGCACCGGAGAAGTCGACGTACCCCACCTTGGTCTCCGAATAGAATTCGTACACTTCCCAGCCGCCCTCGCGATGGCCGTTCCCGGTCTGCTTGACCCCGCCGAACGGCAGGTGCGCCTCGGCCCCGATGGTGGGCGCGTTCACGTAGGTGATGCCGTTATCGAGCTCGTTCATCGCCCGGAACGCCAGGTTCACGTCCTTCGTGTAGAGTGACGACGACAGGCCGTACTTCACTCCATTGTTGATCTCGAAGGCCTCGTCGGCGGTGCGCACGCGCACGACCGACAACACCGGGCCGAAGATCTCCTCCTGCTCGATCCGCATCCCCGGCTCCACGCGCGCGAAGATCGTCGGCTCGAAGTACCAGCCCTTGTCGAGCCCCTTCCCCGTGGCGCGACGCCCGCCGCACAGCAGGTCGGCGCCATCGGCCTGGCCGATGTCGATGTACCCCTCGACCTTCTGCAGCGCGCGCTCGTTCACCAGCGGGCCGACTTCCGTCCCCGACTTGCGTCCGTCGCCCAGCTTGAGCGCGCGCGCCTTCTGCACCAGGCGGCTGAGGAACTCGTCGTGAATCCCGCCCTGCAAAATGAGCCGGCTCGTCGCAGTGCAGCGCTGCCCGGTGGTGCCGAACGCGCCCCACAGGATGCCATCGAGTGCGAGGTCGAGGTTCGCGTCGTCCATCACGATCATCGCGTTCTTGCCGCCCATCTCGAGCGACAGCCGCTTGTGCATGCGCCCGCACGTCTCGCCCACGAAGCTCCCGGTTGCAGTCGAGCCCGTGAACGAGATCACCGGGACGTCCGGATGCTCGACGATCGCGCGACCCACCACGCCCGTGCCGTGCACGAGCTGGATCACCTCGGGGGGCAGCCCCGCCTCGAGCATGATCTCGACGAGCGCCGCGCCCGCATGCGGCACGTCCTCCGCCGGCTTGAACACGCACGAGTTCCCGCACACGAGCGCGGGGAACATCTTCCAGGTCGGAATCGCCAGCGGAAAGTTGAACGGCGTCACGATCCCCGCCACGCCGATCGGGCGACGGAAGCTCATCGCCCACTTGTTCCGAAGCTCGCTCGGCACGGTGTGGCCCCACATCTGTCGGCCCATCGTCGCCGCGTAGTAGGCGGTGTCGATCCCCTCCTGGACGTCGCCCTTGGTCTCGGTGAGCGTCTTTCCCATCTCGCGCGTCATGAGGTCCGCGAGCTCGTCCTTCCGCTGCGTGAGCAGGTCGCCGACGCGACGGAGGATGTCACCGCGCGCCGGCGCAGGCGTCGCACGCCATTCGGCGAAGCCACGCTTCGCGCTCTCGACGGCGCGCGCCACGTCCTCGGCGCCACTCAGCGGAAAGCGACCGATCAGGTCGTCGGTGTCGGCGGGATTGCGATTCTCGAAGTATTCGCCCGTGATGGGAGCGACCCATTCGCCGGCGATGAAGTTCTTGAAGGTGCGGGAGCTCAGGGGCACGGGAACTGAGGGGCTCAGGACTGCGTGTGAATGGAGTGAACCGTTGACGTTTGAAAGCTAACTCCTACTATGAAGGGTCGCCTTCCCACCAGCCGCACCCATGACTGCTGTTACCCCCCCGCAGGCCAGCGAGTTCGCCCCCCCGCACGCGAACCCGGCTGCCGTGGCGCGCTGTGCAAACTGCGACACCCCGCTCACCGGTCACTTCTGCAGCAATTGCGGAGCGCCCCGCCTCGACGAGCGTCCGCTCACGGTCCATCGCTTCGGCCACGAGATCGTGGCCGAGTTCGCAAGCGTGGACAGCCAGACCATGGCGACGGTGCGCTCCCTGCTCCGGAAACCCGGGGAGCTCACGGCCGCGTTCGTGAGCGGCCGGACGCGGCAGTTCCTCTCGCCCATTCGCGTCTACCTGCTGGCGTTCGGCTTCGCGATGCTGGTGGGGTCCACCTGGCGGGCTGCCGACCCGTACGACGTGAATCGCATCGCGCGGCAGGTGACCGCGAACCCCTCGATCGCGGCCGACCGCGCGACGTATGCGCGACTGGGGCACAAGCTCGCCGTGCGCGCGAAGATGACGGACGCGCAGTTCCTCGACCACACGTCGCAGGTGTGGACGCGCGTGACGACGTCCCCGTGGGTGCACCTGCTCGATCCGCTCATCGTGGCGGCGATGCTCGCCGTGATCCTGCGCAAGCGGAAGCGCAGCTACGCGGCGCACGTGGTCTACGGGCTGCACCTGCTCGCGTACAACATCCTGCTGTCCATCGTGACCACCGCGATGCACACGTACGCGCTGGCCGCCGGCAGCCAGCTGCTGAACGGCCTCATCTCGCTGCTGCACTGGGTGGCGATCGGCGCGTACTTCTACTTCGGCACCAGGCGCCTCTACGAGCCGCGCGAGCGGTGGCTGGGCCTGAAGACCTTCGTGTTCGTGCTCGGTGCGCAGGTGGCGATGATGGTGGTGCCCATCGTGGCGATGTGCCTGGCGGTGCTGCCGGTGATTTTGTAGTCGTCCTCAGCGCAGCGAGGGACCTGCCGTTGTCGTTGGCCGCTCTACCGGTACTGCAGGTCTGTAGTCGGTGGTCTGTGGCCCGACCGGAGATGCGGAAGCGCTGCGCGCTTCGTCATGAGTTACCGGTAACGGCCAGCGTTCCATGTCCACTACATGCTGATGACAAAGGCGGGCGCCTGACGGCGCCCGCCATCCCTGTCGGTGCTCATGCCACAGACCACAGACCTGCAGTACCGGCAGAGGGCCCTGTGCTACTTGAGCACAGGTAGCGTGGCGCCAGGAGCCGTACACCCAAACCCCACCGGCCGCGACACATCAGCCCTCGCGTACCCCGTGCGCGGCAGCACTTCCATCGACGCCAGCAGGATCGCCCACAGCACCAGCAGCAGCGACAGCATGTGCGCGCGCGCCGCGCGATGGCGCCAGCTCCACACCGCGCTCCACACGCCGCCCACGCCGACCACGGTCACCGCGCCGAGATAGCCGAACAGGCCCACGCCGCAGCGTGAGCCATACGGCCAGAACACCACGCCCACCGCCAGCGCCACCGCGAGCGTGAGGCGCAGGAACACGCCGAGCGTCGACGTGCCCGCGCGCTGCTCCGTCACCTTCGCCTGCTGCGCCGGCGTCGCCCCCTCCTTCTGCGGAAAGAGTGCCTTGTCGGAGACCGACTCGAGCTGCCGGTCGATCTTCTTCATCTCCGCTTCCCAGTCGCGATCGGCCATGGCTATGCAGTCTCTCGGCTCAGGCCGTAGCGCTCGATCTTCTTGTACAGGTTGGAGCGCGGCATGTCGAGCGCGCGCGCCGTCTCGCTCACGTTCCAGTCGAAGGCGCGCAGCTTCGTGAGCAGGAACGCGCGCTCCGCGGCGTGCTTGAACTCCTCGAACGTCTGCGCTTCCATGATCGAGCCGAGCCCTGCCTGGTCGGGATCACGACGTCCCACCAGCCGGTCGATGTCGTCGGCGCCGATGCGCGGGCCGCTCGAAAGGATGAGCAGCCGCTCGATGGTGTTGCGCAGCTCTCGCACGTTGCCCGGCCAGTCCAGCGACGACAGCCGCTGCACCGCCTCGCTGTCGATTGCGCGCGGCGCCACGCCCTCGCGTCGCGTGAGTACGTCGAGGAAGTGCTGCACGAGGAGCGGAATGTCCTCGCGACGCTCGCGCAGCGGCGGCACGTGGATTGGCACCACGTTCAGCCGATAGTAGAGGTCTTCGCGGAAGTGCTGCTCCGCGATCTCCGATTCGAGGTTCTTGTTCGTGGCCGCGAGCACGCGCACGTCCACCTGCACCGGCTTGTTGCCACCGATGCGCGTGACGACGCCATCCTGCAGCACGCGCAGCACCTTGGCCTGCGCGTTGAGGCTCATGTCCCCGATCTCGTCGAGGAAGAGCGTGCCGCCATGCGCCTGCTCGAACTTGCCGGCGCGATCGGCGACCGCACCGGTGAACGAGCCCTTCATGTGGCCGAACAGCTCACTCTCGATCAGCTCACCAGGAATCGCCGCACAGTTCACCTCGACGAATGGCCCTGCCTTCCGCAGCGAGTTCGCGTGCACCGCGCGCGCCACGAGCTCCTTGCCCGTGCCGTTCTCGCCGGTGATGAGCACGCGCGCAGGCGTTGCCGCGACCTTCTCGATTTTATCCGTTACAGCTCGAATGGCGTATGACCGTCCCACGATCTCGTAGCGCACCGAGATCGTCTCGCGCAGCCGCGCATTCTCCTCGTGCAGCTCCAGGTGCTGGAGCGCATTGCGCAGCGTCACCAGGATGCGGTCGGTGTCGAGCGGCTTCTCGAGGATGTCGTACGCGCCGAGCTGCGTGGCCTCCACCGCGGTCTGGATCGTCGCGTGACCGCTGATCATCACCACCTGCGCGGCGGGGTCGATCTCGCGGATCTTCTTCAGCGCGTCGATGCCGTCGATCCCCGCCATCTTCACGTCGAGGAACACGAGCTGCGGGCGCCAGCGCTCGTACTCGGTGATCCCATCCACCGCGTTCGCCGCCGACTTCACCTCGTACCCCTCGAACTCCAGCAGCTGCCCGAGGGCAGCGCGAATGCCTTGCTCGTCGTCGACGATCAGGATGCGGCGGGTCATTTGGATAACCTACTGCCCCGGCGCTCGCTGTCATCCTGAGCGAAGCGAGGGATCTGCCGTTCGCCGTTCATCACTGCCCCGCCTTGTACAGCGTGACCTTGCCATTGGCGAGCCGCACGTCCCCGAGCCCCAGCGGCGCGAGAATCGGCAGCGCATCCTCGCTCACGCCCGCCGGCCGCGCGCCCTTCCCCAGCGCCTTCACCAGCTTGGGAATGAGCGAGCTGGGAACCTTGAGCGAGCGCAGCGAGATCTCCTGCACGTGGAATTCCGCGAGCCCCGGACGGATCACCTCGAACGTGCCGCCGAGCGTCAGCTGCTCGCGATCAGCCACCAGCGACGCGAGCGGCCCGAGCACGCTCGCCCCTCCGAGATCCTTCACGGGAATCACCGCCCGCACGTACATCCGCCCGTTGATCACCGCCGCCTCGGCGCTGTCGGCCGAGCTGGGAATCTGGTGCGCCAGCGACTGGAAGACGTACGCCGCAAGGTCGCCCGGCTGCACGTTCTCGTAGACCGCACCAGTGGGCCGCGAGAGCGACTGCACCGCGACGCGCGCGCGCTCGGCGCCCGCCGGCGTGAGCGGTTGCCACACCGATGTCGCTGCACTCGTGTGCGACCCGCGCAGCAGCGGAATCCAGCGGTCGCGCGTGAGCCACGCACCCACCGCGAGCACGCAGAGCACCAGCAGGCAACCGAGTCGCGCGATGCAGCCCATTTTATCCGGTGAGTGAAAGAGTGGCACTGCCGAGCATGACGTAACGCCCCGCGCGGCTTTCCATCAGCTCCAGCGATCCGACCAGCGCCTCCGCCGAGAACGACATCGCCTTCCCCGCGCGGCCGAGCGCCTTCAATGTCGCCTCGTCCATCCGCTCGCGCACCCGGCCGAGCGTGAGGTGCGGCCGGAAGGCGCGCCCCTCCACCTCGTACCCGCAACCCACCATCGCGGTTTCCAGGTCGTGATGCAGCAGCTCGAGCCGCGGCTCAGGCGCCACGCCCATCCATACGACGCGAGCGCGCCGAAAGTTCGGGAACGCGCCCACCCCACCCAGCGCGAGGGTCATGCCGCGATGAGAATGCGCGACGTCGCCCATCGCGCCGAGCAGTTCCGGCACTCGCGCCTCGTCGGTCTCGCCGAGGAATCGCATGGTGAGGTGCAGTTTTTCAGGCGACACCCACGAGACGTCGGGCGCCGCGTCGCGCAGCGACCTGGTTGCCGAGAACACTGCGTCGCGCACGGCGACGCCGGGGTCAATCGCGACGAACAGCCGCGGCATCGTGAGGCGAGGGCAGCTCCAGCGCGAGGTTCGTGAACCCATGCGCGCGCGCCGCAGCCACCGCGCGAGTGCGGAGCGACGCGTCACCCAGCCGCGCCGCCATCCGAGCATCGGTGGTGAGCACCGCGAGCCGAGCGTGCGACTCGAGAGTGCCGATGATCCCGAGTGAGGCCAGCTCGCGAGCGAGGGCGGTGCAGTCGTTCGGGGCGGGGGGAGGGACCTGCTGTTCCGCCGTCAAGAACAGATCCTGAGCCAGGCGAGGCGCTCACGCAGGTCTGTGGTCTGTGGTCTGTGGCACTTCTCGCGATGCCAACTGTGAACGGATAACGAAGCGGGCGCCCCTTCGGGGGCGCTCGCATCCAGGTCGGTGCCCATGCCACAGACCACTGACTTCTGTAACGAAAGAGGCGCGAGTGCCGTTGCCGCCGTCACGCCGCAGTCACCCCTTCCAGAATGTTCAACGACCCCGACCGAAACCCCCTCAAGTCCACCGCCACCCGCGCAAACCCCGCCTCCCTCACCACCCGCGAAACCTCCTCCCAACTCCCAGGCTCCAGCCGCCGTTCCAGCTCCACCGCCGAGAACTCAACCCGCGCAAGCTCCCCATGATGCCGCACGCGCAAGTCCCCGGTCACGCCGAGCGCCCGCAATCCCGCCTCGGCTTTCTCGATCGCAGCCAGTCGCTCCACCGTTACCGCCGTTCCATATGGAATGCGCGACGAGAGGCATGGTGACGACGGCTGCGCCCACGTCGGAATGCCCCGCGACTCCGACCGCACGCGAATCTCCCGCTTGGTGAAGCCCAGCTCCGCGAGCGGCGACAGCACGCCGTGCTCGTTCGCGGCCACCGCACCCGGGCGATGATCGCCGAGGTCGTCGGCGTTGGTTCCGTCGATCACGGTCGTGAACCCGCGCGCCGCAGCGAAGGGCACGAGGCGCGACCACAGTTCCGTCTTGCAGAAGTAGCAGCGATTCACGGGGTTCGCCGCGTAGCGCGGGTCGAGCACTTCCTGCGTGTCCAGCTCCTCCACCGGAACCCCGAATCGCGCGGCCACCGAGCGCGCCGTCGCCCACTGCTCGGCGGGATACGAGGCGCTGCGCCCGATCACCGCCAGCACCTGCGCAGCGCCCAGCACCTCCACGGCCATGCACGCGAGGTACGCCGAGTCGACGCCCCCGCTGAAGCCGATCGCCACCGGCGCGTGCGCCCGAAGCCAGTCGGCCAGCTCGCGCTCGCGCCGCTCCGCGCTCGCGATCAGGGAGACTGCCGCGTTCACGGCGAGGGTGTCTGGGGCCATGCGGAAACGTAGTAAGCGTGGTGAAGCCGAGGGAGGCGTCGCGCGCGCGCGGCGTTAGCTTTCACGCATGGTTCCCCCCTCGAAGCGCGACGAGCGAGAAGCGCCGGACGTCGGCATCACGAGCGAGTTCGAGGCGCAGCCGCGCGAGCTCGAGGCGGTGCGCGCTCGCCTGAGCGAGATCCAGAAGGGAAAACGCGGCCGCGTTCGCTGGCAGATCACGAAGCACACGGCCGAGCTGGCGATTCGGGGCATCGAGCACGGCGCGGGGAGGAAGGGCAAGGCGAAGGGAAAGTCGCGACGCGGCAAGGGTCGGAAGAAGCGGCTGCTCTGATGAAGGCAAGGCGCCGAAAAGGGGCCTAAACGTCTGGGTACATCCGGGAAAACGCCCGTTGGCTATCGCAGCCAGCGGGCGTGTCGTATGTCTATAGGTAGCACCTCCCTCCCCCGCGTTCGCTCTCCTTCTGTTTCGGAGCATCGCCATGCGCCTGCGCCAGCTGATTCCGCTCGCCCCCCTCGTCCTCGCTTCGTGCGGTGGGCCGCCCCCGGTGAACATCCAGGCGGAGCCCTCCTCGGCGAAGATCTATCGCGTGGCCCAGGCAGGTGACACCCTGCTCGGCACCGGCACCGGGAGCGTGAAGGCACCCGACGAGAACGTGCCGGCGAACATCCTCGTGTCGGCCGAGGGGTACGAGTCGGTGCGGCGCAGCGTGACGAAGGCCGACGCCGACAAGAAGGCGCCGATTCGCGTGCGCCTCACGCGTCGCGTGGTGCACCTCACGGCGATGCCGAATGACGCCGACATCGTGGTCGAGGACGTGCCCACGGCGCGCAAGTCGTTCGACGTGAGGCTCGACAGCGGCGAGTCGAAGACCGTCGAGGTGCGAAAGCCCGGCTTCAAGACTGCGACGCGCACGTATGCGAACCGACCGGGCACCGAGGCGCCGCCACCGAGCGAGACCATCAACCTCACCGAGCGCGACGTGCTGCTCAATGTGTCGCCGTCGGGTGCGCAGGTCAGCGTGGCCGGCAAGAACATTGGCGAGAACACCGCGCACGTCATCATCCCCAAGGGGACGTGCACCACCGTGCGGGCGACGAGACGCAGCTACGTGGCGGTCGAGAAGACGTACTGCCAGCAGGACGGCGTGCAGGAGCCGCCGCTGCGCGACGTGATCGAGCTGCGCGATCGCGAGGTGGCCGTCACGGTGGAACCGAACACCGCGGTGATCAAGGTGAGCGGCAAGCAGGTGGGGCTCGGCGAGTATCCCGTGACCGTGCGCCGTGGCGCGTGCGTCGAGATGACGGCGAGCGCCGCGAGCTTCCTGCCGACCACGCGCACGTACTGCAACGAGGACAACGCGAAGATCACCGCCGTGGAGAATGGCGAGGACTTCATCAAGCTGCGCGCCGACGAGAGCTGGCCGCTCACGGTCGAGAGCGACCAGGCGAACGTGAACTTCCAGGTGGACGTGGGCAGCTCGCGCAAGCCGGAAGATGCGTGGCGCATCCTCAACCAGATCATCACGTCGCAGTTCGACGTGCTCGAGATCACGGACAAGGAGACGGGCTACCTGCGCACGGGCTGGAACATCCGCACCTTCGACGGCAGCGTGATCCGGACGCGCGTGATCGTGAAGCTGGCGTCGGGCTCGCCGCTCAAGTACACCGTGAAGCTGGTGAGCGAGAAGGCGGTGGGCGAGAAGGTGGACATCAAGGATGACCAGCTGTTCAAGGCCGAGAACCGGATCCTGATGCAATACAAGGACCTGATCAACGAAGTGCAGACGCGGTTGCGGTAACGCAGTCAACGAGGAACGAACGACAAAGGCGGGCGCCGAGAGGCGCCCGCCTTCCTTGTCAGTGCTGTAGCCTGCGGGCCTGCGGGCCCGCGGGCCGGCAGTCACGAACTACGGCTTGATCGTATCCTTCGCCGCCTTGCCCGTCTTGGTGGCATTCTCATGCCCCTCGGCCTTCGCGTTCTTCACCGCGTGCTTGGTGCCGACCGCGGCCTTCTTCGACGCATGGCTCACGTCGCGCGCCATCTTGTTCAGGCCGCCCGGCTTGTGATTCTTGTCCGGCGCATTCGACGTAACGCCCGTCGCATCCTTCAGCACGTCCTTTGTGCCGTTGCCGGCCTTCTTCAACCCCTGGTGCGTCTGGCCACCGGCGGTCTTCACCGCTTCCTTGGTGTCCTTGCCCGCCTTCTTGGCGGTCTTGCTCACGTTGTGCGCAACGGCGTTGAGGCCGCCCGGCTTGTGATCGCTGGAATCCTGCGCCTTCGCGGTGGTGGCGAGCGCGCCGAAAGCGGCGGCGCCTACGAGCAGGTGACGAATCTTCAGCATGGTTGATCTCCTGATGATGAGTGTATCGACCTCGTACAAGAGCAAGTCCCGGGCTCGCCCGCGGGCGCGAGGGGCACTACAGTCCGGCATGCGCCCTATCGCCCTTCCCGCCACGGCCCTGCTCGCTTGCCTCGCGACTCTCGCGACCCCGTCAAGCGCCCAGTCCCTTCGTACCCCGCAGTGGGAGATAAGTGACCCGGGGGTGATCGCCACCGGCCAGCGCATCACGCCCGCCGGCGTGCAGGCCGTCTTCCCAGGTCGCACCTACGGCGTGCGCTTCGGGGCAGCCAGTGATCTCTGGGTCGCTGCCGCCAGCGGAGCGTATCGCCTTGACTGGCGCGCACGCCGTCTCATCTCCTACACCGAGCTCGACGGACGCCCCGCGCCCTTCGCCCTCGCTCTCGACACCATTCGCCATCGCATCCTCGCCTCCTCGCTCGGCAAGCGCTCGGCACATGCCGGCGACGCACGACTCAAGTCCGCCGTCGCACAGCTCTCGACCATTTCACTGGACGCGATCGGCGACTCGCTCGCGCCCGCACAGTCCTCCGGCGCGCTCGGCGACTTCATCGCTGGCGCTCCCGCTGTCGCGCACTGGGCGCCTCCAGGTGGCGTCCGCCTCGCCGTCGTCGCGCTCCCCGCGAATGACGCGCTCGCCGTGCTCGACGCCGAGGCCGACACCCTCATCCGCCTGATACCACTCGGCGTCGCCCCAATCGCCGCCGCGATTGCGCGCGACGGCAGCGTCGCATGGGTCTCGATCCTCGGAGGCGCCAAGCCCGCATCCACGCAACGCTCCTCTGCTCAGTGCTGTGACGCGCGCTCCGAACGCGTGCGCGTGGATGAGCGAGGGATCGCCGAGCGTGGTGCGGTGATGCGGGTGGACCTGGTGAATGGGATCGTCACGCACACCATCCCGGTGGGGCGCCACCCGACCGCCGTGGTGTGGGACGAGCGCGGCGCGAAGCTCTACGTGGCCTGCGGCAACTCCGACTCCATCAACGTGGTGGACACGCGCTCGCTTGGCCGCTCGTCGTCCTTCGGCGTGAGCGCGTTTCGCGAGCGCAAGATCGGCCTCTCACCCACCGCGCTTGCGCTGTCGCCGGACGCGAAGGTGCTCTACGTCGCGCTCGGCGGCGCCAACGCGGTGGCCGCGTACGACCTCACGCTCAACCCCATTCCCACCGACGTCGCCCCGCACCTGCTCGGACTCATTCCTGCTGGGTGGTATCCGAGCAGCCTCGACGTGAGTGCCGACGGAAAGCTCCTCGCGGTGGGCACGCTGCTCGGCGTGGGCGCGGGCAACGGCACCACCGGTGGCGCGCCCGGCAAGCGCGGGCGGTTTGCGCTTGCAGCTCGAGGCGCAGCGCAGGTGATCGAGATCCCGAGCGCTGCCGGCTACGCCGCATACAGCACCGCGGTTGCCGTGAACAACAAGCTGACGCTCGCGTCGCCATTGCCCGACATCAGCGACCCGTTGCCGCGACTGCGCGCCGCATCGAAGCCGATTCCCGATCGCCCCGGTGAGCCGTCGCCGATCAGGCACGTGGTCTTCATCATTCGCGAGAACCGCACGTACGACCAGGTGCTCGGCGACCTCGGCCGCGGAGCGGGCGATACGTCGCTCGTGATCTTCGGGCGCGACGTCACCCCCAATGCGCATGCGCTGTCGGAGCAGTACGTCACGCTCGACCACTTTTTCGCCATGGGCGGGAACTCCGCCGACGGGCACCAGTGGCTCACGCAGGCGAACGAGACCGAGTATCCCATGTGGCCGCTCTACTATGGCCGCAGCTATCCGAGCGAGGAGGAAGACGCGCTCACCTATTCTTCGGGCGGATTCCTCTGGGAGACCGCGCAGGCGAAACACAAGCGCGTGACCGTGTTCGGCGAGTATGCGCCGAGTCCGACGCAGGGTGAGTCGGCGCCGATTCGAGCGGCGATGTGGGATGCGTGGCGCGCTGCGCCTGCCGACTACGCAAAGCATCGCGACCTGCTGAAGGCACGCTACACCACCACGAGCAACATCGCGTCACTCGATCGCGCGCTGGTGCGCGAGTATCCCGGGTGGACGCAGGAAGCGCCCGACATGGTGAAGGCCGGCGACATCCTCTTTCATTTGGGTGAGTGGGAGAGGGCGAACAGCATGCCCGACCTCACCATGGTGATATTGCCGGGCGACCACACGCAGGGGACGTCGGCCGGATGGTGCGCGCCCAGGTCGTGCGTCGCCGACAACGACCTCGCGCTCGGCACCATCGTGGAAGCGATCACCAAAAGCCGCTTCTGGAAGGAGACCGCGATCTTCGTGGTGGAGGACGACGCGCAGAACGGCGTGGATCACATCGACGGACATCGCACCGTGGCGCTCGCGATCTCGCCGTACACGCGGCGCGGCATGGTTGACTCGACCGTGTACACGCATGCGAGCATGGTGAAGACCATCGAGCTGATACTGGGGTTGCCGGCGATGTCGCTCTTCGACCTCGTGGCCACCGACATGCGCGCGAGCTTCATCGGTGCGAAGGACGCACCCGACGTCACGCCCTATCGCGCGCTGGTGCCGAAGCAGTCACTATTCGACGTGAACCAGCGCGTGGGCACGATCACCGGCAAGGATGCAGCGGCGCGCAAGCGCGCGGCTCTCGCGTCAGCGCGAATGAACTTCGACGAGCCCGATGCGGCGCCGAGTGATGCGCTCAATCGGATCCTGTGGCATGAGGCGCGTGGGTGGAACACGCCGTATCCGGCGATCAGGAGGTCGATCGTGTTCCCGATGGCGGTGGATGTGGAGGATGGGGAGCGAGGGGCGCGGAGGCGGAGGTGAGCGACGAGTAGACTCGTCGTCAGCGCGATCGCTCGAAGTCGATTCCAAGGTGCTCCAGCAGTCCCTGCTCGACTGCGTCGCGAATCGCCTGATCCTCGAGTCGGCCAAGACGCGAGCGCAATCGCGCCTTGTCGATGGTGCGTACCTGGTACGGCATGACGATGCTGTCGACGGCGTTGCCGGCCGTGCCTGCAGGAAGGAGCACTTCGAAAGGGTAGATTCGGCGCTGCTTACCGAGGCGCCTCGTCAGCGGAACGACGGTCGCAACGGGAAAGGCGAGATTGAAACCATCGTTCGAGATGACAAGTACTGGGCGCGCTCCCTGCTGCTCGCTTCCCACACCGCCATTCATGTCGGCGGAGTAGAGTTCCCAGCGAAGCACCGCTCCGCGCCACGTCATCACTCGTCGCGATATCCGTCGGCCGCAGTCGCGCCCATCTCCGCCGTGTCCGACAGCAGCTGATCCATGAACTCGGGATCGTTACTGGCTTCCTGGTAGTCGTCGAGCAGGCGCGCGCGCTCCATCTCGCGCAGCTTCGCCTCGATCGCCATCTCGACGAACGCACTGAGGTTCGCGGCTGCGCCGGCCGCCACCGCCGACTCTGCAGCCGCAACGACGTCCTCGTGCAGCGTGAACGTCCTCCTGGCGATTGGCGTCCCGGTCCGGGAACGGCGTCGGATAACGCGTGGTGGGCCACTCGCCATGAACTGCCTCGTGAGAGCTAGGTATGACATTAAGTATTACCTAACTTCGCCACGGCTGCAACCCCGTTCCGCGCGTCCCCCTCCGCCATCGAAGGCCGATACCGCAGCGCCTCCCCAACATGCGCTGTCCCAACGACTTCCGAGTCATCGAGGTCGGCAATCGTACGCGACACGCGCATCACCCTGTGGTAGGCCCGCGCCGATAGCCCCAGCTTCTCAGCCGCAGTTGCCAGCAGCCCACGCGCGTCGGGCTGAATCCCTCCATTGAGGTCCAGCCACCGTCCGCCCGCCTCGGCGTTCGACCGTATACCAAGGCGCCGGTATCGCAGCCGCTGCCGCGACCGCGCCCGCTCGACCCGCGCGCGCACGCTAGCCGACGACTCCCCTGGCTCCCGTGACCCGAGCTTGGCCAGCGCGACGCCCTGCAGCGTCACGTGCACGTCGATGCGGTCGATCAACGGACCCGAGAGGCGCGAGCGATAGCGCTGCACGTCCACCGCCGAACAGGTGCAGGGATGTGCGACGTCGCCGGCATGGCCGCAGGGACAGGGATTCGTGGCGCCCACCAGCGTGAAGCGCGCGGGGAAACCGACCGTGGCCCCCGCGCGCGCCACCACCACGCGACCGTCCTCGAGCGGCTGCCGCATGGCTTCGAGTGCGTGTCGCGGAAACTCGAGCAGCTCGTCGAGGAACAGCACGCCGTGGTGTGCAAGGCTCACCTCCCCGGGACGCGGCGTGCTGCCGCCCCCCACGAGCCCCGCCGTGGAGATCGAGTGGTGCGGCGCGCGAAAGGGACGCTCCGCCAGCGCGCGCCCATGCGCGAGCATGCCCGCCACCGAGTGGATCGCGGTCGCCTCCAGGATTTCCTCCTCGCTCGGCGACGGAAGGATGGACGGCAGCCGTCGCGCGAGCATCGTCTTCCCCGCTCCCGGCGGACCGATGAGCAGCGCGTTGTGCCCACCCGCCGCAGCGATCTCCATCGCGCGGCGCGCGGTCTCCTGGCCGATCACGTCGGAGAGGTCGGGGTGCTCGATCGGCTCGGCATGCCCGTTCGATTCGCAGCGCGCTGCATGGAGTTTTCCGTCAACGAGCCATGACACGAGCTCGAGCAAGGTTTCGGGCGCTGAGAGTGGCACACGTGCGACCAACGACGCTTCCGTCACGTTCGCCGGCGGAATCACGAGCGTGGGCACGTGCGCGCGACGCGCGGCGCGCCGAGCGACGGGCAGCACGCCTCGAATGGGACGGAGGGCACCGTCCAGTCCAAGCTCGCCGAGCAGCAGCACGTGCTCCAGGTGCTCGGTCGGGACGATGCCGAGTGCGGCGAGCACGCCGATGGCGATGGGCAGGTCGAAGGCGGTGCCGTCCTTTCGCAGGTTGGCGGGGGCCTGCCAGACACTGTCATACCACCGGCCAAGCCCGACAGGGCGAGCGCCGACTGGTGGTGATCGGGGAAGATCATGCCAACCTCCGGCACTCGCCGGATACGAAGGGTGAGAGTGCGATCGGATTTGTCGTACACAGCAGAGGCAAGCCACGGGCGCACGAGCTCGCGCAGGGCGGGCCCGCCGGCACGGAGGGCGAGCGCCGCGAAGTCCCGCGTGGTGGCGACCAGCCGGTCGCGGAGGGTCGTCACCTGGGCAATGCGGCGGTCGGCAAAGCGCAGGCGCTCGAGCTCGGCGTGATAACCCTGGGCTCGAGCGCGGAGCTCGCTCATCGTGGCGCCAGCCTCACGCTCAGTCACGGTACCGCTCGCGATCGCGCTCACGAGACGTGCGCGCTGCACGTCCACCTTGCGCTGCTCTGCCTCGATCGCCGCCGAGCGACCGCTGGTGTCTCGCGTCGCGGCCGCGATGGCGGCGTCGATCTCCTGAGCGATGACGGCCTGCACCGCCGGATCAGCGGTCACCGCGGCGATCTCGCGCACTACCGCTTCCTCTACCCATTGCTTGCGAAGCGTGGCGATGCGACCCGAGCAAACCGCCGCGCCGTCGTCGGTGATCCCCTCGCGGTAGAAGCGGTACTTGCTCGGATCGTGGTCGGGGCCACGCTTGCCGCCACCGCCTCGAAAGGCTGAGCCGCAGGCGCAGTGCAGTAGCCCGGAGAGTGGATAGCCGCCCGAGGTGGCACGCCGCTCCTTGAAGTTGCGCTGCAGGAGCTGCTGCGCCTGGAGGTAGAGCTCGCGCGAGACGAGCGCGGGGTGGGCGTCGCGCACCATCACCCACTCGCTCATGGGGCGCGCCGTCGGCGTGGGGCTGGTGCTCGCGCGATGCAACCGGCGGCACCACACGACGTCGCCCGCGTACACCGGGTTCTTGAGCATCGCGTGCAACGTTGCCCGGCTCCACTTCTTGGCCGGCCAGCGCGCGCGCAGCTGCTTCACCAGCATCCCGAGCGAGATACCGCCGGCGGCGTAGGTCTCGAACACGAGGCGCACGAGCTCCTGCTCCTCGATCGGGCCCGGCGTCAGGCGCGTGATCTCATCCTCAGCCTTCCGCTGATGCGCCTCGAGCACGCGCTGTGAGCCGTCGTGCCGGGTCACTAGGCGGCGGTAGCCGAGCGGCGCCCTGGTCGACCAGCGGCCCTGCTCTGCGGTGGCGCGGCTCGCGCGCGAGGCGGTGCGCTTGAGGTTCGCCCGGTACTCCGACGCCTGCGCGCTCCCGATGAAGCGCATGACGCCGCGCGCTGTGCCGTCGGCGATCTCGTCGCCCTCGGCGAAGCGCACGATCCACCCCATGCGCTTGAGCACGAAGCGCCAGTGCGTCGCCTCCTCCGGATCATCGAAGCGACCGAACCGGCTGTCATTGAGCACCAGCACCGCGCCGGGCGTGGAGGCCGTGCGCGGGTTCGCCTCGCAGTAGGCGAGCATGCGCATGAACGCGGGCCGCCCTTCCGCCGTGGCGCCCGACGCGCCCGGATCCTCGAAGATGCACTCGGGCACGAGCACGCGGCCGAGTCGCAGGGCGTGCTCCGTGATGGCGCGCCGCTGCTCTGGCAGCGACGTGCGATCAGTCGCGGCCTGGGACTCGGTGGACACACGGGTGTAGCCGATCGTGTCCACGATCGGCGTCGTCGGGGTGGTGAGCACGGTCAGCTGGCCTCGCGGAGTCGGGTCGGCGTGCAATCGATCCCCTCAAGGGCGCACGCTATTGCGACAAGCTGTCGCGCCCACGCGCGCACGTCCACCGTCTCCGCGGCGCGCGTCACGCGCACGGCCTTCGTCGCCCGCGAGGGGGACGGCAGCGGCTGTACGGCGGCGCTCACGAGAGGGCTCCGTCGGCAGGGACGGCCGGATCCGGCAGCGCGGGACACGCGGGTAGCGAGCGCCACTGCTCGTTGATCCCCGCCAGCACGTCCTCGAGGCGGTTGAGCGCGCGCTGGGCGGTGGCGCGCGTCGCCGCAATGCGCGCCTCGGCCGTGGTGCATTCCTGCAGGAGCTCCAGCATCGCGATCCGCGCCGTGTTGGCCGAATAGCGGAGCACCTGCCGGTATCGCTCGTGCGCCTCGAGCACCCCTGCGCCGCTCGCGACGCTTCCAGGCTGAGTCATCCGCCGCGCCTCATGTTGGTGGTGGTCGGGCACCGGTGCGGCGAGCCCAGGCCGTCGCGCTTCGCGGTCGGCTCGATCCCGAGCGGCGAGAAGGGCGTGTACGGCCGACGTCGGCCGGTCGTATCAGGCAGGATCCAGATCTGCCGGCTGCAGTGGCTGCACTCGCGCCCGGGCTCGCCCGCCGGGATGGGCACCAGGCGCGCGCGCTCGTCGTCGTACCGCTTCTGGCACCGGGGGGACGTGCACACCGGCGGCTTGAGCGAGGCCCACCGGCAACCCACGCTCTCGCTGTCCTTGAGCGTGATGCCAGAGACGGCCTCGTAGTACTCGCGCTCTGCGGGCGCGAGATCCCGAACGCGCACGATGCACGCGCTGGTCTCCCGGCACCCGCAGAACACGCACTGAGGGCTAGGCATCCGCGCCAACCTCCTCGAGCTCGTCATCGAGGGACGTGTCGCGCGCCATCAGCTCATCGTCGTCGTCCCCTCCGTCGTGCCCCATGGCTGCGAGCGCACGACCCTTCTTCTTTTTCGGCGCGGCATCCTCCTCGTCGTCTTCCTCCGCGGAGTCGATGAAGGAGTCAGGATCGCACGCGCGGTGCACACCCATGTCTATCTCCTCTTGGGTGGCGCCCTCGAGCTCGCCCTCGCAGACGTCGCAGGGGGTCTGTATCACCGGGCCGGGCGCATCTCCCCACGGCGTCTGCCGGCTCGCAATCTCTCGGAGCGCGGTCTCCTTCTCGAGCTGTAGGAGGGTCGCGGCCGGCGTGATCTTCTCGCCTTGCACGGCGCTGAACGCCATCACGATCGACACGAGCGGGCTTCCCTGCTCGTTGGCAAGCCACGCGCGTAGCTGCTCGCGGCGATCGCCACTCCGCTTGTTGAAGGCCGTCGTGAGATTCTCCGGCAGCTCCTCCCCGATGATGTCCGCAGCCTGGCGTAGCTCGCCGAACACCTGGTCGGTGGAGTACGCGTTGAGGTGAACGCTGAAGACCGTGAGTAGCAGCTGGCGTGCGACCTCCGACGCGCTGTCCGGCAGCCGGTACTTGGAGCTCGACAATGCTTCGTTGAGTTGGGCCTTCACCGCCGACTCGATCTCTGCGCTGCGTGCATCCCAACGAGCGTTCCACGCGTCGCGAGCGTGCTTCACCGCAACCGTGTCGACGGTCATGACACCTTCGCTCGACTTGCCTTGCCAGTCCTTTGGCGCGTTCCAGCGCACGAGCTGCGCGTCGTCGATTACGAAGTCATCTGGATCGAAGGCCTTGGCGTTCTGGAAGTCGGTCGCCCACCGGTTGTCCTTCGTGAGTAGCACGTAACCGGCCGGCACCTTGTTGGACCCTTCCCACTGGATCACGGGCGTTCCCGCGGGCATCTGGAGCGCGGTCTTTCGCTTGGCGGCGTTACGAACCTCGGCCTTCGCGTGGACTTCTTCCAGATGGTCGCGTGCGGCCTTCACCAGCGGCTTCCACCAATCAGAGTTGCCGCAGTACTCCACGAGCTGCTTGTCGTATCCCTTCCGCGAGATGCGTCCGCAGGTGCACTCGACGTCGTGGCGCTTCACCGCGTCGGCCGCGATCGCGACGTCACCGTAGTGGAGTCCGTTCTTTCCCAGCGGGTAGAGGTGCTCGCGGTATGCCTGGGCCAGCTGATCTCCGAACTGCGACACAGGAGTGCTCGGCTTCCGCCACCACTGCCCCGTCGTCTCCTTCACGACGGCGTTGTGCACCGGCGCCGGCAGTCTGGAGTACTTCGTGATCTCCACCGCCTGGCTGACCGTGATGCCGCCGCTTTCGAGCAGCGAACCCCACGTCTCGGGCAGCTCCGCAATCCGCCGGCGATCGCCCAAGGTGGAGCGGGCGACGCCCAGGCGCTTCGCCAGCTGCGCGTCGGAGAGGCCATGCTGCTCGATGAGCCGCTTGAAGAGCTTCCCCTCCTCGATCGGCGTGAGCGGCTCGCCCTTGTTCTGCAGGAACTGCGCGATCAGGCGATCAGCCGGATCTTCGACCTCGAAGGTGATGCGACACGGGAGGCAACCGTCCGGCGCATCGGGACGCACGCGCGCCATGCCATCCGTCGCGCGCCAGCGACGCTCGCCGTTCACGAGCATGAAGCGATCGGCCGTATTCGGATTCGGCCGCACGGTCAGGATCTCGAGCAGACCCTCACTCTCGATCTGCGCGCGCAGCTCGTCGAGTCCTTCGAAGATCGTGCGCACCTGGTCGGGGTCAGGATCGATCAGCGTGCGCGGCAACCACAGGATCTCTTCCTTCACGAGCGCGGCGTACTCGCTGTCGGGCGCGTTGCTCTCGACAGGCTCAGCACTATCGCGGCGGGGTGCGGCCTTGGGGTGTGACTTTGCCATTGGATCCTCTAGCGGGCGATGGGCTCCCCGGCCGCATGCCAGGCGTCGGCGAGTTCGCTGACGCGCTGGAAGACAGCGCCGGGGGTCACGTTGTGTCGGAGCCCGGTGGGGTTCGGCTGCGCCGCGCCGGCGCGCACGCCGTTCACGGTGTCGCGCAGCAGATCATCCCACACGAGCTGGGCGGGTTTGTGGGTGGGAAAGCGCGACGCGATCGCCTCGGCGGCGAGGAAGCGCTTGAGGTGCTGCGGCCACGCCTCGTGCGGGGGCGTCATCGGCACGCCGCACGTCGGACAGGCGAGGCTTTCCGGCGTGGTGTCCAACGACGTCGAGCACACCGTGCAGCGGCGTGCCTTCGGAGGGAGCGCGCCCATCAAGGGGTACTGCATCAGACGCCGAGCTCCAGCTTCGCGCTGATGTAGTCCAGCTCGCGCTTGAGGTCCGCCGGCGAGAGCGTGCCGCGAATGCGCTCGTCGGCCTTTCGGTGCAGCTGCGCCTTGCGCGCCTTCTGGACGTCGTCGTCATCCTTGCCGGCGTTGAGCATCGGGTGCGCGTAGAGCGCCTCGCAGCGCTTGGCGAGCACCACCCAGCTCATCGGATCCTCAATCGGCACGCCGCTGCCGGATCCGGCTGCGATCGCGCGCGTCGCGAGCACCTGCTCGATGCCGTGACAGAGGCCGCGCAGTCCCGGGCTCGCCACCACCGCCAGCCGGTAGGTGAACGACCGGTGCGCCGACTCGAGCACCGCGGTCGGGATCTCCGCGAGCTCCTTCCCTGCCCACCCGCCATGCTCACCGGCACGACCGAACAGCCGGAGGCGCTCCGGTGCGTCCGGCGCGACGAGTGGCATGACGGTGGACGCCATTACGCGGTCCTCCGCTGCGGCATGGGCGCGAACGCGCGGCGCGGGTGCACCTCGGGCACCGGCGCACGGCCCAGTACCCGGGGCTCTCCCTCTTCGTCCACGTCCTCGATCGCCACGGTGTCCTTCGGCACCGTTGCCGGGCGCGGCGCGGCCGCCGGCGGCGGCGCCAGACTGTCGCGCGCGTCGAAACTCGCGCGCCCCCATTCCCACTTACTGCCTCGTCGAGCCATCGGTGTTGCCCTCGCTCCATCGGCACTCGTATCTTTGTGGCAGAGAGCGGTGCCGTTGCGCTCTCGCTCGTGTCTCCATGCCCCCTGGCCTCCGTGGAAAGGCGCCAGGGGGCATGGTCGTAGTGGTCATCAGGTCCGTCGTCGGGTGTCGTCGGTGAGCATCGTGAACGCGAAGCTCACCGCGTGCATCACCGCGCAGATCGCGAGGATCGTGAGCGCGATGATCTGGAACCGGGGCGCGCTCACCGCCGCCTCCACGTGGAGCGCTTCGTCGCCTTGCGGATCGCGGCCTTCTGCTCCCGCTCCGCACGCACTGCCATGTCCGCGGCGCGCACGTAGGCCAAGCCGTAGGGGTAGAGGAACGCGCGCCGGCGTCCCTTCTCCCGCAGCTCGAGCCCCGCGGGCGTGAGCGTGGCGATTAGCACGGTGCCGTCCTGCGCCACGACCACGCGGCGCACGGGGCGAGTGAGGCGGGTCGTCATTCGGGAAACGCCTCCTCGAGTTCGACGAGCCACGCGGGCAGCTCCGCTCGCAGTGGGAACTCCGGATTCCATCTCGCGTCACTCGTGATGAGTACGGCGAGCGAGTGCTGCACCACGTAGCGTAGGGTGCAGAGATCCTCCCACACCGCGTCCTCGCTGCGGTGAGGATCACCGCTCAGCACCTTGATGCCCTGTCGCAGGACCTTGATGGCCTTGAGGCGCGCCAAAGCCTGCTGCTCCGCGCGCGCCTTCTTCGAGATGCGCGAGGTCATGCACCCTCCTTGGCATCGCGCGCCTTGCGGTCGGCGCGCGGCAGCCGGCCCGTGAGGGTATGGATCACGCGCACGGCGATCTCCCGATCGAGTTCGTCGATCGCGGCGCTCGCGGCCTTCATGCGAGCCACGGCCTCGTCGCTGCGCGTCTTCTGCCACTCCTCCTCAGCCCTGATGAACTCGTCGCGCGCATCGGCGGCGTTCACGGCATACTGGCGGAGCGACACCAGGCTGGTGCGGGTCATGAGAGCACCCCGCCGGCGGCGAGCTGGATGCCGGACTCGGTGAGCCGCGCTTCGCGCTCGAGCATGCGGGCCCGCTCCTGGCTGATCGCAGACAGGGAGCGCAGCACCTGCGCCTCCTCGCGCAGCACGAGCGGCGACAGCGGGCGTCCCACTGCCCGCGCACAGCGGCGCTCCATCTGGAGGATGTCTTCGCGCGCATCGATGCGCTGCTCCTCGAGGTCCAGCTCCTCCCAGCCCCGCCCGCCGGATCCGGCGTAGAGCCGCGTGATCAGGTCGTCGAGGTAGGTGAGCACGATCCGGAGCCGCGCCTCGGGCCACTTCGCGTGCGCCATCCACACGAACACGCGGGCGATCAGCTCCAGCGGATCAGAGCGACCGGCTGAGCGGGTGAAGCGGTAGAGGATGCCGCCGGCCGGACCCGCGGCGACCAGCTTCCAGCGCAGCTTGAGCGTGGCGTCGTCCTGGTGGGTGCGCACCGACTCCCACACCGCGCGCGTCTCGTCGCCCAGGAGGAAGTCCTCCGGGACCATTCGGTCCGAGCTGCGTGCGAACGCTTGGCGCGATTTCGCGTGTTGGGGCATCATCGTTCTCCGATCATTGGGGCATGACAGCACGACCACGGGGACCACCAACAGCTGAGCCGCTAGGCTGCGGCTTCCGGGAACAGCTCTTCCACGGGCTGCCCGATCACTCGAGCGAAGACCTCCTGCACCCTTCGGCTGGTGCACTTGTCCTTGAAGACCTCCCAAGCCGTCTGCCGCGAGACGCCAGCTTCCCGCGCTACGTCCGCGATCGAGAGTCCCGCCTTCAGAAGCCCGATCTTTCGGTCGAGCTGGATTGGCGTTAGCTTGGCTGACTTGTCAGGCATTCGGTTTTTCCTCGGCAAGGCTGTACAGCGGTAAGTCGCACGGTGGTATGTGTAACACTGTATGGCTTACGATGTCAAGAGTGAGTTACGCTGTCAGGGTTTCACGTGAAACAGGGGGGCTGTGGAACAGGAGAAACGCCGCGCTCTTCTGGGGGCTTGGATGAAGGCGCGCAGGGCTGCGCTAGGCCTCACGCAGAGGGCGCTCGCCGAGCGGCTTGGAGCCCACAAGCAGACCATCGTGAAGTACGAGGCCGGTGGATCCGACATCTCCGGTGATCGACTAGGCGCGCTCGTCGAAGTACTCGGGCCACTGCCCAGCGCTTTCGGTGGAGACGAACAGCGTGAGCGCGTTGCGCGACGCTTGCCGAAAGAGGCGGCGGATGTAGTGCAGGGCTACCTCGACCGCATGCGCGAGGCGACTTGCTCCGAGGAGCAGATCGACGAGGCCGAGAGGGTGATGGTCGATGGCGCGTACAACAAGCTCAACAAGCGAGACATTCGCGCGCGAACGGTGGACGACCTCATCACCGACATTGACGCTGCTTGGGACTTCATTCGCTACGTGCTGCGCAAGGAGGGAATGAGGCTGTGACGCGGTCCTTCTTTCTGCTCGATCGTGCGAAGATGCGCAGGAACAGCGTGCCAGCATTCGTACAAAAGATGCAGCGGCTACATCCCGAGCTTGAGCGCGTTGTACTGTGGGACGATTTCCTCAGGATCTGCGAACGCGAGGAAGTGATCGTGCGCATTGTTCCTCTGACTCGACCGGCGCGACTGGTGCGCTACGGACGACGCGTGTGCATTCAGCTCAACAAGGCGATCAGCGACCGAACTCTGCGTACTCGTTATGGCATGCATGAACTCGCGCACTTCTGGAGAGATGACCCCGGTGAGCCGTGCTACTACGCCGAGGAAGAGGCGGTGGCTAGCCGATCGGAGGACTTCGCAGATGTGTTTGCCTGGCTCGTAACATCGCCGGCAAGCAACCCGCTACGTGACCCTCAACTGGAGATTCATTTTCCGTGATGCGCCACGTCAACCATGCCATCGCCACAGCCGCCGCTATCAGCTTGGCGAGCGTTGCCCCGGTCTCCGCGCAGAGCAGTTGGGAGGTGGCGCTCAGGGGAATCGGAAGTACGAACGTGAGTTCGGCTCAGAAACTCGTCGGCGAGCCGTGCTCGATCGAGGTCGCGCATCCTAGCGCAGCCGTACTTCGCTCGCCTCTTTCGCAAAGCAGCGCCCTTCGAGGATGGGATAGAGATCGTTCGAGGTGGCGACTGGTAAATGCTCCGACAGATCAGGAGGATCTCGACGTTGAAATCGTGGGGGTCCAATGCGCGGGCGGAGTACCGACATTTGCGTTCGTTCGTGCTAAGGGCGCGCTCCTACTGGTCGAGGTGCCGCAACTCAGTCCCGAGCTAACCAGCGCAAGCTCTGGTGCGCTATTTCTGCGCGCTCCAAAGGACTCCATCGAGCTCGCGTTTTTTGCGCCGCGACCCTGGCGCATGCGTTCGGGATCAACGTATCGCGCCAACTACGCAGCGGAGCGCGCGCCGGGGGACTCCCCGGGCGGCAATCCCTACTTGTCTGGCGAGAACAACGCAACAAAGCCGGCTACAAAGGAAGCGAAATACAAGGGCACTCTTGCCGACAGCTTGGTAATGATGGCGGACTGGCGCTTCTCCTCGTGCAAATCGGCATTGGAGCTATCTATCAGCACCCCACTGCTGAGTAGCTCCCCGGAGCTACGTCAATTGGCCGTGAAGTCATGCTATGACGAGAGCGATACGTTCGTCCACTATCGCCAAGCCCGTATGCGACTGACACCAAGAGTGCGCGCGCTGACGGACTCGTACTTTGAATATTGGCGCTCGGCGATGGACGGAGTCGTGGATGCCTCTGGTAAGGAACTCCGGGACATGGCGCGCGAACTCAGCGTTAGGAAGTCTCGAGTCGAGCTCAGCGAGCCGCCGAGACCATGACCACCTACGCCTCCGAGCCCCCCGTCACGTTCACGCACGACGGCCATGCCTTCGTGTGCCGCCTCGCGTTCCGAGTGGTGCCGGATCCGGCGGGCGCCGGCGAGCTCGCGATCGCGGAGTGGGAAGTCCAGCTCGACGATCGCCTGGTCGGCCACTACGCTGAAGACCATACGGTGCAGCGCGGCACGATCGAGCAGCGCGTGCGCCGGATCTATGACCAGCAGCAGGAGCTCGGGCTGCGGTGAGGAGTACGCTGGCGTGAGGACCCTGCTGTGGAGCGTCGCGGCGTTCGGCGCCGCGGCCGCGTTGACGGTGGCGCGCGTCCAACGCCGCCGTCGCCGGCAGCTGCGACACCAGAGTGAGGAGGCGCGGCGGGATCGCGCCTGGCAGACGATGGTCGCTCGAGCGAGCGATCCGACCGGAAAGGTTGCATCAAGGTCAATGAATGACGCCGGCGAGGTGACTAATGGCGAAGTCATATAAGTGCCACTGCGGCATCGACATTTCCTTCCGGCAGAGGTTTTAGAATGAGAAAGCGGCTCCAGGTGTTCGTGTCTTCAACCTATTCCGACCTGCTCGAAGAGCGGCAGGCTGCTGTCTCGGCCATCCTCAAGGCAGGACACATTCCCGCCGGTATGGAGCTGTTCACTGCCGGCGACGACTCGCAGATGGAAACCATCAAGCGGTGGATTGACGAGTCCGACGTCTACATGCTGATCCTCGGTGGCCGCTACGGCTCGATAGAGAAGACTTCGGGGCTCAGCTACACTGAACTCGAGTACAACTACGCTATTGAACTGGGCAAGCCGGTCTTCGCTGTCGTGATCGAGGAGAAATCACTCGAGCAGCGCGTGAGGGAACGGGGGATGGCAGTTCTCGAGCGCGACAAGCCCGCAGAGCTCAAGCGGTTCCGGGAGATCGTGCTATCGCGCATCTCCTCCTTCTTCGCGCACGCCAATGACATCAGGCTTGCTACGTACGAGACTCTTCACGACTTCGAGAAGCGAAAGCAGTTCGTCGGGTGGGTGCACGGTTCGGAGGTTCCGAACGTTAGTGAGCTCAATGCGCGCATCGAGGAACTCGAATCGGAGAACAACGGACTGCGCGAGGCTTCCTCCGGGGAGCAAGTGCGCCGAAACACTGAGGACGACGACTTCCCCCAACTTGCGGAAGATCTCCTTCACGAGATGGTGAGTGTCCCTGACCAACTCCGGGAAGACGGCTTGATCCCCCCGACACTACCAATCGCCTCAACCTTCTGGAGTCAGCGAAAGCCCCTGATCAAGGGCGTTGACAACGCATACAACGCAACGAAGATGGCAATGTTTCTCTTCGACTCGATTCTTCCGAGTCTCACGATCTTTGGACTGGCTGAGAGCGAGAAGGTTGCAGGTGTTCAGTGGCGTCGCTATGCCCTGACCAAGCGTGGCGTTCGCCTGTTGAACTATTTCCGGACGCATCCTGAGCTGCGAGATCGCGCCATGGCCCCGCTACAGGAGTACTACGATGCCGCGGACGCTCGCCTAGCCCAAGGGTGAGCGTGCTCCCTGCCCGGCAACGCCGCCGGCCGGATCCGGCCGCAGAGGGAATGGCTGCATTTTATTGCGCGTCCGTTAGCACAATGACGACTGAGCTCGTGATGGGCGAAGCTGCCGCATGACAACCATCCTGAAGCAACTCGCCGCGCTCGAGCGCTGGGCGGCGCTCAACGAGCCCTCTGCCGCGATGCAGACGATTGTCGACATTGAACGGCGCTACAGGTCCGTGTGGGATACGCTTCGGATAGGCGGTGCAGTCGCCCAACGCATCGCCGAGAACGACGCGGCGATGGACAGGATGGTCGCCAGACTGACCGTCTATGATCGGCCGCTCGCCCTGATCAACGAGGTGACGAGAGCGACCCAGGGTTTGGATGCCCTGTTGAGGCGCAACGACCAGGTCATGGCAGAACTCGAGCGGTACGCAGTGGGGGTCGCCCGCGCCGCTCAGATTGAGACTGCTAGCGCCCTCGCCGAGCGTGTCGCTGCCATTGATGAAAGCGTGCAGGCTGCCCAGACGCTCGCGCGATTATTAGAACATGCGAAGGTTACCCCTTGGAGCGCGCCAGCGTCCCGGCGCCGCCGCGATCGCGCTAGCAGAGAGCGCGGCGCTGCTCGCCTGGCCTTGCTACCGTCGGAGCAGGCGATCGACCGGTGGGAAAGTCTCACACCGGAAACGGTCGCGGCGATCGACGTTGAGTTCATCGCGCTCACCCTCCAGCACGAGGAGACGGATCCGACCGTTGTGTTGCTGGTTGCGATCGCAGCCGTAGCAAGGCAGCTGCTGGAGGGGCCAGCCGTTCAGCGACTTCTCGAGATCGCACTGATAATCTCGCAGCTCCTGTTCGATTACTCCTTGGCGACAGCCGGCGCCCAGGAATCGGCGGACCAACTCGAGGCTATCGATCGCGCCAGCGGGCGCATCGAGCAGGGGGTGCGCACGGCGAACGTTCGTCTCAGCCGATATCAGTTCCGACTTCGGGAACGCGCCTCGGACAATGCCCGCCCCCTCGTCACGATCGCGGAAGGAGTAGCCCTAAACGTCCATCGTCACCGTGGTGCGTGGGCCTTGGTCTCCACGACTGAGGGGTCGCCAGTTGTTGGCTGGGTGCGCGAGAAGGCCTTGGTGCACTGACCATGCTTCCCGCATGGCAACGCCGCCGGCCGGATCCGGCACCGGATGCGCTCCCTCGAGTGGAGTTTAAGAAAGGCGAGGTCTACTTCGTCGACGCAGCTGCGATGATGTGGCACGTGTACGATCGACGGCTCGAGCCTGGGGTCCGGATCACCCTCAGCTGCGGCGCCGGCGGAGCCAACACGCGGGTGTTCGTGCCGCAGTCCGGACCGAGCCGCTCCTACAAGTTCACCGTCGGCGAGCTGCGGGACGTGAAGGTGGAGCACCTCGAGCGGCAGCTCGAGCATGCGAAACCGAGCAGGTCCTAGCCATCACCGCGCTGTGCATCCTGAGCATCGACGATACGCGCCAATGCAAGCTGAAAAAATTCTCGCGCGTACTTCGCTCCAGTGACCACTACCTCGAAGCGCTGCCCCGGCATGACACTTTGCTCGAACTTCTGCAGCTCGTATCCCCCCTCAAGGAGATTCGGCCGTCCGACCCTTCCAAAAACCCCGGGCTCAAGCTCGCAGTAGAGTCCATCGTAGTCCACGGAAAGAACCGTCGCCGTCGCGCGCACGCCGTCCCGATACTTGCGTCGAGCAACTCTGAAGTCTTTCGTCTCGATTGCCTGACGGCTGAGCACAATCACATCGGATGCGTGATCGAGCTCCGAGATGCGCGCAGTTGTGCGCATGTGAAGTTCGGGCGCGAGGTAGTCCTCCATCTCGGGCGCCAACCAGCTCCATTCGTGTGGCTGAATCATCCCGAAAAATTCTAGTTCAGGATGGTCGGGGCTAAGCAGCCTCACGCAAATCCGATCCTCCTCGATCCGAACAACCTCACAAGCCATGTCGAATCCGACCGGCGGTATCGCCTTCTCCTCCCAAGGCGACGGGAGAAGTGCCTTCCTGCTTAGTCGGATCACCTGACGTACTTCCTTTATCTCGCAGCGATAATCAATACCGGGACTGAAGAACAACTCGATGCTGCCATCATACCCCCACGCGGCGTCGGCGCGATTCATCGTGGCGTCGAAGCCAGCGACCTGGAACAGCGCCCTCTCCGACTGCACCTCGATGGCCTTCGCATCTACGGCGGCTCCGGGCTTTAGCCCCAGCTCCCCTAACCGCGCTGCGAGCGTACCGTGGGGTAAGGCGAGGGTGTCTCGGCGATAATGGTGAAGCGGAAGGCTGTCGCCGCCGCGGGATTTTCGATGCACGTGTGAACTCAGCACCGCCTGTAGTCGCGGATCGCGCGAGAGCTTCTCGTGGATTTCGTCACAGAGGTAGGTGTTCGCGTTGGTCACACCCATCAAATAAATGCTCGTGCACCCACCGGCCAAATGGAGACCTGCTGCCTGCACGTACGGCAGTGTCCCTTGCGCGGCGGTGATTTCCTTCGATGTCAGGACGATTCCAACCTTGATGTGGTCCGACGTGAAGCGCAGAGGAATGCTCTCATCACCTGGCTCCCTCAAGGCTCGTTTCCGAAGCCATCCCAGGAATTCTCGCAGCTCACTCGCCACGTTTCCACGGGGCGCCTTGTCTGCAAACTGGTCATCGAGATAGACCAACTCCTGCAAGAGAATGGACTGAAAGAGTCCACCCTCGTCGATATCCTCGAGTATTGGAAGTTGCTGCAGCAGCTCGGGAAGCTGCGCCGCCGACGGCTCCAACAGGTCAGTGTGATAGTGGCGACGAGCTTCCTTGCCGAGGTGCTCGGTGAATAGGCGCACCATCATTAGGTCGAGAGCAACAACCACGCTCATCGGCATGTATGACCGCGCGTGCGGCCACAGAATTCGTTTCATGGTGAACCACAGAGCCATGATCATGTTGCGCTCTGGATCGTTCTCATGCCGCATGCGAATGATCACTTTGCCGTCCTTCAGCCGAGCGTCACCCGACTCCTTAACCCACGACACCTGCAGGTTCACGGTATCGATTCCCGCTACGCTGCGAAGCAGATGCGCGTTAAGAAACTGCCCGGTCCGACGCTCGACCTGCCGAGCGATACGCGATCGGCCTGCCCAAGTGAAGGTGCGTGCGAGCACCCCGAGAAGCGCGTCGACTCCGCGTTCGATCGTCTTCTGCGCAAGAATGGGAACGACCATTCCTAGGAGAAGAATCAAGACGGCGCCCAGCGCGAGCGGAGCAACCGCCTGATTCGGAATGGCGGTACGCACAAGAAAGGCGCCTAGGAAAGTCATCCTAGGCGCCCTCGATTGCGGCGGTCCGCGTTGGCGTACGGCGTACGCTATCCCACCGCCGCGCGGGGTGGAGTGCCCACTTCGACGAACAGCTGCGGACCATTCGGAGTACCCACGACACCACTGACATTATCTCGGCTGAGAGGAATACCAGTGTAATAACAGCGCAGCTCGCCTCGGTCCAGCGGTCCTAGAAGATCGAACTCGGCGAGGATCTTCCACAGATCGTCGTCGAACACAGCATCTACCGTCTCGACGCGACGATGAAGTCGCTGCGCCAAGCGGACCCGCTGTCTCTCAAGCAGTGAAGCAACAGTCATAAGAGAGCCTCCTCTTCCCGCCCGGACGGGATGTCCTGCATGAATTCCCGGCGCCGCGAACTCTCCCGTTCGACCGACTGCGCCGTTGCTCATCGTACGGACCCGTGAGGGTACGGGTTGCACGATTGAGGCCAGCCACCCTGCCTAAGTGCGCAAGGCGATGTAGTTAAACCCCTATCGCGTATAGCAGTTCCGCCCGCTCGGCCGTAGCCGAGAGGGCACCCACCACGCACCTTGAGAGTCTCGGCTCGGAGACCGCGTCTCCGCCCCGTCGACGCTGAGAACGTATCCAACACGCTCAGCAAAGGATGTGACTCACGATACCGCGATCAGAGGACGCACAGGCAAGGGGGTAGGCCAGCGTCGGCAACTCGTGAGACTCCAACGACTTGCGGATTCTAGAGCGCAAGCGCTCTAGAATCTTATGGGAGATCGACGATTCTGGCAATACCCGAGGAACGCTGAAGGGTACCATCAACCCAGAGGTAGCACCAATTGTGAGTGCGAGCAAGTGGCGGCCGGATCCGGCGAAGTCCTGGTCAACCCTCCCTAGCGTCACTCGGAGGCGATCAGAACCTCGCGCGCCGCCTTCGCCTGACCGGCTCCGACGGTGTACGTGGTCCTGAGCTCGTAGATCACGAACTGGCCGAAGATCTCGCGGACCTCAGGCGTGTCGTTCAGCGAGAGCAGGAATTGGCCACGGATCCCGGCGAGCAGCTGCGCCAGGCGCTCGAAGTCCTCACGAGCGAACATCCCCACGCCATAGTCCTTCTCGCAGCCCCAGTACGGCGGATCCAGGTAGAACAGGGTCGCCGGCTTGTCGTACCGGGGGATGAACTCCTCGAAGGGCAGGCACTCCACCACCACGCCCGTGAGCCTCGAGTGCAGCTGCTCGAGCTCGGGGATGAGGCGCGTGACGTCGAACCGCGCAGGCCCCGTGGCGTCCACGCCGAACGTGCGGCCGCGGACCTTCCCCCCGAACGCCGTGCGCTGCAGGTAATAGAAGCGCGCGGCCCGCTCGAGGTCCGTCAGAGTCGTCGGGTCCGTGGCCACCAGGCGCTCGAACTCCACGCGCGTCGTGAGCTGCCAGCGCAGCATCTCCACGAAGGGCAGGTAGTGGCGCTGCAGGACGCGGAAGAAGGTGGCGACGTCGCGGCTGCGATCGTTGATCACCTCGAGCCGCGGCGCCGATCGCCGGCGGAAGAACACGCCGCCCATCCCGACGAACGGCTCGGCGTACGTCTCGTGCGGGATCGCCTCGAGCGCCGCGATGATCTTCGAGGCCAGGTTGCGCTTGCCGCCCTGATAGGGCGCCGCGCCGGCGAGAGGGGCAACAGGGCGTGGGGTAGGCATACCCGAAGATATACCGAACCTTCCTCGAAGTCGAGAGTCGACGCGCGAAGGGCCCGCCGGATCCGGCGGACCCTTCGCTGCCACATCCCACTAACGCTCATCTCGCCGAAGCCAGCGGGATTGAAGTGCTGGAAAAGCTTCCCTCACGCAGCGTCTCATCTGAGTTGCGCATCTACCGCCTGCTGGCACAGTGTGAGTGGTCAGTCGTCCCTCCACCCAAACCACGGACCAATGCCTATGCGCCTACATCGTTTACTCGCAGCGAGCTGCCTCGTTGTTCTGGTGTCGTGCGACAGTCAGGTGACCTGTCCCGCAGGGCTGTTCGGCAACTTTAACGTCGTCGTTCTCGACGCGACGAGCGGCGCAAGCATTACATCGAAATCGACGCTCGTCATTCGCGCCGGCACCAGCGTCGTCGACTCGATCCCCCCGAATAACACGGGTTCACTGGCGAGTTCCAAGGGCTCGCGAGGCTCAACGTACGACCTCACGGCGCGAGCGCCTGGATACGCAGCCCAGACAAAGAGCGTGACAGTAAGCAACGGCAGGTGCGCCGCAGAGCCTCCGACGACGGAGTTCCGCCTTCAGCCGCAACCGTGACTCATGCTTACTCGTGCACTTCCGAGCAGACGATCGCCGCTAGGACTGACCGGACACCATCCCACCATCCCATCACCACCTCAATGAGAATCCGTGTTTCGCTCAGCATGCTCTCGGCGCTCGCGCTCGTATCGGCACCGGGATGTGCCAAGGACAACATGCTGGTCGCGCCGCCTACGCCAGTCGCCAAGGCGGTCGGATCGACAGCTCCGGTCGCTCACGCCCATGGCCCAAGTGAGGAAGGAATGTTCGCGATCGCGGACGGCGCCCCTTCATTCGCTGGTATGTACCTCGACGAGCAGCGCCGGCTTGTGATCTTGGTAGCTGACTCCACAGAGGGAGGAAGGGCCCTCGCAGCCATCAATCGCGAAGCTCATCGGTTCTCATCCGACCTCACTCGTCACGCAGTGCTGTTCAGACATGCCAAGTACAGCTTGTCCGAGCTCGGGCGCTGGCGCGATCTCGTCACTGAACAGCGAGATCTGCTCGACGGCGTGATCTCCATCGACCTGGATGAACGCAACAATGTGGTTGCCCTCGGAATCGACCGCGCGAACTACGCGCTGCGAGTGGGCACCGTTCGGCAACTACTGAAGGATCTTGGTATTCCAGAAGACGCCTTTCGACTCGCGGCTCAGGCTCACGCGAGCTCCGCCAGCGGAGTCTCAGGTCGCAGGCGATCATTGTTCTCGATCGGCACAACTCTTCGCGACTCCAGTACCTCAGACCTCGCAGCTGGCCAAGGCATCCGGCGGACAGGCAGCGGTAGCATCTGTACGGTCGGTGTGGTGCTGGACTCCGCGTCGGTGCGGCAGTTCGGAACCGCGTCGCACTGCACGGCGGTCAAGTGGTCATTGAGTTCGGCAAGTTCCTTCACGATTGGAGAGGACGGAAGTGGTCTCTCGATCGGCACAGAATCGGCTGATCCGGCCGCCACCGGTGTACACGGCATTAACGCGGCAAGACGCTCGGATGCCGCAACAGTCAACGTGACCGGCGCTGGCGTGACAGCTTGGCGCGGTCGCATCCTGCGCACTACGGCCATGCAGGTCTTCAACTGCATGAATGCATGCAATATTGCGGTGAACTCCACCCATCCATGGTTTGCAACGACCAGCGAATTTCGCGGCAGTCCGGTGACGGGCTACTATCTGTCAAAAGTGGGGAGAACGACGGGATGGACTGAGGCCGACCTCAGCCAAACGTGCACTGACGTGTACACGGACAAGTGGTACAACTGCCAGGAGGTGGTCCATGCGTGGGCCGGCAGTGGAGACAGTGGTGGTCCCGTGTTTTACCGCACCGGCACCGACGCGGTGCAGTTCTACGGAATACTCCACGGTGTCACGATTGACACCACTGATTTCGACGGCACGGAGTACGGCTCCCACTATTACTATTCGTCGCTCAACAACATCGAATCGGACTTCGGCTTTACGTGGCACGTCACCACCACCACACAGGTTGGGACTCCCTCTGTAACTGCGGGCATCCTTTCCTCGCACGCGTACCTGTCGGGATACGGGGTCATCGTCGACGACTCACCAGATCCGGCGACCTACTACATATGGCGACAGCTGTATAATGGTCCCACGGCGACGGTTACGGAGGACTGGACCGTGGTTGGGACGACCACGGGCTCAAGCACAAGCTTTACCGACTCCAGCATTGGGGTCCTTCGCGACAGCTCTTTTGTTGGCGGATCGTGGGTGCAGAACTACCCGACGACGACGAATCCAGGAACTAACAAGAGCACGGCTCGCTATTACGTGACCGCCGCATCATTTGGAGTAAGCTCGGCCGGCTCGAGCTCCATCTGGTATTACAAGATCTCAAACGGCAATTAGCGCAGAGGCACGAGCATGCGAAGGGCCCGCCGGATCCGGCGGGCCCCTTGTGCATCCGTCGCGAGCGGCGGCGACGCGCTACGGCGTGACCGTCACCCCCGTCAGGGCCCGCAGCTGGGCCAATGTCGTGGGGTCCAGCGTGCAGTCCCACAGGCCCCACTGCGAGCGACCGAGTGGGTCCAGGGTGGTGGCATCCTGCATGACCGGCACGCCCGGCCCCCAGCCGCCCTCGAGGGGCACCGCTTGCACCGAGGCCACGGCACTGGGCATGGCGACCACCACGTAGTTGATCATAGCGTCGCCCCCTGCTGGGCGCCCCACGAGTTGACGATCGCGGCCTTCCCCGTGTAGTCAGCCGCGTAGACGAGCAGTCCCTTCGCGACCAACCCGCCGAAGGCTGCAGGTACCATGGAGGCGCTCAGCGTCAGCGTGTTGATACCTGCCGTGAGCGCGCTCGATCCCGTCGAGACCTCGGCACTCGCTCCGTCCTGTACCGCCTGCGCGGGACCCACGGTGTTGAAGCGCCCGTGAATGACTCGAGTGCCAGCGACGTACGGCGTGGTCGCTGCGCCGCCCGTCGAGCCCAGCATACGAATGATGTTCACGGTGTTGCGATCCATGAAGGTGCCCGCCGCCGCAGATCCGTTGGAGAGCGAGACAATGCGGCGGCCGTCTGCCGTGGGCGCTGCGCCAACGAAGGCCCAACCATGATTCCCCGTGAGGTTGGAGAGCGTGCCGCCGACGGCGCGCATGTAGTCATCCACGGTGTCGAAGGTGATCGTCTTCGCGTTGGCATCCCAGAGTCCGCGGCTGGTACCGGACGACGCCAGAGGCGGTCCCCACCGAAGGTCATCGGAGCACTGCACCACGCCAGTCGTCGCGGTCCCGTTGAAGCCCGCGGTCGCGCCAGTATTATTGGCGTTCCCATCGAGGGTGTAACGCAGGCTTGCAGCCACTGGATTCGCGGTCAGCGACTCCGCCTGTACCTGCGCGGGGGAGAGTGCCGTACCGTTCCACACGCGCACCTCGGTCATGAACCCGACGAACGCATCCCCCGCGCCGGCGCGAATGCCGATCATCGCGGAAAGCGCCGCAGGGGAGATGAGCGCAGCTGGGATCGTGCCCACAAAGGTCATCCCCTCGGCCGCGTCGGCTGACCAGCTGCCGTCCGCCTGGCGAGTGGAGAGATACAGCTTCGCCCGATTCGCAGCGGCAAGGGTGCCGTCGAACACCGCCGTCAGCTTATAGCTGGTGCCAAGTACCAGGGCGGTCGTGCCAACCGCGATGTTGTTGGCTGCACCGTCTCCCACCGCCAGCCGCGGCACTCCCGTATTCGAGAGGTACAGCTGGAGCTGCCGGTTCGCGAGCGCATCCGTATTCAGCCTCGCAAACACCGTCTGGTTCGAAGGCAGCGACGTCGGCGTAACCCACGCCATGATCGTGACCTGTGTCGCCCCGTTGATGTCGGCATAGTTGCCAAGGTCGATGCCATCGGTGGAAGTGCCAGGGAATGAGTATCGCCCCTGCGTTGTGCTGCACCGCGCGTCGTCCCACACGGAGACAACCCCACCGGCGAGGCGAGGTCCGTTCCGCGTCCAGTAGACGCCGGCGATGTTGCCATCGGCCAGCGCGCTACGGAGGCGGCGCAGTGGATCGAGTACACCTCGGCCCCCCATCATGCCGAACATTAGGCGCCCACGACCGCAGGGGTGATGTGAAGGTTGCCTACGGTGCCGGCGATCTTCGTGATCACAGCAATCTTCTGCGTCGGCGTGACGGCGAGGTAGTCGATAGCGTTCGCCGGCAGGAAGATCTTGGCGGCAGTCGCCACCGGGGCGGGGCCGACGGAGATGTAGCAATCCGTGTCGGCGACCAAGCGCACGAGCTCCACGCCGATAGCGGCCGAGGCCACCGATGCGGCGCCGATCGCGACGACCTGGTGGTTGGCATCGTCCGGCACCATCGCCTGGATGGGGCGCGAGGTGGAGGAGGCGGGTGTCTTGATCATGGCGAGCTCCGATGGGAGAGGCGGTCGGCAGCGGCGCCAGTCACGGCACCGAGGAGGAACGTGAGGAGCTGGTCGCGACGTCGAGCGCCGACCGTGACAGGCGCCGGCGCGACCAGAAGAGCACTGCGTTGTTCGCACGAGGCGAGGCGCTCGGCCGCGCGCTGGCGCTCGAGCTCGCACTGCGTACGGAAGAGCGTGCAACTGTTGTAGAGCGCGATCGCCGATGTCACGACGGACGGGATCGGGACGACCCCGCCCGGCGCGGCGGCGGTGCCGGTCCCCGAAACCGGCCCATCGCCGATGGAGCCAGGCGTACTCGCCAGCTCGAGCGTGCCATCGACACGGACGCGCGTCACCACGTGCGCGGCCGCGAGCTGCTGCAGGAAGTCATGATTAGCGGTGTCGAGCGCGAGCGCGGCGCGGCGCGTCTGCTCCTGCTGCGCCCGGAGCGCGACGTCGCGCTGCGCAATCACGGAGTCGGCACGCGCCAGCTGCAGGCGCTGGGTAGCCTGCTGGGCGGCTCCCTGCCGGATCCGGTCATCCCGATTGCGGCAGGCGGCAACCAGGAGCAGCACGGCCGCGGCGAGCGCGAGCTCGCGCCACCAGCGGCGCCCGAGGGACCACGCGAGGGCCCACGTCATAGCGCGCCGACCTCCGCCCACACGGCGGTCATCCCGCCCGTGCGATAGAGCTCGGCCGCACGCGGCGAGGGCGAGCGCTTCATCGGTGGGCCCCACTGCACGTGCGGACGATCGCTGAAGCGCTCGTCGGGATCCGGACCGGCGGCGACGCCGTCACGGTCCCAATCATCGCCCGACGTCAGGCCCGCCGCGGTGGCGAGCTCGCGGAGATCCCGCCAGAAGGACTCCGGCGCGTTCCATTCCATCGAGGCGGAGATCACATCGACCGCGAGGCCGAACCCGTGCCACGTGGCCATGGCATCGGGCGACATGGTCACCACGCCCCGGCCGTCGTCGTAGGTGCGGCCGAAGCCGTAGAGGAAGCGCTGGCGATCGCGCGTGCGCAGCGTCTCGGCGACGACGGGGTCATGGCCCTTCGCCTTCATCTGGGCGAAGACGCGCTCGAGCGTCGCGCGGAACTTGGGCGCGAGCAGCGCGAGGTCGCGGCAGCACGCCACTTCCACGGGTGGCGTGGCCAGGTGCACAGTCGTGGTCACGCGGCCGCGCCTCCGATGCTGGGGCCGGAGGGACCGGAAGGCGGCTGCAGGATCTCGCGGATCTGGCCTGCCACCCAGCGAATCTGATCAGCCGTCCACTGTCGATCGATCAGGCCACAGCCGAAGATGACCAGGGCGAGCACGCCCACCGCGGTGGAGATATCCACGTGGCCGTCGCTCGCGCCGGTGATGCCACGCACCGCCCACGCGATCGCACCGACGATGCAGCCGATACCGATGAGGCGCGTCACGTAGGAGCGCACGACGTCGATCAGGAAGGCCGCGAAGCCGGCGACGATGGCGACGCCGATCACGGTGCTGCGGTCGACCTGCCCATCCTTCCGGATATCCCACACGAACCAGACCGTCGCGAGGATGAGGAGCAGCGCTCCGACCAGGTCGAGAATCGCGGCACGACGGTTCATGGCAGTCTCCGGGCTTGGATGATCGCGCCGCACTCCGGCGGCGCGGCGAGGGGATCGATGCGGCGGAACAGCACGCAGGTGAGGTAGATGTTGAAGTGCTGCTGCGACTGGACTTCCCGCAGCGTGCGATCGAGCTCGTCGAAGTGGGCCTCGAGCACCCGGATGCGAACGGTGCTGCTGTCGATCCGTCGAGCGAGAGCCGTGTCGCCGGCGGCCGCGGTGAGCTGCAGCGCCACCGCGGTATCGCGCGGCCCCAGGAGGCGGAAGCCCATCAGGCCGGCCACGGTGCCGAGCATTGCGGTGACGCCGGCGATCGCGCCGATCGCGGCACGAGCGCGCTTCGGCACCACGGCGAAGACGTCGCCCATCGTGGCGCCGGGGGCGCGACGATCGTAGGGCGCGAGGGGCGGTGCCGGATCCGGCGAGTGACGCGTCGGGGGCATGGCGAGAGGGCAAACGGTGGGGGTACAAAAAAGCCGCGGCGCTCAGGCCGCCCCGGAAGGGCGGTGCAGAGCGCCGCGGCACACGCGGCATTAGTCATCTCCCGCCAGTGCGCGGGTCTCCTGCAACGTACGTAATGACGGGCCCACTCGCCAGCAGAATTACAGCAGCTGCGAGAGGCGCTTCGCCTTGGTACTGAGCGTCACCGTGGTGTTCTGTGGTTCGAGGTAGTCCCGGTCCAGCTGCATCACTCGTGCGGTAGTGTCAAAGGCGGCGTCGGCGTCGAGGACCCGCACGTACCCGCCGAGAGTCACGGCGTCATTCGCCCACGTGGTGGGATTGAGTCGCTCGAGATCCACGAACGACTGGCTGATCTCGATCGGCGGCGTGCTCACATCGCGCAGCACCAGGTTGGCGCTCTGCCAGAGGCGCGCGGCGTCGCCGTATTCGGTGACCGGCGGCGCCACCGGTGCGAGCCAGAGCATCGCGGCATCGAGGTAGCAATCCAGATCGATCGGGTTGCCAGAGGTCTCGTTGAGGCGCAGCACGAAGCCATCCGTCACGAGCGAAGCGATCTCCACCCCGTTGATCACCAGGTCGAGCCACTGGCCTGCTGCGACCAGCGTGGACCCGGCCGGCGGTGCGGAATGATTCGTCGGCGCCACTTCCACCTTCGCGAGGATGTTGAGCGCAGTGCCGTTCCGATAGGAGAGCTCGACCTTCACGCCCAGGTCGCCGGAGAACACCGGGAAGAGCAGTCGCACGCGTGCCGATATCTGATGCGCCTCGAGGCTCGGCGTCGCGAACGCGGCCGGCGTCTCGACCTGGGCGGCACCGCCGGCAGCGCGGCGAAGCGGCAGCAGCCAGGAGGCGCCGCCGTACATCGTGAACAGCGGCGACGTCGTGCGTTGCGTGGCCACGCCAGTGCTGTTGACGACGACGGTCCAGCCGTCGGGAGGCGTGGTCGCGATGCCTGTCCAGTCGCGCATCCAAGGGTTGGGGATGAGCTGCGCCTCACCGCGCGGCAGCTCGGCCGAGACTACCTGAATCTTGGGCGCCCCGGCCGCGCCGCCGTACGCGACACGGTCCGCGGGCGACTCGAGGAAGTAGGGCAGCGGGCCGTTGCCCCACGGCACGGTGATCTCCACCAGGTCACTGGTCGTCACGCCGTTCGCATCGACGTCCATCGTGTCGGCCGCGGCCACCGAGGAGGCGACGATGAACGTTCCCGCCTGCGGGCGATACACGCGGATCCACCCGGCAGCGTTGGTGATGATGCATGTACCCGAGCTGTACTTGCGGCGCACCGCGATGCGATGGTTGACCGCATCCACCGCCGTCACCACGCCTACGTAGTTCAGCTTCGCGTACGGCGCCGCGTTGTTAGAGCCCGCGACAATCACGTCGCCGATCGCGACCGGTCCGGCGCCGAAGGTCACCGTGGTGGTCAGGTACCGCTCGGGCCAGTTGATGCCGTCGATCGTGAAGGCGAGCGAGCCGAGATAGGCGTACCGCACGAGCACTCGATCGACGTGCTGGCCGTCCACGGCCACGACGTCGCCGACCGCGTTGCTGTAGTTGCCCTTCACCGTGAGGTGCTTCGGATTCGCGCCTCCGACCGCCGTGATCTCTACCAGCCCATTGAGACCGCCAGCTGCCCCGTCGATGCCATAGGTGGGATCCTGACACCAGTAGCCCACGCGGGACAGCGGCTCACTCAGGCGAAAGGCCACCATCTCGCCGGCGGCGATATCGGACACGTCGAGCAGCGTGACCGTCTGCAGCTGCTCGTCGCATCCCTGTACCTGAAAGGTGCGGCCCGACTTCACGCGCTCGAGGAACCACTGGCCCGGCCTGGAGTTCTTCAGCTGATCGACGAACGCCAGCGGGCCCGCGCCGGCGTTGAGGTCGGCGAGCGTGAGCTTCTTCGTGCCGCCGTTCACGTTGGTCACCTTCCAGCGCGCGCGCCCAATCGTGGCCTCGAGGCCCGCGACGTCCGCGGTCCCCTTGGGGATCGCCCGCGTGACCTGTTCGAGCCGCGAGGGACCATGTCCCAGCGCCGTGAGGTTCCGCGTGAGCGAGAGGCGCGGCATGACGGCCCCGGCGCCGATCTGGGTGAGCAGGTCGATCTTGTAGTCCACGGCGCCGTTGCGCCGGATCCGGAGCTCGCAGAATACGCCCGCCTTCCGCACCGCACTCACGATCGCACGAAGGACCTCGAGCGGCGAGTTCCACGTGCCCGCGAGATCGATCGTTACCGTCGGATCGATGGTGCCTCGCGTGAACCAGGTGAGCCCCTCGGCGGCGAGCGCGGCGACGACGAAGGTATCGACCGCCTGCGTCGGCGTGATGCCCGCGGCGCCGATCGTGAAGCTGGGCGTACCGCCACTCTGGAACGTCACGCAGAAGGCTGCGTCGGCGAGATCAATCAACACCGCCTGCGCCTGCACCGTGCAGACCGCCGGGCCGAGCCCCTTGGCGTCCGTCGCGCTGACGATGCGCCACTCGGTGAACGTCGCCTGGTCGTCGAGCGGGACCACGCGAACGACCCGCCCCGACGTGAGCAGCGGCCGGATCCGGCTGTTGTCGGGCAGGGTGAGCGTGAGTGACTCCTCGCTCTCGATCGCGAGGGTGGCGCGCGCCGACTGGACGTCCGGGATGAAGTCGAGCCGGACGCCCGAGGCGCAGGCCAGGTCCGACCAGATCTCGCAGCGCGCGTTCCCGTCGCGCATCTACTCCCACCCTCGCGTGTAGACGATCTCTCCGGTGCCGCCCGAGAGCGTGAGCGTCGGCCAGCTGGCGTTCGGGAAGTCCCCGTCCGTCGCCTTGAGGCGAAAGAAGTCCCCCGAGGTGAGGTCGGCTGCCGGGTTCGCCTGCGGCACGCCGGCGAGCAGGCGCGTGATCTTCGTGAGGGCGAGGTCGATCTCGATCGTGCCCGTCGCGCCGAGATTGCGGGTGAAGCCAAGCGTGGCGCGCACGACGCCCAGGTAGTCACGGTACGTGACCACCGGATCCACGACGGCGCCGAAGATTCGGATGATGCCGGTGGACGTCCCAGTTCCGAGCGGCACTGCGGCCGCCACGTTGCTGAGCGCCACCGTGGTGGTGGCGGTGTCGTACGCGACCGGGTCGTAGCACTGGAGCGTGACCTTGAGGTCCGCGTCCCGCGCGATGAACGCTGGTCCGGCGAAGGAGACCGTGAACCGCGTGCGCCGAGCGGTCCATGCGCGCGCGGCCTGATCCACGCGGCGCACGGACACGAGCCCGGCACCGAAGATCGCCTTCAACACATCCAGCCTCGTGAGCAGGTCCGCGTTGGAGGAGCCACGCACCACGCCCGCGAGCTCGATGGTCCGGGGCTGCCCGGCAACCGGCGCGCCGGTCAGCACCGCGCCGAGTCGATCGACAAGGGTGAGGGTGGGATCCGCGAGTTCCACGGCATCCCACGGTCCGGCGAGCGACTCGATGCGGAACCCGAGCTGCTCGACGTCCTGGTTGTTGAGGTAGATCGATGGCGTCGGCATGGGCTCAGCTGAAGGGGCGTTCTACGTTGCCGGCGAGCAGCTGCTGTGCCCGCAAGCGCTTGCCGAGTTCCTGGTCCACCGTCTCTACGAGCTGCTTCTCGAAGGCCTGCGCCAGCGTGCGACCGAGGATCGCCGTCTGGGCGGCGTCGATCTCCTTGCCGTTCAGGTAGAAGCTCGCGTTGGAGTAGTCCGCATTCACCGTGAGCTGGATCGGGCTGCCGGATCCGGCGAGGAGCGCGCTCGGGTAGGCCGGGACCGTGAAGGCAGGCGCACTGAACATCTGCGCCAGCAGCGACTGAATCTCCGGCAGCGGATCGGTGTTGATCGCGATGGCCTGGAGGAAGTCCGCCATGCGGGTGCCGGTCACTTCGGTGAGGCTCTGCGCCGCATTGGTGATTGCGGACGTCGCACCCTCCGCGGCGGCAGGCGCAGCGGCATCCCCTGGGAGAGGCGCCGCCCCTGGGATCGCGCGCAGCGCGCGCAGGATGTCCACGATCTGCTGCGTCTGGTCCTCGTTGCCCCTCCCTGCGGCGTAGAGATCCTGCAGCGCCTTCACCGCCTTGGCACGACCCGCATCCGTGGTGAGGTCGCTGTCGCCGATCGCGTTGCGGATTGCCTCCGACGCGCTCTCATAGAGCGCGCTGATCGCCTGCGCGCGCTTCTGAGGGTCATCGATCTGGAACACCTCGAAGTCGGTCTCCAGCTGCGATCGCGCCGCGGACAGCTGCTGAGCCGCCGTCAGGATCCCAGCCGTCACGGCCGTAGCGCCGGTATGCAGCTCGAGCAGCGCCGCAATCAGATCCTCGATCGAGAGCGCGCCCAGCTGCACCGAATCAGGGGCTTCCTGAATCTGCTTGAAGAGGGCCCTGATCCGCTCCTCGAGCGTGGCCACGTCCGTTGCCTTGGACGTGTCGAGGCCATCGAGCAGCTGCTTGATCGCCGGAGACGCACCGCCGTACAGTGCACCGGCTTTCGCCAAACGCTCCGATGCCGTCGAGTCGAAGAGGTCGAGCTCCTGCTGCAGCCGCTGCTTCGCCGACTGGAACTGCTCAGCCGGGGACTTCTCGCCGGTGATCGCGTTCACCAGTCCCATGATCTGTTCGATCACTTGGAGGAACTGGTCACCAGTCAGGCCGCCGAGGGCGCCGCTAGGCAGCAGCTCCCCGCCACTCTGCATGGCGGTGAATAGCACCTTGATCTCATCGGAGAGGCGCTTGAGGTCGGTCGCCTTGCTGAGATCGAGACCTGCAAAGATCGAGGCGACACCATCGGACAATCCACCGAAGAGGTCGCGGATGCGCTTCAACTGCTCAGTATTCGAAGCTTGGCCGAAGATCTTCGACTCGGCGTCGAGCTGGGCCATCTTGCCCGTGAAATCGTCGCCGAACTCGGCGAGCCGCAGCCCGGTGTGGCGGAGCTGCTCGTCAAGCTGACGTAGGGATTCAACAGTGCCATCCACGGTGACGCCCACGGACGCGCCGATGCGTTGAAGCTCGGCGAGTTCGGCTACCGAAAGGCCAGTAGTAGTAGGCCGACCGTTGATGAGTTGATCCCGGACCTTGTTCGGGCCCGTCACCGCATAGTTCAATCCACGAGTGAGCAGCGCCTCAGCGGCGCTGACGTCACGAGGCGTGAGGTTGAGAGCTGTGCCGAGGAACCCTGCCTTCTGCGTAAGCTCGAGGATTGCCTTGGTGTTCGCGGCGATAGTCTCCCGATGCGCCTTCTCCTCGGGCGACTCTTGATTGCCGAGAATCCCTGAGAGCGCCTGCACAATTGCAATTCCACCCCCTACGATGGAACCGATAGAGGCGATCTTGCCGGCTGTATCTAGGGCGCCCCAGCCATTTGTAACCTGCTTGGTTGCTGAATCCGTAGACTGCGCGGAGCGGATCTTCGCGATAGCGCCGGCGACCTGGGCGGTGCTGGACAACATCGCCGCCAGCTCCTTGTTGCCATTCGCGAACACTTGCACCAGCCCGTACGCAGCGCTCGCTGCAGCCTCAGTAACCGTGGCGATGCGGCCCATCTTGTCATGCTGCTCGCTCAGGATCTTCGCGAGATCCTTGTCTGCACCAAGCTCCTCGAGCAGGACCTTGAGGCGCGCCGCCTCCATGTCCTTGATCTTCTTCTCATAGTCGAGCCGCTCCACGCTACCCGGCTGCGTTGATGCGCGCTTCTGGTAGAGCGCGACGATCTGATCGTCGAGGCCGCGACGCGCGCCAGCGCTGGGATTGGAATCGGCATTGAACTGCTGCAGCGCCTGGTCGGCCGTCTCGATGGCCGCGGTGGCGTCAATGAAGTCTTGCCGGATCCGGCGCGCTGACTCGAGCTGCGCACCTGAGGCGCCTTCCTGTCGCATCTTCTCCAGCAAGCGATCGAGCGCCAGGGTCAGGTTGTCGACTTGCGACGCGGTGGAGTCGACCAAGAGGTCATCCATTTGCGCCTGCATCGCGGCCGCCATCTCCCGCCGGGCAATCATCACCTTGGAGACCAACGCATCCACCTGCGCCTTCGTATCCGCCTCGAAGCGTGACACTGCCTCCGGCGCAGCACCGTCGCTCTTCATCTCACGGAGCTTCTGCGCCGCGCTCTTCTGGAACTCGGCCAGCTTCGCGAGCGCCTGGTCCACGCCGCTCTGCGCACCGCCGGAGATCCCCGCCGCGAGGTTGTTAGCGATCTCCGCTTCCAGGTCCTCCGACGCCTTGCGCCACTTCTCAGCGATCGCGAGCCGCTTCGCTTTCTCCTCTGCCGTCTCCGGGAGTACGAGTTTCTTGGTAGCGGCAGGACCGCCACTCACCTCTAATGCACTCGTTAGACCCCGGCGCTCGGCCTCCGCTGCGATGGCGTGCAGGTTCGCCTGAACGGTCGCGAGGTTCTGCGCGGCGACAGCTCCGGTAGTGGCGAGGATTCCAAGCCCACGCTGCAGCGCGAGGAGATCGCTCGCCGAGAGGGACCCGAGGCGCGAGGATGACAACGCTGCGGCCTCTCCGCCGCCGCCCACGATTTCACCGAGCGACTGGCCGAGTTCCTCCCGCGCGGCCCGCCGGCCGCTGAGGGTCAGCTGTCCCCGTCCGGTGCGCAGGAGACTGGCAGCCAGCCCATCGACCGCGCTCACCTTGGTGGTGCGCAGATCATCGTCGTACGCGCCCATCAGCGCCAGCAGCCGCTCCATGCCCTTGATCGCCGTTGGCAGGATGGCGGTGCCCAGCTCCTCGAGTTCCTTGCTGAAGGTCTCCTTCAGCCGAATGCCCGCGCGGTCGGCGCCGTCACGAACGCCATTGGCGCGCTTTTCTAGTTCCTCCATCGCGGTGGAGGAGATCTTCGCCTTACTCGCCAGCTCCTTGAGGCCAGTCGCATCCAGCGTCTTGAGGATCTGACCCACCTGCCTCGCGTTGCGGCCGCTGTCGAGCAGCGTGACGATGGCGCGGGTGGTCGTGTCGAAGTCGCCGCCGAGCTTCTGGATGCCGGGGGCCGCAGCCTGCATCGCATCGAAGAGACTCTCGATGTCCACACGGCCCTTCGCAGCGGACAACATCGCGGCGAGCGACTTCGTCATGTCGCCGGTCTGGATCTGGAACAGATCCCCGACCTGGTCCATGCCGGTGGCGATTGCGTGGATGTCACCGCCGGTCGCATCGGCAAGCAGCGCCGCGGCCCGAATGCGCTCCTCGAGCTCGGCGGTACCGGACACACCCAGGTGCGCGAGCTCCTCGGCGACGCCGCGGACATCAGCGCGCACGCGTCCCGAGAGGCTCGAGACCGCCTCGATCTCCCGCTTCACGCCCTCGAGGCCATCGGAGCCGGTCGGCAGATTCGCGCCGATGCGACGCATGGCACCGTCCCATTCGCCGGCGGCGATGATGGACTTACCCGTCAGCGCGAGCAGAGCCGCGCCGGCGATCGCAATGCCAGCTGCAGCCTTCGGCCCGATCGAGGACATGCTGAGCATGCCCTTCTCCGCTCCCTTGAGCTCCGCCTGGGCGGCGTCCGCGGTGCGCTCGAGATCCACCAGCGCCGACTCCATGTCCTGAATGGAGAGCGCGCCCTTCTTCACGGTGTCGGGCGACTTCTGGATGGTCGCGTAGAGCTGCTCGAGCTGCTGCGAAAAGGCGCCGATGCCCTTCTTGGTGTCGAGGTTCGCGCCCTTGAAGAGATCCTCGATGGCGGGCGCCTGGGCGCTGTACAGCTTCCCGAGCTGCGCGAGCTTCGCGGGGCCCTTCGTGTCGAACACCTCGAAATCACGCAGCATCTTCGCGCGCGCGGCCGCGAGCTTGTCCGACATCTGCCCCACGCCCGCAACCACGCGCGAAGTCGCGGCCTCGACCCCGGTACCCATCGCCTCGGCCGCCGGCGCGATGTCCTTGAGGCTCGCTTCGAACCGATTGAGCTTCTTCTCCGCAGACGCGAGCTTGGCCTCGAGCTCGATGGTCCGGGCGTCCATCTCGGTGACGAGCGTCTGGACCGTCGTCGAGGTGCTCACTTCTTGGCCTCGCGTTCCGCCCGCTCTTTCGCGTCGCGTTGCGCCTTGGCGGCGGTGACCGAGGCGCCGAAGAGCGACCCGAGGCTCCAGCGACGCATGACCCGTCGCGGCGACAGGCCGCGCTCGTGTGCGAACGCGCCGGCGAACGCCTGCAGGCTAAGCGCGCTCCGCCCGGCCGCTGCCGGATCCGGCGGGAGAAGCCCGGCGAGTAGCCGCACACGACGCGCATTTACGCGCTGGTGCGCCTGGCTCAACCGCAGGAGGTCATCCGGCGTGATGCGAGTCGTCCACTCGGGCGGCTGCGGATCGGCCTCGCTGTCGCGGTACGGAAGGCCCGGGCCCTCATGCGTGAGGATCCAGCACCAGAGCCGGACGGCCAAGCTCTCCGTGACCGGCGCGAGGGCGCGCGCCTTCCGGATCTCCGGGGTGACGCCCTCGATGTCGGCGAGCGCCTCGAGGGTACGCATCTCGGCGGCCACGTGGCCAAGGATGACGTCGAGCATGTCGAGCGTCCGGAGGGCGTGCAATGACTTCGGATACACGGAGCACACTTCGCCGCCATCGAGCGGCAGAAGCTCAGGCTGCTCCTCCAGCGCCGCGGCGAGCACCGCGTCGAGGTCCTCGCCGGCGTCGCCGGCGGCGGCCGCGACGGATGCGCCTGCAGAGCCACGGCCTGCGAGTGCCAGCGCGTGGGTCCGTTCGAGATGACCGAGGTAGACGAGTACACCCCGGGTAGAGGTGTCGGGGTTCTCGGTCCCACCGGGCTCGTGCTGGGCGAGCGCGTCCGGGGTCGCGAGCTTCCGGAAGAGGAGGTCATGCTCCACGGTGGCGATGCGCTCGAGGAGCGTCGCCACCGGGAGGGATGCCTCTCGCAGTTCCTGCGAGATCTGCATGCTGCGCCCCTAGTACTGGCGCATGATCAAGCAGCTCGCGGGGAGCGCCTTGATCGGGAGCTTCACGATGTCCTTGTTGCTAAGCGCGACGGAGAACTGCTCGATCACCTGCGAGCAGCCGCAGGCGTCGATCTCGATCGTGTTCCCGCCGGCCGTGAGGCCGCGGGTGTAGAACTCGGTCTGGTCGCCCGTCCCGATGTTGTTGCCCGCCACCAGGCGGCCGCCGGAGATCGCCGACTGCGGGATCGCCAGGGCGTAGGCGATGTTCGCCAGCACGAAGTCGATCACCGAGAACATCAGCGAGATCGCCGCGTTCCCTGGCACGGAGCCCGCCTCGAAGCGCTTCGTCGCGAGCTTGATGTCGCGCTTGTCGCCGGTGACCTCGATCGAGACGCCTTCCTCGGAGAGCCCACCGAAGGGCGTCTGCAGCTGCTCGACCGCGGTGACGCCGATCGCCTGCGCGCGGAGAAGCTTCCCGCGGAGGTTGAGCGTATTCACCGCGACGTTGTCCACGATGTGCATCTCGGCCAGGTCGCCGGTGTTCACCTTCACGCGATCCCCTGCCGCGAAGTTCGTGGCCGACACGAGCACGATCGCCGTGGCGCCGGCAGCCGCAGCGGCCGACAGCGTCGAGGTGCCGCCGCCGCCCGCCGGCGCGTAGATGCCGACCTCGGAGGGCGCATCCCACACGCTGTTCTTGGAGGGCTTGAGCGACGTGTTGAGCGTGTAGCCCGGGTCGCTGGTGAGGAACGCCACCTGGCTCGCGGCCTTCCCCTTGGCGGGGATCGTGGCAAGCGCGCCGCGCGTGAGCGCCGCCTTCACCACGGAATGGTCCATGTCCACGCCGTGGAGCTCCACGGTCATCGTGGTGCCATCCACCAGCGTGCCAACGACGGTCACGCTGATGTTGGTGTCCTCGCCGAAGTCCGAGCCATCGGTGATCAGCTGGAACGGGCTCGCCGTGGTGCCGGATCCGGTCACCTTGGCGACGAGCAGGCCGAGCGCGGCCGCAACGTTCGGCAGCGTGATGGTCGGCCAGGCCCACTCCACGAAGGCGCGCGCGAAGCCGTCGATGCGCGACAGCACCACGCGACGCGTGGCCACCGGCACGTCGATGTTGTCGGCCTCGATGCTGACCGTCACGCCGCCATCGGTCGGGTCGCCGTGGTCGTAGCTGATCTGGCGCTTGGCGGCTTCGCCGATCACGTGCGCCTTGGCCAGCGGGTACGCCAGGGTGACGACGAAGCCGGACGGTGCGCCGCTGATCTTGTTGAGCTCGACGTCCTCGCCGGATCCGACACGGATCGTGTCCCCGTTCGAGAGGCCGGCGATGGAGGCGACGGTGATCGACGTCGCGGCGGCCGCCGCACCAGCGGTGAGCGCCGTCGCAGCCGTGGCCACGTCGTCGCGGTGCATGATCACCTTGCCGATCATGCGAAAGACTTTGTCCTTGGCCGGCATCGCTTAGCCCTCCGTCGTGGCGGTGGTGGTCTCGCGGGTGGACTGGCGGGTCCCGGCGGAGTACTCAGTGGTCGGGGTGGTGCTGGCCTTCGCCTTGTCCGCAGCCTGCTCGGCGGCCTTGGCTTCCGCCTCGGCCTTCGTGCGCGCATCGGCCTGCTCGCGCTTCGCCGCGGTGGTGGCGGCGATCGGGTCATGGCCCGGATCCGGGTCGAGCTCCACGGCCGGGTCGTCGCCGTCGATGAGCTCCAGCACGCGGCTCTCGGGGAAGTGCCACTGCTCGCCCTTCCGGTACGTCACGCCCGGCTCCTCGATCGTGCGCAGCATCCGCACGCGCGACGTCGGGCCGAGCTCGTGCTCGGGCAGGAGCTCGGCGACGCCGGCGGCGATCGCCTGCTTCCCCTGGAACTCGCTGAAATCCGCGACCTCGCCGGCGTCGAAGCGCAGGGTGCGCGCGCCGTCCGGCAGGTCGTAGGTGGTGGTGAACTGCACGCGCATGGGGCGCTCCTGGAGAAGAGAGGGAGAACGGATCAGGTGATGGCGAGCGCCCAGCGATCGAGGACCTTGAGCTCCACGTGCAGGGAGTCGAGGACCTGGCTGTCGCCGGCGTCGATGTACTTGGCGTCGAACACGGGGGCGTTGTCGGAGAGCGTGACCACGCAGCTGTTCCGCACGTAGGCGGTCTGCGGCGAGGGAAAGCGGAGCGCGATGATCCGAAAGGCCGCCCGCATGACCTGCCGCGCATCGCGGACCTGCACCGCGCTGTCCGCGGGAGCGTCGGGGTCCTGCACGCGCAGGCTGGCGTACAGCAGCGAGAAGGGCACGAGCGTGGGATCGGCATTGAGCCGCTCGCCAAACACCGCCGCCGTAAACCCGTGCTCGGTCTGCGTGTGGCGGAGGATGAGGGCGGGCCCGGACACGAGGGCATCCCGATGAATCGCGCCGCGTGCCACCCACGGCTGGGCGAGCTCGTGGAAGAACTGCACGGCCGCCGGCGCCGGCTCGCCCCCATCCCGAGGGACGGCGGCGAGCTGCGCATTGATGCCGGTGGCCGGATCCGACAGCCACTCGACCAGGAGCCGGAGCGGATCGACGATCACGCGCGGCCCCCGGCGAGCGCCGCGGCGACGATGGTGCCGTCGTCCACGGGAAAGAGTTGTTGCACCAGCCAGACCGTCCCGCCGACCGCCGAGGCCGCGCCGAGCGCGCCCACGGTGATCGGCGTTTCCTCGGCCAGATCCGGCAGGGCGTCGGTGCGAAGGAACAGCACATCGGCTGCGACCTCCACGTCGACGCCGAGCACGTGCCGGGCCTCCCCGCTGCGGTTCAGGAAGCCGCGCGTCGACTCGGCCCCGTACTGCACGGGGTGAGTCAGCTCGACTTCCGAGAACGCAACGAGGAGATCCGACGTCGCGCTCATGCCTACAGCACCGACACGCCGATGGAGGCGTTCGGCCGAGTGGGCGCCGTGAGGGGCGCCGACTGCAGCATGAGGTAACGCGCGGAGGGATCCTCATCCTCCCAGCTCTTGGCGAAGTACGGCACCGCCCGGAGCGACTTGAGGTCCTTGATGGCGCCGTAGCATCGGACGCCCTCGACGGCGGGATGACCCATCACGAGCCAGCCCGAGGGAAGCATGTCCTGCTCGACGTCGTTCTCGTCGACGTACCAGTCGGCGTAGACGAAGATCTTGAAGCCGTCGATCGTGCCCATGTACGTCGAGGCCTCGCTCATCTCGGTGCCCGTCACCAGCTGGGTGCCGATCTGCGCGGCGTTGAGCGACTTCCACCGATCCGAAACGTCGGGGTGCTTGATGAACGTCTGGAACGCGTCCAGTGCCATCGTGACGTCCGTCGGGAAGGCACCGCACTTCTTCTTGGAGAGCAGCGCCCAGGTGAGGAGGTTGTCGAGAGGATGCGTGTTCGCCTGGCTCCAGCGATTCGCGCCGGCGAGCGTGATCGTGAGAGCGGCGTCGCGCTGGAAGTCCACCAGCGTGGAGGGATAGCCATCGCCCACGAGCGTCAGCTTGCCCAGGCGCATGGTCTCCATCGCCATGAACTCCTGGCGACGGGTGAGCAAGTTGATCTGATCGTCGAGCTCCGCGGCGATCGCCAGCTCCAGGCGCTGCTGCGGCGTGTACGTCCCGCCGATCTTCTCTCCCACCGCGCGCTTGAATGGCGTGCTCGTGCCATCGAAGATGCGCTTGTCCTTCGTGTACGCGGGCTTGAGGGTCTTCACCGTCCGACCCGTCTGGTTCATGATCTTGCCGGGCATGAGCGGCGAGACCAGCGGCGCAATGCGACGCTTCCGGTCCACGACGTCGAAGTCGATGTTCTCGGTGTCGCTCGTCACCTCCGTGGTGAAGTAGCGATCGAGCATGAAGCGGGGCGGCGTCTTGAGATCGCCCACCACGCCCATGAGGTATTCGGTGCTGTAGTAATCCATGTGGAGATTCGCTCCGAGGTGGTGGCGGCCGCGCCGGACGTGGCGCGACCGCCGGATGAGGGCGTGGTTACGCCGGCTGGCCGTGGATGAGGAAGCAGAAGTTCGCGCGCAGCGAATCCTTCACGCTGGCGATGGTGTGTCCCGCGCCGAGCACGATCTGCGTGTCGTTGAAGTTCCCGCGGGTATAGATCAGGCACTCCACGTCGCCTGCGGTCGCGTCGGCGTCCTGCGTGAGGATCGCGCGCGCGAGGTCGGAGCCGTCCACCGCGGCCGCGGTCGCGAGCTTGTACTTGTAGACCACCGCGGAGACGTCGACGCTGAACGTGTCGCCCGAGATGAAGTCCGTCGCGCCGTCGGCGATCGTGAAGTTGATCGCGCCGACGAAAGCAACGCCCACGTTCGCACGGCCGATCTCAGCGCCACCGGGCTCGAAGATCGCGAACACGCCGGCGTTCGCGGCCGGCTCGATGCAGACGATGCGGTACCGGCCCGGCTTCACCGTGGCGCCGATGGTCGCGGCGCCGAAGACGCCGTTGCCGGTGTTGCCCGCGTCGGCCACCGCGGCGGCGACCACCGCGGCGGTCGCCGTGCGGCCCAGGACGGCGCCGCGCGTGAGGTTCTGCCCGGCGAGCAGCGTCACCTTCTCGACGAGCGCGTAGTCGGTGTCGATGGCCAGCAGCTGGTCCGGCAGGAAGGAGGCGGAGCTGAACCCCGCGCTGGGATTGAGAGGAGGCATGGTAGGTGTTCTCCAGTGAGGCGCGAGCGCGCCGGTTAGGCGCGCATCCGCGCGCGCGGGTTGAGCGTGTGGAACATCTCCGCGGCCTTTCGGCCGGCGGCGGCTTCCGTGACCTTCTCCTCGACCGCGGCACCAGCGACCGACGCCGGCTTCGCCTCGTGCTCCTCGTCGAGCTTGAGGTTGGCAAGCTTCGCGGAGGCGCGACCGTCCTCGGCCTCGAGGATGCGCAACGCCGCCATCGCAGCGGTGCAGTCGCCGTCCGCGATGCAGCTGGCGATCAGCTTCTCGCGCCCGGGCTTCTGCAGGGCCTGAATGCCGGTGATGCGCGCGCGCTCCTCAGCCCGAGCCGCAGTGGCCGGATCCGGCGCCTCGCTGGCGGCGGCCGCGGCGACGGTCTCCTTGGTGGGTGCGGGGGTGCCGGTCCCCTGCGTGGTCTCGGTGGTGGGCAGCGCGGCGTTCGCGGACGCGCCGCTCCCCCCAGCCTCGGGCTTCTCCTGGGCCATGATGTCCTCTGGGACGTGGTGAGTAGCGCGAGTCCCGCCCGTGGGCGCGCTCGCGAGGAAGCCGACTGCATCCTGCTGCAGTGCGGCGAGAGTGTCTTCGTAGGTGCCGAGCGAGTCGGCGAGACCGCGCGCCACGGCCGCCGCGCCGACGAACACGCCGCCCTGGCCGTAGTTCGCGAGCACGGCGTCGACCTCAATACCGCGATAGGCGGCGAGGGACTCGATGAATACCTGCGCAAGCGCGTCGACCACCTCCAGCATGGCCGCGCGACCGTCGTCCTGCTCCGGATCGAGCCGCTTGCGCGGGCTCTGCGTGGACACGATCTCGATCGACTTGACGCCCGGGCGCTCGTCGTACTTCCGCAGCGTGGCCACGACGCCGACCGAGCCGAGCACCGCGGTGGGCGCCGTGACGATGCGCGAGCTCGCGCTAGCGAGCCAGAAGCCCGCCGACGCCGCCATGTTGGAGACGTAGGCCACCACCGGCTTGACGTCCCGCCCGGCGCGGATCATCCCCGCGAGCTCGGAGGCGCCGTTGACCTCGCCCCCAGGCGTGTCGCACATCAGCATGATCGCGCGAATGCTGCGATCGTCGAGCGCCAGCTTGAGGTCGGCGGCGATGTCATCGTACGACGTGATGCCGCACATGTCCGTGAACCAGGACGCGTAGCGGCACATCGGGCCAATGAGCTCGATCGTGGCGACGCCGTCGCGCACGCTCATGTTGTGCGCGTCCTTCGCGGGCTGGCCTCGCCGCGCCTCGAGCGCGTCGATGAGGCCCGGCTCCGACTGCGCGCGATCGAGGATATCCAGCATCAGCTGGAGCCGCTCGGGCACCATGGCCCACTGCCACGACATCATCGTGGCGAGCACGTTGTCGAGCCGACGAGGACGGTTAGCCACTGAGCGCCTCCTGGCGATCGCGCGCCGCGCGCGTCGGGGGTTCGGTCGCCGCGGCTGGCGCGCCGGCGAGAGTCTGGAAAGGCTCCTCGAGATTCCCCTCGAGGCGCAGCCGCCGCTCCTTCACGCGCTGGGCGTGCTTCTGGTCCCAGTCGCCCCCGGTGAGCTGCGCCGTCTCCTCGTCGATAGTCGAGACGCCGAGATCCACGCGCTTCTTGGCGGCGTTGATTTCGCTCTCCGGATCCAGCTGGCCCATGGCCGTGCCCGTCCACTCACAGCCGAGGTACGCCATGCGCACCAGCGGGTTCTCGAAGTAGCCCGGCGCGATGAGCAGCCCGCGCGCGATCGCCTCGGTGATGATCCACTCGCGCGTCGGCTGGCAGAAGTTCCGCACCATCCAGTCGCGCCGGTTGAGGACCGCGCGCCACGCCTCGAGGATCGCGCCGCGCGAGGCGCTGTAGCTGGAGGAGAAGTGCTTGATGAGCACTTCGTAGGGCATCTCGATCGCGACGCCGACCTGGCGCACGAACGACTGGTAGAACGGGTCGAAGTTCGGATTCGGCCGATTGGGCTGCGCCATGACCGGCTCCTCGCCCGGCGCGAGTCCGACGATGGCACCCTGTCCCAATCGCACGTCGTTTTGAGCACCAAGGCCCGCCGTGTTCTGGGGGACGCCACCTGGGTCACCCATGTCCGGCATCAGGACTTCGCCGGACGTGGACTTGAGGAACACAGTGAAGAACGACTGAATCACGGCGGCCATGAGCTCCGCGTCGCTCAGGCGGCTCAGCTGCTTCAGCGTTTCGATAATCGGCGCGAACTTCGGAACTCCGCGCGCCTGGTCCGGCCGCAGCATCTCGTAGACATGCAGGACCTGTGGGTCGCCGGATCCGGCGCCCGCCATCGGGACGCGGGTCCAGTTGGCGTCGGGATAGGTGGCGTAGAGTCCCGCGTAGCCGCCCAGCGTGTCGCCCGGATGGCGATCGAGCACGTGCACGGCCGCCGGGCGACCGTTGGCGTCGAGCTCGATCCCATCCATGAGCGTCGTGCTGTTGAACATCCCGCGCGGATTGCACACCCGATCCGCTTCGATGAGCTGCACACGGGTCGACAGCAGCGCGCCGGGCCGGTCCTCAAACCGGCGCAGCGCGAAGATGTCCCCGCGGCCGAAGGCGCCACGCAGCACAAGCGACTGCTGGCCGTAGAAGTCCTGGCGACCCGTGTAGTCGCAGGCCTTGGTCTCAGCCCACCAGTGGAAGATGCGATCGGCCTGCCGCTCCCAGGCGGTGGCGTCCTCGTCGCTCAGCTGCAGCAGGTCGCGATCGAGGCGCGCGTGGGGGACGATGCCGGTGCCCACCGTATGGGTCGCCATCGTGGCCATCGCACCGGCGGCGAGCGGATCGTTTCGCTCGAGGTCCGCGCACCGGGCACGGAGCGCGAGCAGATCCGGGATTGTGTCCGAGTTCGCACTACCACGACGCGGAAGCCAGCTCTTGGTCGCGGGCCGATCGAGGCGCGCGCCGTTGTAGCCACCGGGGCCGAAGAAGAGCTGCGCCGCCTCGAACTGCACGCGGGACTGATACCGCTGGAGCGCGTAGCCGGGCGCGACGCGCGCGATGGCGCGATCGAGGAAGGATGGCTGCACGCGCGGTGTGATCACAGTGGCACGGCGCGCTGGATCTTCACGACGTTGCCCCGCGTTTCCGTGGCGGCGAGCGGGCGCAGACGCTCCTCGCGTGCGTAGAGCGTCGCGAGGTCATGCTTCGTGAACGTGCGGCCCAGGATGGCGACCTGCGTGTTCGGCGTCGCCTCGATCTGGGCGATCAGGCTCTGTACCGCTTCGAGCTGCTCGGTGTAAGTCTTGATCGCCATGGGTGGGTAGGAACGCGAAAAGCGGCGTGAAGGCCCTCGAGAGAGAGGGCCGATCACGCCGCGGGACACGCAGCTTTAGTAACTCACCAGCGCGTAATCGCGCCGACATCCCAACATGCAGTCATCGTTGCGCCTGCGCAAGCGCGAACGTGGCGACCATGCAAGGAAGCTTTAGTGGTGACGCGTTACATCCACCCTCCCACCACGCTGCGCGCACGACGTGGAAGCACGGGTGCAGCGAGCGCCGAGCTGGTGAGGGGAGGCGGTGCTGCCGGTTCCGGCAGGCGATAGCACACTACGCCACGAACACCCACGCCATCGCGGACCAGGTAGCCTGCATCACTGAGTCGCTTGAGCGCCGCCACGACGATGGGCGCCGACATCCGAATGAGCGCGGCCACATCGGCGATACGCAGCGGTCGCGCCTCCGTGGCCACGAGCTGCTCGCTCACCTCGAGCCAGATGTGCAGATCCCGCGGCGAGAGCGATTCGTCGCGGGCCATGGCGCGGAGCTGCGCGAGCAGCTCGGTCACGTAACCCCACCGGACCGCATTCGGCGGCCAGACGGCCGGGCGAGCGCGTGCGCCTGTCCCCCGAGGCGTCCCTGCTCCTGCACGCGCTTCGCGAGCTCACCGAGCGAGCGCACCACCGGCATGCCGCAGTACCAGAGCGCGCCCATGGCCAGCACCGCACCGTCCAGCGCCTCATTGCGAAGTCCCTGCGGAAGGTCCCAGGAACGCATGGAGTGACCGCGCTTATCGTACTTCGTGATTAGCCTCTCGCTGACGAGCTGCTCGTAGAAGGTGGGATCGAGCGACTCCCGGAAGGTGACGTATCCCGCAGCTGCCGAATCCGTCAGGCGGAGTCGCGAGGCGAGGATGTTCTTGCCGGCGTCGGTGCCGATCACGTGCATCGGCTTCTTCTGCGCCCGGGACTTCTTGAACTTCTCCGCGGTGGGTGCCTCGATCAGCTTCCGAGGTCCGGAGCGACCGACGGTCGCGATGACCCTTCGCGCCGTTCGCGCATGGCAGAAGCGCCAGACGCGCTCGGACTGGTAGCCAGCGTCGACGCAGGTCGCGTGGATCCGCATCGTCGCGCCGCCCTCGTGCTGCCACGGGTGCTGCAGCCGCGCGTCCAGTTTCCGCCACACCTCATCGGTACCGGGATCACCCTCGATCTGCTCCCAGGCGATAACCCACGAGCGTTCATCGGCACCCCATCCCCAGACGAAGAGCTCCACGCGATCGCCCTGCACGTCCACGCCGGCGGTGAGGAGCCCGACGTCCATCGGGACATCGGCCTTGTACTCGATCGAGCGCGCCGCGAGGAAGTGACTCTTGACCGCCTCGCCCTCCTGAAAGGGAAGGCCGAGCAGCGTGTTCACGAACGTCTTCATCTTCTCCGGCGTCTTCGCACGGAGGAAGGTTTCGACGATGTCATCCCACGATGAGAGCGGCGAATAGATCGTGTTGATGTGGAAACCCTCGGCGCGGCGACCTGGGTGTCGCGGAATCCACTCGCCCTGCTCCAGCATCCACGCCTTGTGATGCTCCTCGATGAGCGCGCCGCAGCCTTCGCAGAGGTACGCGGTCGTGCCAGGGATCAGGTGCCCGTCAGCGTCGCGCTCGAAGATGAGGCGGTAGGCGCCGCTCTCGATGCCGTCGGCGGAGTCGGCGCTGTGGTCGCGCCAGCGCAGCGTTTGCCGATGACCACACTTCGGGTGCGGACACGGCACCCAGAACTCATTCCACGTCGAGTCCTTCAGCGCTGTCCATACCGTGCTGAATCCTTCCAGCGTCGGCGTGGAAACGATGTAGATCTTCGAGTTCCAGAAGTTGCGGACGCGCGCCCGCAGCAGCTCCAGCGGATCGCCCTGGCCGCCGACGTCCACCATCCACTCGTCGATCTCCTCGGCCACGGCCACGCGCGCGGTATCCGACTTCATGTCGGACGTGGACTTCGCCGTGAGCGCCTTCAGCCAGCCGCCCGGAAACTCCTTGTAGCCGATTGAGTCGCCGGAGTCGCGCCGGCCGCTGCGCGGAAACTTCCCGCTGAGCGTGGGCGTGTCGTCGATCATCGGATCCAGACGCGTGAGGCTCCACTGCTTCAGCTTCTTCTCGGTCGGCCACACTTCCAGGATGGCGCACGGCGCCTGGTCGATCAGGTATCCGACGAAGTTCTCGCCGACCGTGGACCCGCCCACCTGGGCGCTCTTCGCGAATACGACTTCGCGAATCGTGTCATCAGAGAGCGCGTCCTGAATGCCGCGAAGGTACGGCACTCGGCTGGTTTTGAATCGGCCAGGGGAGGGACCAGTCTCGGGGAGGACGCGGTTCGTGTCCGCCCACTCCGACACGGTCATGCGCGGCGAGGGCTGGAACACCTCGCGCGCGGCGCGCCGGTACTCGCTCCGCAGGGTCGTCAGTCCGTCGAGCGCGATCACTCCTCCGCGCTCTCCAGGTCATCATCCTCTTCGCCGTCGGCCACAGCGTCCTGCAGCTCCTCGAGCACCTGGTCAACCATCGCCTGCAGCTTGTGATGCGCCTCCGCGATCGTGCGGAGGTTGAGCAGCTGCGGGGCGTGCTCACCCGGCACCGCCTGCAGGCGCGACCGGATCCGGCTGAGCGTATTCCGGAACTCGCGCGCGGCGACCGCGACGTCGACCACCTGCCTCCGCGCCAGCGCGAGCTTGTGCTCCGCGAGGCCCGCGTTCGCGATCGCCTGGCGACGCTCCGCATCGGCGAGGCCACCTTCCTCGGTCGGAGCCATTGAGGACACCGCCTCGGACACGACGCGACGCTCCTTCCATTCCAGGCACAAGCGCACCGGGAAGGAACGGTCTTTTCCATCCAGCTTGCTCGGAAAGTCCGAGTGCTTCTGGATGTAGCTGGTGATCGTACGTTGTGACACGCCAAGGAGATCCGCGATCTCCTTCCGCCCGACGTACCGCTCAGCGGCCATGATCCGCCGATGGAAGGATGGAAGCCGGATCCGGCAGGCCGGTGTATAGACAGCGACTGGGGTCTGCGGCTCCCCGCAGCGCCATCCTGTGGGAGGACCCATCGCATTTTGCGAGGCCGGGCCGTCGCGTATTCCCTGCCTCGCCGATCATCGCGCGGTCGCCAGCGCCTGCGCGTACATCGTCGCGAAGTTCGCGCGGTAGCGCGCCTCGTAGATGCGGCGGCTCGTGTTCGCGAACTGCAGCCGCGGCTTGAGCTTCACGGTCCTCGAGTAGTACCAGATGAGGGAGATGTCCGTGCGTGCGCTCTTGCCTCGCTTGCCCTCCTTGCGCTGGAAGATGCCGATCGGCCTGTCGCTGTTGGGGTAGTTGAGGACGAACGTCCGGAGCTTCCCCTCGAGCACCACCTTGCCGCGCTTCGTCTTCCGGCTGTTGGGGCCGAGCACGCCGTCAGGCGTGCGACGCGTCTGCAGGCGCAGGTTCTTCGGGTAGAGGCGCTGCGGGATGCTGGCCGAGAACGGATGCCGGATCACATCCGTGGGGATGTAGAAGTGGCTGTCGGCACTCGAGTCAGCGCCGCTCTTCGAGTGGGAGCCGCCCTCCTCATGGCGCGTCAGGATGACACTCCGACCCTCGTCGTTCTGCGGCCCTTCGATACGCACTCGAGCGCGCAGGTTCTCCTTGGTGGCCCAGTCGTCCTTTCGAATCTTCACCAAGCGGTTGATGAACCCGCTCTTGCGCACGGTGAAGTTCGTATTGATGGTGCCCCGCTCAGCCTCCTGAATCTGCGTGGCTGTGACGTTCAGGGCTCGCGCGGTGGCGAAGGCCACCTGCTTCGCCACGTTGGCGTAGCCGGGCCCGGTCCTCGTCGTCGTGATGGAGAAGCGCATGGGAGAGTGGGGTAAACGCAAACGGCACCCAGCCCTCGAGCGAGGGCGCTGGGTGCCGAGGCATGCTCAGCGTGAAGTTGTAGTCCTGCGGTGCTACCGATCGACAGCCTGCGCGAGATCGATGTCGACGCCAGGCAACACAAACCCGAGCACGCTCATCTTCTCGAGGAACGTCATTGGGTCTTCCTGCAGACGCCTCACTAACGCGTCCGTGACCTCCACCACCATCCACACGCGCTCAGGTCCTGGGAAGGGCACTACTGCAACATACAGGCGCAAGCCGCACTGCGGCGCGGTACTCGACGTCTGATGCCGGCATCGAACCACCGTGTCGGTGATCAACGTGTCGCCGGTGCTCACGCGATGCGGCCGCACGCAGAGCGGGCGCGCAGCTGAGCAGAAGCCGAAGCGTCGACCGTCGCTGGTGACGCCGCCGGTGAACTTGGCGAGCTCCGTGAGCTTCTCGGGTGGTAGCGGTTGCCGCAGCGGCGCGGAGGTCATCGTGGCCATCATCAGGGACGTGGGAGACTGAGGTAGTGCAGCAGAAGCGCCCTCGCTGATTCCATTGACATCGCGACCTCCACGTAGTTCCCCACCGCCCGCAGCAGCCGGATCCGGCGGCGCTGTGACTCCCGCAGCGCGCCATCGAGGTCCTTGAGCTCGAGGTAGCACGCCCCGTAGACGCTGCCATCGGGGGCGCGACGCGGGACCGGCAGGCAGACGTCGGGCTGGCCAGGTCGCAGTCCCTCATCCTTCATGGCCTTCCCTTCACGCTTCGAGCGCGCGCCGGCGTTCGGTATCGCGTAGAGCGACTCGAGCTCGGGGTGCGCCGCTCGAGTAGCTGGCTCCTCCGACCACGCGATCAGCTGTACCTGCGCGCTGTGCTCCTTCTGCTCCCCTCGCCGACGGCGGGGCTTGCTCGCGGACGCGAGCGGCGAGTTCGGGCCAAGGGAGACGGGAGGAACAGCGGCCATCGCGGCGGCTGATCGCACGCGCGCCTGCGCATGCGGCGGCAACTCATCGATCGAGATCTCCCGACCCTTCACCGTTCACCCCCGTCTGCCTGCGGGCAAAGCTTGCCGCCACACACGGGCAACTCCGCGCCGCAGCGCTCGCACAGCTCGGCCCTCGCGGCGTCCGCGCCGGGTGCTGATGCGAGCCGGAGGGTGTCGTCAAGAATCGTTCGCACCCGTAAGGCGATCTCGTACTGCCCTGTCGCGAACAGGTGCTTCTCCAGCTCGCCCAGCTGAGCGCGCGCTACCCTAAGGCGGAAGTCGCGGTTCTCGACCGCGGCCCGCAGCGAACCGACGTCGGCGAGGCCCGGTAGCGCGATCCTGTCAGACCCCGGTGTTACCACCGGCGCGACCGGAGGGTTCGACACCGTGTGCGAGGCATGGATGCCGCGCGCGCTGTCCCGAAAGCGGAAGCCGTCCGGCCCATACGGATCGTGATCGATCACCGGGCGCAGGCCTGGAACAGTGGCGGATAGTGCACCTGTCGGACGCCGGCGCTGTCCCGAGGCGAGAGGCCGTCCGGATCCTCGAGCTGGAAGGCGTGCACGAACTCGTGCGCCGTGTAGTCCCGATGCTCGAGGCCGTAGGGCGTGAGCCAGAGCTCCCGGGTCGCCCAGCGGAAGAAGCCGGCGCGGTTGATGGCGTCGTCTCGCGTGGTGCCGTCGTGCACGAGCTCCGCGACCAGCGAGTCAGGCGAGACGATGTGGTAGGAGTGGATCGCGCTGTCGATCGAGATCGTGAGCGGCTTGCGCGCGAACCGCTGGGCGCAGGCGCGCGTGTCCTCGAAAAGCCGGTCGAAGGACGCGGGACGTCGGCCGCCGGCGCAGTCCGACGCCTTCGCGCCCGTGCGGTTGCTGCCCTGGCAGCCGATCAGCACCAGCAGGATCGCAAGGAGGCTGAGCAGCAGACCGATCATGCGCTCGCGGCGCTCCGATGACGTCGAGGCGATCATTCGCCGGCCGCCTCGCTCACCATGCGCTGAATGCGGTCGATCTCCGCAGCGATCAGCGCGCCCGCACGCGCGAGGTCGCGAAGCCGGCCGAGCGGATTAGAATCGGAGGCGACCGCCAGCGCCGGATTGAATGCGAAGTCCGCCCAGGGCCAGCGCAGCTCGAGCAGCGCGGGGCGAGGGCCCGGCCAAGCGTAGATCGCCGCCGCCTTCGCGAGGCTATCGTCGATGTGCTTGTCGTCGTGCTCGTCGGTGTAGCACTCCTCGTCGATCTGGCGCCGGCGCTCGGCGGCGATCATCTCCACGCCGCTCGGCGGGCTGGTTGTGTCGGAGGGTGCGGTCTGGTCACGCGAGGTGCGCTCGGAAGCGCGGCGGGCGGTGTCGGTCATGGCGGGAGAGGGCGCGAAGGGTGGGAGGATCGGCGGGGTAGGTGGTGCGGGTGGTGCGGGTGGCGCGGGTGGCGCGGGTGGCGCGGGTGGGGTGTGGCGGTGGCGGCGGCTCATGGGGACGCAACCGGACCGGCCGGATCCGGCTGGAAGTGGATCTCCGCACCGCGTGATTCCTCCACGCGCCGGAGGGGCATGAGCAGGAGCTGCCACCACGCCGTCTCGAGGGAGCTGGCGCGCTCCAGGCTGCCGTCGCGCCAATCGGCCCGGCCCGAGGCGGGGATCGGGAGGCGGGCGACGTACTGCGCTACCAGCGCGCGATTGAAGTCGCTGGTCCCGATCGCGACGCGGTCTCGCAGCTCGCGCACCGGGTACGCTCGGCTGCACGTCGGACATTCGAGCTCGCCAGTGGCGTAGCAGCGCGGGCACCCGTGACCGTGCTCCGGATCGCGATTGCGACACCGCGGCGGGCATCGGAGGTAGCCCGCACGCTCGCAACGCTGGCACGCCACGCGGCCACGACCCTCGCAGTTGCCACACACGTCGAGCGGGGAGGGCGGCAGTCGGAGGAACGCCCGCAGCGCGACGAGGTCCACGCTACCGGTGGGAACGGGGCAGCGCTCGGCGTGAAGGGCGAGTATCTCGCGCACTCGGCTCGAGGGCGCGTCGAGCCGCGGGCTGACACCGTGCGGCTGCTTGAGCACCAGCATCGCGTGCCCGTTGGTCGCCACCGTGCACTCGCGGGCGCCGATGGTGATCCCCCACGGCTCGCGCAGCGCGTCCTTGCCGTTTGGGTCCTCGCGATCGCACAGCGTGGGCAACCAGCCCTGCATCTGGGACTGACCTGCGGTGGTCATGGCTCGAAGCCCTCGAGCCGGTAGAGCGGGTGGTACCCCAACGCCTGCGGTTCCTTCGCGAGCTTCGCGACTGCGTCGGCGACGTCACGCTGCGCACGCCGGCGCAGTGGGCGCGCGAGCCCGTCCGTGAGGTTCCGCCCCTCGAGGTGGTCGAGCTCGTGCTGGGCGCACTGCGCATCCATGCCGAACAGCTTCACTTCGCGCGGCAGGAGGGTTGCGGCGTCGAGGAACTCCACCACCACGATCGCGTCGCGCGTCTTCGAGGTGGTGAAGCCGGGCACCGAGAGACAGCCTTCGCTCCACACGAGCCGCTGCGGCGACCGATTCACGATGCGCGGGTTGAGCATCGCGAGCAGCTCGAGCCGCGGAGGTCGCTCCCCCTTGCGTTGCACGGCCTTGTCGTCGTGCTGCCAGACGAGGGCCACCCGGAGCGCCACGCCAACCTGCGGCGCCGCGAGTCCCAGGCCGCGCGTCCGCGCGAGGATGGTGCGCATCGACGGCAGCAGCGCGTAGTGCAGCTGATCCGGCGACTCCACCCGCGCCGCCAGCGTCGAGAGCGCCGGATCGCCCATCAGGCGCAGCCGGAAGTCGGGATGGGGGTCCGTGCGGTGCGGCTCCGACGGCGCGGGCGGTGGCGATAGGAGCGCCATGGTGGCGACTGCGGTGGCGAGTGACTGGCGGCTCATGCGTGGGCCTGGGTGAGGACCGCCGGATCCGGCAGCGCGGCGGCGGACGTGAGGGGTGGGAGGAGCGCGATGCGATCGGACACGCGCTCGACGAACTGGTCATTCCACTGCGTGCCGCTTTCGAGCGCGGTGTAGTGCGTGCCGCTCACGCCGAGCAGCTGCGCGAACTCGCCCACGGTCAGGCCGCGCCGGCGGCGCTCGTACCGCAGCTCGAGCAGGACCGCGCAACGCATGGTCTCGTGCGTGGTGGCGACGCGGGCCTGCCAGGCGTGGTACAGCGCAAGGGTTCTCATCCCACGGCTCCTGCGAGTTCGGGTGAATGACAGGCCGCTTCCCAGCGGCGGATGACCTCGGCGTTCCGCAGGACGCCGCGGCCGAGATCGACGTGCTGCAGCTCGCGCTCGATGGCGGCGGCGATGTCCGGGCGCTCGGCAATCCAGCGCTCGGCCAGGGCGAGGCGTTCGACGCCGAGGCGGAACTCGCGGCGCTCCTCGAGCGCATCGTGCGCGACCTGCCCCTCCGTGACCGACACGGCGGCCACCGCGCCGCCAGCGCGCGGCCGCCCAAGGCCAAGCGCGCCGGCAGGCGCCGGGGGAGTAGCTGTGTGCTCCGTAGGAGCACAGCTACTACCCTCTGTAGTACTCTGTGAAAGCCCAGCTTTGTGGTTGGCGTCCTGCTTCGATAGCTGAGCTTTACCTGAGCTTCCCCTAGGCTTTCGCTGAGCTTTACCTGAGCTATCGGGCGCGGACGGCGCGGCCTTGCGTGGACGTCCACCCTGCGCGCCGCGGAGCTGGTAGCTCTCGTGCTTCGCCAGCTGCCGATCGTAGAGGGCCAGTAGCCAGTCGCAGCGCAGTCGGCCGGTCAGGCCGCAGGGGACGAAGTGCGACCGCACGAAGGGCAGCAGACGCTTCCACTTCGCGCCCAGGGCTCGCTCCATTGCGTGCGGCGAATCGAGGATCGTGCACGGCTCGGCATCGGCCCACGCGAGCCGGCAGAGACGCATGAGCGCCCCTTCTTCCTCCATCGAGAGCGCGCGCGTGCGCAGCTCCCATTCGTCCACGTCGTACGGAAACCATGGGAGGCTGGTCATCCAGTCCCTCCGCGTCCCGCGAGCGTCGAGTTGCGTTGCGCACCCTTCGACGCGGGCCGCCCGCGCTTCTTCTTGGCGGTCGGCTTGGGTGTTGATGGGGCGAGGGACTGGTAGGTGCGGTCGCGCAGGTCCACGCCGGCGTCGGCCGCGATCGCGCGGACCCGCGCCTCGCAGTCGGTGCAGATCTCGTAGCCGTAGACCTTGAGCTCGCGAGTGCCACCGCACTGGAGCTGGCACGCCTTGAACACCTTCTCGTAGCGCGGCGCGTCCATCCCGCTCATGGGCGTCGCCCGCACACGTGCACGGGGGGCAGCGTGTCGCCGATCGTGATGTGGATCGTGTCGGTGGCGCAGCGCGCGGTAGGCGCGGTGTTATCCCGACAGCTGGCCGTGGCGAGCGTGAGGAACACCGCGCCGGCGAGCGCCAGGAGGAAGCGGCGCGTCATCGCGTCACCCCACGGCAGGGATCACACGAGAGCGTGCGCGGCCCCTGTGGGATGAACTCGCGGTGGCAGTCGCGGCAGACCTTCGGCTTGAACACCGGCCGCTCGAGCCGCGGACCTCGCACCCGGCGCGGTGTCGCTTCTGGACGTGGGACCAGGGGCCGTGCGGGCGGCGCATCGGGGAACACGCGCACGATCGTGCGAGGGACCGGCTCGACTACGGGCGCCGGACGCACGGAGACCGGCGCCAGCGCGCTCCGCTGGAAGCGCGCCGGCGGGACCGGCGAGACGGCCGGCGGAAGCTGGCGCGTGGGCAGTTCGTCGGGGTGCAACGTGCGCGGCTTGGCGGTGCGCTCGCAGGTGGGGCAGCGCAGGCGCTCCCGCTGCACGGCGTCGAGCGTCGTGACCAGCAGGGCGCCACACCCCGTGCGTCGTGGGTGCGCGTCGCTCACCACGCACAGCGCCGCCGCGGGGGGCGTGTACGACCGCGCGCGCGCAGTGGTGGTGCCGGATCCGGCGGTGCGCGTCATGCGACCCCCCGGCGGCGCGGCTGGACCCCAGCCTTCCGACGGCGAGCCGCCTCGGCGAGCCGCACGCAGGTGCGACAGCGGCGCTTGCCGCCCGTCGCCTGGCCGGGTTTCCGAACCCAGGAGACGTTGTCGCCGTCGAGGACGTGGCCTCGCTGGCAGGTGTGCGACGTGCCCGTCTTCTGCGGCACGTCGAGCCGCCGGACGATCAGCCGTCCCGCGGTTGCGGATTGTTTATGTCGCGGGCGACAGGTTGATCGTGATCCGCCGCGAGGGGCACTCGAGCCCCGAATTCCCGAGCGCGGCCCTCACGCGCTCGCACGATTCCTTCACCGCGCTCGACGCGAGCCCCACCACCGTCCACTTGGGCAAGCCGTTGGAGACGTCCACCTCGACGATGACGTCGACGGCGTCGATCCCGAGCACGGCAGCGGAGTTCACGGCGGCGAGCATGGGCGCAATGTCTTTCGCTCCGGGCCTGGTGCGTCAGCGATTCATTGCGTGGTGGACTGAAACAACCAAACAGCAACTGCCTTGAGCCACGGGTTTCACGGGCGCGCTGCGCGCGCGACACCGGCATCATGAAGGGCACTCATGACTCCAATGTGAACAATCAGTGCATGGAATTATTAAATGCACGCGAGACCATTCGTGTCCGCCGCGTAGCGGCGTTAGTGTTATTCGTGATCACCATCTCCCGCGCCTCCCCCGCCAACGCCGAGCCGATCTACCAGCTCATGGTCGACGCGGGCAAGCACATGCACGACACGCGCGGCTTCGACAACTGGGACCCTCCACCGATCACCCTCGAGCAACTCCGCGCCGACACGCTCGAGCGCACGGTGCTGATGGCCCACACCCCCGAGGGTGAACTGGTCGGCACCATCACCCTCGGCGAGTCCTACCCCTACACCTTCGACCCCGACCTCGACGCCGGCCACTTCACCTGGGTCGCCCCGCGCGACGCCGACGCCGTCTACGTCAATCGCCTCGCCATCGCGCCCAGCTTCCAGGGCGCGGGGCTCGGCCGCCAGCTCATGCACGAGGCCGACCTCGAAGCCCAACGCCGCCACGCCCCCGCCGTCCGCCTCGAGTGCAATTACCGCAACGGCCCCCTCGTGAAATGGTACCAGGACCTCGGCTTCTCCCTCCGCAGCACCCGCACCCGCGGCCCCCGCGAGCTGGCAATACTGGAAAAGGTGCTCGGCCCGCCTTAACGTGAGAATCCGACGGGCGTCACACCCCCCGGACCCTACTGGAGAACGCATGCGCCGCATCGCCCTGATCCCGCTGGCCCTCGCCGTCTTCGCGGCCGGCTGCGCCAGCGACAAGACCGTCGCTCCCGCCACCACCGCCCTCGACGAGCTCGCCCTCTACGGCGACGCCGCCCTCGGTACCGGCCCGGCCACGCTCGGACCCGGACTCGATGAGGTGCCCCTCGCCGACCGGCTGCCCTCGACCCTCGCGCTCACCGACGCGCAGAAGGCGTCGATCAAGGGATTCGAGGACGCCTTCCGCACGGCGACCGCCGCCGACCGCGAGGCGCTGGACGCCATCGTGAAGCAGGCGCGCGAGGCGCAGAAGGCCGGCAAGAGCCGCAGCGACATCCAGGCGATCCTCCAGACGGGCGCCGACTATCGCGATCACATCCAGGCCGCGGAGGTCACGCTCAAGGGGCAGATCACTGGCGTGCTCACGGCCGACCAGAAGGCCTGGATCGCCTCGCATGCGCCCGGTCGCTGCGACCGCTCCTCCGTCATCCCGCTCACCGACGCGCAGAAGCAGCAGATCCGCGCGCTCACCGATGCTTTCGACGCAGCCAACAAGGCGGACCTCGCCAGCGTGAAGGCGACCTTCGAGCAGGCACGCGCCGCGAAGAAGGCCGGCAAGAGCGACGCTGAAGTGAAGGCGATCCTCGATGGCGCGAAGGACGCCGTCGCGCGACTCGAGGCCAACCGCAAGACGCTTCGCACGCAGCTCGACGCCGTGCTCACCGACGCGCAGAAGGCGTCGGGATGCCCGCCGTTCGGTCCGGGCGGGCCAGGTGGGCAGAACGGTCCCATGGGCCCCGGCGGTCCCGGCCGCCCGTAGTCCTTACGGCGCCAATCGGGACAGCTAGCGCGGAGGCAGCGCGCGAGTCTCCCCGTGCTTCAGCACCCACAGTGCTGGCGCGGGGAGGCTTTCTTTTTCCCATAGCTCGCGCATCAGGCGCGGCGGCTCGTCCATCGGCTCGTCGGTGAGCTTGAACGTTCCCCAGTGCACCGCGAGCATGGGCACCGCCACGCCATCGGCGAGCGCGCGATACGCGATCATCGCGTCGTCCGGGTTCATGTGCACCACCTTCATGAACCAGCGCGGGTTGTACGCGCCGATGGGAATCACCAGCAGGTCGAAGGGTCCGAAGCGCTCCCGGATCTTCGCGAACTCCGGATGCAGTCCGGTGTCCCCCGCGAAGTAGACGTTCGCCTCCGCGGTTCGCAGCGTGAATCCCGACCAGAGCGTCTCGTTGCGATCGAACAGCCCGCGCGCGCTGAAGTGCTGCGCTGGCGTGCACCCCACGTGCACGTTGCCGTTCGGTGTCGCGATTGCCCGCGCGTCCCACCACGCCATCTCCGTCACGTTGCGCGCGCCGAGTGCGTGCAGTGGCGCCGCGAGCCCGAGGCTCGTGACCCACTGCGCGTCGGGATGGCGCCGTGCAAGCGCGCGTATGGAGGTTTCGTCGAAGTGGTCGTAGTGATTGTGCGTCACCACGATCACGTCGATCGGCGGCAGCTCCTCGATGCCGACCGGCGGCGCCACCCATCGCTTCGGCCCGGCGAACGCCACCGGCGACGCGCGCTCCGAGAACATCGGGTCGAGCAGCACGTTCACCAGGCCGAGCTGCAGCAGCGTGGTGGAGTGCCCGAGCCACGTGGCATTCACCACCCCACGCTCGGCGCGCGGACGGGAGAACTCCGGTCGCACGAGCGGAAACACGCCCGGGTCGGGCTGCTTCGGCACGCCGTTGCGCCTCCGCTGCCACTGCCAGCGCCACATTGCGGAGAAACCGCGCAGCTGGCTGTCCGGCCACGGGTTGGTGAAGCGCGTCAGTCGCCCACCTCGCGCAGCGACTTCACCTTGACGGTGAGCCCCTGCTGGGCCTTCGCGCCGGTGCGCACCATCTCGCGCACCGCCGCGGTCGTGATCTTCGCGAAGTCTGCCGCCGGCTCTGCGTCGCCCTCCACCCAGAGCCGCAGCTCGAGCTCGATCGCCTTCTTCATGCAGCCACGTTATCGCCCTGACTCGGCCGCGTCGAGGGGCACCCACTGCCCGTTCCGTCGCACCTCGATGCGCATCACGGGGTGGATCTCCCACAGCGTGCCGCGCGTCTTGCCGAGTTGCTCGGGGTGCTCCGGGTCGTAGAAGAGCCACCCGCTGATCCGCACGAGCTCCCCCCGCTGCGACAGGTGCCCGATGCGATTGAGCGTCCAGTACGGGTGGAGCGCCCGCGACGCAGGCGTCGGCTCGACCACGATCGAGTTCGAGCGGTCGCGACCCGGCATGGGCGACAGCCACACGTGCCAGTCGCGAAAGCCCGCGTCGGCACCATGGCAGTTCGTGGATTCAGGACCCGACTGCTTGCCGCCCGCCAGGTATCCCTCGATCGAGATCGGCACGCCCTCGTACCGCGCGACGTCGCGCATCTCGTCGCGGGACCAGCGCTCGCGGTGGCGTCGCTGCGTGGTCGCCGGCCACGGGAGCGCGAGCACGGTGTCGATCGGCACCGGCTGCCACGCGGCAGTGTCGCTGCGGTTCTTGAGCGCGTTCATGTCCGGGTCGCCGCCGTCGCCGTTGGCCGGACAGCCCTCGAAGCCGGGCGACACCGGCGCCTGTCGCCGCATGGCGAACACGCGAGCGCTCGGGAGTGCGGGCGTGGTCTCGAGCCGTGGCGTTGCAACGACTGCCGCCCGCGACGCAGGCGCTGGAGCCCCCGCCACGTCTCGCCGCGGCGCAGAAGGAGCCGGCGGCAATCCGCGCAGCGGCTCGTTCGCGATGCGGCGCGGCTGGAGGATCAGCCACAGCGCCGCGAGCATGATGATGATGACCAGGCAACCCGCGAGCGCCCCGAGTGCGGCGCTGCCGCGGCGTAGGATCATCCGCCTAATCTCGCACCGCCGTCGTCCTGAGCGAAGCGAGGGACCTGCCGTACCTCAGTCCGACCTACGCCCCGATCCGGCGCCGGTTCTCCCGCGCCCCATTGGCCACGCCCATGGCGACCGAGACGCCGAACAGCAGTGCCGTCCCGCCCCCCACGATCGGAAGCAGCCACACCACCGGCCCCGCCAGCAACGCCGCCGCCACGCCCGCGATGATGGGAGCCTTGAGGGTCTGCGCCGCCTCCACGTACCGGAGCCGCTCTTCCGTGAAACGGCGCGACATGAGGTAGCCGAACGTGGTGATCGCCAGGGTGACCACCAAACCGATGAATCCGAACATGTATGCTCCCACTGGGTGACGGGTTTCCCTACGGGCTGGAGCCCTCGCGGTTTCACCTCCCGCAATCTACCTTTTCCCCGTCATGTTCACCCTCCGGATCGTCCGCCACGACCGCCACGACCAGGTGCTCGCCGAGTGCGAGAGCAGCTGCGTGCCGCATCGCGGCGAGGTGCTCCAGCTCGACACGGTGGACGCCCGCGGCGACCAGGTCCGCCCCAGCACCATGTGGCGCATCGTCGCCGTCACCCTGCACGTCCCCTCGCTCCACTCGTCCTCACCCGGCGACGGCTCCCCGCTCCAGGTGAAGCTCGTGGAAGTCGCCGTGCTGCCCGACGTCGCGCTCTCCACCGAATACGCGGCCAAGGCGCAGGAGATCCTATCCGAATCCCGGATGTGAGGTCGTCCGCGGGCGGCGAGCGCCCCCGCATCAGCCAGGCGATCGCGGTCGAGCCCTTCATCATCACCACCGAGCTCCCCGAGCACCTGCGCAACTGGCAGCTGCCGCCGGACTGGTCGTGGGGCGGCGCCGGCGTGCTCGACCAGCACCGCCACTACCAGGAAGTGATCGACGCACTCGGCCGTTCGCTCTCCCTGGTCAGTGCGCCCGACCCCGCGCATCACGCCTGGCTGGAAGCCGAGGCGCGCGCGCTCGCGCATCGCAACCACCCCGCGGCGCCCACCACGTACCACTACTGGGCGCGCCACTCCGACGCCCGCCGCGGTCCCGGATACCTCCGTCGCTGGATTGCAGGCGAGACGATCGGCTCGCGCCTGCGCCGCACCGGCCCCGACGACGTCCCCGCCGTGCTCCGCATCATGCGCGAGATCGGCTCGGCGCTCAGCTACCTGCACGACAGCGGCGCGGTGCACGGCGCGATCTCGCCCGACACCGTGTGGAACACGCCCATGAGCCGCCTCTGGATGCTCGGCTGGCAGTGGGCAGTCACGCCGCAGGAGATCCCGAACGGTCTCGCACCCGACTTCCGCTTCATGGCAGTGCCCGCCGAGTGGGCGAGCGGCGAGTGGAAGCCCACCATGCACACCGACCAGTACCAGCTGGCCGCGCTCTGCTTCACCACGCTCACCGGCGAGCCGGTGATGTACGAGGACATTCCGCCGCTCTCGCTCGTGCGGCCCGACTGCCCGCAGGCGGTGGCGCACGTGATCGACCGCGCACTCTCGACCGACCCGGAGAAGCGCTTCCCGAGCGTGTCGCAGATGCTGCGCGCGGTGGATCGCGTCGTCGGCAGCAGGTCACTGGTGATGCTCGCCGGCGACGACTCCAGCAGCATGGTGGGCGAGAGTGAGGAGGCGCGGCTGCGCTGGGCCCTCGCCGACGACTACGAAGTGATCAGCGCGCTCGGCGCCGGCTCGTTCGGATCCGTGTGGCGCGTGCGTGACCTGGCCCTGGGGCGCGAGGTCGCTCTCAAGCTGCTGCACCCGCATGTAGCCCGCGACGAACGCGCTGTCGCCCGATTCCGCCGCGAGGCGCGACTCGCCGCACAGCTCGCGCACCCGGCGATCGTCCCGATCTACGACTGGGACAGCCGCGGCGACGTCGCGTGGTACACCATGGAGCTGGCCGAGAGCGGTTCGGTGGCCGACCTCGTGGCGCGCTCGGGGCCGCGCACGCTCACCGAGGTCGCGCCGCAGGTGGACCACGTGCTCGAGGGACTCGCCGCCGCGCACGCGATCGGCATCATCCATCGCGACCTCAAGCCGGAAAATGTCCTGATCGATCGCTACCGTCGCTGGCGGATCGCCGACTTCGGCATCGCGAACGCGTGGGGCGAGGACATCGTGAGCGCCAGCGGGACGCCGGCGTTTGCCGCCCCCGAGCAGCTCCTGGGCGAGGCGCAGGACGCCGCCGCGGACTGCTTCTCGCTCGCGGCGATCACCGCCTTCGCGCTCTCGGGCGAGCTGCCCTTCGGGGGTGCCGACGCACGCGCCATCCTCGCGCGCGAGCTCGCCGGCGCAGCCGACCTCGGCCATCACCCGCCAGAGGTGGCTGAGTGGCTGCGTCGCGGGCTCTCGCCGCAGTCGGAAGACCGTTTCGCCGACGCGAGCGAGATGCGCGACGCGTGGCGCATCGTGATCTCGAGTATCTTCGAGCGAGAGCGCCGCGCGCCCTGGTGGCGCCGCTGGATGAGCGCCGAAGAAGCGCCGAGTTACTGGGACGTGGACCACTCCGACGGAAGCTGAGCACCAATGCCGATCCAGACGCTGAACCCCGCGACGGGCGAGAAGCTCGAGTCCTTCACGGCCCTTAACGAGGAGCAGGTGGAGGCGAAGCTCGCGCGCGCGCACAAGGCGTTCCTCGACTGGCGCGACCAGCCGCTGCGCGAGCGCGTGAAGCTGCTGCGCAAGGTGGCCGACGTCCTCGAGCGCGACCGGCGCACCTACGCGGAGCTGATGACGCAGGAGATGGGCAAGCTCGTCGGCGCCGCCGAGGCGGAGGCGATGAAGTGCGCGACCTGTTGCCGCTGGTATGCCGACAACGCGGAGAAGCTGCTCGCGCCGGAAATCCTCGACATCGAGAACGAGGACGCGTCGGTGCACTTCCAGCCGCTGGGCGTGGTGCTCGCGGTGATGCCGTGGAATTTTCCCTTCTGGCAGGTGCTGCGCTTCGCCGCGCCGGCGATCCTCGCGGGCAATGCGGCGCTGCTGAAGCATGCGTCGAACGTGCCGCGCTGCGCAAACGCACTCGAGGCACTGTTCAAGGCGGCTGGTGCTCCGGATGGACTGTTCACCACGCTGCTGGTCGGCTCCGATGCAGTGCCCGCGCTGCTCGCGGACCCGCGAGTCGCGGCCGCGACGGTCACGGGAAGCGAAGCGGCCGGCAGCAGCGTGGCCGAGCATGCGGGGCGCAACCTCAAGCCGAGCGTGCTCGAGCTGGGTGGCAGCGACCCGTTCATCGTGCTGCCGAGCGCGAACATAGAGGCGGCGGTGAAGGCCGCGGTCACGGCGCGCACGATCAACAACGGCCAGAGCTGCATCGCCGCCAAGCGCTTCATCGTGCACGAGGACATCTACGCCGAGTTCGAGCAGAAGTTCGTGCAGCAGATGCAGGCGCTGATCGTGGGCGACCCGATGGACGCGCGCACGCAGGTGGGGCCGCTGGCCACCAAGCAGGGTCTCGACGAGCTGGACGCGCAGGTGCAGGCGTGCATCAAGGGCGGCGGCAAGCTGCGCATCGGCGGCAAGAAGCTGAAGCGCCCGGGCTTCTACTACACGCCCACCGTGCTGGCCGAGCTGCCGCCGAACTCGCCGGCGGCGCGTGATGAGTTGTTCGGTCCGGTGGCCGCGCTCTTCAAGGCGCGCGACATCGGCGACGCGATCCGCAAGGCGAACGATTCGCGCTTTGGGCTGGGCGCGAGCGCGTGGACCACGACGACGCGCGAGATCGGGCGCCTGACCGAGGAGCTGCAGGCGGGCAGCGTGTTCATCAACGCGATCGTCGCGAGCGACTCGCGCGCGCCCTTCGGCGGCATCAAGGCGAGCGGCTACGGCCGCGAGCTGAGCGCGTACGGCCTGCGCGAGTTCGTGAACGTGAAGACGATCCGCATAGCGAAGGCGGCGCCGGTATCAGAGGCAGTTACGGAATAGGGCGCGCGTGGGGCTGGCCAAACAAAGCCAACAAAATCGCTCGCTTCGCTCGCGCACAGTCTGTTGCAGTTGACCTGCCGAGCAGCAGCGGTTCACGTCGCCCGCAACCTCACCGTCACCACGCTCCCGCGCGGCGCGCCGTTCGCCACTTCGATCTCGCCACCCCACCCTTCCAGCAGGCGGCGGCTGATCGCCAGGCCCAGCCCCGAGCCGCTGGTGCGCGTCGAGAAGTGCGGCTCGAAGATGCGCGGCAGCACGGCGGGGTCGATGCCTGATCCGTTGTCCGCCACCGTGATCGACACTACCCCGCCAGCCAGCGCCATCGCGGCATCCACGCGCGTCGATCCCGCCAGGCGCGCGTTCTCGAATACGTTCAGCAACACCTCGCGCAGTTCATCTGCCCTCGCCAGCGCGCGCAGCGGCGCATCCGCACCCTGTACCCGCCACTCCACCTTCCCCTCGCCCAGCTGCTCGAGCGCGATCACGTCGCGCACGATCGCGGCCACGTCCACCGGCTCGGCCGCCGCGCGCTCGTCGGGCGCGGAACCGTAGCGGCTGAACGAGCGCGCGATTTCATCCAGGCGGTCGATCTCCTCCAGGATGCGCGTGACGTTCGCATCCAGCACGCGCTCGAAGTCCACGCGCTTGTCCGAGAACGCGCGACGCAGGTGCTGCACCCCCAGCCGAATCGGCGTGAGCGGGTTCTTGATCTCGTGCGCCACCTGCCGCGCCATCTCGCCCCACGCGAGTACGCGCTGCGCGCTCGCGAGCGCGGTCACGTCGTCGAGCGTCACCACGGCCCCGCCGCGCGCCAGCCGCGTCACCGTGCCGCGCAGTTCCTGGCCATTCCACTCGAGCGCGAACTCGCGGTCGTCATCACTCCCCGCGCAGAAGTCGCGCACCACGCCCGAAAGCTCGGCCACCGGCGTGTCATACAGTGAAGTGCCGCCACGCAGCGGCGCGCCCATCAGCGACTCTGCGCGCGGGTTCGCGAGCACCACGCCTCCGTCTGCGTCCACGGCCACCACGCCGCTCGCCACGTTGCGGAGCACCGCCGACGTGCGACGCTGCGCCTCCTCGAGCGCCGACCGGCTCGCGTCGAGGTCCGACGCCATGCGCCGGAACGCGCTGAACACCGGCTGGAACTCCACCGTCGGCTCGCCCGAGAGCGGCGGCACGCGCGCACCGCCGGCGAGCGCCAGCGCCGCGTCACGCAGCGTGCCGATCGGCCGTGCAAGCTGCCGCGCGGCGAGCCCGCTGAGCATCAGCGCCGCCAGCGCGCCCAGAGCGGTCGCGAACAGCACGAGCACGCCGAGGTCGCGACGTCGCCGCCCCAGCGCCAGCTCATCAGCCCTCGCCGGCGCACCGAGCACGCCCTCCGTGCCCGAGAGCGGCACGGCGCGATAGCCGAAGAGCATCGAGCTGCCCGCGACCTCCTCGCGCCGGCTCGCGGTGACCTCGTCATGCACGAGCAGCGAGAGCGCGATGTCGCGCGGCAGCAGCCGGCCTACTGGCGCCAGGCTCTCGAACAGCGGGTCGCTGGCGCCCTGCAATTCGCCGTCGCGGTACTCAAGCAGCGGCGTCTCGAGGCGCGTTCCCTCCCGCACCAGCCACGGCACGCTCGAGTCCCCGGGCGCCACCGCGCGCAGCGTCTCCCGCACCAGCAGCTCGCGCGACTGCCGCGCATCCGAGTCGAGCTGCCGGTAGCTCCACACCGCGAAGCTGACCGCCGGCACCATGAAGAAGGTGAAGAGAGCCAGCGTGAGCCGCGTGCGATAGCTGCGCAGCCAGCGCGAGCGCCGCACGCGCAGCCATCGCTCCGCTGCGCCGTCGGCGATCACGCCGGACATCCAGAGCAATCCGACAATCGCCAGGTCCAGCAGCGCGATCAGCGCACCGCGCTGGATCAGCGCGTCGAGCGAACGCAGCTCCACCTCGGCGTGCGCCCGTGCCGCACCGCCCGCAACCTGCGTGGTCCAGTCGCCATGCAGTTCCGATCCCTCGCGCCTCCAGTGTTGCGTGTCGTTCTCGCGGCGCGCCGCACTCGGCACCAGCTGCAGCGTGTACGGCGGCTCCACCTCGGGCGACGCATCGATCCCGAGCAGTCGCGAAAATGGATCCGGCGCCACCAGCCGGCTGCGCGGCCCCACGATCACCACCACCACGCCGTCGCTGCCACTCACCGCGGTGGTGACGAGCTTTCCCTGCCTGCCGTCGAGCGCGCCGATCGAGTCGCTCGCGCCCGCCCTCGCTGCAGTGAGCAGCGGCAGCGCGTTGTCGATGCCGACGTCGAGCGCCGCCGTGCGCAGCACCGCCACCGGCATCAGCGCCACGCTGTTCGACGGCCACGCGGCGAGCCACGTGGGATAGCCAGCCGAGGCGAGGTCCGAGGACACGAACGCCTGCAGGAGCTGCTGTCGCGTGAGCGGCAGCGGCCCCCGCGCGAGCGTGCCGGCGAATCGCTTCAGCAGCGTCGCCGCGTACGGGTCCGCCTGCGAGAGCGCATCCACGTCGCGCTCGGCCAGCGCCACCTTGCCGCGCATCGTCGCTCCCCACACGAGCGTCGTGGCACCCAGCGCCGCCACTGTCGCCGCGCTCACGACGAGCGCGCGCGTCTGCCGCGACACGGCCAGCGCTGCGATCGCCGCGATCCAGAGGAAGGTGTACCACCACGGCCACTGTCCCGGCGCATTCCAGACCACCGGCGCGAGCAGCGCGGCCACCACGGCGAATGCCGGCGCGAGCCCGGGATTCAGCCCCGTGCTACGCCCGAGCGCAACGCTGCCTGACACCGCGCCCGCGAGCAGCACCGCCACCGCCGCGAGGAAGAGCGGCACTTCCCAGATCAGCCAGAGGCTCGCGCTCACCCCCGCGCTCGGCATCTGGATCCCGCGCGCCAGGTCGCGCAGCAGGAAGGGACCGAGGCCCGCCACGAGCACCACGCCGGCGACCGCGATCGGGCGCGTGACGCTTCGCGCATGTCGCCGCACCAGCACCAGCAGGGCGAGCAGCAGCAGCGCGCTCGTGATGCCGAGCGCTCCCGCGTTGGCGGTGAGCGGCCCGCCCAGGGGCGTGAAGAACAGCGCGGGGTCGAAGAGGCGCGTGAGGTTCGAATACTCGTTCAGCGGCGCGAGCGCCGTGCACGCGAGGGCGACCGCCAGCAGCAGCACCCGCCAGCGACTCTCCCGCGACAGGCGCCATGCGGCAACGAGGAATGCCGCGAGCGCCACGGCCAGGAAGAACCCGGCGCGTCCGCGCACCTGCTCCAGCAGCTGCAACCGCGCTGCGCCCTCCGTGGGCGGCACCACCCGCGCGGTGAGCCAGGTGCGCGAGAGCATGGCGCCCGCGCCGGCCTCGGCTACTCCACCCCCCGGCGCAAACGAGAATGCACCCGCCTCTCCACCCGCAACTCGCACCGCCAGCGCGTGCGACAGCTTGTCAGCGGGCGGTGCCGCGTCGAGCAGCACCGTCGCCACCGCATGACGCGACCCCGAACGCGCCACGCGATAGAGCGTGAGGTAGAAGTCGGACGCCGCGATGCCGATGGAATCGGTGAGTGCAGCCGTGGAGCTGCGCGGTGTGCCGTCCCACGCGAGCACGCGGGACCCGTCGTACAGCACGATGCCGGCGTCGTCGGGCCCCTGCGCCAGCCCCTTCAGCGCCGCGAACGCACCCTCCGCGTCGGCGGGCGCCTCGAGCGCCTTGCGCGCCGACTGGTCGGCGCGCGCCACTGCGGCGTCGAGTTCCGAGCCGAGCGCGGCAATGCGCCCCGTCGCCACGCGCTCGCGCTCCGAGGGCCAGTCGGTGGCGATGCGGCCGAGCGTCCCCTGCCCCAGGCTGGCGAGGATCGCCGCGGCGGCCAGGGCGACGGCCGTCGCCAGGCTCCACGCCCGCGCCGGCGACCCGACTCGCATGGCGAGAATGAGTGCGCCGATGGTGGCAATCACGGCCCCCGCGAGATACTCTACGCTCGGCGCGTCGAGCCAGCGGCTCAGGAGCAGCAGCGCGACCGCCGACGCCCCGATCCATGCAGCCCGAACCCCGCCGCTACGCGCGCGATCCATTCGTGACCAGTTGAGCCTTCCGATCTCCCCGGGCGCGCAGACCGCGCCAGTCGCACCGCCGCCCCTGCCGCGGCGCATCAAGGACATGCGTCCCGCCGAGATCATCGCGACCATGGCCGACGATCCACGGTTGATCATCCCCGTGGGCACCGTGGAGCAGCATGGGCCTCACATGCCCCTGGGCACCGACACGATCATCGTGGAGTACCTGGCCGACGACCTCTCGGCCGAGTACGGCGTGCTGCGCGCGCCCGCCCTCGAATTCGGGGTGAACGTGGAGCTGGAGAAGGGCTACGCGGGTGCGTCGGGGCTTCGAAAGAAGACGCTGCATCGCACCATGAACGACCTGCTCGACAGCTGGGAGGCGACCGGGATTCGCGAGTTCATCCTCCTCACGTCGCACGATCACGATCCCCACCAGGAAGCGCTGGCCACGCTGATCACCTCGGCGGCGCGCGTGCGCGCGGTGAACATCTTCGGCATCGACTTCAGCGACCTCCTCGAGGGACAGACGGAACCGATGCATGGCGACGAGGTGGATACGTCGCTGATGCTGTACCTGCGCCCGGACCTCGTCGAGATGGCGCTGGCGAAGGACTATATGATGTCACGCGAGGAGTTACGGCGATACCGCAGGGGCTGGCTTCGTGTTCCCGCGTCGAGCGAGGGATCCATCGGCCGCCCCACCCTGGCGACCGCCGAAAAGGGAAAAAAGATCTACGAGCGCATCCGGAACCGGGTCAGCGAGCGCATCTTTGCCGCGCCCCCGCCGGCCGAATGAACCCCAGCTCGCCGGCCGGGGTAGCATTCCCTGCCATGAACCGACTCCTGACCATAGTGGCGGCCGCAACCGTGGCCGCGATTGCCCCGCACCGCGCCCACGCGCAGATGCAGACCCTCGACGAGGGCACCTTCATCGTGTCGCGCAACGGGGTGCCTGCCGGGCGCGAGTCGTTCCGGATCGTGCGCGCGGAGGGGCCGGGCGGGCAGCTGTACAAGGCGACCGCACAGCTGGTGCAGGGAGAGCGACGCGCGGTCTCCTCGCTCGGCGCCGACTCGGCCGGCGGCGTGGTGAGCTACGACGTGGAGGTCCGCGAGCGGGGCGAGCCGCGGGCGCGCCTGCAGTCCCGCGCGCGCCCCGGGCGGTTCAGCATCCTGCTGCAGACCCCGCGCGGCGAGTCGTCGCGCGAGATCGTGGTGGAGTCGCCGCTGGTGCTGGAGGATGAGCTGTTCCACCAGTACTACTTCGTGGCGCTCAACGCCAAGGCGCGCACCGTGACCGCCGTGGTGCCGCTGTCGCGCCGCAGCTTCGATGCGAAGCTCGAGGAGCGCGGTCCCGAGACGATCGAGATCGGCAGCCGCTCCACCTCGGCGCGCCACTGGGCGCTGGTGGCGCCGGGGGGCGCGAGCCGCGACTTCTGGGTGGACTCGAAGGGGCGCGTGCTGAAGGTGCTGATCCCGGAAACGGGCCTCTCGGCGCTACGGGACGAGTTGCCGAGGTAGCCGGTTCACCGGGCCGTGGCACTTCAGGTTGTCGCGCCGGAGCCGGTTCCTCGGACTGGCGCGGACGCGGGGCGGATCTCCGCGGAAACGGCGACGGGGACTTTGCTGAAAAAAACACGTAGCTGAAGCGCCACCGAATCAAAGCAGGCCTTGCCCTATCCGGCTTTTGTCCGCCCTTCAGTCCGCGAGATCCGAGGAACCGGCCGCGGCGCGAGGGGGAACCGGCCGCGGCGCGACGAGGAACCGGCCGCAGCGGAAGAAATTAGCTACGTTCAGGGCTGCCCAGTCGTCCTGATCACGGCCTCTCGGCTGCGCTGAAACCCCGCGCTGACGTCTCGCGTAGGGCCCGCCAGAGCCTACCCCACCTGCTCCTTCCAGGACCCCCCGACATGCGTCTTTCCCTGCCCGTCACCCTGCTCGTTGCCGTCGCCTCCATGGCGCAGGCGCAGCAGCGGCCCGCCCAGGGCGGCGCGACGCTCACGCTCGATGAAGCGTTGACGCTCGCCCGGCGGAACAACCCGACGTACCTCCAGCAGGCGAATGCCCGCCGCAGCGCCGACGCCGCCGTGCGCAGCGCAAGGGCGCAGCTGCTTCCCTCTGCCGACGTCTCCTTTTCCAACCGCTTCCAGCAGGGTGGAAAGCAGGTCTTCAACGGCCTCTCGTTCGCCAGCAGCTCCGACGCACTCCAGTCGAGCTACAACCTGGGGCTGAACTACCGCTTCAACTCCACCAGCCTGATCAACCCGAAGCTCGCCCGCGCCAACCGCGACGCGACCGAGGCCGACATCACGAGCACCGCCGAGCAGCTTCGCTCCGGCGTGACGCAGCAGTACCTGGTGGTGCTGCAGGCCCAGGCGCGCGCGTCGGTGCAGGACACGCTCGTGGCCACGGCCAAGGCACAGCTGGACCTGGCGAACGCCAAGCAGAGTGTCGGCGCCGGCACCATCCTCGACGTCCGCCGCGCCGAGGTGGCCGTGGGCCAGGCGCAGGTGAATGCGCTCAACACCAAGAACATCGCCGAGGTGGAAAAGCTCCGCCTTTTCCAGCAGCTCGGCGTGACGCAGCCGGCGAACGTGGACCTCTCCACGCGCTTCTCCGTTACGGAGCCGCACTTCTCGCTCGACTCCCTGCTGAACCTCGCTCGCGGCACGCACCCGGCCGTCGCGGCGCTCCGCTCGCGTGAGCGCGCGGCGGGCCTCAGCGTGCGGTCGGCCCAGGGCGCCTACACGCCCACGCTCAGCCTGAGCACCGGCTGGGGTGGCAACAGCTACGAGTACACCAACAGCAACTTCCTGGTGGAGCAGGCGCGCGCCAGCGCGACGCAGAGCCGGTCGAGCTGCTTCTCGAACGACTCGCTGCGCCGCGGCGCGGGGCTCACCGGCATCGCCGGCTGCAGCCAGATCACCTTCACCGACGCGCAGGCGGCGGCGATCCGCGAGACCAACAACACCTACCCGTTCCGATTCACCCGGGCGCCCTTCTCGGTCTCGGCCACCCTGTCGCTGCCGCTGTTCGACAACCTCAATCGCGAACAGCGCCTCGAGGAAGCACAGGTCAACCGCGACAACGCCCGATTCAACACCCAGGCCCGTGAGCTGCAGCTCACCGCCGACGTCACGCAGGCGTTCCTCCAGCTCCGCACCAACTACCAGACGGCGCAGCTGCAGGAGCAGAACTCGGCCAAGGCTCGAGAGGAGCTGTCGTACGCCGAGGAGCGCTACAAGGTGGGGGCGGCGACCTTCCTGGACGTCATCACCTCGCGCTCCACGTATGAGCAGGCGCTGATCGATCGCGTGAACGCGATCTACGAGTACCACAAGGCTTTCGCCGCGCTCGAGAACGCGGTCGGCCGTCCCCTCCGCTGAATCCCTCCCCGAGGCCTATCGTTATGAGCAAGCGTGTGAAGTGGTCCATTGCCAGCGCCGCGGTCCTCGCGATCGTGCTGGTGGTGGGGCTGACGGCAGCAAAGCGCGGCAACAAGGCCGTGAGCGTCCGCATCGAGCCGGTGCTGCGCCGCGACCTGGTCGCCTCCGTGACCGCCAGCGGGCAGGTGCGCCCGCAGACCAAGGTGGACGTCGCCTCCGACCTGACCGGCAAGATCGTCAGGCTGGCCGTGAAGGAAGGGCAGATGGTCACCAAGGGGCAGTTCCTCCTCCAGGTGGACGCCACCAACTACGAAGCGGCCGCCCAGCGTTCCGAGGCTGCCCTCTCCTCCGCCCGCGCGCAGCAGGCGCAGGCGCAGGCGAGCTACACCCAGGCGTCCAAGGCGCTCGAGCGCTCGGCGGCGATCAAGAAGCAGAATGCGCAGCTGATCTCCGATGAGCAGATCGAGCAGCTCAAGACCACGGTGGAAGTGAACCGCGCGCTCTTCGAGTCCTCGCAGCACAACGTGGAGCAGGCCGCGGCGTCGCTGCGGGATGCCCGCACGAGCCTCGGCAAGACCACGCTCTACGCCCCGATGTCGGGCCGCGTGACGCGCCTCAACGTGGAGCAGGGCGAGACGGCGATCATGGGCACCCTGAACAAGGACGCCGCCACGCTGCTCACGATCAGCGACATGAGCGTGCTCGAGACCAAGGTGAAGGTCGACGAGACCGACGTGGCGCGCATCAGCATCGGCGACTCGGCGGTGGTCCAGATCGACGCCTTCCCCGACACGACCTTCATCGGCCGCGTCACGAAGATCTCGAACAGCTCGGTGAAGGGCGCGGCCACGGCCAGCGCCGACCAGGCCGTGGACTACGAAGTCACGATCCAGCTGGTTAATGCCCCGAATGAGACCCGCCCGGATTTCTCGGCCACGGCCAAGGTGGTCACGGACACCCGCAAGCAGGTGCTCTCGATCCCGATCATCGCCCTCACGGTCCGTGAGAACGAAGCCCTCCAGAACGCCGATACGGCGGTCGGGCTCGGCAAGCCCAAGCCCAAGAAGGACGTGGGCAAGAAGGACGTCGAGGGGGTGTTCGTGGTGGGGTCCGACAACAAGGTGACCTTCCGCCCCGTAAAGGTTGGTATCGCCGGCGAAAAGCACTTCGAGGTCCTCAGCGGCCTGAAGGAAAACGAGAAGATCGTTGCCGGTACCTATCAGGCCATCCGCGAGCTGAAGGACGCCACGCTCGTGAAGGCCACCACGGACACCAAGAAGCCGGGAGCGAAGCCGTAATGAACGAGACCAATCTGGACGCGCCGATCGGGGCCACTGCGGAACGGAAGGTCGTGCTGCAGTCCCCCGGCCAGGCGCCCGATCCCAAGTGGGTGATCGTGACGCGTGGCATCAAGCGCGAGTACGACATGGGTGGTGAAGTGGTGCGCGCGCTCCGCGGCGTGGACCTGGCGATCAGCCGCAACGAGTACGTGGCGATCATGGGGCCCTCGGGCTCCGGCAAGTCCACGCTCATGAACGTGATCGGCTGCCTCGACACCCCGAACGCCGGCGAGTACTGGCTGAACGGGACACTGGTCTCCTCGATGTCGGACGACGCGCTCGCGCGGGTCCGCAACAAGGAGATCGGCTTCGTCTTCCAGACGTTCAACCTGCTCCCGCGCGCCACCGCGCTGCACAACGTGGAGCTGCCGCTGGTGTACGCCGGCATTCCCTCGGACGAGCGGAAGAAGCGCGCGAAGGAAGCGCTGGCACGCGTGCAGCTGGACCATCGCATGGACCACCGCCCCAATGAGCTCTCCGGCGGACAGCGCCAGCGTGTCGCCATCGCGCGCGCGCTGGTGAACCGCCCGTCCATCCTCCTGGCCGATGAGCCCACGGGAAACCTGGACTCGCAGACCTCCGAGGAGATCATGCGCGTGTTCGAGGAGCTCGCGACGCAGGGCCAGACGGTGATCATGGTGACGCACGAGCCGGACATCGCCTCTCACGCCCGCCGCGTGATCGTGCTGCGCGATGGCGAAGTGGCCACCGACGACCGCCGCGAGCAGTTCACGCAGCGCCTGGGGATGTAACGCACCACCAATTCCGGACAGTTCACGGGGCGCGGCGGCTGACACCTTTGCCGCTGCGCCCCGTAGGTGTTTTTGGCCGCTGTTTGCAGTTGCCAAGGCCCAAAGTCCAAAGCCCAAAGCCCGCCCTTCCATGCCCCTCTTCGACGCCGTTCGGCTCGCCCTCCAGACCCTGCGCGTGCAGAAGCTCAAGAGCTTCTTCACGCTGCTCGGCGTCACGATCAGCGTCACCTTCCTGATCGCGGTCGTCTCGGTGGTCGAGGGGATGAGCAAGTACGTGGAGCAGGACTTCGCCGGGAAGTTCCTGGGCGTGAACACCTTCAACGTCCGCCGCTTCCCCGACATCCAGAACGACGTCACGGACCTCGAGTGGCGCGCCTGGCAGCGGCGTCCCCGCATCACGCCGGATGACGGCGAGGCCATCAAGGCCGCGCTCCCCGCCGACGCCAGGTGGGCCATGCAGGACCTCCAGTGGGGCCAGGCCTCATCGGCGTTCAAGACGAGCGGCCAGCAGGTGCTCTCCATGGCCGTCACGCCGGGGTACTTCGGCATCAAGGACCTGAACATCACCACCGGCCGCATCTTCAACGACCAGGAAGACGCGCTCGGCTCCAACGTGGTGGTGATCGGCAGCGAGATCGCCGAGCAGTACTTCCCGAACCTCGATCCGCTCGGGCGGGAGCTGCGCATCAACAAGTTCCCCTTCACCGTGATCGGCGTGCTCGAGAAGCAGGGCACGGTGTTCGGGCTGAACCTGGACCGGCAGATCATGGCGCCGTTCCACTCGTACATGTCGATCATCACGCGCGCCCGCCTGAACCTCTACGGCGTGGTGGTGCAGGCGTCCACGCCCGCCGCGTATCCCGCGCTGCAGCAGACGGTGCGCGAGGTCATGCGCAAGCGCCATCGCCTGCGCCCGAGCGAGGACGACAACTTCGTGCTCGAGGGCTCGGACACCGCGCTCGCGCAGTGGCTGACCATCAAGAAGTTCCTGGTGCTCGCGGGGATGTTCCTCCCCGCCATCGGGCTCGTGGTGGGCGCCATCGTGATCATGAACATCATGCTGGTGGCGGTGGCCGAGCGCACGCGCGAGATCGGCATCCGCATGTCGATCGGCGCGCGGCGCCGTGACATCCTGCGCCAGTTCCTGATCGAGTCCGCCACGCTGAGCGTGGTGGGCGCCATCCTGGGCATCGTGCTCGGCATCGGCCTCTCGAAGGGCGTGGCCGCCGTGAGCCCGCTTCCCGCGGCCGTGGCGCCCTGGTCCATCTTGCTTGCTGTGACGGTCGGCGCCGGCGTCGGCATCATCGCCGGCGCCTATCCCGCGAGCCGCGCCAGCAAGCTCGATCCGATCTTCGCCATGCGGCAGGAGTAGCCCATGACCATCGGCATGCGCATCTACAGCCTGGTCGAGGGCGTTCGCATCGCCTTCGACGCGATCCGCTCGAACAAGGTCCGCGCTGGTCTCACCATCCTCGGCATCGCCGTGGGCGTGTTCGTGGTCACGGTGATGACCGCCGCCGTGCACGGCATCAACGAGGGCGTGGCGAGCAGCCTCGCCGCCGCGGGGCCGAACACCTTCTTCATCACGCGCTGGCCCGCCGAGATCAACAGCTGCAACGGCTCGGCCGACAGCTGCCCGTGGCGTCGCAGCCCGCCCCTGACCATCGTGCAGGCGCAGGAGATCGCGCAGCTGCCCATGATCGCCGGCGTCACCGCGCACATGAACTCCACCTACCCGGTGAAGTTCGCCGATCGCGAGTTGCCCGGCGCGACGATGGACGCCTACTCGCCCGAGTGGTTCGACGTGAGCGGCGGCGACATCGTGCAGGGCCGCAACTTCACGCAGGCGGAGTACGACGCCGGTTCCCCGGTGGTGCTCGTGAACCAGCGCGTGGTGGACCGGCTCGGCCTGGGCGCGGACCCCATCGGCAAGGAGATTCGCGTCAACGGCGAGCAGTTCTCGCTGATCGGCGTCTACAATGCGCCGGTGAACGTCTTCGACAGCGGCGACAAGGGAAAGCTCGTGACGCCGATCACCACCGCGCAGCGCAAGCTGAACATGGGCGTGCGCTGGCTGGACCTCACGGTCAAGCCGAAGCCCGGCGTGGTGCGCGACGAGGCGATGGATGAAGTGCTCGCGGTGCTCCGCGGCATGCGTCACCTGCGCCCCAGCGCGCAGAACGACTTCTTCATCTCCACGCCCGAGAAGATCCTCCAGCTCTACAACAAGATCGTGGGCGTGTTCTTCATCGTGATGATCGTGCTCTCCGCCATCGGCTTGCTGGTCGGCGGCGTGGGCGTGGTGGCGATCATGATGATCTCCGTCACCGAGCGCACGCGCGAGATCGGCGTGCGCAAGGCGCTCGGCGCCACGCGCAAGACCATCCTCTGGCAGTTCCTGGTGGAGGCGGTGACGCTCACGGGCGTCGGCGCCGTGGTGGGACTGCTCGTGGGCGGCGCGGTCACCTGGGGGATCCGCTCCTTCAGCCCGATCGCTGCCAGCACGCCACCGCTCGCCATCGTCGCCGCGCTCATCTCCAGCGCGCTGGGCGGCGTGGTGTTCGGCCTGGTGCCGGCGCTGCGCGCCTCGAAGCTGGACCCGGTCGACGCCCTCCGCTACGAGTAAGCCAGGAACACGGATGCCATTCCTCGAGGCAGTGAAGCTCGCCCTCGCCACCATCCGCGTGCAGAAGCTGAAGAGCTTCTTCACGCTGCTGGGCGTCACGATCGGCGTGATGTTCCTCATTGCGGTCGTGTCGATCGTGGAGGGGATGAGCAAGTACGTCGAGGAGGATTTCGCCGGGCGCCTGCTCGGCGCCAACACGTTCACCGTCCGCCGCTTCCCGTGGTTCGGCAATAACACCACGGAAGCCGAGTGGCGCGAGTGGCAGCGCCGCCCGCGCGTCTACTACCGAGACGTGGCGCTGGTGCGCAACGCGCTCCCCCCGGGAACGCACTATGCCGTGGACAGCCAGGAGATTCTCTGGGCCACGGCCGCGTACTCGCGCCCGCGCCAGGTCGAAGCGCACGCGGTGGACGGCGACTACTTCACGATCAAGAAGTACGACCTCTCCGCCGGTCGCGCCTTCACGCCGCAGGAGATGGAGATCGGCTCCAACGTGCTGGTGATCGGCGACGAGGTGGCCAAGTTCTTCTTCCAGGACCTCTCGCCCGTCGGGCGCGAGCTCCGGATCGGCGGGATTCCCTACCAGGTGATCGGGGTCGTCGAGCACCAGGGCAACCTGTTCGGGCAGTCGCTCGACAAGCTGGCGATCGGCCCCTTCAACTCGCCGCTGCACCGCCTCACCAACCCGCGCGGCGACATCGACGGGCTCATGGTGCAGGCGCCGAACGAGCTGATGATGAACGAGGCGATGGAGACCACGCGCGAGGTGCTGCGCGGCAACCGTCACCTTCGCCCGAGCGAGCGCGACAACTTCGTGATGGAGACGTCGGCCAGCGCGCTGGTGTTCTTCGAGAAGCTCAAGGGCACCATGACCATCGTCGGCACCGCGCTGCCGGCCATCGGCCTGGTGGTGGGTGGCATGGTGATCATGAACATCATGCTCGTGGCGGTGGCCGAGCGCACGCGCGAGATCGGCATTCGCAAGGCACTGGGCGCGCGCCGCAAGGACATCCTCAACCAGTTCCTGGTTGAAGCGGCCACGCTGAGCACCGTGGGCGCGATCGTGGGCATCGTGCTGGGGCTGGTCGCGGCGAAGGTGATCGAGTCCACCACGCCCCTTCCCGCCGCGGTAGCGCCATGGTCCATCGTGGCCGCCACGCTGCTCGGCACCGTGGTCGGCATCGTCTCGGGCGTCTACCCGGCCCGCCGTGCATCGTCGCTCGACCCCATCGAAGCACTGAGGCAGGAGTAGTCATGCGCGTCGGATCCCGCTTCCTCCACGCGCTCGAGGGCGTGGGCATCGCCATCGATGCGCTGCGCGCCAACCGCGTCCGCGCCTTCCTCACCATCATGGGCGTGGCGCTCGGCGTGTTCGTGGTCGTCGCACTCACCAGCGTGGTGCGCGGCGTGAACGAGAGCTTTGCGCGCGACGTGGAGGCAGCCGGTCCAACGAGCTTCTTCGTGTACCGTCGCGACATCGGCGGCTTCCAGAGCTGCGACGGCACGGTGGAGACCTGCCCCGAGCGCCGCAACCCGATGATCACGATCGACGAGGTGCATGCGATCGAGCAGCTCCCGATCATCAAGGCAGCGGTGGCGCACGTCGCGAACGGCAATCGCTACAAGTACATGGATCGGGAGCTGAACGCCGGCACCGAGGCGTACACGCCCAACTGGACCGAGGTGGATGGCGGCGACATCTTCCCCGGCCGCAGCTTCACCCCTACGGAAAATGCGACCGCCGCGCGTGTCGTGATCATCAACGACAAGCTGTCGGAGACGCTGTTCGGCCAGAGCGATCCCCTCCAGAAGGAGATCATGATCGACGGCGTGAAGTTCACCGTCATCGGGCTCTATCACTACACGGCAAGCCCCATGGGCACGCCCACGAGCGCCGGCGGCGGCGATTCGCCCAAGGCGATTATCCCCTGGGAGACGGCCAAGCGCCACCTGAAGTTCTGGATGCGCGGCAACAACCTGATCATCAAGCCGCGAGAGGGTGTGGCCCTCGAGACAGCCACCGACGAAGTCACGGCCACCCTGCGCGGCCGTCGCGGCCTCAAGCCGGCGGTGAAGGACAACTTCGTGATCATGACGCAGGACCGACTGATGGGCGTCTACAACCAGCTGTTCGGGACCTTCTTCGTCGTGGGCATCGCGCTCTCGAGCGTGGGGCTTCTGGTCGGCGGCGTGGGCGTGGTGGCGATCATGATGATCTCCGTCACCGAGCGCACGCGCGAGATCGGCGTGCGCAAGGCACTCGGCGCCACGCGCGCCACGATCCTCTGGCAGTTCCTGGTGGAGGCGGTGACGCTCACCGGGATCGGCGCGGCGGTGGGCCTCGTACTCGGGATCGGCGTTTCGGTGGCCGTGCGCACTATCTGGCCGAGCATCCCCGCATCCACGCCCCTCTCGGCCGTGCTCGAATCGCTGGGCGCCGCGGCGTTCACCGGGATCCTGTTCGGAATGCTACCGGCCATGCGCGCGTCCAAGCTCGACCCGGTGGTGGCGCTCCGCCACGAGTAGCCGCTACTCGTACCGCAGCGCGTCGATCGGGTCGAGCCGCGCCGCGCGTCGCGCGGGCAGGAAGCCGAACACCAGCCCGATCGACACCGACACGAACACCGCGAGCAGCGTGAGGTCGAGCGGGGGGCTCGCGTCGATCGACATCAGCATCGTGACCAGCTTGCCCAGGATCAGCCCGATCGCGATGCCGATCGCGCCGCCCATCCCGGTGAGCGTCGCGGCCTCCACCAGGAACTGCGTCTGGATGTCCCGCTGCGTGGCGCCGATTGCCTTCCGGATCCCGATCTCCTTCGTGCGCTCCGTGACCGAGATCATCATGATCGCCATCACGCCGATGCCGCCCACCAGGAGCGCCACCCCGGACAGCACGATCATCACCAGGAAGAACACTCCCGTGATCTTGTTGAAGGTGTCGAGGATCTGGTCCTGCGTCATCATGTCGAACGAGTCGTGATCGCCCGGCCGTAGCCTGCGCATCTCGCGCATCGCCACCGTCACTGCTTCCTGTGCGTCGGTCACGGTGACACCGGGCCTGGGCTTGATGGCGATGAAGAGGCCGTTCGTCCGGTCGTACTGCATCTGGTGGTCGGCCATCAGGTAGGGCACGATGGCGGAGACCTCCTGGCCGGGCGGCTGGAAGATGTTCGCCTCGGGCTGGTACACGCCGATCACGCGCGCGGGCCTGCCACTGATCCGCACCCACTTGTCGAGCGGATCGATCTCGCCGAAGAGCTTGCGCGTGACGCCGGCGTCGAGCACCGCAACGGCGGATCCCGCCTTGAGCTCGGCCTTCGTGAACCAGCGCCCTTCCGTGAGGTCGCCCCCCTGGATCTCGGTGAAGCGGTCGTCGGACGCCATCACCGTGGTCTGCTGCGTGCGGACGCCTCCGAACTCCACTCGGGAGAACACCTGCGCCCACATGCCGGCGTACTGGATCTGTGGCAGCTGCGAGATGCGGTCCGCCTCCGCCGGCACGAGCTCCGGGCGCACGCGCACCCACTTGGGGAGCCGGTCCGGATTGAGCGGCGTCTGCGAGAAGACGCGCATCACGTAGAAGGTCGTGGGCCCCGCGATCTCGAGCGTGTGCACGATCTGGTCGCGCAGCCCGGCCACGATGGACGCCATCGTCATCACGGTGGAGACGCCGATCACCACGCCGAGGATGGTCAGCGCCGAGCGCATCTTGCTCGCGCGCAGCGTGTCGAGCGCGATCACGACGTTCTCGCCGACGCGCTCCGGCGAGATCCAGGCGGGAACCCTCATCGCGTCATTCCGCCCTCAGCGCGGTGATGGGATCGAGCTTCGCCGCGCGGCTCGCGGGATACACCCCGAACAGCACGCCCACGCCGGCACCGAGGCCCAGTGCGAGCAGCACCGACCACGTGGTCACGCGCGCCGGCAACGGGCTGACCAGGGAGATCAGCGACGCGAACGCCCACCCGCTGGTCGCGCCCATCGCACCGCCGAGCGTGGCGAGCATCACCGCCTCCGCCAGGAACTGCCGCTGGATGTCGCTGTAGGTGGCGCCCACTGACTTCCGCAGCCCGATCTCGTGCGTCCGCTCCTTCACGCTCATGAGCATGATGTTCATGATCACGATGCCGCCCACCACCACGCCAATGGCAACCATGGCCGGCACCACCGAGAAGAGCACCTTCGTGAGCTGCTTCCAGAAGTCCACGAGCGAGTCGGAGGTCTCCACCGTGAAGTCGTCGTCGATCCCCGGCCGGAGGTGATGCGCCACGCGCATGGCTTCCTGCGCCCGCTGCATTGCGCCCGCAACGTCCGCCGCCTGCGCCAGCTTCACCGACACGGTGGTCGTCTTCCGCCGGCCGTACAGCGGCTCGAACGCCGTGATCGGCATGAGCACGAAGCCGTCGAACGACTGGCCGAGCACGCGCCCCTTCGCGGCCACCACACCCTTGATCGTGTATCGCTGCCCGTGGATCATCAGCTCCTGCCCCACCGGCTCGGCGCCCTCGAACAGCTTCTCGGCGATGTCGGCGCCGATCACCACCACTCGGCGCTTCTGGCTCACGTCCAGCTCGTTGAGGGGCTCGCCCTGCGCGAAGCGGTAGTCCTGCACCACCTGGTAGTCGGCGGTCACGCCGAACACCAGCACGTCGCCGAGCGTGCGGTTCCGCCACTCGATGTCGGATTGCGGCGTGGGCCAACCGCTCTGGAGGGAGACGGCCACGGCCTCGGGGATCGCCTTGCGCACGGCGTCGGCGTCCTCAGGGCGGACGATGGGCCGCTTGCGAATGCGCTGCAGCTCGGCGTCGTCGATGAAGCCGAGGCTGATGGGGGTGCGACGGACCTGGAAGACGTTCGACCCGATCATGGCGTCGGCGATGTTCTCCTTCACGTAGGCGTTCATCCCCTGGATGATCGCGACCACCGCCACGAGGAAGGCGACGGAGACGATGATGCCGAGGAGCGTGAAGAAGGACCGGAGCTTGTTGGCCCGGATCTGGGTGAAGGCCGTGAGGATGACGTCGCCGAACCGCATGCAGTAGGTCGGGGCGTGGAAGGCGGGAGGGGAGTGCTTGTGAAATTTTTCACAATCGCGCGAATCCCGCAAGGGCGGAGTTGTGGGCGCGCACCGCACTCGCCGTATATTGGCGCCATGTCCCAACCAGGCTCCGCGCCCGACTCCGTGCACGTGCTCGCGATCGCCGCGCATCGCGACGACGTGGAGCTCACCTGCGGCGGCACCATGATCAAGGCGGTGAAGCAGGGCTACCGCACGGGCATCCTCGACCTCACGCAGGGGGAGATGGGAACGCGCGGCAGCGCCGACCTGCGCCGACAGGAATCGGAAGCCGCCGCCAGCATCCTGGGCGCCTCGTGGCGCGACACGCTCGCGCTGCCCGACTCCGGCATCACCAACACGCCGGAGACGCGCGAGAAGCTCGCGCGCGTGATTCGCGCGCTCAAGCCGCGGGTGGTGATCGCTCCTGCACCGCAGGGCCGGCATCCCGATCACACGGCTGCCGCGCAGCTCGTGCGGGACGCATGCTTCGTCGCCGGCCTCGCGAAGGTCGCCCCCGAGGTCCCGAAGCACCGGCCGTTCAAGGTGATCAACACCATCACCTACCGGCAGGACTTCCTGAAGCCGAGCTTCGTGGTGGACATCAGCGACGAGTTCGAGCAGAAGCTCGCGGCGGTCAAGTGCTTCGCATCGCAGTTCGACGGCGAGACGCAGGCCGGCGAGGTGTACCCGAATGGCGAGCCGTTGTACGACGTGATCCGCCACTACGCCGCGTACTACGGCGCGCTCATTCGCGCGCGCTACGGCGAGCCGTTCTTCATGGCGGAGATGCAGGAAGTCGGCGACGTGGTGTCGCTCGGCGTGTCCACCTTCTGACCAGGCACATGGCTGAGGATTCCGGCGTCACGTATCCCTCCTACCTCGCGCTCGACCAGCTGCTCACCCTGCAGCGGCCGCTCTCGCAGCCCGAGCACGAGGACGAGCTCCTGTTCATCGTGGTGCACCAGTCCAGCGAGCTGTGGTTCAAGGAGATCCTCCACGAGCTCGAGGGGCTGCTCGGCGCCTTCACGCGATTCGAGTCGGGGATGTGCCTCTGGCGCATGAACCGCATCAACGCGCTGATGCGCATCGTGTCGGCGCAGCTCTCGGCGCTCGACACGCTGCCGCCGCAGCACTTCGCGGCGTTTCGCGGGTTCCTGGGCACGTCGAGCGGCTCGCAGAGCGAGCAGTTCCGCGCGATCGAGGCCGCGTCGGGCATGCGCGACCCGCACTTCGTGGCCACGCTCCAGGAGCATGGATCAGTGCCGGCGTCGGTGCAGCGGTGGCTCGAACGCCCCACGCTCGAGGCGCTCTTCATGGACCTGCTCGCGCACGAGGGCGGCACGCTCGAGCAGCTCTACACCGGGCCCGCGCCGGGCACCTTGTTCTTCCTGGCCGAGGCGCTGCTCGAGTATGAACAGCAGTTCGCGCAGTGGCGATTCAAGCACGTGCAGCTGGTGGAGCGCGTGATCGGGCCGATGACCGGCGGTACCGGCGGAACGCTGGGCGCCAAGTACCTGGCGCGCACGGTGGCCAACAAGTTCTTCCCGGCGCTGTGGGAAGTGCGCGCGAAGTTCTTCGGGGCGAAATGATCGACGAGGGCGCTGCAGCCCTCGCCGCGCACATCCGCGCCGGCCGCATCACCTCGCTCGACGCCACGAACGCCTTCCTCGCGCGCATCGCCGAGCGCAATCCGGCGCTGAACGCGATCGTGATCCACGATGCCGACGGTGCCCGCACGCGCGCGCGCGCGGCCGACGAGGCGCTGGCGCGCGGCGAAGTGTGGGGCCCGCTGCACGGCGTCCCGATCACGATCAAGGACAACTGGGAAGTGAAGGGGCTGCGCGGCACCGGGGGCATCCCGCTGCGCGGGGATCACGTGGCCGACTGGGACGCGACCGTCGTTGCGCGCCTCCGTGCCGCCGGCGCGGTGATCATGGGCAAGACCAACGTCCCGCTGTTCTCGTACGACTGGCAGACGAACAGCCCGTACTTCGGCCGCACCATGAACCCGTGGAACGTGGGCACCACGCCGGGCGGCAGCTCGGGTGGCAGCGCCGCGACCATCGCGAGCGGGATGTCGGCGCTCGAGTATGGGTCCGATGCCGCGGGCTCGATCCGGGTCCCAGCGGCCTTCTGCGGGATCTGCGGCATCAAGCCCACCGAGAATCGAACCTCGCTGCACGGCATGCTTCGCGTTCCCGGAAGCCCGCCTCCCGCGGCGCGCCACATCATCTGCGGTGGGCCCATCGCGCGCTGCGTGGCCGACCTGCGACTCGCGCTGCAGGTGGTCGAGGGCCCCGACGGCTTCAAGCCCGACGTGCTCGAGGCCCGCGAGACGGATCCCGGCCCGCGCGAGGTGAGCGAGCTGCACGTGCTCTGGTGCGACGTGTTCCCCGGGGCGGTCGCGTCACGCGCCGTTCGCGAGACCATCGAGCAGCTCGCCGCGCAGCTCGCGGCATCGGGCGCGCGCGTCACGCGCGTGGCGCTGCCCTTCGACGCGACCGAGGCGATGCAGGTGTGGGCCGAGGTGAACGGCGCAGAGATGCTCGCCACGCTGCCGCCCGGACTCGGCGTGATGGTCGCCGCCATGTTTCGCGTGCTGCTTGGCGGAGGGCCGCTCACCAGGGGACTCACGCGCGGGCTCACGAGCGGCATGCGCCGCTACGCGCGCTCCCTGCGCAAGCGCGACCGCCTGATCATCGCGATGGACGAGCTGCTGAAGGACGCCGACCTGTTCCTCTGCCCCGTGGCAGGCACCACCGCGATCCCGCACCAGAAGCCCGGTCGCAAGGTGCTCGTGGACGGGCGCCGCGAGCGATACGACGTCGCACTCGGCGCCCACGTCATGCCCTTCAACATCACCGGGCATCCCGCGGCGGTGATCCCGGTGCGCGTGGTGGAGGGCATGCCGGTGGGCGTGCAACTGGTGGGGCACCGCTGGAAGGACGTCGCGCTGCTGCGCGCCGCGGAGGCAATCGAGGGCATGGTCGGCTTCTCGGCGCGGCCCCCGGGAGCGATGCCGGGGGGCTGAAAACGCCCTATATTGTTGTCATGGCGGAGCCTATCTACCTCGACCACGCGGCCACGACCCCGGTTCGCCCCGAGGTCCTCGCGGCCATCGAGCCGTTTTTCGGCCCGCGCTTCGGGAACCCCTCCAGCATGCATCGCTGGGGGCGCGAGGCTCGCGCCGCGCTCGATGAGGCGCGGTCCCGCGTCGCCGCCTGCCTGGGCGCGCAGCCGGATGAGCTCTGCTTCACATCGGGCGGCACCGAGGCCGACAACCTCGCGATCCTCGGCGCCTGGCGTGCCCATCGCGACGCAGGGCGCACCGCCCTCGTGACCACGCCCATCGAGCACAAGGCGGTGCTCGCGGCCGTGCACCAGGCGGCGAAGGAGGGCGGCGAGGAGCGCTTCACGAGCATGACGCGAGACGGCGTAGTGGATGTCGCGAGCTTTCGCGCGATCACAAACGCCAACGTGTCTGTCTGCAGCATCATGTGGGTGAACAACGAGATCGGCACCATCCAGCCGATCCCCGAGCTCGCGCAGTACGCGCACGAGCAGGGCGCGTTCTTCCACACCGACGCGGTGCAGGCCTTCGGCAAGGTGGCGATCGATGCGCGCGCCGTGCCCTTCGACGCACTCTCCATCTCGGGCCACAAGATCGGCGCCCCCAAGGGCTGCGGCGCGATGTTCATCCGCCGCGGCGCGGTGATCGAGCCGCTGTTCCACGGCGGCACGCAGGATCGCGGCCGCCGCCCGGGCACCGAGAACGTTGCCTACGCCGTGGGACTCGCCGTGGCAGCGGAGCTGGCCGTGAAGGAGCGCGAGGAGCACTGGCGCACGCTCGAGGCGCAGCGTGACCGCCTCGAGGCGCTGATTCTCGAGAAGGTGCCGGACGCGATCATCCATGGACGTGGCGCACCGCGCGCGCCGCACGTGTCGTCCATCAGTGTGCCGGGCACCGACAGCGAGTCGCTGCTGATGGCGCTCGACCTGCGCGGCATCGCCGCCTCGGCCGGATCCGCCTGCCAGAGCGGGAGCATCACGCCCAGCCACGTGCTCGCGGCGATCGGCGTGAGCGCCGACGTGGCGTCGGCGGCCATTCGCATGTCGCTCGGCTCGCTCACCACCGACGAGTGCATCGCGCGCGTGGGCGAGGTCTTCCCCGCGCTGGTGCAGAAGGCGCGCGGGATGGTCGCGGCCTGATGCGCGAGCGCGTGCTCGTCGCCATGAGTGGCGGCGTGGACAGTTCCGTGGCCGCAGCGCTGCTGGTGCAGCAGGGCTACGACGTGGTCGGCGCGACCATGAAGCTCTTCTGCCACGACGAGAAGGACATTCCCGACCGGCCTTGCTGCTCGCTCGACTCGGTGAATGACGCGCGCCGCGTCTGCGAGACGCTCGGCGTCCCGCACTACGTGCTGAACCTCGAGAGCGCGTTCTCGCACGACGTGGTGGACGACTTCGTGGCCGAGTACGCCGCGGGTCGCACGCCGATCCCCTGCGTGCGCTGCAACACGTTCACGAAGTTCCGCGACCTGCTCCGCAAGGCCGAGGGCATCGACGCGCGCTGGATCGCGACGGGCCACTACGCACGCATCGAGAACGGCGTGCTGCATCGCGGCCAGGATCACGCCAAGGACCAGTCGTATTTCCTCTGGGGGATCGATCGTGGCGTGCTGTCGCGCATGCTGCTGCCGGTGGGGGACCGCACCAAGGCGCAGACGCGTGACGTCGCGCGGCAGCTGGGCCTGCAGGTGATCTCGGAGAAGGCCGAGAGCCAGGACATCTGCTTCGTGCCGGATGGCGACCATACGAGGATCATCCGCAAGAGGCTCGGAGCGGATGCCCCGGCGCTCTCGCAGGGGCCGTTCGTGCTGGTGAACACGGGCGAGGTGATCGGGATGCACGCAGGCTTCGCGCGCTTCACCATTGGCCAGCGCCGCGGGCTGCCGGGTGGGTTTCGCGAGCCGATGTTCGTGGTGGACATTCGCCCCGCCGATCGCGCCGTGATCATCGGCCCGCGCGAGGCGCTGCTCGGCAAGGGCGTGGTGGCGCGCGAGATGAATTGGCTGGTGGCGCCACTCGAGCCGGGTGCCGAGGTCGAAGTGCAGGTGCGCCATAGAGCCGAGCCGGCCCGGGGAACGCTGGTTCGCGTGGACGGCGAGGAGATCGAGGTGGCGCTCGAGGAGCCCGTGTCCGCAATCACCCCGGGCCAGTCACTCGTGCTCTATGACGGGGAGCGCGTGCTGGGCGGCGGAGTGATCGAGCGAGGGCTGGGCGTGCGGGGGCTGCCGGTGCTCGCGGCGTAGAACTCGGCGCGCCGGGGCCGTTAAAGCATTGGCCGCGGACTTCGGCGGAGAACTTCAACAGCCTTTGCCGCGGACGACCGCGGACTACCACGGACGACCGCAACGACGCTTCTCCCACTCGATAGCTGCGGTCACCGTGCGCTCTCCCGCCCCTCTCCTGATCGCGCTTCTCGTCATGCTCGAGGGATGTAGTCCGGACGCGAGTACCAGACGAGATGGCACTACCTCTTCGCAGCGCTCGTCCCTGTCGCCCTCAGGATCGCGCGCTAATCCGACGGACGCACTCGTCGCGTATCTCGAGGACAGCCGAGAGGGTGCGCCGAAGTCCACAGTGTCGTTTGATTCGCTCGTGACGTGCCAGATCGGCGACGGAGTCTACCAGCCGATCGACATGCTTGCGACGTATCACATCCTGGATCAGGCCGGGCGCGGCGACACGATCACGGTTCGAGTTCGCATCACGACCGTGGCGGAGGAAGATGAGTCGCCAGTGAATGCAGACCGGTATTTGGCGCGCCAGCGCGTCCGGACCGACACGCTTCGCTGGCTGATCGCGCGAACGCATGCAGGCGAGTGGCGTGTGTGTGAGGGTCCGCAGTTCGGGTTTTACGGAACCGATAGCACGACATCGTGGCAGCCCGCCGGCGCCTCCCACATCACCGCTCGGCAGCTCGCTGATTCGATCTACCGCAGCGATCCTCCATGACGCGGTGGCGCCCGACTCCCGCCGAAGCGCACCACGCTGCGATCCGATTCTGCTTGCTTCGTAGTCGTCCGTGGTTGTCCGCGCTAGTCCGCGGCAAAGGCTGTTGCAGTCGTCCGTGAAGGTCCGCGGCTAATGCCGTTCTGCCCAGGCGCTCAGTACTTCAATCCAATCGAATCCGCGAACTCCTTCATCTTCGCCTCGGCTGCCTCGTCGAGTCCCTCGGGGACCTTCACGTTCACCTCGACGATCAGGTCCCCGCGCGCGCCGTCCTTCTCGATCCCCTGCCCGCGCACGCGCAGCCGCTTGCCACTCGACGTGCCGCGCGGGATCCGCAGCGCGACCTTCTTTCCGTCGAGTGACTTGAGCTCGATCTTCGTACCCAGCGTGGCCTGCGCAATGTTGATCGGCATGTGCGCCACCAGGTCGAGCCCCTCACGCGTGTAGAAGCGATCGGGCAGCACGGTGAAGGTGATGAGCAGGTCGCCGGGCGGCGCGTTCTTGCTGCCCTTTCCACCCTGTCCCTTCAGGCGGATCTTGCTGCCCGTGTCCACGCCGTTCGGCACGGTGATCAGCACCTTGCGGCGCGCGCGCAACTCGCCGGCGCCGTTGCACGACGGGCAGCGCTCCGTGGGCACGGAGCCGCGGCCCATGCACTGCGGACACGGGCGCTGCACCGCGAATCCGCCCTGGCCGAACGAGATCGTGCCGCGGCCGTGGCACTCGGGACAGGTCTGCACCTTCGCTCCCGGCGCGGCCCCGCTCCCATGACACTGGCCGCACTCCTCGGTGACCTCCAGCTCCACCGAGACCTTCCCGCCACTCACCGCGGTGCGGAAGGGCACCTCGATCGACGTCTCGACATCCTGGCCGCGCTCCGGCCCCTTGCTGCGGGCGCCCGGCCGCTGGTTGCCGAAGATCGAGCCGAACAGGTCGCCCAGGCCACCACCGAAGCCGCCGACGTCCAGGTCCTCGTAGCGGAAGCCGCCTGCGCCTGTCGGCCCCGCGCCAGGGGATCCCGCACCTGGCCTCGACGCGCCGCTGCGCGACCCGCCGCCGCCGAAGCCGCCGAATGCACCGAGCTGGCGCATCTGGTCGTAGTGCTTCCGCTTGTCCACGTCGCCCAGCACGCCGTACGCCTCGGAGATCTCCTTGAAGCGCTCGGTCGCGGCCGCGTCACCCGGATTCTTGTCCGGGTGATACTTGGCCGCGAGTCGCCGGTACTGCTTCTTGAGCTCGTCCTGGGTGGCCGAGGGAGAAACGCCGATGACCTGGTAGAAGTCCTTCGTCTGCGCCATGCGTATCAGTACGCGGTCAGCCGTTCCATTGCTTCACGACCACGCGCGCGGGTCGCAGCAGCTGGCCGTTGAACACGTAGCCCGGCTGGAACACGCGGGCCACCAGGTGATCCTCGTCCTTCGATGCCGCCGGCTCCGTGGCCACCGCCTCGTGCAGGTTGGGGTCGAACGGATGGTCCACCGGGTTCAGGATCTCGAGCCCGTGACCGGCAAGCGTCTTGAGCAGCTTGCGCTCGATCATGGTCACGCCGTCCACCACGGTCTTGGTATCGGTGACGGCGGGATCGAGGTGCGCGAAGCGCGAGAGGTCATCCAGCGAGTCGAGCATGCCCTTGAGCAGGTCGCCCTGGCCGCGCAGGTGCGCGTCCTGGCGCTCCTTGGTGGTGCGTCGCCGGAAGTTGTCGTACTCCGCCGCCAGGCGCAGGTACTTGTCGCGCGACTCGGCCAGCTCCTGCTCGGAGGAGCTCGAGGGCGTGGTCTCGTCGGCTGCGGACGAAGCGCCATCCGCGGCATCGTCGATCGCGGCGCCGTCAGCAGCGTCGCGCTCGTTCTCGGGTTGGTCCATGTCGCTCATGTCGTGAATGTTGATCGGTGCGGACTTCAGGGGCAACGGCCATGCCCCGGTGCGCTGCCAATCTGGCGCTAGGCCGAGAGCCTGCGGCGCACGATTTCCATCGCGAGCTGGGCGGCGCGGTAGCGGACCTCCTCGCGATTCCCCCAGAGGCGGGCAAGGCGCGCCTCCACCACCCCGCCGAAGTCGACGCCGATCCAGACGGTGCCCACCGGCTTTTCCTCGCTGCCCCCACCCGGTCCCGCGATACCGGTGATGCCGATGCCGATCGACGCACCCATCAGGGCGCGCACGCCCATGGCCATCTGCCTCACCACGGGCTCGCTCACCGCGCCATGCTGCTCGATGTCCGAAGCGCTCGCGCCGAGCTGCTGCTCCTTGACCGTGTTCGAGTAGGCGATCACGCCACCGAGGAACACGTCGCTCGAGCCGGCCGGCGTCGTGAGGCGCGCGCCCAGCAATCCTCCCGTGCAGCTCTCGGCCACCGCGATCGTCTCATGACGCGAGCGACAGAGCGCGAGCACGATCTCCGGCATGTCCTCGGATTCCGTGCCGTAGATTCCCGCGCCCACCGCCTTGCGAAGCGCGTCGGTGGCCGTCGAGAGCTGCTCGTCTGCCACCTGCGACTCCGCATCGCGAATCGTGACGCGAAGGTCCACGCCGTCGATCCCGGGCAGGTACGCGAGAGACAGTGACGGCCAGTTCATCAGCCGGTCGCCGATCATGTCGGCCAGCATGGACTCCGCGATGCCGGTGGTGCGCAGCGTGAGCGAGCGCACCACGCGTCCGCCCGTGCCCGCCCGCTCGCGCACCAGCGGAAGCAGCGTGTCGGCGAGCATGCCGCGCATCTCCCGCGGCACGCCCGGGAGCATCGCCACCCAGCGGCCGCGCTCATCCTCCAGCCAGATGCCGGGCGCGGAGCCGTGGTTGTTCTGCAGCTTGCGCGCGCCGCGCGGCAGCATGGCCTGGTTGCGATTGCTCTCCGGCATCTCGCGCCCGAAGCGCGCGCGCCAGCGCTCCTGCATCCAGCCCACGTGCTCCTCATCCAGGAACATCTCGCGCCCGAAGATGCGCGCGATGCTCGGCTTCGTGAGGTCGTCGCTGGTGGGCCCCAGCCCGCCGGTGGTGATCACGGCGCCGGTGCGGTCGAGTGCCGCCTGCACGGCGTCCACGATCTCGCCGGCGGTGTCGCCCACCGTGGCGCGGCGGCGAATCGTGATGCCCGCGTCGGCCAGCTGTCGCGCGAGGTGGGCCGCGTTCGTGTCGATCGTGAAGCCGAGCAGCAGCTCGTCGCCAATCGTGACCAGCTCGACTTCCATTGCGCGGCGGCTGCTACGCGCGCACGCCGCTGCGTGCGTGCGTGAAGACGCGACCATAGCGCGCCAGGTAGAGCACCAGCGACCAGAGCGTGAGCGCCACCGCGGCGGTCATCGTCGTCACGCCAACGAGCCCGTTGAAGAACGCGAAGTCGTGCCAGGCACCGGCGGTCCATCCCCGTGCTGCGGCAAGGGTGGCGATGAAGAACCAGAAGTAGGCGGAGCCCTGCCACACGAGCTGCAGCCCCGTCTTCCACTTCGCGGGCCCGATGGCCGCGATCACCACGCCGCGGCGCGCCGCGGCCTGGCGGAAGATCGTCATCGCGATCTCGCGGCCGAGCACCACGGCCACGATCCACCACGCCAGGCCGACCGGGCCGAATGGCGTGAGGAAGGGGAAGGCCGCGTGCACGCCGTCGGCGCGCACCATGGGGCCGATCACGCCCGGCACCAGCGACTGGCGCCACGGGGAGAGCAGCGCGCCGTGCGATCCGCTGCCGGCCAGCCAGAACATGGGCACGAAGGTGCCAAGCAGCAGCAGCTTGTCGGCGAGCGGGTCGAGCATGCGCCCGAGGTCGGTCTCCTGCTTGCGCGAGCGCGCGAGGAAGCCGTCCACGTAGTCGCTGATCGCGGCCACGAGGAAGAGCGCGAAGGCGCAGAGGCGCAGGGTGGATGACGGCGCCAGCGGAAGGATCGCGATCAGCGGCGTGACCGCGATGCGTCCGATGGTGAGCGCGTTCGGGAGGTTCACCTGCCGGCCCCGTCGCTCAGGCGAGCGACTTGAGTACCAGCTTGCTGACCGCGCGCAGCGTGTCGAACACGCCGTCGCCGGCCAGCGCAACCGCCTCGAAGTAGGGCGCGCGCTCGATCCACTCGCCGGTGGGCAGCTGCTCGATGAGGTTCTCCCCGGCGTGCCAGGGATCCGGTGTCACGCGCTGCTTGGCGGGATCGACCACTTCCCATCCCGGGTTGAGCGCGGCCTGCAGCTCCTTGATCGGCGCGGCGTTCGGCAGGTCGCGCTTGTTGTACTGGATGATGAAGGGGAGCTTCGTCAGGTCGTAGCCGTACTCGGCCATGTTGTCGTAGAGGTTCTGCATGGCCTCCTGGTTCGCCTCCATGCGCTCCATCTGCGAGTCGGCCACGAACACGATGCCGTCCACGCCCTTGAGGATGAGCTTGCGGCTGGCGTTGTAGTAGACCTGGCCGGGCACCGTGTAGAGGTGGAAGCGCGTCTTGAATCCGCGAATCGTCCCGAGGTCCACCGGGAGGAAGTCGAAGAAGAGCGTGCGTTCCGTCTCGGTCGCGAGCGAGATGAGCTTGCCGCGCGTGTCGGGCTGCACCTTGCCGTACACGTGCTCGAGGTTGGTGGTCTTGCCACCGAGGCCCGAGCCGTAGTACACGATCTTGCAGTTGATCTCGCGGGACGCGTAGTTGATCATCGACATGCTGTATGTCTCCCCTTACTGGAACAGCTTGTCGATTTCGTCATCCGCACCAGCCAGCAGGTGCGGAGCGGCGGCATTACCGGCAGTGCCTCGCGAGAACATCGCCTCGAAGAGCTTCGTGAGCTCATCCACGGTGACCTTCATCTTGAGGCGCACGAGGCCGAGCGTCGTGCGATTGTCGAAGAGCACCACGAGGATCACGCGGCGCGCGACGTCGGCGAGGTACATCGATTCCTTCTCGCCCTGGTGAAAGAGCGACTGGAAGTCGTTCTCGCCGATCAGCTTCGCCAGCTGGTCGTTGGCGCTGAAGTCGGCGGCCGTGAGGGTGGCAAAGGTCGTGGGGTCGAACTTGGGCTGTTCCCCCACCGTCGCGACCAGCTGCCCCGTGCGATCGACGAGCATCGCGCAGCGCGCGTTGCACTCGCCCAGGAATCGCTGGAGGGTGACTGTGATCGCGCCGAAGTCATCCTCGGTGAACGACCAGCTTGCGGAACCGACGGCCATGTGTGCCTTGATCAGTTTGGGTCCTGAAATTCTCGGACAGGAGGGGCACTGTGTCCACCCCTTTCCCGCTCACCGGTACTGCAAGTTACCCCTGCTGCATCGCCCCCCGGGCGACACCACATCGCCCTCCGGGCGATAACTACATCGCCCTCCGGGCGGAGAGCGCCTGCGCGATGGTCACGCCGTCCGCGTATTCCAGGTCGCCACCCACCGGCAGGCCCCGCGCGATGCGCGTGACCGAGACCGGCAGCCCCGCGAGCTGCCGCTGCACCAGCAGCGCCGTCGCTTCCCCTTCCAGGCTGGGATTGGTGGCCATGATGACCTCCTGCACCCCGCCTTCCCGCACCCGCTCCAGCAACGCCGAGAGCGTCAGGTCGTCCGGTCCCACTCCATCGAGCGGGGAGAGCCGTCCTCCCAGCACGTGGTACACGCCGCGGTATTCACCTGCCCGCTCGATGGCGCCGATGTCCGACGCCTCCTCCACCACGCACAGCAGCCGCGGATCGCGCCGCGGGTCACGGCAGATGACGCACAGCTCCTCCTCCGTCAGGTTGAAGCAGCGGGTGCAGGGACGCACCCGGTCGCTCAGCGTCAGCAGCGAGTTGGCAAGCCGCCTCGCCTGCTCCGGCGATTGCTTCAGCAGGTGGTAGGTGAGCCGCAGGGCAGTCTTGCGACCGATTCCCGGCAACCGCGCGAGCTCGGACGCGAGCTCCTCGATCGCCGACATGCTAAAAGGGCAACTTGAACGGGAGGGACACCCCTCCCGCGATCTTCTTCATCTCATCCGCCGCGTGGGCCTGCGCACGCTTCTGCGCCTCGGACACCGCCACGACGATCAGGTCCTCCAGCATCTCGACGTCGGCGGCCTTCAGCACCGACGGGTCGATCTTCACGCGCTGGATCTCCCCGGTTCCGCTCACCTCGGCGCTCACCATGCCACCGCCAGCAGACCCGCTGAGCGTCGCGCGCTGGAGCTCCTCCTGGACCTGGGTCATGCGGCCCTGCATCTCCTGCGCTTGCTGCAGGATCTTCATGAAATCGGCCATTCCACTTCGACGGCTGGGAAGAGGGTAAAGTATCCCCGCTGCGGCGGTCAGTCCACCACCTCGAGGTCGAGCGCGTCGATCGCCGCGGCGAGCACCGCGTCCTTCTTGCGGAGGGTGTCCAGGCGCTGGACTCGGATCTCGTCGTCCGTCAGGCGCTTCTGGGGCACGGGAGCACCGCCATCAGTGCGGCGGACCACGACGCGCTCCACCCCGGGGAACCACTCGCGCAACGCCGCCACCACGTCGCCCTTTCCCGACTCGAACGCCTGCGCGTACAGGTCATTCTCCGCGCTCAACTCCACCGCGAGCACGCCTGCCGCATTGATGGACACGGGCGACGCATGCTGCAGCACGGTGGTGAGCATCCCCTTGCCCGTCCGCTGGATACTCTCGACCAGGTCCTCCCAGCGCCCGGCGACCGCGCTGAGCTCCGGGACGTGAGCGGCGCGAACCGCCGCTGAAGGGCCGGCCACGGCGCGCTGGGGAATCGGCGCGGCCTGAGGCCGTGTGGGCGCCGGCGGGGCCCCCGTTTCGGTCTCGCGGTGCCCCTCCGCGAGACCCGGATTAGGGCGGCTGCCGCCCCTCGGGGGCGCGATGGGAGCCACGGCGGGGGGTGACCCGCCTACCGGCCCTCCCACCGGCCCTCCCCCCGGCCCCAGCGCGCGCAGCACCGCCTCCAGCTCCACCGTGCGGTCCATCAGCGCAAAGCGCACCAGCATGGCCTCCAGCAGCAGCTGCTGCTGCCCGCTCTTCCGGAACCGGATCTCCAGCTCGGCCAGCGCATTGAGCATCCGGAGCAGGTCGCCTGCCGGGATCCGGTCCTTGCGGCTCGTGAGCGCCTCGCGCGCCCGATCGGACAGGTCGGGCGGCGAGCCGCCGAGCGTGGTCGCGAGCTGGGCGCGCAGCATGTCGGCCAGCCCCGCGAGGAACTGCCCCAAGTCCACGCCGCCGTCGGCAAGCCGGGCCACCATGGGAAACACGTCCTGCGCGCGGCGCTCGGCAATCATGTCGAGCACGCCGAGGAGCTCATCCTCCGCCACGAGCCCCAGCGCCTCGCGCACGTGGTCGGCCGTCACGCGACCGTCGCCCATGGCGAGCACCTGGTCGGTGAGCGAGAGCGCATCGCGCATGGAACCATCGGCCGCGCGCGCGATCATCGCGATCGCCTCGGGCTCCGCGGTGATCTTTTCGCTGGCCAGCACCGTGACGAGGCGCGCGCGAATGTCGGCGGGGCCGATGCGCTTGAGGTCGAAGCGCTGCAGGCGGCTGAGCACCGGCGCGGCCGTCTGCGCAATCTTGTACGGCTCGGTGGTGGCGAACACGAACACCACGCGCGGGGGCGGCTCCTCGAGCACCTTGAGGAGCGAGTTCCACGCCTCGCGCGTGAGCATGTGCGCCTCGTCCACGATGTAGACCTTGTAGCGGTCGTCGCCCGAGGGCGCATACATCGCGCGCTCGCGCAGGTCGCGCGCATCGTCCACGCCGCGATTGGAGGCCGCGTCGATCTCGATCACGTCGAGCGAGGCGCTGCCGGCCCAGATGCGCGTGCAGCTCGTGCAGGCCCCACAGGGCTCGCCGTCGGGCTGCCGGTTCTCGCAGTTGAGCGCCATCGCCAGCACGCGCGCGAGCGTCGTCTTGCCGGTGCCGCGCGGGCCGCAGAGCAGGTAGCCGTGCGCCACGCGGTCGCGCGCGATCGCCCCCTTCAGCGTGGTCGCCACGTGCGACTGCACGGCGACGTCGGCGAAGGTGCGCGGGCGATACTTGCGGGCGAGGGCGAGTGACATGGAATGGCGGGGAGGGACCCGGAATATCGGCGCGCGCGGAGCCGAACGCCAGCAATGCAAAACGCGGGGAGCAGCTCTCGAAAGAGCACACTCCCCGCGCCAGTGCCCCAGGCCTGACGAAGCGACGCTGGACATCGCATGCCGCTGCTACCTTTCGGTCCTGACGGAGTTAGAGAGCCTTCGCCCTTCGGGACCTGGGACGAATGAAAATCTAGCGACGGAGTCAGGCGTTCTCAAGCAGCCGGGACACTATCGCCCCCGCCGTGCGGGCCTCGTCGAGCGAGACGTCAAGGTAAAAGGTGGCGCGCACGCGCACGGGAGTCCACGCGGTGAGCCGCACGCCCGCTTCCAGCGCGCGCTGCACGAGCGCCGGCGAGTCCCCGGCGTGTGGCAGGTCGAGCATCACGATGTTGGTCTCGGGCTCGGCCATCGTCACTCCCGGCGCGCCGGCAAGGGCCTCGGCGAATGTGCGCGCCTTGTCGTGATCGAGCGCCAGCTTCGGGAGCTGCGTATCGAGTGCGTGAAGCGCCGCCGCCGCGAGTATTCCCGACTGGCGCAGCGAGCCACCGAGCCGCTTGCGAATGCTCCAGAGCTCCTCCTCGCGCGCGGCGCCGAAGGCGAGCGCGGCGCCGATGGGCGCGCCCAGTCCCTTCGAGAGCGAGACCATCACGGTGTCGGCGCAGGCGGTGAAGTGGCCGAGCGGCGTTCCGCTCGCCGCTGACGCATTCCACAGGCGCGCGCCGTCGAGGTGCACGGGCAGCTGCTGCGCGCGGGCGACATCGGCGATCGCGCGCATTTCCTCGAGGGGCGTCACGCGTCCGCCCGCGCCGTTATGGGTGTTCTCCACGCAGACGAGGCTCGCGCGGGGGCTGAACTTCGACGCGGGGCGGAGGGTGCGACGCAGGTCCTCCGCGCGCATCACGCCGTTGGCGCTGGCCGTCACGGTGCGGAGCTGTACGCCGGCGAGCCCCGCGGCGCCGGCCATCTCCCAGTGGATGATGTGCGCGTCGGCATCGATGAGGACCTCGGTGCCCGGGCGCGTGTGCAGCCAGATGGCGGCCTGGTTCGCCATCACGCCGCTGGGGAAGAACATCGCGCGCTCGGTGCCGAGCAGTTCGGCCAGCCGCGACTCGAGGCGGCGCGTGGTGGGATCGCCGTCGCGATCGTCGTCGCCGACCTCCGCGTTCGCCATCGCCTGGCGCATGGCGGCGGTGGGGCGGGAGAGCGTGTCGCTGCGGAGGTCGATGGTCATGACGTGGAGCGCGTGAAACGACGACAACAAAACGGCGGCGCACCGAATGTAGCTCGGTGCGCCGCCGCGTGCGTCGTGCTGCCCTGGCTACTCCTGGGGCGGCTTCTTGACGTCGACGGTCGGGACCTTGACCGCGGTCTTCTTCGTGCCGATGACCGGCTTCTGGACGATGAGGGTCTCGGGCTTGGTGCCGACGACCGGGGTGTTGATGGAGTCGGTCTTCGTGCCAACGTCGACGGTGGGGACCTTCACCGTGTGCGAGTCGGTCGAGACGTTGACATCCGGCGTCTTGACCTGGTACTCACCATCACCCGTCTTTTTGCAGCCGACCATCGCGATGGACGCGACCGTGGCGACTGCCAGCATCAGTTTGCGCACGTGACTTACCTCCGAGGTGTTAGGGGCGTGCGTATGTACGAAAGGCAACCTTCGGGCCAGACACAGCCGTGTCGCCGGTTGAGAGCAGGAATGTGATTCCAAGACTCGGGGCTCCTCGCGCTCCACACGTACGACTTCTTTCGGCGTAACGGCGTCCTTGGTCTCCTCGGAAACACCGCGGACGAACAGAAGCGGATTCCGCGGATACTGCAAAACCGAAGCTTTTGAAAAAGCACACCCATCGGGCTTCGAGCTCGATGGGTGTGCTGTTAACAAAGGATCAGTTGTCGTTGTCGTGTCCGCGCTGTCCGCACCAGTTCCGCGGCTGTTTCCGAGGAGACCAAGGACGCCGTTACGCCGAAGGAACTGTACGTGTAGGGCGCGAGCGGGCAGCCCACGGCCCCTATTCCGTAAAGACTTCGCGCTGCAGCCGGCGCACGCGGCGGAGCTCGTATACCTGCCCCACTTCCCCGCCGAGGATGAAGATCAGCGCGGCGTAGTAGACCCACACCACGACGATCACGATCGCGGCGATGGTGCCCGTGTAGAGCGAGCCGGGGTTGAAGCTGCGCACGTACGCCGTGAACGCCGAGCGTGCGATCTCGAAGCTCGACACCGTGAATACCGCCGCCACCGTGGCCGTCTGCCAGCGCACCTTGCGCACCGGCAGGTACTTGTAGAGCGCGAAGAACATCAGCGCCAGGAAGAACGCCGCGAGCAACCGGCCCAGCCAGTACTCCACGTTGCCCATCACGTCGTTGCGCACGCCCAGCTGCGTGAGCACGTGCACGCCGCGCGTGGTCGCGATCGCGATGTACGCGTTCAGCACCGTGCTCGCCACGAAGAGCAGGCTCGCGACCACCGTGATCTTCACGTCGAAGATCTTGCCGGCGATGATCCCGCGCTCGTGCTCGATGTCGAACACGTCGGCGAGCACGGTGCGCAGTGACCCGAAGAGCCGCGTGGAGAACCAGGTGAAGCCGATCGCGCTGTAGATGCCGAGCGTGCTGCGCATCTGCAGCGCGTCGTTCAGCAGCTTGTGCGCGGGCGTGTCGGGCGTCTCGGGATGCGGCGGCAGGAGCTTGTCGATGAAGTCCGTGACCACCAGCGTCGAGTTGCCGGTGGACGACCTCAGGATGTACGTGAGGCCGGTGACCAGCAGCAGGATGAACGGCACCGCGGCGAGCAGGAGGTTGAAGGCGACGCCGCCGGCGAGGAACAGCACGTTGTCCTCGCCGGCGTTGTCCCACACGCGCTTGGCATAGTCACGCGACGTCCAGCCGAGGCTGACGTACCAGGGACGCTTCGGCATCTGGAAGTCGGGTGGGCGCTGCGCTCAACCCTTGCGGGCGCCCGACTGGTACGCGGCCTTCGTGTCGGCCAGTCGCTGCTCCAGCTCCTCGCGCGCCTGCTCCGCGGCCTCGCGACCCGCATCAACCGCGCGCACCACCTGGCGCTTCTTGAGCTCGATGGCCTGTCGCGCGCCGTCGATCTGCTCCTCCACCCTGGCGCGCGCGTCTTCCACGACGCCCACCACGGTGTCCTTCGCCTCGGTCACGGCATCCTGCGCCGCCCGGCGCACCTTCTGCGCGCGCATCCGCAGCTGCCGGCGCGTCTCCTCGCCACTCGCCGGGGCGAACAGCAGCGCCAGCCCGGCGCCGACCGCCAGCCCGATGAGGAGCGACTTCGTGCTGCCACTGTGCCGCTCGATCACGACGTAATGCTCGTCGTCGTCCTCGTAATCCTGGTGCGCCATGGTGCGGTGCTCCTCGTGTTCGTTAGCGTGACTTCTTCGCTGCGACCTTCTTCGCCGGCGCCTTCGCCGGCGCAGCGTCCTTGCGAGCCGGCGCGCGCGCGGGCGCGGGCGCCTCGACCTCCTCGTCCTGCTCCTCCGCCGCGGCGCCGAGCAGCGCCAGCAACTCGTTGCGCACCTCGTCCTCGCGCAAGCCGAGCATCTTCGCGGTGCGCGCGGTGTCGCCGCTGGTGGACGCGAAGCTCCGGAGCACCAGCTGCTGGCGCGCCTGCGCCGCCGTGGCGCCCACCGGGATCGTCACCGCGGTCGGCACGTCGCCGCCGCTGCGCAGGTGGCGCGGGATGATGTCCGTGGGGCCCACCTTGCTGCTGCGTGACATGATCACCGCGCGCTCGATCGCATTCTTCAGCTCGCGCACGTTCCCGGGCCAGTGATACCCGATGATCCACTGCCACGCGGCGTCCTCGAACCCCTCGATCTTCTTCCCGTTCTGCTGCGAGAAGCGCGCGAGGAACTCGTTGGCGAGCAGCTGGATGTCGTCCGCGCGCTCGCGCAGCGGCGGCAGCACCAGCTCCACGACCGCAAGGCGATAGTAGAGGTCCTCGCGCAGCTCGCCGTCGGCCAGCGCCTTCTGCAGGTCCTTGTTCGTGGCGGCCACGATGCGAATGTCGACGGAGATCTCCTTCTTGCCGCCGAGGCGGCGCACCATCCGTGACTCCAGCGCGCGCAGCAGCTTGACCTGGATGTCCGTGGACATCTCCGCCACTTCATCCAGGAAGATCGTGCCCCCGCTCGACATCTCGAACGCGCCCGGCTTCTCGTTCGTGGAGCCGGTGAAGGCGCCCTTCTCGTGGCCGAACAGCTCGTTCTCCAGGATCTCCTTGGGAAGCGCCGCGCAGTTGAGCGCGAAGAACGGCCCCTTCGACCGCTCGCTCTTGGTGTGCATGGCGCGCGCGACCAGCTCCTTGCCGGTGCCCGATTCGCCGAGGATCAACACGCTGGCATTCGAGGGCGCCACGGCCTCGATCACCTGGTAGACCTGGCGCATCACCTCGGACTGCCCCGTGAGCTCACCGTAGTGCGTGAGGCCCTCCAGCTTCGCGGACAGCTCCCGATTCTTCTCCTGCACCGAGAAGCTCTCGATCAGCTTGGGCAGCTGCGCCTTGAGCTTGCTCAGCCGCTCGGCGTTCAGGGGCTTCTCGATGTAGTCCGCCGCGCCCTCGCGAATCGCCTCGATGGCCAGCTCGGTGGAGCCCTGCCCGGTGATGACCACGAACTCCGTGGGAATCTTCCGCTCCCGGATCGCCTTGAGCAGCGAGATGCCATCGAGCTTCGGCATCTTGAGGTCGGCGAGGACCACGGCGAAGCGCTCGCTCGACAGGCGGTCGAGCGCCTTCTGCCCATCCTGCGCGACCTCGACCGCGTATCCCTCATCCTCCAGGATCGCGCCCAGGCCACCGGTGATCGCCGGCTCGTCGTCGGCGATGAGGATCTTCGGCTTCTTCATGTCAGCTCGTGCAGGCGGCGCGAGGCGCCGGTGAACTCGATCGTGAGGTCGCGTGCGTTGTTCGCATGTTGGATGCCGGAGTCAGCCGTGAGCGGAACCAGGTGAGCCGGCAGCGCGGGAGGCGTGCCCTCGAAGCTGAACCGGACGACCGCTGGATCCCCGCGCTCCAGCACGCAGGTCACCTCCTGGCCGCTCTCCGACGCCAGCAGCACGGCCTCGCCCAACATGATACGCGGAAGGTAGCCCGAAACCCGGGTGGCCGCGCCGTGATCTGCGTTCCCGCGCACCTCCAGCCGCAGGGAGCCTCCGTCGTTCCGGGCCGAGCGCTCCAGCAGGGTCACGACCTGCCGGAGCAGGACTTCCAGCTCCACCGGTTCCTGCGGCGCGCGGGCCAGTCGCAGGAGCGCGTCCGTGATGGCCGTGAGCTCCTCCAGCTGGTCGCTGGCGGCGTTCGCGAAGCGATCCACCGCGCTCGCCATGACGTCGGCCTTCGCCGAGCGCGCGCGCACCACCTCGAGGTTCACGCTCACCCCGTTCAGCGCGCCGCGCACGTCGTGCGCGGCGCGGGCAACGATGCGCTCGAGGGTCCCGAGCCAGAGACGGCACGCCTCCGGTTCCTGGGTCATCTACTCGCCGGCGTCCGGATCGTCGGGTGCCGCGGCCATGGCCGGATGTGCATCGCTCGGCATCGGCCGGTGCTGTTCCGGGGCGCGCACGTACTTCGCCACGTGCTCCGCCGTGCCGCGCAGCCCGAGCTGCTCGAACAGGAAGCCGAACTTCTCGTCGTACGCGCGGTCCACGGCGACCTGGGTGTCCGCCGGCAGGCTCCAGAGCTTCTGCTTGAACGGCCCGATCGCCTTCTTGCGCGTCTTGTAGTAGAACTGCTCAGGACTGTCCTTCTCCTTGCGCTCGTCCTTCGCGTTCACGTCCAGCCACGCATACATCTCCTGTCGCAGCTCAGGCGGCAGGTGGTCGTACAGCATGTTCTGGAAGTTGGTGGCGAGGTGAATCTCCGCCGTCTCGCGCTTCGGGAAGTTGTGAAACGCGTCGTCGGTGAGCGTCGAGGCTCCGTGCTGCACCGCGCCGGCCAGCCCGTACTCGTCGCGCGCCACCTTCGACAGTCGCTCGAGGGTGTCCAGGTCGAGCTTGACGTCGGCGATGGAGCCATCGGCGAGCACGGTGCCTCCGTGCGAGGTGCCCGACTGCACGCTGATCTTCGACAGCCCGATCATTCCCTTCGGCAGCGAGCGATTCAGCCCGTCCATGTAGGCGCGCAGCTCCTCCACCGTGCTGTTCTCGGTGCCCACCTCGCCGATCTCGCCACCGATCGAGATGGTGACGTCCTTCGGCTCCAGCGAGCGCACGTACGTCACGAGCTCCGTGCCCACCTCATAGTTGAGGCGCTGCTGCTCGTCGAGATTCGGCTTCGAGATGTCGACCAGCGTCGAGGTGTCCACGTCGATGTTGTAGAAGCCGGCGTGCACCGCCTCGCGCGCCAGGTGCTTCACCGCCTCCACCTCTGCTTCCTTGTCCGCCGCGTACTTCTTCGCGTTCACCTGGAAGTGGTCGCCCTGGATGAACACGGGCGCCAGCCATCCCTCGCGCAGCGCCGCGGCGATCATCACCGCCACGTACTCACTCGGCCGCTGCTCGGTGTACGCAATCTCGGAGCGGGCGATCTCGAGGATGAACGCGCCGGCCTGCATGCGGATCCCGGTGCGGAAGATGGAGCGCGCCGTGTCGTAGGCCATGCCGCGCACGTTGATCGCGGGCACGGTGAACCCGCTGATCTCACCGCGGCCTCGCGCCACATAGAGGTCCTGGATGGACGAGGCGCGAACGCCGACGCCCTGCCCGATCTCCCAGATCAGCCAGCGCGCGTAGTGCTTTTCCTCCTCGCCGCCAAACACGGCGGCGCGCACCAGCTGGTCCATGGCCGGGCCGGCAAGGGCGGTGCGGTCCTTGACCGTCACTCGCGAGCCAGCGACGGAGACGGCAGAGCCGAAGAGGGAGTTCAGGCGGTCGATCGGATCGGGCATGGTTCCTCGAGCGGGAAGGAGCACAGGGCGAAAATACGGCAGTCGGCGGGCGGGCGTCAGGCAGAGTAACGAGGGTCCGGCTTTGGAAGCAGGTTCCATTCCTGCCGAGCCTGCTCGGCGTCCGGGCGGCCCATGATGGCGTAGGTGAAGTTCTTCCCCAGCTCCACGCCCGGCTGGTTCATGGGGTCCACCCCATAGAGCGCCCCCGCGTACACGGTCGCCATTTCCAGCAGCATCATCAACCCGCCCACGTGGTGGGCATCCACCCGGTCGATGCTGATGGTCAGGTTGGGACGCCCGCGCCGCGCCAGCGCCCCGGCGGTGGCGCGGCGCTCCACGTCCAGCAGCTCGCCCAGGTGATGGCCCCCCAGGTAGGCGAGCTCCGGAATGTCCGCATGGAGCCGGGGGATCTCGATGTCCTTCCCCCCTTCCTCCACCGCGATGAAGCTGATGGTCTTGTCCATCGGCCCTTCCATGAAGAGCTGGACCTTGCTGTGCTGGTCGGTGGCGCCCAGCGCGCCGAACGGGGTCGGCCCCACGCCGTCGTCCCCCGGCACGCGGTGCTTGCCCAGGCTCTCCGCCCATAGCTGCACGAACCAGTCGGCCATGTCGCGCAGCGGGTCGCTGTACGGCATGAGCACGTGAATGTGCCGGCCGTGCGCGGTGTCGCTCAGCCACTGCAGCACCGCATAGGCGCCGGCGATGTTCTTCGCGAGCTCCTTCGACGCAGAGCGCGTGCGGACCTCCGCCGCCCCGTCGAGCAGGGCCGACGTGTCCACGCCCATCAGCGCGGCCGGCAAGAGGCCGACCGGCGTGAGCACGCTGAAGCGCCCGCCCACATTCGCCGGGATGTCGAGCGCCGTGATGCCCTCGGCCTTCGCGATCTTGCGGAGCGCGCCCTTCTGCGGGTCGGTGACGAGCACCAGCCGGCGCTTCGCGCCTTCCGGGCCCACCGAGTGCTCGAGCCACTGCCGGATGATCATGTACTGAGCCATGGTCTCCGCGGTGCCCCCCGACTTGGAGATCACCACGAACAGCGCATGCTGCGGGTCGAGTCGCGCGAGCAGCGCCTCGATGGTCACGGGGTCCACGTTGTCGAGCACGTGCAGCTTCGGCCAGCCACCCCGGCCCGCGTCATCCAGCTCGTTCCACTTGGGCGCGCGCAGCGACGTGCGCAGCGCGATGGGACCTAGCGCCGACCCGCCGATGCCGAGCACCACCACGTCAGTCACGCGATCGGCACCGGTGCGGGCGCGCACCTCCTTCACGAAGCCCGTCACCTGGCCGTGCAGCGCCTGGTCATCGGGCAGGTCGAGAAAGCCGAGGGTGCCGGCGGAGTGTTCCGCCACCACGTGCATGTGCGCGTCGGCGAACTTCTCCGCGGCGGAGGCCCACTCGGCCTCGGTGATCCCGCCCGGAATGCCCGGCGCCATCATGTTGGTGAAGTCGATGCGAATGGCCATGACCCGTCCTCAGTCCACGCGAATGGTGAGTCCATCGAAGGCCGGCACGACGCCGGGCGGAAGCTCCGCCTCGAGGTCGGCGTGCAGGTTGTCGTGCGTCAGGTGCGTGAGGTACGTGCGCTCGGCGCCGATCGCCTCGGCTACGCGCAGCGCCTCGGGAATGCTGAGGTGCGTGGGATGCTCGCGCCGGAAGAGCGCATTGAGCACCAGCACCTTCGCGCCGCGCAGCAGCGCGATCGCGTCATCCGGCACCACCTTGGCATCGGTGACGTAGGCCAGGTTGCCTATGCGATAGCCGAAGACGGTGACGTGACCATGCGGCACCGCCACCGGCGTCACGTCCAGGTCGCCGATGCGGATCGCCCGCGACGGCACGAGCTCGATCGCCCTGCCTTCCGGCTTGGACGTGCCCGGCAGCGGGCGCATGGTGTCATCGAGGATGTACGTGAACTTCCGCCGCAGGCTCGCGAGCGTCTCGGCGCTTCCGTACAGCGGCAGCGGCGAGCTGCGCCGCACGGAGATCGCGCGCAGGTCGTCGATGCCATGCGTGTGGTCCGCATGGTCGTGCGTGAAGAGCACGGCGTCCACCATGTCGACCTGCGCCTCGATGAGTTGCAGCCGCAGCTCGGGCGGGGTGTCGAGGAGCAGGCGCGTGCCCCCTGCCGATTCCACCACCGCGCCCACGCGCGTTCGCTTGTCCCTCGGGTCCGGTGAGCGGCAGACGTCGCAGCGACAGCCGAGCTGCGGCACCCCGAAACTCGTCCCCGTCCCGAGGAACGTCAGCCTCACACGGTCTCCACCTTCAGCGTGTTCGTGCTGCCGGGCATGTCGAAGGGAACGCCAGCGGTGACCACGATGCGATCGCCCGGGAGCGCGAGCTGCCGGCGACGCGCGACCTCGAGCGCCAGGCGCACCATCTCGTCGTACGAGTCGCAGTGCGGCACGAGCTCGGGCACCACGCCCCACACGAGCGCCAGCTGGCGATACGTGCGCGGGATGTCGGTGAGAACGATGATCGGGACGCCCGGGCGCTGGCTGGCAACGATGCGCGCCGAGAATCCGCTCTTGGTGAAGACGACCATCACGGGCGCGCCGAGCATGCGCACGGCCGCGGCGCTGGCGGCCGCGATGGCGAACTCGGTGGAGGCACCGCCGTCGAGTGGGCTGGCCGCCTTCGACACGCTCGGCTTGCGCTCGATCTCCGAGATGATGCGGCTCATCGCTTCCACGGCGAGCCGGGGATACTGGCCCGCCGCCGTCTCAGCGGAAAGCATCACGGCATCGGTGCCGTCGAGGATCGCGTTGGCGACGTCGCTCGCTTCGGCGCGCGTGGGGCGCGGGTTGGTGATCATGGACTCGAGCATCTGCGTCGCGGTGATCACCGGCCGGCCGAGCCGGTTGCAGAGCGCGATGATCTCCTTCTGCGCGTACGGCACTTCCTCGAAGGGCAGCTCGACGCCCAGGTCGCCGCGCGCGACCATGATCGCATCCGACTCGCGCACGATGCTCTCGATGTTCGCGAGGGCGGAGTCCTTCTCGATCTTGGCGACGATGAGCATCCCCCGGGGGATCATCGTGCGGAGCTCGGCGATGTCCTCAGCGCGGCGCACGAAGCTGAGCGCGATGTAGTCGAGCTGCTGCTCGACCGCGAACTTCACGTCCTCGCGGTCCTTCTCGGTGATGGAGGGCGCGGAGACCGCCACGCCGGGGAGGTTCATCCCCTTGTGGCTCTTGAGCGGCCCGCCATGGAGCGCGCGCGCGGTGACGCGCAGGCCGGAAACGTCGAGCACGATCAGCTCGATCAGGCCGTCATCCACGAGGATGCGGTCGCCGACGTTCACGTCCTTCGAGAGCGCGTCGTAGGTGACGGGGATCTCGTCGCCGCTCTCGTGCCCCTCGGGCACGAGCACCACGTCGCTGCCGTCGGCAATCTGGAGCGTCTGCGGCAGGTCCCCGATGCGGATTCGGGGACCCTGGAGGTCGCCGAGGATCGCCACGGGGCGGCCAAGCTCCTCGGCCACGGCGCGGACGTTCGCGATGGACTGCGCGTGCTGTGCGTGCGTGGAGTGCGAGAAGTTGATGCGGGCCACGCTCAGCCCTGCGTCCATCAGGCTTCGCAGCGCTTCCTTCGTGTTGCTCGAGGGGCCGAGCGTGCACACGATCTTGGTGCGGCTGGGCGAGACGCGCTCCGTCACACGCTCCGTCACGCGCGCACCCCCAGCGTGCGACCGAGCTGCGCGCTCTTCTTCTCGAGGCCGGCGATCAGCGTGTCGAACGACTTCTGGAAGCTGGACAGGCCCTCGGCGAGCAGCTTGTCGGTCACCTCGCGCATGGACACGCCCACGCCCTCGAGCGCGGCCATGGTGCGCACGGCGTCATCGAGGTGGACGTCCACCGTCTGCGAGGTCTCGCCGTGGTCCCGGAAGGCCTCGAGCGTGGCGGGCGGCAGCGTGTTCACCGTGTCGGGACCGATGAGCTGTTCCACGTAGATCACGTCGCGGTAGCTGGGATTCTTGGTGCTCGTGCTCGCCCACAGGGGGCGCTGGACGCGGGCGCCCTTGCTCGCGAGCGCGTGCCAGCGCGGCGAGGAGAACGATTCCCTGAACAGCTTGTAGGCGAGCTTTGCGTTGGCGATGGCGGCCTTGCCCTTGAGCTGCGCGGCGCGCTCGCCGGACTCTCCACCCTTCGCAGCGATGGCGTCGAGGCGCTTGTCGATCTCGGAGTCCACGCGGCTCACGAAGAAGCTGGCCACGGAGCCGATGCGCGAGATGTCGAGTCCCTTCGCGGCGCGCTCCTCGAGGCCGGCGATGTAGGCCTCGATCACGCGCGCATGCGCCTCGATGGCGAAGAGGAGCGTGATGTTGACGTTGATGCCGTCGGCGATGAGCCGGCGGACCGCGATGGCGCCCTGCTCGGTGCCGGGCACCTTGATCATCACGTTCGGCCGGTCGACGGTCTTCCAGAGGCGGTGCGCCTCCGCGATGGTGGCCTGCGCGTCATTCGCGGCGCCCGGGGAGACTTCAATGCTCACGTACCCGTCGACGCCACCGGTGGCGGTGTAGACGGGCTCGAACAAGTCGCACGCATCCCGCACATCGGTGGTCTCGACGAGCTCGAAGACCTCCCAGGCGGTGGAGGCGTTGGCGGTCTCACCGAGCTGCGCGTCGTAGGCAACGCCCTCGGCCAGCGCCTTCTCGAAGATCGTGGGATTCGAGGTCATGCCGGTGAGGGCGTCGTCGCGAATGCGCTTCGCGAGCTGGCCGTCATGGAGCATGGTGCGGTCGATGTAATCGAGCCACAGGGACTGGCCGGCGTCGTGGAGTTGCTGCAGGCGATTCATTTTCAGGGGGTGGGCGATGTGTGAAAAGTACACGTTACCGCCACCCGGCGGAACGCTGGCGAGCGCGGGCTCACCCCGGCTTCCTGGCCGCAAACCCCTCGCGGGTCATGGTGCCCCACGAATGCTCCTTCCGGAAGAACTTCCAGAAGGCCTGGAGCCGGAACCACACTGTCATTTGCCGGTACCCGAACGATTCCGCGATCGCAAAAATGGACATCCACATCAGGTCCTTGAGGCTCGGATAGCGCCGGAAGCTGAGCTCCTCCAAAATGATCGCCCAGAAGGAGAGCAGCGAGCCATACATGATCGCCACGAGCAGGAACAGCCAGGCGAATTGCAGGTCGATCACGCCGAACGCCAGGCCGAGCACCAGCATGATGTATCCGGTGAGCTCCACCACCGGCGCCAGCATCTCGCCGAAGAAGAAGAACGGATACGCGAGCATCCCCATGCTGCCGTAGCGCGGGTTGAACATCAGGTCGCGATTCGCCCAGAGGATCTCGATCAGCCCGCGGTGCCAGCGCTCGCGCTGCCGGCCGAGCACCTTGTGGCTGGTGGGCACCTCGGTCCAGGCGACCGGGTCGGGAATGAAGGGGATCTCATCCTTGAGCCCGCGCTCGCGCAGGTAGCGGCGGAGCCGTACCACCAGGTCCATGTCCTCGCCCACGGTCGCCGTACGATAGCCACCGATCGCCAGCACGTGGTCGCGACGGAACATCCCGAAGGCGCCGGAGATGATCATGTTGCCGCCCAGCCGGTTCCACCCGAGGCGCCCGAACAGGAAGGCGCGCAGGTACTCGACCGTCTGGATTCCCGGCAGCCAGCGCGTGTCCACCCCCGCTTCCACCACGCGCCCATACTCGATGCGGCAGTTGTTCGCCACGCGAATGGTGCCCCCCACCGCCGCCACCGACTTGCCGAGCAGGAAGGGCCGGGCCAGCCGCAGCAGGGCGTCGGGCTCGATCAGCGTGTCGGCATCCACGGCGAGTACATATGGATAGCGAGCCGCATTCATGGCGGCGTTGAGCGAGTCCGCCTTGCCGCCATTCTCCTTGTCGATCACGAACAGCTTCGAGAAGCGACGCGAGCGGTAGTACGCGCGCACCGGCTTCGAGGGCACGCTGATCATCACCGCCGGAGGCACCTGGTACAGGTCGTACTCGCGCACGAGCGTGTTCATGGTGTCGTCGGGCGACCCATCGTTCACGAGCACCACTTCGTGCCGGGGATACTGCAGCGTGAGGAAGGAGAGCGTGCTCTCCACGATCGTCGCCTGCTCGTTGTATGCCGGCACGAGGATCGTGAGGGGCGGCAGGGCCTCCGAGCCCAGCACGTGGCGCAGGTGCTCATCGTCGGAGAGGTGCCAGTGGCCCCAGAGCTCCGGGATCGAGAGGATCAGGAGCAGCCCGTAGAACGAGTTGAGCACCAGGAAGTACACGAGGATCACGTCGTCCGTGACGCCGATCATCGTGTGCACCACGCTCGTGGCCGACGCGTACAGCGGCAGCATCATGACTCGGCGATCTCCACGATGCTCCCCGGCGAGAGCCCGCTGATCATCGTCGCCATCTCCGAGGCGTAGCGGTCGGTGGAGTCGCGCATCGTGCGCAACGCGCGCCGGCCCTTCTCGCCCAGCTGTGCCAGCGCGAGCGCCGCGCGAAAGCGGACCCACCATTGCGCGTCGAGCATCGCGTTGCGCAGCGGCTCGATGGACATCTCGTCGTTCAAGGTGCCGATGGAGCGCGCAGCCTGCGCGCGCACGCGCCAGTCGGGATCGGAGAGGAGGTCGATCAGCGTGCGGGCAGAGTCGGGGTGATAGTACTTCTTGAGCGCGCGCGCCACGTTGATGCGCACCGCGGCCGACTCGTGCGCCCGCAGGGTGCAGACGCGCTCGAGCAGCTCCGAGGTGCCGATCGCTTCCGACAGCGCGACCCAGGTCTCCAGTGACTGGGGATCGCTGGTTGCCGTCATGCGCGCCAGCAGTGCCTCGGAGGTGAACGACCACGTCTCCTTCAGCATGCTGAACTGATAGAGTCGCACCACGAGCGGCTGGCGGGGCAGCGACTCGAGCACCAGCACCACCGAGTCGAGGTCCGCCACGCGCGGGATGCTCGCCGTCGCCACCCCCTTCACCGCGGGATGGTCATCGGCGAGGAGCCGGCGGAGCAGGTCGCGATGCCGGGGGCCGCCGACCGCCGCCAGCAGCCGCGCCGCGTCGAGGCGTCGCCACCAGTTGCGCGAATACGCCCGCTTCAGGACCTCGTCCACCCAGGGATAGTCGGCGATCGTACCCGCGAGGTCGGTGAGCTGGCTTCCGCCCACGCGAGAGGTGGCGAGCATGACCATCTGCTCCAGTGCCCGGTCCACGGGAAGGGACGCGAGCACTTCCGCCACCTCGGTGATGCTTCCCTCCCCTACCAGCCAGCTCTGCGCCGGCCCGGCCACCTCCGCCGAGATGCGAGCCGAGACATCAGCGCGCAGGCGAGAGCGCGTGCGGTTGACGAACAGCAGCACCACGATCAACGCGAGGAAGACGGACTGCAGCACCGCGATGACGGCCAGCGCGTGAAGGAAGGTCACAGCCTTCCGCGAGCCTCCATCCACGTGGACATCTTCGCCATCAGCACGCGCAGGTTGATGGGCTTGGTGATGTAGTCCATGGCACCGGAGCGCAGGGCGCGCAGCTGGTCCGACTCCGAGGCGTGCACCGTGAGGAAGACCACATGGAAGTCGCCGGGCCGCTGCACGCGGAGCTGCTCGTGCAGCGAATAGCCGTCGAGGCCGGGCAGGTCCACGTCGAGCAGCACGAACGGCCGCTTGGTCCCGACCTTCACCTGCAGCAGGTGGTCGAGCGCCACGCGCCCATTGCCGAAGGCGCGATACGTGAAGCCGGTGGCACGCAGCGCGTACTGCAGCATGTCGGAGAGCGCGGGATCGTCTTCCACCACGATCACGTCGGGCGCGAGCATCGCCTCGTCCCGCTGCCAGCGGTGCACGTGCTCCCCATCCGCGCGGAGCGCGACGTCCAGCGCTTCCTCGGCCGCGCGCCGCAGCGCGGCAAAGTCCTCCTCGGGCAGCGACTCGCCGTCCACGATCCCTGCCTTCCACGCCGTCTCGGGCGTGGTGCCCAGCGCCAGCGAGTTGAGGAGCTCCGACGCGCGCTCGGCCTGGCGGTCGAACACGGCGATCATGCCCGTGCCCTCGAAGTACCCGATCATCGGCGCCGACGCGCGCAGTGCAGTGGCGATGCGATGGCTCTCGCGCAGCCACGCCGCGGCGGCGTCGCCCGCGGCCTCGCCACCCACCGGGCGGATGACGGCGATCGTGTATCGCCCGTCGCGATCGCGAATCGCGCGCAGCGCGTCCTCGGCGTCGTTCTGCGAGCGCGTGAGCATCGGCAGCCCGGTCACCGGGTGCAGGCCGTCGGCCAGGCGCGCCAGGCGATGTCGCTCGAGGCGCGCCTGCACGCGCGCCTTCAGCTCGAGCGCGACGATCGGCTTCGGCACGAATTCGTCGGCGCCGGCCTCGTGGGCCGCCGCGCGGCTGGCCGAGTCGATCTCGCTGGACAGCATGACGATCGGCAGGTCGCGCAACGCGTCGTCCTCGCGCAGCGTGCGCGCGATGTCGATGCCGGAGAAGCCGGGCATCGAGATGTCGAGCAGCAGCAGCGTGGGGAGCACGCGGTCGATCTCCTCGCGCAGCCTCGTGGGGTCCTCGAGCGTCACGACGCGCACGTCGGGCCCCTCGAGGATGAAGCGCACCATCGCGAGGATGGAGGGGTCGTCGTCGAGCGCGAGGATCGTGGCGCCCGTCCAGCTGCTGCGGAGCACCAGGCGCTCGGCAACCTCGAACACCGGCGCCACCCCGCTGGTGACGTCCACCGAGACCATGCCGCCCACGGGAGCGGGCACCAGCGGCGTGCGCTGCGCGCGCTCACGCTCCTCCAGGATGATCAGCGGCACGCCGATGGACCAGCAGATCTCGGCGACCCTGGGGTACTGTGACACGGGCACCGCGATCACGTGCGGCTCGATCTCGCGGAGCACGCTCAGCGAGGCCTGCGCGAGCGACAGCGAGGCGATGCGGTAGCCGCGCAACCCGGCTTCCGCGCGAATGGGCTCGCTGAGGTGGTCGGGCACGTCCACCAGCACCAGCGTGCGATGGTCGGTGATCTCCCCGGAGGGCGTGTCCTCCACGCGGAACGCGAGCTCCAGCGCGTTGGCGAAGTGCTGGATGATGCGTGATCGCTCTCCGGGCTCCAGCGTCGGCTCGCGCGTCCAGCGGACGGCGCGCTCCTCGAGCCGGGCCGCGAGCTCGGAGGCGGCGTGAAATCCGTAGCTGCCGGCGGTGCCGCGCACGCGGTGCAGCTCGCGCCGCAGCGTCTCCACGACCTCGGGCGACGAGGGGGTAGTGGCCAGCTGAGCCGAGAGCTGCCGGAACGCCGTGAGCGTGTTGCCGATGGTGGACTTGAAGCGCTCGCGCAGCTGCGCCATCGCTGCTTCGCGCTTGCGATCGGCATCGCCCGGGCCAGCGCTCACGACCTTGCTCCGCCTGCAATGATGGCTAGCTTCGACGCACGATCTCGCGGCGGCCCCCCACCCTCACGATCCCTGATGATCCGCCTGCTCTGCGCCGATGATGAAGAGGACATGCGCGTGCTGCTCGGCTTCGCGCTGGAGCTTGGTCCGGGGTTCGAGGTGGAGCTCGTGGCATCCGGCGCCGAGGCGCTGGCCCGGGCGCGGGCCGTGACCTTCGACGCCATCGTGCTGGACGGGCTGATGCCGGACATGGATGGGGATGAGGTCTGTCGCCGACTCAAGGCCGATCCGGCAACGGCAGGCGTTCCGGTCATCTTCCTCACCGCGATGGACAGCGATGCGGAGCGCGCGCGATTGATGGACGCGGGCGCGCTCGGGATCATTGCGAAGCCCTTCGACCCGATCACCCTGGCCGACGAGATCAGCGCACTGCTCGCGCCCTAGGGCAAAGATGCACGCTTGATGATACAAAGTGAACGGGCGCACCGGAGAACCGGTGCGCCCGTTCCTTCGTACCTGCCTGAGGGCAGGCTAGTTGTGGCTCCGCGTGCGGCTATGCGAAGCGTACATCCTGTCCCAGATCGTGACCACGGTCTCGACGCTTCCGTCGGTTACGCGGTTCATGCCCGAGGGGTTGGCGTCACCACCGAAGGTGTAGACCTCCTTCTGCAGCACGCCGAGCTCCTTGGAGGGCACCGGCATCTGGCGCGGCGTCTGCGCCTGGAGGCCGTCGATGCGACGACGGTTGTAATAGGGCTGCGGGCCGAGGCCCATCAGCTCGATTTCCTGCTCGTACTGGAGCTTGGTGAGCAGGCCGGCGGCGCCGTCGGCAGCCGTGGCGGCCGGAAGGCCACCGCGGGTGACGCGCGTGTTGTTGATCAGGCTCGCTGCCGTGGCCAGGCTGCCATTCGTGCGGATGAGCGCCTCTGCCCAGAGGAGGTCGTTCTCGGCCTTGCTGATGACGGGATCGATGCCGTAGCCACCGCCCGTACCATTGGGATCGTTGAACGAAGCCTCTTCGTAGCGGATGTGCGCAATCTCGCTCTGGTGGTACTGGCCGCGGGCCGGACGGAAGATCTGGTCCGAGTTCCAGCGGAAGTCCGTGCCGTTGTCACCGTTGCCGAGGCGCTTGTCCGCCGAGTTCGGCTTCGGGTTGCCGGTGGGATCGGGCCACGGGTGCTTCTGCGTGACGGGATCCATCAGGTTGGCGACACGGGTGTCGACGCGCATCGTGGTCAGGTCGTTCGACCACAGCTTCAGCTCGTCGCAGTAGTTGATGCAGCCGTCGCCGGTGAACTGGAACGCCTTGCCACCATTGCTGATGCCGTTGGCCGCCAGCGTCGCAACCTTGGCCCAGTCCGCCGCCGTGTTCTCCGTGGAGTTGCGCGGATAGTAGGCGATGGTGCGGGCGGCGAAGGTGTTCGCGAGCTTCTGGATCTCGACATTCGAGTACGAGGTGCCGTTGGTCCACGACGCAGGCGTCGAGAAGGCATTGGCGCCCGCCAGGGTGGCGGCCTCGGCGAGCTTCGCGAGGGCGGCGTCACGCACCTTTTCGCGCGCCGAGAACTGCAGCGACGCCAGGTCCGTGGTCTCGTCGACGATGAAGCCCTGGTCGTAGTTCATGGCGATGGAGCTGAGCATCATGCCCTGCGCCAGGACGCCGATCGTCTCGACCATCTTCGTGTTCGCCGCGTCGCCGATCACGAGCTTGCCGGCGCGAATGGCCCGGAGCACGTCATTGGCGGACGAGAGGCCCGCGTAGTAGCCGTACCAGTACGTCTCGATCGACGTGCGGGCGGCATCCGCCGGGTCATTGCCCCATGCGGTCCGCTTCGCGCCGGAGGGATCCCCGATCCCGCCCGACGAATAGAGGCGCATGTTGAAGTTGTTCCACGAGGCCGAGTAGCTGTCGGCCATGGTCACCAGCACGCCGGTGGCATTCATCGCGTTGGTGGTGTTGAACCACGTGCGAAGGGTGCCGCCCGCCACCGCCTGCACGCCGTTGGGATCGGCGAGCGCGCGGGTGGCGTCCGGTGCGTTGGGGTTGGAGACGTTGAGCGAGTCGCACGCGGCGCTGGCCAGCAGTACCGCCAGGCCCGCCGCAGCTCTCATCTTGTAGGTAAGAGTCATGATTTAGAACCCGAGCTCGATGACGGCGGTGAAGGTGCGGAAGTTCGGATAGCTGAAGCCGTCGAAGCGGAACGAATAGGGATCGCCCGAGAGGCCGGCCACTTCCGGATCGAGGCCTGAGTACTTGGTCCAGGTGAGGATGTTGCGGCCCACCACGCCGATCCGTGCGCTCGAGACGCCGCCGAACTTGAGGCGGTTCACGATGCTCATCGGCACGGTGTAGTTCACCGACAGTTCCTTGAGCTTCACGTACGAGCCATCCTCGACGAAGAAGCTGTTCGGGTTGATGCTGTTGTAGAAGACGTTGTAGTACTGCTGCGACTTCTTCGCTGCTTCGGGCTTGCCGCGCTGGTCGTAGATGCGGTCGCGGTTCTCGAAGAACGGCCACTGGCGCGTGCCGTTGTAGATGTTCCCGCCCTTCGCCCAGTCGAACACGGTGTTCAGGGCGAGGCCGTGGAACTGCATGTTGTTGTTCAGCGACAGGTTGAAGTCGGGGTTCACGTCACCGATCTGCACGTTCGTCTTGCCGTTGGCATCGACGTACTTGAGCGCGGCTTCCGTGGTCGTGTGGTACGTGCTCTTGCGGACCACGAACCCTTCCTCGTTCACGATCACCGAGTCACGGCTCCAGGCCTGTCCGGCGCCGGACGCGGCCTTCTTGGCCGGATCGTCGTAGAGCTGGTCGATGCTGCGGATGAACTTCTCGCCGTAGATCACGCCGTAGGGCTGGCCCGCGGCGATGCGGAAGATCTGCGTCACTTCGTCGTTGCCGGCGTACGACGGGCCGGTGAGGAACGGGGCGACGTTGAGCTTCGTGATCTGCTGGCGCGTCCGGTCACCCGTGATGTTCGCGCGCCACGAGAACGTGGGGCTCGTCGCGATGAGCGCGCCGAGCGCGATTTCATGCGTCTTGCCGGCGAGCGTGCCCGCGTTCTTCCACTGGTTCTGGTAGCCCGTGGCGGCCGACAGCGGGACCAGCATGATCTGGTCCTTCGTCGTCTTGTTCGAGAAGGTGTACTCGAGCGAGTAGCGCTTGAGGAAGTCCAGGTTGAAGCCCATTTCCGTCTCGGTCGAGAGCGCGGGCTTCAGGTCCTTGTTGCCCAGCGTGACCTTGACGGGCGAGCCGCCGGCAACGCTGAACGACTCGTACTGGGCATCGAACACCGGGCGGAGGCCCGCCGTGCCCTGCGAGATGCGGAGGCGGAACTCGTCCACGCCCGGCATCGTGAAGTCCTGCGACACGCGATACGCGGCCGAGGCACGGTAGTAGTTCGCCGAGCGGTTGTCCTTGCCGAAGAGCGAGGACTCGTCGCGACGCACCAGCCCGTCCACGATGAACTTGTCCTTGATGTCGAAGGTCGAGATCAGGAAGGTGTTGCGGTTGCGGATCGTGATGGTCTGCGAGCCCGCCGTGAGCTGGCTCTGCTCACCCGCCGAGAACTCGGGGGTGCCCGGGACCGTGAGGCTGCCCGTGGTGGTCACGACCTGCGCGTTGTACTGGCTCTCGAAGATGTATGCGGCCTTGGTCGTGTTGACGAACCAGTCCTTGTAGCCGCGGATCGAGGTCAGCGTGGCGCCGGTGTTGATGGTGCGGCCGTTGACGTTCTGCTCCGACAGGTTGCCGGTGCCGGCCACGCCATTCGCGTCCAGGAAGCCGCGGGGCGTGAGGTTCTTGAGCCCCTCGTTCTCCTGGTCGTAGTTGTAGTTGCCTTCCGCCGTCAGCCAGTCCATCACGCGATACCGGAGCTTGCCGGTGCCGGTGAAGCGCGTGCGGTCAGCGGAGTTCTGCTGGTTGTGCAGCGCGTAGAGCGGGTTCGCGGCGTTCGAGATGCGATCCGGGATCTTGGCCGCGTACGGCGACCCATCCGGGTTCTTGGCCAGGAGGTCCACGTCGGGCTCCACGAACGTCACCGCAAAGAACGGCGAGCCCGGGCCCTGCACGGTGTTCTGGTTGTTCGACTTGCCGAAGAAGGTGCCCACGGAGAGGTCGAGCTTGTCGTTCACGCCGCGATCGATGTTGAGGCGGACGTTCTCGCGCGTGTAGCCCTTCAGCTCCTTGATGATGCCCTCGTTCCGGTTGTGCTGGAACGACGCATTGTAGTTCGTCGCGCCGACCTTCTGCCCGATGGAGAGGTAGCTGGTCAGGAACTGGCCCGACTGCAGCACTTCCTTCAGGTGGTCGTGCGGATGGAGATAGGCATTGTCCGCGATGCCGTCCGGCTCCGAGATGCGCGGGCAGGTGGCCGGGTTGGCCGCCCCGCAGTTCGTGCGCACGTAGTTGCCGGCCGCGTCCACCTTGAACGCATGGGCGCCGGACTGCTTGATGTCCTTCGGCTGGAAGCTCCGCCCGCCTTCCGTGCGGAAGGTGACGATCTGCTGGCCTTCCGCCTGGTTGGCGCCACGCTTCGTGAAGATCTGGACCACGCCGTTGGCGGCATCCGATCCATACAGCGACGACGCCGCGGCGCCCTTGATGACCTCGATGCGCTCGATGTCCTCGGAGTTCACGTCCGCGAGCGTCGCCCGCGTGATCGTGCCGTCGATGATGATGAGGGGATCCTGCGTCCCGGTCAGGCTGGTGCCCGAGCGGAGGCGGATCGAGGGAGCGGAGCCCGGGTCGCCGCCCGACTGCAGCACGCGTGCGCCGGCGACCTTGCCGGTGAGCCCGCCGAGCGCATTCGTCGCAGGGACGTCCTTCAGCTGGTCCGCCGACACCGTGCCGACCGCGAAGGCGAGCTTCTTCTTCTCCATGACGTCGGCCGTGCCCGTGACCACGACTTCACTGAGCTTCACCGGATCCGGCGCCAGCTTGAAGTCCTGCGTCTGCGCACCGCCACTGAGGACGATCTGCCGCGAGGAGGGAGTGTGACCGAGGAAGCGGACCCGCAGCGTAAGCGTCTGCCCGTTGGCGCGACCTGCCGCCACGGTCAGGATGTACGTGCCGTCCACTCTCGTGTTTGCCCCGGCATTGAGCTCGGAGATGTATACGTTGGCGCCGCCGAGCGGGCGATCTGCTTCACCGGTGACCTTGCCGGTGATGACCGCTGCCTGGCCTTGCGCGCCGGCCTGCGCCGCGGCGATGGCAATTGCCACCACGCCGGCGAGCCGAGTGCTCCACCCAGAACCCTTCATGCTATTCCCCCTGGAGGAAGTGACGCCTGCTTCGCGTTGTGAAACGCCTGTACGCCGTGTCGCAACGCGCGGGTTAGACGCGTTCCGGCAGCGGTCGTCAGGGCGAGCGAGAAGAGCCGCGCGACAGCGCAGCTGGGGTACTTCTCGACGCGCCCCTAGGTTGCAGACGCCACTATCGGAACGCAATACCGGAATTCTGACAAACTCGTGACACCTTCCAAACCGAAACTCGTCTCGGCCCAGCGGGTATCCACTCGAGCTGTCTGGAATCCGTCCTGCACCATACCTTAACTCGCGCTTCGGATTCGGCGTCACTCTTCCTCCATGACCCGCGCGTTCACCCGGTCCGTAATCGGCTGCCTCGGCGCCGTATTGCTGCTCTCTCCCGCGCCCCGGCTCGGTGCGCAGGGCGCCACCCCCGGTGCGCGCGGCGAGATCACCGGGCGCGTGATCGAGCGGGTGTCCCGCAACCCGGTGCCACGCGCCTCGCTCATCGTGGAGTCCACCGGCGCCACCGTGCCCACCGACAGCGCCGGGCGATTCGAGCTGCGGGGCCTGGTGCCGGGCAGCTACCCCATTCGCGTCCGTGCGATGGGATACTCAACGGTGAGCCGCACGCTGCTGGTGCCGGCTGGCGATGGCGTGCCGCAGCTCTTCGAGCTCGAGGCGATCGAGCTCGCCCCGGTGATCACTCGCGAGCGCGAGAACCAGCTCACGCGGCGCTACGCGGAGTTCGAGGCGCGCCGGCAGAACGGGAAGGGTCACTTCCTCACGCGCGAGGAGATCGACGCCACGCACCTCACCACGGTCACCGACCTGCTCGGCCTCGTGCCGGGCATCACCCGCGTCTGCGACAGCGAGGGGTGCATCCCGCGCTTCAGCCGTGCCTTCCGGCACTGCGCCCCCCAGGTCTTCGTGGATGGGCGCGAGCAGGCCTTCTTCGGCTGGAAGATCGCGACGCAGGACATCTACGGCATGGAGATCTACAACGGCCTCGCCACCACGCCGCCGGAATACCTCACCGAGCGCGCGCAATGCGGCACGGTGGTCATCTGGACGCGAGCCGCGCCGTGAGTCCTGCCCGGTGCCGAGAGCTGCATACGCCCATGGCCACGCGAGCTCGTCGCTCGTTGCACGCGTTTCCAATTTCTTGAGGCCGCGGCGTACCAGTGCTGGCCCACACCTTGGACCATCCAGCGCCTGATTACCTCGGGTGCTCGAAGCTGAGGTAGAGGAACACTCCCCGCTGGCCGCGGCTCGGGCCCACCCCGATCGGGAACGCGATCCCCGGCACCACCTGCAGGCCATTCTCGAAGTCATAGCCCCAGCGAATGCCCGGCGAGATGACACCGCTCTCCGTCGCGCTGCCCCCAGGCAGCGCCGACATCCGGCTCCAGACTCCCTCGAGCATGAAGTTGAATCGCTCCCGCGCGAGCCACACGAGGCTCTGCGCCAGGTGGAACTCCGTCACGTCGGTGCGCGACGCATCACCCACGCGTGCGTTGAACGTGTACGTCCCGCCCACGTTGCTGTGCGCCACGAGCGCGGGCGCGAGCGTCACGCTCAATGGCAGCTGCCACTGCGCGCCGGGCGCGCCCAACCCTGCCCCCTCCCGCCAGTTGCCGGTGGGCACCACCAGCGACGCGCGCGGCGCGAAGGCCACGCTCGAGTCATCCACGAGCTGGAAGCGGTAGTTGAGGGCCGCGTCGCCGAGCCTCGCCGACTGATACGCGTTGTGCCCGAGCGGAATCGTGACGCTCAGCTGGTGCCGGCGCCCCGGCGCCGGCCACTCCTCGGTGAACGAATATCCCCACTGCCGGGCGACCCCCAGGAACTGCAGCGTGTTGATGTGCTGGATCACGCCGCGCTCCTGGTTGTACGCCTCTTCCACCAAAAAGCTGTTGTCCTCGATGGGGCCGGTGGGCTTCTGCGCCCCGAGTCGAGCCACAGCGAAGGCGAGCAGCACCACGGTCCGGCGTATCATCGCTTCTCTCCATCGCCCGCGCGGAAGAATCCGGGAAGCGAGACAGGGACGTGTCCATTGATTGGCGACCGGCCGAGCAGCGCCGCGCCCACGGCGCGCTCGAGCACGTCGCTCACGCCGTACGCCACCAGGTAACCCTGCACGCGCGGGAACTGCCGCAGCAGGTACGGATTTCCGAATGCCGCGACCACCACTTTCTCCTGCGCGGCCAGGCTGTCGATCCACGCGGCCACCGGCAGCGGGATGGCGGCGCGCCCCTCCCCCTCCACGCGCCGCACGTAGGTCGCGATCACGATGCGATCCGCGCCATGCGACGCGCGCGCGATGGAGTCGAGCTGCGCCGCGCTGGTGGCGGGCGAGATCTTCACGACGCTGGTCGTGCGGTCCGCGGCGCGCAGGATCGCGGCGAGCGCCCGCCCGGCCTTGAGCTCCGTCTCCGGCATGTACTGCACGAGCACCGTGCGGCCGCCGCTGAAGGGCACCAGCCGATCGCGATCGCGCAGGAGCGTGAGCGCGCGCTGGGCAATGTCCGCTGACAGCGCGCGATGCGCCGGCGAGCCGACCACGTCTCGCAGCCGCGAGAGGTCAGCCTGCGGATGCGACACGGCACCGACCCTCACCTTGAGCTCGAGCACCTTCCGCACCGCCGAGTCGATCCGCTCCCGGGAAATGGCGCCCTGCTCCACCGCGCTCACGATCGCCGCGATGGCCCTCGACGGATCGGTGGGCTTGAGCAGGATGTCGTCACCAGCCTGGATGGCGAGCACGGAACTCTTCTCCACCGTGTAGCCCTGTCCCACGCCCTCCATGGACATGGCGTCAGTGAAAGTGAGCCCCGCGAAGTGCAGCGAGTCGCGCAGCAGCCCGCTGATGATCAGCGGCGCGAGCGTCGCCGGCGTCTTGTCGCCCTGGATCGCGGGAAGCGCAATGTGCGCCGACATCACGCCCCCGGCGCCCGCGGCGATCGCGGCGCGGAAGGGCACCAGCTCCACGGTGTCGAGCCGCGCGCGGTCGGACGCCACCACCGGCAATCCTGCATGCGAATCGACGTCCGTGTCGCCGTGCCCCGGAAAGTGCTTCGCCACCGGCATCGCACCGCCGTCGAGCGTGCCGCGAATGAATCGTGACGCCAGGCGCGCCACGCGCTGCGGCTGCTCGCCGAACGAGCGCACGTTGATCACCGGGTTCGCCGGATTGTTGTTGACGTCCACGTCCGGCGCGAAGTTCACCTGGATGCCCACCGCGCGCGCTTCCTCGGCGATCGCACGCCCCACGTCGTAGGCGTCGTCGTCGCGCCCCGTGGCGGCGATCGCCATCTGCGGCGCGAACACGGTGCCGCCACCGGTCTCCAGCAGGTAGTGAGTGAAGAGCCCACCCTCCAGCCGGCCGAGACCCGGCTCGAGGTCGGTGGCCGTGAGCAGTGGCACCAACGACAGCGACTGCATGTGGTTGATCTTGGCCGCGATCTCGATGGGCGTGCCGAGTGACATCAGCACGCCACCCACGTGGTCCACCTCGATCCACCGTCGCGCCTCCGCATACGACGAGTCGCCGTTGCTGGTGTAGTCGCCGAGCACCCAGACCATCACGAGCTGCGCCACGCGATCGTGCAGCGAGAGCCCCGAGAGCGTGCGGTCCACCCAGGCGCGCTCCTCGCCGGAGAGCGGGCGCTGCAGGTCGAGCGCTCCCGCCGGCGACGCGGGCGAAGCGCCAGTGGCGGGCGTGCGCCCCCCGCACGACACGCTCGCGGCCAGCGTGAGGGCGATGCCCCAGCGCGAGACCCTCGACATCACTTTCCCGCCGCGCCCAGCACGCGATCCACCTCGGCGGTCATCGCGTCGAGCTGCGTGCGGAGCAGCGCATAGCGCTCGGCCACGTCGCGACCGACTGCCTGGTCGGCCCCCATGGTCTCCTGGTAGATGTAGGTGATGTTCGCCTGCAGCCCCGGCTTTCCGTAGCGCACGAGCTGCCCGAAGAAGCGCGTGTCGATCGGCGAGAGGCGCGCGAGCGAATCCGCGCCCGCGCTCCCCGCTGCGCGCAAGCGAGTGCGCGCGCGCTGGATGCGTGCCGCCAGGCGATTGGCGTCGCTCACCAGGTCACGCACGCGCATGTTGTGCCCGAACTGCGCGAGGGCCACCGCGTTGGTCACGCCGTCCCGCACCGCGCGGGGGTCCATGCGCAGGAGCAGCGGGCGTGACTCGGTCACACCCCCGGCGGTGAGCCGAACGGTGTAACTGCCGGGAGGCGCGAGCGGACCGTCGTTGCCGGCCGGGTTCGCATCGCTGTTCCATGTGCCGGGATAGCGCATGTCCCAGGAGAAGCGATGCATCCCGGCACGCTGGTCGAGCCGCGGCGGGCCACCCCTTCCCCGGCGCGGCGCACCCTCATCCGCGGGAGCGGACGCGTCGGGGGCAACCGCGGCGGCGTCGCTCACCTCGCTGCTGAAGCGGCGCACCAGCGCGCCCTTCGCGTCGAGGACCTCGATCGTCACCGCGCCGGCGCCGGCCCCCACCCAGAAGTCGATGTTGGCGCCGGCGACCGGATACTGCGGGTTCGCACTGGGTGGCACGTCACGACCCAGCCCGCCGAAACCCGCACTGTATCGCCAGCGCGTCGCCGCGCGCGGCGTGAACAGGTGCGCGCTGCTGCCGGTGATGGACGCGGCCGCCTCGCGCAGCGGCGACACGTCGTCGAGGATCCAGAAGGAGCGCCCCTGCGTGGAGAGCACCAGGTCGTCGCGATGCACGCGAATGTCGGTGACCGGCACGTTCGGCAGGTTCAGCTGGAACGGCTGCCAGTGCGCGCCGTCGTCGAACGAGACATACATGCCGAACTCGGTGCCCGCGTACAGCAATCCCTCGCGCACGGGATCCTCGCGCACCACGCGGGTGGGCTCGTCCGCCGGAATTCCATTGCTGCCGGTCGTGAGCAGCGTCCACGTGCGCCCATAGTCGTTCGTCTTCCAGATGTACGGATGGAAATCGCCGAGCAGGTAGCGGTAGGCCGCGTAGTACGCGGAGCCCGCGCGATGCGGCGACGGCTCGATGTTCTGCACGCGACCGCCAGGCGGCATGTCCTTCGGCGTCACGTTCGCCCAGCTCCGGCCGTCGTTGCGCGTCACGTAGAACGGACCGTCGTTGGAGCCGGTCCAGATGACGCCCTTCGCCTTCGGTGACTCGCGAATCGAGTAGAGGGTGCTGTAGAACTCCTCGCCGGTCACGTCGCGCGTGATCGGTTCGCCGCTGGCACCCTGGCAGCAGTCGGGATGCGCCGTGAGGTCCGGGCTGATGCGCTCCCACGTGACGCCCTCGTCGCGCGTGCGATGCAGGTATTGCGAGCCGTAGTAGAGGACGCGCGCATCGAAGGGCGATCGCTCCATGGGCGACACGCGCTGGAACCGATAGACCAGGTCCTTCGCGTCGTTGCCGTAGAGCGACTGCGACCCGACCCAGTACTGCTTCTCCTGCCCACTGCGCAGCGACATGCGGCTGAACTGCCCCTTGCACGAGCCGTAGACGGTGTCGGGATTCGTGAGGTGCGGGAAGATCGGTCCCGTCTCGCATCCGGGACCCTGCCGCCACTCCTGCATGGGGTCATCCGGGCGACCGCTCGCGAGCGGCAGGCTCGGGACGATCACGGTGGTGTTGTCCTGCTGCGCGCCGTAGAGGCGATACGGATACTGTTCGTCCACCGCGACCTGGTAGATCTCGGCGGTGGGCTGGTTGTACTGCGTGGACCAGTTGCGCCCTCCGTCCGTCGAGACGTTCGCGCCGCCGTCGTTCGACTGGATCATCACCTGCCCGTTCGTCGGGTTGATCCACATGTCGTGGTGATCCCCGTGCGGCGCGGTGAAGGGGCGGAAGGTCTTGCCGGCGTCGGTAGAGCGGAAGAAGCTCTCGGCTCCCGCATAGACCACGTCGGCATTCGTTGGGTCGGCGGTGAGCGCCACGTAATAGAAGGGCCGCTGCACGAGCGCCGGCTGGGTGCTCTGCACGGCCCAGGTGAGGCCTGCGTCGTCGGAGCGGTAGACGCCGCTGCCCGGCTTCGCCTCGATGAGCGCATACACGCGCTGCGGATTCGCGGCAGTCACCGAGAGGCCGGCCTTCCCCACGAGGTCAGCCGGCAGCCCAGCCGTGACCTTCGTCCAGTGATCGCCCGCGTCGGTGCTGCGATAGAAGCCGCCCTCACGAGCACCCGACACGATCGTCCACGGCTTGCGCTGCCCGCGCCACATCCAGGCGTAGAGCACGTCGGGATTGCCCGGCTGCATCTCGAGGTCGGCAGCGCCCACGCTGTCGGAGAGGAACAGGACCTTCTGCCAGCTCTTGCCGCCGTCGCGCGTCCGGAACACGCCGCGCTCGCTGTTGTTCGTGAATGCGTTGCCGATCGCCGCGACGTAGGCGACGTCCGGATTGGTTGGATGCACGCGCACCGCGCCCACCTGGCCGACGTCGCGCAGCCCCGCGAACTGCCAGGTCCTGCCCGCATCGCTCGAGCGCCACACGCCCCGCCCCGTGGACACGTTGCTGCGGATGTCGTCCGAGCCGGTGCCCACGTAGACCACGTTCGCGTTGGACGCCGACACCTCGATGGCCCCGATAGAGGGTGCCGAGATCTGCCCATCCGAGACCGGGTTCCAGCTAATGCCTGCATCCGTCGTCTTGAAGACGCCGCCGCTGGCGACGCCCATGTAGTACGTGCGAGGATCGGACGCGACTCCCGCGACCGCCGTGACGCGGCCACCGCGCGACGGGCCGACCATCCGGTACTTCAGCTCCTGGAACAACCGCGGGTCGAGGGGGGCCTGGGCCAGCAGCGGGAGTGCGGTCGAGGCAGCGACAACGAGCGAACAGGCAAGGGCGCGAGCGCGCATGGATCCGGGGAAGGAGTCGTGGTGTCGAGCGTCGCAGGAGAATGGTGGGGGGAACAGGCCCACGCCAGCGGGAGCGACAACGGAAACGTCGGCCACCTCGCCTCGTCATACCGAAGTGAGCAGTCCCTTCACCTCCACCGCACCCCCGCGCAACTCCGCGGCTGGACTGCGCCGCCCCGTGGCGGTGCTGGTGGTGAACGGGCGTTCGCGTGGCGCGCGGCATGGCGGATGGCAGGGCCCCGTGCGGGAGATCCTCGCGCGCAAGTTCCGCGTGGAGCTGGTGCTGCCGATCGACGTGCAGGAGGGCGCGGCGCTCGCGCGGCGTCACGCGCTGGACGGCGCCGCGGTGGTGGTTTCCGCCGGTGGTGACGGATCGGCCAACGTGCTGGCGGGAGCGCTGCTCGGCACCGACACTCCACTCGCCCTGCTGCCCCTCGGAACGGGCAATGACCTGGCGCGCGAGCTGGGGATTCCGGGCGACGTAACCCTGGCCGCCGAGCGACTGCTCGACATGCAGGTGCGGCCGATCGACGTGGCGCGCGTGAACGGCCGCTGCTTCCTCACGGTGGGGGGCATGGGCCTGGCTGCGCACAGCGCGCTGCTGGTCTCGGGGCTCAAGTCGCGCGGCGGCCTCTTGCGGCGCCTGGTGGACTCCATCGGGGGGCGCGCCTACACCATGGCGAGTGTGTTCAACATCCTCACCAGCGTCGACGGCACCATCGACTTTCGCCTCTCCATCACCGGGCCGGATGGCGTGCTGCGACAGGTGGAGGCGCATGCGCACGTGCTGTTCGTGACCAACCACCGTACGCTTGGGGCGGGCCTCGCGCTTCCCGTGAACGCGAGTGCGTCCGACGGCGTGATCGAGCTGTGCTGGGTGCCGGCAGGCGGGCGCGCCACCCTGCTGAGGAATCTGGCGCGCATGGCGCGCGGGGCGGAGGTGCCAGCCGACGTGCTCACCGTGGTCCGCGCCACGCGTGCGACCATTCGCACCTCGAAGCCGGAGCAGTTCGTGGGCGACGGCGACCTCCTCGCGCGCGGCGACGTGTTCGAGGTGGACGTGCTGCCCGGCGCGCTGAAGGTGGTCGTCTAGCGTCAGGGCAGCAGCGCGAGCACCACCTCGAGCTGCGACGGATCGGCGACGACGCCCTGCGCCATGCGTGGCGATCCCCCACCTCGGCCGCCACTCGATTGTAGCGCCGAGCGCAGCAGCTGTCCCGCGTGCAGGCCGAGGCCCTCACTGGCGCCGTAGACGACCGCCGCCGGCTCCTCGCTCATTCCGATGAATGTCACCGCGCCCATCGCGCAGGCCTTCTGCCCGAGCCCCGTCATCTCCTCCGCGGTGGCGCTCGGGAACCGAACGACGATTCGCCGCCAACCGCCCTCGGCCTGCACCGCGCCGGCATGGAGTGCGCTCGCGTGGAGCGCGTCGCGTTCATCGCGCACGCGACGCAGCTGCTTCTCGAGCGCCTCGAGTCGTGACAGCTGCGTGCTCACCGCCTGTGACAGTTCCAGCGGCTGCGCGGAGAGCACTCGCGAGGCAGTGGAGAGCGCCTCGAATTCCTGTCGCGACGCGCGCACCGCGCGCAGCCCGCAGGTGAACGAGATGCGCGTGCCCTCGCGCACGCGTTCCACGTCGCGCAGCAGCACGGCGCCGATCTCGCCGGTGCGCGAGACGTGCGTTCCGCCGCATGCGCTGCGATCGATGCCATCGATCTCGACGATGCGAATGCTGCCGGAGCGCGCCGTGGGCTTCCTCAGCGTGCCGACCAGCGAAGAGTCCGCGAACGAGACGCGCACTTCGCGGTTCTCGGCAATCACCTCGTTGGCGCGCTGCTCCAGTCCACGCAGGAGCTGCGGCGCGGACGCATCCTCGCGCACGTCCAGCGTGGCGCGCTCGTCGCCGAAGTGCACGGATAATGTCGGCATGCCATGGTGGTCGTCGAGCAGTGCCGAAAGCAGGTGCTGCCCGGTGTGCTGCTGCATGTGATCGAGCCGGCGCGGCCAGTCGATGGTGCCGTGCACACGATCGCCCACCGCCGGCACCGGTCCCACGACGTGATGCGACACGCGGTCGTCCTCATCGACCACGTCCACCACGCGAGCAGCATCCAGGGTGCCCGTGTCATGCGGCTGGCCGCCCGAGGTGGGGTAGAACGCGGATCGATCGAGGTAGACCTCGCGCCCGGAGGCCGAGACTTCCGTGACCACCGCATGGAACTCCGCGAGCCGCGCATCCTCGTAGTACAGGCGTTGCGTCATGACTTCACGCTAGCGACGCGCGGCACCCGGCGGCAGGCGATCCAGCCATTAAACTCAAGCCATGACCCTGCCGATCGACCAGGTGCTCGATGAGCTCCGGCTCGCGCTCGAGGCGGGCACCTCCGCCGTGTTGCAGGCGCCCCCCGGCGCCGGCAAGACCACGCGCGTGCCGCTCGCGCTGCTCGAGTCGCCGTGGCTGCAGGGGCAGAAGATCCTCATGCTCGAACCGCGGCGGCTCGCCGCCCGCGCCAGCGCGCGCCGCATGGCCGACACGCTCGGGGAGCCGGTGGGACGCACGGTGGGCTTTCGCGTCCGCCACGAGTCGCGGGTGAGCCGAGACACGCGCATCGAGGTCGTGACCGAGGGCATCCTCACGCGGATGATCCAGCACGACCCCACGCTCGCCGGCGTGGGGCTCGTGATCTTCGACGAGTTTCACGAGCGCAACCTGCAGGGAGACCTCGGGCTCGCCCTGGCGCTGCAGTCCCGTGCCCTGTTGCGAGAGGAGCTGCGAGTGCTCGTCATGTCGGCAACCATCGACACGGCGCCCGTGGCGATGCTGCTTGGCGGTGCGCGAGTGATCACGAGCCTCGGCCGCGCGTTTCCAGTGGCCCTCCACTATCGGCCGGTGCGCGACCGGCAGCGCGTGGAGGACGCGGCCGCCGCGGCCGTGCGCGAGGCGCTCGCGGCGCACGAGGGCGACCTGCTGGTGTTCCTGCCGGGCGCGGGCGAGATCATGCGCACCGCGGAACGCCTCGAGTCGCTCGCGAACGACGTGGTGGTGGCGCCGCTGTTCGGCGCCCTCGGCAATGCGGAGCAGGATCGCGCAATCATGCCGGACCCGCAGGGACGCCGGCGCGTGTTGCTCGCGACCGACATCGCCGAGACGAGCCTCACCATCGAGGGCATTCGCGTGGTGGTCGACGCGGGCCTCTCGCGCGTGCCGCGCTTCTCGCCGCGCACGGGGATGACGCGGCTCGAGACCGTCCGCGTCACGCAGGCCTCCGCGCAGCAGCGCGCGGGACGCGCCGGTCGCGTGGCGCCGGGGGCATGCGTGCGACTGTGGAATGAGCACGAGCAGCAGCAGCTCCGCCCATTCCGCCTCCCCGAGATCGTCGAGGCCGACCTCGCTCCGCTCGCGCTGGAGCTTGCGGCCGCCGGCATCGAGGACCCGCTACAACTCGAGTGGCTCGACGCGCCCCCGGCATCAGCGCTGCTGCAGGCCCGCGAGCTGCTGCGCGAGCTCGAGGCGGTGGACGCCAGCGGGCGTGCCACTCCGCATGGACTGGCGATGGCGCGATTTCCCGTGCACCCGCGCCTTGCCCACATGGTCCTGGCCGGCGTGCAGCTGCAGCATGGCGGGCTCGCCTGCGACCTGGCCGCATTGCTGGCCGAGCGTGACGTGCTGCGCGGCGAGACGTTCGAGGGCGCCGACGCCGACATCAGGCTCCGCCTCGAGCTGTTGCATCGCACGGGAGCGCCGGAGCAGTCACACCGCGGACTGCGCGTGGATCGTGACGCGCTGCGACGCGTGCGCGAGGAGTCGCAGTCGCTGCGTCGCACCCTCGGGCTGGAGCGGGGCGCGAGCGGCGGTGATGCCGAGTGCGGGCGCCTCGTCGGGCTTGCATACCCCGACCGCATCGCGCAGCGCCGGGAGGGTGACGCTCCCCGCTATCGCCTGCGCAACGGGCTCGGCGCGCAGCTGGTGGGCTCGCAGTCGCTCGCGCGCGAGGAATGGCTGGTGGCGGCGGTGCTCGACGGCAAGCTCCCGGAAGGGCGCGTGCTGCTCGCTGCGCCGATCGACCGGGCTGACGTGGAGCTCTCGTTCTCCGCGCAGGTCACCACGCGAGAGGTGGCGGAGTGGGACGAGCGCACGCGCTCCGTGCGCGCGCGCCGCCGCCGCACGCTCGGCGCCCTGGTGCTGGAGAGCGTGACCCTGGCTGAGCCGGGCGCGGAAGAATCCTTGCGCGTGCTGCTCGAGGTGATCCGCGACGCGGGCATCGCGGCACTTCCGTGGCGCGATCATGCCATGCAGCTGCGCGACCGCTTGCGCTTCGCCGCCACGGTGGAACCCTCACGCTGGCCTCACGTCTCCGACGAGGCATTGCTCGCGACACTGGACGAGTGGCTCGCTCCGGCGCTGCAGGGGTCGCGTCGCTGGTCGGACGTGGAGCGCCTGGACCTGGGCGCGCTGCTGGTCCAGTCGCTGCCCTGGGCCGAGCGCAACCGGCTGGATGCGCTGGCGCCCACGCACTACGAGGCGCCGACCGGGTCGCGGCTCTCCATAGACTACGCAGACCCGCTGGCGCCCGCCGTGTCGGTGCGACTCCAGGAGATGTTCGGCGTCTCGGTGACGCCGGCGGTGGGAGGCGGGCGAGTGCCGCTCACCCTGCACCTGCTTTCGCCGGCACAGCGTCCGGTACAGGTCACGCGTGACCTGGCGGGGTTCTGGGCGAGCTCGTACTTCGACGTGCGGAAGGACCTCCGGGGTCGCTATCCCAGGCATCCCTGGCCCGATGACCCCGCTTCGGCGACGCCCACGAGGCGCGCGAAGCGTTCCACTTGACGTTCGATGTCGAAGTATTATCTTAATACTGTGATATTTGACGTTGAAGCTTTTCAGCCATCCACTGGACTCCCGGAGATTCCCATGTCAGCAACCGCAACGCCCGAAACCACCACCCTCTGGCAGGTCGATGGCGCACATACGCACGTCGAGTTCGCCGTGAAGCACCTGATGATCGCGACGGTCAAGGGCCGCTTTGCCGACGTGGCCGGCACGGTGACCGTGGGTGGCGATGAGGCGAAGTCGGCCGTCATCGACGTCACGATCAGTGCGGCGAGCATCGACACGCGGTCGGAGCAGCGCGACGCGCACCTGCGCTCCGGCGACTTCTTCGACGTCGAGAAGTACCCGTCGCTCCGCTTCACGAGCAACGCCGTGACGCCCGCGGGCGAGGGCAAGTACAAGCTGACCGGGGAGCTGACGATTCGTGACGTGACCAGGACCGTGACGCTGGACGTGACCGACGAAGGCCGCAGCCGCGATCCGTGGGGCAACGACAAGGCGGGCTTCTCCGCCACCACGAAGATCAATCGCGCGGACTACGGCCTCACCTGGAATGCCTCGCTCGAGACGGGCGGCGTGCTGGTGAGCGACGAGATCAGGATCTCGATCGACCTCGAGCTCACCAGGGCGCAGGCGTAGGGAGAACGGCAACGGCAACGGCAACGGCAACAGCGAGAGCAACAGCTTTGCCGCGGACTAGCGCGGACGAGCGCGGAGAATGAGGAGAAGAAAAAAATCGCGCTCTTCTCCTCGCTCGTCCGCGCTCGTCCGCGGCTGAATGGTTTTTGCCCTTTCTCGCCTAGCCCGACAGCAGCTCCTCGAACGCGCGGTCGTCCGCCACCACCCGGCGGGCGATCGCGCGTCCGCACATCGCGCCCAGCACGTTGCCGGTGCCGGAGTAGGCCCCGATCGCCCACACAGAAGGGCGCACCTCGTCGAAGATGGGAAGGCCGCTGTCCGTGAACGCCACGCGCGCAGCCCATCGGTGCGTGACCGGCGCGCGCACCCCCACGCGGTCACGCAGGATCTGCTCGAGCGCGGCCTGCACGCCCGGGGTGGTCGACACCTCGTGCGTCCACTCGTCGTCGGCAAAGCGGTCGCGCGCGCCCCCGACCACCACGCGCCCATCGGGCAGCTGCTGCCAGTAATCGTAGCCCCAGCGCGTGTACACCGGCCGGGCGATGTTCACCTCGCGCGTGGGCGCGGTGCCGATCATCTGCAGGCGCGCGGTGCGCACTTCGTGCTCGAGCTCGGGCAGCACCAGGTCGAGCGCGCCGTCCACCGCCACGATCACCGCGCCCGCCACGATGCGGCCGTGCGACGTGCGCACCTCGCGCCCGTCGATCGCCACCGCGGGGGAGTTCTCGTGGATCTCCGCGCCCGCGCGTGACGCCTCGCCGGCGAGCGTGCGGCAGCGTCGCAGTGGGTGGTAGCCTGCGTCATGAGGAAACAGGAGTCCCGTTCCTTCGGGTCCCTCGTAGGCCTCCACCTCCAGGCCATCCTCGCGCATGGCCGCGAGCTGTCGCCGGCAGTCCTCGGCCTCCGCCTCATCATCGGCAATGCGCAGTGACCCGCTGCGCCACACGGCGTGCGGCGTCTCGGCGGCCATGCGCGCGATCTCTTCTATTGTTGACTGGTAGAGTCGGCGAGCCCGCTCGCGCCCCAGCGCCGCCACCGCGTCATGATGGAACCGGGCGAGGCCACCCAGCAGGAAGCCGCCGTTCCGCCCCGCCGCCCCACCGCCCACCCGGCCGGCGTCGATGCCGGCGACCCTCACGCCGAGGGACTGCAGTTCCCGCATGGCGGCCAGCCCGGACCCGCCGAGCCCCACCACGCAGACGTCGGTGAGGCAGTCGCCCCGCAGCTCCGGGTACAGCGTGGCTGGCGCATCGTCCCAGAGCGGGCTGTCCTCGGCGGTCGGGTCCTGGGAGCGCATCGTTCCCAAGGATAGCGCCGTTTGGCCCGGACTGTTGCGAAAGCCTAGCTTGACCGAAAGGGCCTGAAGGCGTACCGTATAGGGTCTATACAGCGTACAACTTCCGCTCGACGGTGTGACGCACGTCACGGACGCGCTGCGTGGTCTGCCATTGATTGCACCCGTCCTGTTCGCCGCCAGAATCGCATGTACGGACCTCTATCCCGACGCCGGGGAGATCCCACGATGAAGATCACGCTCCGCCGCACTCTCGCTGCAGCGCTCGTCCTGGCCGGTGCTGCATGCCGCGACGGTTCCACTCCGCTCTCGCCCGTGTCGAATACGGCAACGGGACCGATCGCCTCCGCGGCGATCGTCGATGCGCCGCACGGCGCCGGCGGCTCCTTCGCCTTCCTTCCCCCCATGGTGCCGAATCCCGGCGACCGCGGTGGTGCGGTGGATGCGACGCTCTCTCCCATCGTCGAGATCTGCGAGCTGAATGACGCAGGCAACGCGTGCCTCAACGTCATCCATCGCTTCGCCGCAACCGCGAATGGCGAGCATTACCAGGCGAACTGGGATGCGGGCAAGGACGCGATCAACCTGAACCACAAGTACCGCGCCTCCGTCTACGTGGACAGCTACCGCATCGGGTACGCCGACGTGGTGGTGCTGTCGACGAAGAAGGACGCGAGCAGCTATGACCCGAACGCCTTCGTCGTGATCACGTCGAAGGAGACGCTGCCGGTGAAGTTCCGCATCGGCGCCGGCCTGCCGGCGCGACTGGCGCTGTCGCCGCTCACGCCCACGATCAAGAGCACGGCGACGCAGCAGTTCACCGCCGTCCTGTATGACCTGCACGGCCAGCCGCTCTCCGCGGCGACCAGCTGGACCAGCTCGAATCCCGCCGCCGCCACCATCGATGCGAACGGCCTCGCCAGCGGCGTCGCCGGCGGCGTCACGACCATCACCGCCTCCGCAGGCGGCCTGTCGGTGAGCACGGTGCTCACGGTCACGCAGGCGCTGCCCGCGATCATCAGCGGCGCCATCGTCCCCGGCACCTCATCGGTGGGCGTGTTCGGGTCGAAGCAGCTGACGGTGAGCCTGCACGACCAGTTCGGCAACGTCGTCACGCCCGGGCCGATCACCTGGTCGGTGAGCCAGCCCACCAAGGGCCTCGTCGATGCGACCGGCACCTTCCTCGGCACCGAGCCCGCCATCCAGGTCGTCACGGCCGTGGTCAACGGCATCACGCTCACCGCGCAGGTCACGGTAACGCGCGACCTCGACTACGAGCGCTTCTGCCAGTCGGACATGGGCGGCCTGAACCTGCAGAACACGACGTATGCGACGGGACCCTGCCGCATGCGCCTCACCGAGGCGCGCACCAACGACCTCGGCACCGCGTGGTCCAAGGTGAAGCAGGACGTGCGCGACGGGTTCGAGACCACCTTCCAGTTCCAGACGGGCGGCATGGGTGGCTACCAGGATCCGCTCAACCCGCGCCTCGGCGCTGACGGCATCGTGTTCGTGCTCGAGGATGCGAGCGGCACCGAGGCCGGCACCTTCGGCGTGGGCATTGGCTACCACGGCATGCATCGCGCGGTGGCGATCGAGTTCGACATGTGGAAGAACGCCGGCGACCTCTCGGACAACGAAGTCGGCATCATGAGCGGCGGCACCGCCGACGTGGATGCCACCGGCACCAACTGCGACTTCGGCCACGTGAACCTCGACGACTACCCCGGCCTGATCATGAAGGACGGCGGCGTGCACTCGGCGCGCATCAAGTACGACGCGACCGCCAAGGTGATCACCGTGTGGGTGGACGGCATCCAGGTGCTGGTGAAGCCCTTCAACTACGATGACCCCAAGTTCAACGGCGCGCCGTACGACGCCGATGGACGCGCCTGGGTCGGCTTCACCTCGGCGACCGGGTCGGCATTCCAGACGCACGAGATCATCAACTGGCATTTCCACGCGGTGAACTCGGCGCCCTGATTGCGCCACCCGCACTGAACGAGGGCACCGGCCCGGCGCCGGTGCCCTTTTTCACGCCCGTTCGCGACAGTGCGGCCGCCGCGATTCTTGCAGTAACGGCGCCGTTTCCACCCCCACCCCGCCGATGACCGACGCGTTCGACCCGAGCCTCATCTTCCACCAGTCGTCCACCGCCGCCATCGTGGTGGCGCTCGACGACCGGTGGACGATCCTCGACGTCAACGACGCGTACCTCGCCGTCACGCACACGGCACGCGCCATCGTAGGCCGGGGGATCTTCGACGCCTTTCCCGAGAGCCTCGAGACCACCGAGGAACACGGCACGCACCACGTGCGCAGCTCGTTCGAGCTCGCCGTGTCCACGCGCGACCGCGTGGTGCTTCCGGTACAGCGCTACGACATTGCCGCGGTGGATGGCAGCGGGCGGTTCGAGGAGCGCTACTGGGAGCTGTCCAGCCGCCCGCTCCTGGGAGCCAACGGTGTTCCCGTCGCGGTGCTGCATGAGGTGGTGAACGTCACGGAGCGCGAGCGCTCTCGGCTCGTGGCCGAGCGCGCCGAGGCGCGCATCGTGGAGGCGTTCCGCCAGGCGCCCGCCTTCATCGCGGTGCTGCGTGGCCCCACGCACGTCTTCGAGATGGTCAACGAGCGCTACCTGCAGCTCGTCGGGCACCGCAACGTGGTCGGGCTCTCCGCGGTGGAGGCGATTCCCGAGGTACGCGACCAGGGATTCATCGAGCTCCTGGACGGGGTGCTCGCCACCGGCACGCCGTTCGTGGGCGAAAAGCTTCCCATCCTGCTGCAGCGCGTCCGCGGCGCTCCAGCGGAGAAGCGCTTCCTCACCTTCATCTACGCCCCCCTCACGGAACCCGACGGCACCCGATCGGGGATCTTCGTGAATGGCATGGACGTCACCGACGCGGTGCGTGCCAGTGAGCAGGTGCAGGCAGTGGTCGAGTCGATCACGGATGGATTCTTCGCCTTCGACCGGGACCTGCGCTTCACCTACGTGAACGAGCGCGCCGCCGAGATGTGGGGAATGCCGCCGAGTGCGATGGTGGGCCGGACACCCTTCGATATCTGGCCGGAGATGGAGCGCTCGCCCTTCGTCCACGGCTTCCGTCGCGCGCTGACGGAGGGCCACCTGGTGGCGCAGGAGGACTTCGCCGTCACCCTCGGCCGCTGGATCGAGACGCGGGCGTATCCCGCCGGTGATGGCGGCGTGGTGGTGTTCTTCCAGGACATCACGGAGAGAAGGAGGGCGCAGGGCGCCACCGCGTTCCTGGCCGAGGCGAGCCGCCTGCTCGGGCTGTCTGCCGACTACGCGCAGACCCTCTCGAACCTGGCGCGCGCCGCCGTTCCCACGCTCGGCGACTGGTGCGCCGTGGACGTACTCGACGACCCGGACAGCGCCGAGTGGCCGCCGCGCCTCGAGCGGGTGGCGGTGGTGCACGAGGACCCACTGAAGATGGAGCTGGGCAACACGCTGGTGAGCGAGTATCCCACCGACTGGTCCGATGAGGCGGGCGTGCCGGCGGTGCTGCGGCACGGCACCCCCATGTTCCTCCCCGAGCTCACCGACGCGATGCTCGTGGCGGGCGCGAGGGATGCGCGACAGCTGGAGCTGCTGCGCGCGCTGGGGTTCACGTCGATCATCGTGGTGCCGCTGCGCGCGCGCGAGCGCATACTCGGGTCGCTGACGCTCTGCACGTCGGAGTCGAAGCGCCGCTATACGGAGGCCGACCTCGCGCTCGCGCTCGACCTGGGGCAGCGCGCCGGACAGGCGCTCGACACGGCGCGACTGCTCCGTGACGCGGCGGCGGCAAACGCGGCCAAGACCGAGTTCCTGCGCACGATCTCGCACGAGCTGCGGCAACCGCTCAACGCCACGATGAGCTTCCTGCAGCTCTGGGACATGGGACTGCGCGGCACGCTGTCTATGGAGCAGAAGGACGACCTCGCGCGCATGCGCCGCAACCAGCAGCACCTGATGGTGCTGATCGAGGACCTGCTGAGCTTCACGCGGCTCGAAGCTGGCAAGCTGGAGGTCGAGCGCTCACGCGTGCGGCTGCGCAACGTGATCGAGGCAGTGGGCTCGATGGTGGCACCGCAGATGTCGCGAAAGGGCGTGGAGTATCACGACGAGGCGTGCGGCGACGACATCCACGCGCTGGGCGACGAAGACCGCATCGTGCAGGTCTGCCTCAACCTGCTGACCAACGCGCTGCGCGCGACGAACCCCGGGGGCACGGTAACGCTGCGCTGCGCCTGCACCGAGGACACGGTCGGCCTGGTGGTGACCGACACCGGCGTGGGCATTCCCGCCGACAAGCTGGACCTGGTGTTCTCACCCTTCACGCAGCTCGGACGCGCGCTCAACCAGCCGAAGGAAGGCGCAGGCCTGGGGCTCGCCATCTCGCGCGGCCTGGCCGAGGCGATGGGCGGATCGCTTTCCGCCACGAGCGAAGTGGGAGTTGGAAGCTCGTTCGAGTTGAGGTTGCCGAGGGAGTAACGCGCGTCGCGCGCAGGTGCGCTACACACGTAATGGTCTCTTGGCGTACTCGCATCCTTGGTCTCCTCGGAAACTGCCGCGGAACTGGTGCGGATGTCGCGGATACGACAACGACCACGACAACTGATCCTTTGATAACAGCACACCCATCGAGCTCGAAGCCCGATGGGTGTGCGTTTTCAAAAGCCTGGCTTTGCAGTGTCCGCGGAATCCGCTCCAGCTGGTCCGCGGCTGTTTCCGAGGAGACCAGGGACGCCCTTACGCCGAGGGACCCCTACGTGTGGAGCGCAACGAAGCCGATCAGCCGCACTCCGAGAAGCCGCACACGTGGCACTTCACGCAGCCCTCGGCGTACTCGAGCTGCGAGCCGCAATCCGGGCACGTGCCCATGAACGCCTGGCCACTGTCGAACGCCGCGAACTCCTGCTGCTGGCCACCGGCGTTCGTCACGTGACCCACTGACACGGGCGTGGACGCTGGCGTGCTGCGCGTGGGCTCGCTGACGATGAGCTCCGTCTGCACGCCCTGGATCCGGTCGCGCCACCACTCTTCCAGCGCGATGCCGATCGCGTCCGGCACCGACAGCACCTTGTTCGGACCGAGGCCCACCGCGCGATCGCTCGAGATGCCGCGCAGCTGGCGGTGCACTTCCATGAGCGGGATCCCCGAGCGCAGCGCGAGGGAGATCAGGCGGCCCATGGCTTCTGCATCGGCCATCGCGGAACCACCGGCCTTGCCGAGCGTGAGGAACACCTCGAACGGCTGTGCCTTGTCGTCCTCGGTGATGTTCACGAACATCGTGCCGAGCGGCGTCTCCTTGCGGATGGTGGTCCCGCGCAGCTTGTCGGGACGCGAGCGCTTGGCGCGGCGCTGCAGGTTCTCCGCCTCGCTGTCGAGCAGCGCCTTCTTCAGGCGGCTGATCTCGTTCTCCAGCTCGGCGATGTTGCCCTTGAGCTCCCCGAGCTCGCGCGGGCTGGCCGCGGGCGCGCCACCCTTCTCGCGCTCCGCCTTCGCGGTCTCCGTGGCGCCCGTCGACAGCACCTGGTTGTCGCGCGAGCCGTCGCGGTACACCGTGACGCCCTTGCAGTGGGAGTCGTACGCCATCTCGTAGATCTTGCGGACGTCGTCCACCGTGGCGGTGTGCGAGAAGTTCGTCGTCTTCGAGATGGCGGAGTCGCAGTGCTGCTGGAAGGCCGCCTGCATCTTCATGTGCCACTCGGCCGGGATCGCGTTCGCCGTGACGAACACGCGCTGCCACTTGGCCGGCACCTCCGGATGGTGCACCGAACCCGTCTTCGCAATGCGCTCGACCAGCTCGTCCGAGTACCAGCCCTCGGCCTTCGCGATCGCCACGAAATCCTCGTTGACGTCGGGCATCATCACGCCCGCCTGGTTGCGCATGAACGCAACCGCGAACAGCGGCTCGAGGCCACTCGAACACCCGGCAATGATCGAGATCGTGCCCGTGGGCGCGACCGTCGTGACGTTGCAGTTGCGCAGCTTCTGCATGGGACGCACGCGCTGGCCGTTCTCGTCGCGCGCCGCGGTGGCGTCCGGTCCCCAGATGGACTGCTCCCACTCAGGGAACGCGCCACGCTCGTTGGCGAGGCGCTCGCTCTCCACCTTGCCCTCGACGTCCACGAACTCCATCACGCGACGGCCCAGCTCCACGCCTTCCGGCGAGTCGTAGGCGATGCCGAGGCGCACGAGCGCGTCTGCAAAGCCCATCACGCCCAGGCCGATGCGCCGGATGCGCTTCGACAGGTCGTTGATCTCGGCGAGCGGGTACTTGTTGACGTCGATGATGTTGTCGAGGAAGTGCGTGGACAGGTGGATGTCCTGCCGGAACGCATCCCAGTCGATGCTGCCGTCGCGCACGTAGTGGCCGACATTGATCGAGCCGAGGTTGCACACGTCGTACGGGAGGAGGGGCTGCTCACCGCACGGGTTGGTGGCCTCGTAGGCGCCGAGGTGCGGCACCGGGTTGTAGCGATTGGCCTCGTCCACGAAGAACACGCCGGGCTCGCCGGTGCGCCACGCGCCGAGGATCATCTTGTCCCACACCATGGTCGCGTCGAGCTGGCCGACCACGCTGCCGCTCGACGGATCGATCAGGTCGTACGACGACTTCGACTTCACCGCTTCCATGAACTTCCGCGTGATCGCCACGGAGATGTTGAAGTTCGTGATCTGCGTGAGGTCTTCCTTGCACGAGATGAAGTCGAGGACGTCCGGATGGTCCACGCGCAGGATGCCCATGTTGGCCCCGCGGCGCGTGCCGCCCTGCTTCACCGCGTCGGTGGATGCGTCATACAGCTTCATGAACGAGATCGGCCCGCTGGCGACGCCGGTCGTCGAGCGCACCATGGCGCCCTTGCCGCGCAGCCGCGAGAAGCTGAAGCCCGTGCCGCCGCCGCTCTGGTGGATGAGCGCCATGGAGCCGAGCGTGTCGTAGATGCCGTTCTTGCCGTTGGCGAGCGCATCCTCGACCGGCAACACGAAACAGGCCGAGAGCTGCCCAAGCGGACGTCCCGCGTTCATGAGCGTGGGCGAGTTCGGCTCGAAGCGGCGCTGCGTCATGAGGAAGTAGAACTCCTCCGCCACCTGCTCCACCGCCCCATCGCTCGCCCCGTATCGTCGATCCGCCTCGGCGACTACCGTCGCCACGCGCCAGAAAAGGTCTTCGGGCTGCTCCACGGGCTTGCCCTTCTCGTTCTTCACCAGGTAGCGCTTCTCCAGTACGGTGCGCGCATTCTGCGTGAGCGAGACGGGACCCGAGGGCGGATTTACGGGGTGGGGCATGGCAACTCTCCCTGGTAATGAAAGGCGATTGTGCGGAAGAGGCGACGAGGCGGGAATGACTCGGGGCACTTCAGGCAGGGCGGGCATTTTACCCGGGTTCGTGATTCCGCGCCAGTCCCGTCGTAACCGCTTGTGCGACTCATACTTACGATATCAACATCACAGACGTGGAGATCGCGTGGATAGTTGGTGGAGAACCACCGCGCAGCTCCGGATTCACTCGATATTCACGCAAGGATCGGCCAATTTGGACCGGCTCCGAACAGTTCAATCTCTTTTACCCCAACGACTTGACTCCGAGCTCCATTCGCGGGTCCAGGCAAGCCAGGCGGGAGTCTCCATCATCGCAAACTCGGCTCCATCCGGACATCACTTGCCCGGAAACACGAGCCGGAATGTAGACTATCGGATCAGGGGATGGTCACCGCGCTGGTGAGCCTGCTGCAGCGCGACGTAGGCCTCCACCGTCCGGGCGATCCGGTCGCGGTCGCCAGCAGTGGTTTCGCGAACCACCCGCCCAGGAACTCCCAGGACCAGCGAGTTCGGCGGGATGACCATTCCCTCCCGGCAGACTGCGCCGGCTCCCACGATCGATCCTGTGCCTACGTGGACCCCGTTCAGGAGGATGGCGCCCATCCCTACCAGGCACCCTTCCTCGATCGTGGCTCCATGCACGATCGCACGGTGGCCGATCGCCACTCGAGGCCCGATCACGGTCGGGACGCCCGCGTCCACGTGGATCACCGAACCATCCTGGACGTTGGATTCATCCCCGATCGTGATCCGGTCCGTATCGCCCCGGATCACCGCCGTGGGCCACACCGAGACGCGAGCGCCGAGGGTCACGTCACCGCACACCACCGCCTGCGGATGGATGAAGGCGGAGGGGTGGATTCCAGCGGGCCGGGACATGGATGAAAGTTCGCCTGGCGTGGGGCAAAGGTCACGGCTTGACTACTGGGTTCAATACGCCAACCCCACGCTCACGTACATCGCGGCCCGCGAGACGCCCACCAGGTCACGCCCCGCCTGCGGGAGCGCGACTCCCAGGCGGAAGCGGTCGGGGCCCTCCCATGCGAACACGGCGGCGTTCAGCTCCAGCTCCGCACCCACCGACGAAAGCAGGTGCCGCTGCGTGAGCGACAGGAAGTTGCAGACCTGGTTCGGCGCCTCGCGCCGGGGGCACCAGGCAGAGCCCCGGTCGTAGAACAGCGAGATCGCGCTCCGGTCGAGGAACAGCGGCAGCGCACCGATTCCCCGCCCCAGCAGCGCGAGGGGGGCGCGATATTCGGCAGAGCCGGCGTACGCGCGAATGCCGACCAGTGATTGTGCGGGAAACCCGCGCACGCCGAAGGTCTTCGCGCCCTCGCCGAGCACCAGTCCCGGTACCACCTCGATGGTGCCGCCGCTCGTGCCGCCGACCTCGTAGTAGCCGCTGCTGTTCGCATCCGCCCAGCCCCCCGCGGCCCGCACCGCGATCACGTGGTGCGCATACCCGGGGATGAACGGCAGCGCGAGATAGCCGGTGCCCTGCAACACCGACGACACCGACCGCGTGCGCGCTGCTGCCCCCTGCTGCTGCCGCAGCCGCGTGGTGAACGCGAGCGACACTCCGTCCTCCGCCGAGATGCTCGTGATCGGCCGCTTCGTGTTCGACCATTGCGTGGAAGCAACGAGGCGCGGCGTCCATGCGCCGCGCAGGAAGCGATCATCCAGGGCAGCGAGCAGCGGCGCGGGGTCGCTGGCGAACTCGCGCCGCTCCACGCCGGCACCGAGCGTGAACGACGTGAAGGTGCGGACGCGCGGCCGCGCAAACACCACGTCCGCCTCCATGTCGCGCGTGCGCCGACGCAGCGTGCCGATCACGCGCGCCGTGTCCACGGGCTCGCGAATGGCCGAAAAGCGCTCCCAGTCCTGCGACGCAAAGAAATCGAAGTACGGGCGCGACAGTCCGGAGTAACGATAGAACGCGCTCGCCGCCACGCCGCTCGCATCGGTCGGGATCTCGAGCTGCGCAGAGTAGTAGTGCTTGCCGGCGATGTCGCTTCCGCTCGTGTTGCCGCCAAGGCGATAGCCGCCGGCGGGTGCACCGGAGTTCACCACCGGCTGCCAGTAGCGCGGCAGCAGCTGCCGCCAGGGCGAATACGGGCGCGCCGCCCCATCGAAGTGTCGCGCCGCCGGGAAGTTCGGGTCGGCCAGCGCCTCCACGATCGTGTCGCCCGCGGCCGGGGTCGGCGCGATGCCCACGTGAAAGCCGTCGCCGCGATAGACGAGCGCCGCGAGGCGCGCGCCATCCGCCGAGATGAGCGGCGTGAAGAGTCCCGTCTGCACGTCACTGAGGCGCACGAAGCGCGAGCTGCCGCCCGTGGAGCCCGGCACGAACGCCGCTCGATAGAGCTGCGTGACGCCGGTGCGGTCGGACGAGAACACGATGGACGCGCCGTCGGGCGCCCAGCTCGGCGTCGATTGCACGCTGTGCAATGCGGCGATGCGCTGCACGATCGCGCCGCTGGTGTCCACCACGGCCACCTCGGAGATGCCGCCGCGGCGCCAGCGAATGGCGGCCACGTGCAGGCCGTCGGGCGACCAGCGCGGCTCGGTCCAGAGCTCGTCGAGGCTGGCCGACGTCAGCACGCGCTGGTTGCGCCCGTTGCGGTCGAGCAGCACCAGGCGGGTGATGCCGGGGAGTGCCTGCACGGCGACGATCGCGCCGTCGCGCCGCGCATCCGGCAGCGACAGGCGCGCACCGTTCGTCAGTCGCTTCACCCGGCCGCCGCGCGACTGCACGAACAGGTCGCTGCGCAGCACGTTCGGCGCGGTGAACTCCTGCTGCGAGAAGAGCAGCGCGCCGTCGGCGAGGCGCACGTTCGGCCCCTCGGAGTTGCGGCGCCCGATGCGCGTGCGGCGCCCGGCAGTGTCCACGCGAAACGCGCCGAACACCTCCTGCGGGCGCGCGCCGGTGTAGGTGATCGCGCCATCCCCGTCCCAGCGTGGATCGTTCGCGTATCCGCCCTCGTGCGAGAGGTCGCGCCACGCGGGCAGCGGCGCGCGCGCCACGGCCACGCTCGCGATCACGGAGTCGCTCCACGCGCGAAACGCACTGCTGAAGCTCGCGCCGAAGCCGCGCTTCGCGTACGGATCCAGCAGCACGGGCAACAGCGCGACGCTCGACGCCTCCACGTATTCGTGCACCCTGCCCGCGCCATAGCGGTGCGCCATGTAGTCCACGAATAGCGAGCCGTAGCCGTAGGCGCGGTCTCCATACGGGAACACCGGCGAGGACAGTGACAGCTGGTCGATGCGCGGCAGCCGATGCTCGATCGCGGCGGCGCGGGCGATCATCTCGTGCGACGAGCCGTTCAATCGCCCGGTGCCGGTGATGCGCGACTCGTAGTAGACGGCCATGCCCTCCAGCAGCCACGAGGGAAGGCTGCTGTTCGGGAAGAGCGCCGACTCACGCCCGAACACCCGCTGCGCCAGCCGCCAGATGCCGCGGCTGCGGTCGAGCTGGAAGATGTGCGTGAGCTCGTGGGTGATGATCAGCGCATTGAAGTCATCGGTGTAGCGCAGCGACGCGTCGTGCACCGGCGGCTGCAGGTAGAGCGTGATGCGGTTGCTCGGCGACACGCCGGCAAAGCCATTGGTGTAGTCCACGTCGTCGGCCAGCAGGACGTCCACCTTGCCGCGCGGCGGCACGAGCTCGGCCGAGAGCTGCGACCAGGCCACCTCGGCGTTTGCCGCGGCCCGTCGCGCGATCCCCTCCACGGCCGGCCGGAAGTGCACGCGGAAGTGCGCGGTCTCGATGGTCTCGTAGCGGCCGCGCGGATTCACCTGCGCACCCGCGCGGACGCCCGCGCTCGAGCAGAGGGCGGCGAGCGCGAGCGCCCCGAGGGCGATCCTCACGGGCGCGATGCCCCGAGGGCGCGGAAGTACGCCTCGAGGCCGTCGGCAACGCCGCGCGCGTAGCGCTCCTGGTATTCGGGCGTGCGCATCGCCGCTTCCTGTTCAGGAATGATCACGAACGCGCCCTCGGTGAGCACCGAGGGCATCCAGGTCTGGCGCACCACCGCAAAGCTGCGCATCAGCACTCCCTCATCCGCGAGGCCGAGTTGCGGCAGCAGCGCGCGCTGCACCGCGCGCGCGAGCGGTTCCGATTGCGGCCGGTAGAAGTAGGTGCCGCTGCCATTCGGCGCCGTGAACGGGTTCACGCCGTCGGGATACGCATTGAGGTGGATCGACACGAACGCGTGGCCGTTCGCGCGTCGCGCGATAACGGCGCGGTCGTAGAGCGCGACCGGGGCCGCGGTGGTTCGCGTCATGACCACGGTCGCGCCGCGCTCGATGAGGATGCGTCGCAGGCGCTCGCCGACCGGGAGCGTGGCCTGCGGCTCGTACAGGCCGGTGGGACCGGTGGCGCCGGCGGGCGGATGCCCCGGGTCCACCACGATCACCAGCCCCGCGAGCGGACGCGAGCGGTCGATGACTGGCGCGCGCCGCAGCCGAAGCACCACGCTTCCCCGCTCCCACAGCACCAGGTAGCCGAACGGTGCGCCGTTGGTGGCCACCGTGAAGCGCACGCGGTCGGACGCGTCGCTCACCCATTCCACGGAGCGCACGAGCGAGTCACGCAGCGCGTAGTTCACCGCGTCGGTGTTTCCCTGCGTGCCATATAGCGTGAGCTCGGTGCGGTCGCCGCGCTGCTCCACGAAGTACGCGGGCTTCTCGCCCACGGGAACCACCACGTCGCTGTACTCGGCGGTCGCGCGCACGCGGACGTTGCCCGCAATGCGCCGCACGGGGAATGCCGACGACGGCAATGAATCCGTCTCGGCGACCGGCACGAAGATCTCGAGCTGGCCGTCCAGGCGCACGCGCCAGAAGTCGCCCTCGCGGCCGGTGACGTCGAGCGCCGTGCCGGGGAAGAGCATCCAGCGATAGGTCTCGCCGGGTTGCGGGCGTCCGTTGATCACCCAGTCGGTGTCGTTTACCGCGCCCGGCAGGTGGCCGGCGCGCACGCGGCGCAGCAGGCCGTCGGCGCGCTCCGGACGCTCGATGGTGGCGATGGGGACGTGCACGCGCTGGTCGAGCCATTCCGCATCCAGCGCGTTCTGGCCGCGCAGCGCACGGGCGGGGACGTCGAGCGCCCACGTGGTGCTGTCACGCGAGGCAGGACGAAGCTGGAAGCTCTCGCTGCCCGCGCGCAGCCACACGGCGGCGTTGGCGGGCGCGCGCAGGGACACGCGAACCAGCTCGTCGTCTCGCCGCCAGAGCGGGCCGCGCGGCGCGGCGTTGGCGCTGTCCACCACCAGGCGCCCGCTGGTCGGGAACGCCATGCGTGAGGAAATCCTCACCGTGTGCGTGGCCCGAGCGGTATCAGCGCCACGCACCGCCACCAGCTCGTATCGCGGGGCGTCGGCCGGGGGATTGGCCAGCCAGCCGATGAACGCGCCGTTCGGCGCGACGTGGGCGGCCACCCCATTGATCGTCAGCGTCGCCCGGCCACTGCCGATCGAGCCGAGGATGAAGTTCGAGTCGCGGGACGTCACCGTGCTGCCCGCGGGCGGATAGACCACGGTGAGCGCCAGCGGGCCATCCACGGGCGGCACGGCCGGCAGTGGCAGGGGCGGGGCGGGCGTGGCGCTGACGGCCGCTGCCACCGGCGTGGGAGCCACCATGGGGGCCGCGCGACCGCAGGCGGCCAGGGCCAGGGCGACCAGCGGCAGGGCGTGGCGCGAGCGGCGCAGTGTCATGGGCGGGAAGCTAGGTGCGCGGAGGGGCGTGGGCGAGCCTTGGTGACGAGGCGCACAACCCGCGCCGGAGGGTTCATCAAGCCTTCATTTCATTGACCTCGCCCCGCGCCGAGACCTATATTCGCGCCCCATGGTGTTTTTCCCCTCCGAGCGCCCCGCGTGACCTCCTGCGCCTTCTGTGGCCGCGAGCACGATTCGGACTCGCGCTTCTGCATCGACTGCGGAAAACCGCTGAATCCGTCCGCTGCCCGCGTCGTGCCGGCCTACAATCCCTCTTCCGCGGGATCGCCGGCCGAATACGCTGCGCTCGCGGCGCAGGCCGCGCGTGCCAGCGCTGGCGCCGGCGGCGCGATGCCGCACACGCGCGTATCCCCGCAGGGCGGCAGCCCGGCGAACTGCACGAAGTGCGGCAAGCCGACCGACCCCACGCTCCCCTTCTGCGGGCACTGCGGCAACAAGGTCACCGCGACGGCCAGCGAGTCGAGCTGCCCGGGCTGCGGCGCCGGCATCACGAAGGGCGTGGACCTGTTCTGCGCCCGCTGCGGCCATCGCGTGGGGCAACGTGTCTCCGTCCAGATGACGTCCCCTCAAGTCGCGGGGGGCACGGCAGTCCTCGGGACCGTGCGGCGGGACGCGGGCCCCAAGCTCGCCCTGCTGGACGATGCGGGGGAGCCGTCGCAGAGCTACACGCTCGATCGCGGCGAGGCGGTGATCGGTCGAGGGGACGCGGACATCAAGTTCGAGGGCGACGTCTACATGTCGCCCCTGCACGCCCGCTTCGACCTTCGGGACGGCCAGCTCTGGCTCCGGGACCTCGGATCCAGGAATGGAAGCTGGACCTTCCTCGACCAGCCAGCCAAGCTTGGGGATGGCGATCTCGTGCTGGTCGGCTCGCAGATCCTGCGCTTTCGGCGCCTTGGCTATCCCGGACCGCACCCGCCGGAGGCCGACGCGACGCGCCGCATGGGCTCCCTGCTTCCATCCGCCGACGTTGCGGTGCTGGAGCAGCTGCGCGCGGACGGCAGCTGCCGCGACAGCTTCCACCTCTCGCCCGGGCGCTCGGTGGTGCTCGGCCGGGAAACGGGAGACTGGCTCTTTCCGTACGACCAGACAATGAGTTCGAAGCACGCTGAAATCGTCTCGGAGGACGCCGAATTCTTCCTCCAGGACGCGGGCAGCCGGAACGGCGTGGCGATGGCGGTCCGTGGCGAGCGCGCACTGAGGCGCGGCCAGCGGGTCCTCATCGGTGACCAGATCCTGCGAGTGGAGAGCGTGTGAGCGCCTTGAAGATTTGTCCGCAGTGCGGCACGGAGTACGAGCTGGACCAGCGCTTCTGTCCCAAGGACGGCACCACGCTGCGCATGCAGGAGGGGGCCACCGACCTGGTGGGCTCCATCATCGCCGACCGCTACCACGTGCTGCGCAAGCTCGGTGAGGGCGGCATGGGCCAGGTGTACCTGGCCGAGCACGTGAAGATGGGCCGCAAGAGCGCGGTGAAGGTGATGAACCCGGGGATGGTGAACGACTCGGACGCGATCAGCCGCTTCAATCGCGAGGCGAGCAACGCGAGCCGGATCAACCACCCGAACGTCTGCGCCGTGTACGACTTCGGCGAGACGCCCGAGGGGATCATCTACCTCGCGATGGAATACATCGAGGGGCAGTCGCTCAACGGGCTGATCGAGGACCAGGGCGCGCTCAACCCGCTGCGCGCCGCGGACATCGCGCGGCAGACGGGCGAGGCGCTGTCCGTCGCCCACGACATGGGCATCGTGCATCGCGACCTCAAGCCGGACAACATCATGCTCACGAAGAATCGCGACGGCAGCGATTGCGTGAAGGTGGTGGACTTCGGCATCGCGAAGGCGGCGAACAGCGAGGCGCAGAAAGTGACGAAGACCGGCCTCGTGGTCGGCACGCCCGAGTACATGAGCCCCGAGCAGCTCGCGGGCGACAAGCTGGATGGGCGCAGCGACATCTACGCGCTCGGCCTGGTCGCCTTCAACATGCTCACGGGCAAGCTGCCCTTCCCGGCGGAGACCGTGCAGGAGTCGATGATCATGCGACTCACGGACAAGCCGCGGCAGCTGGCGGAGATGAAGGGCGACACCACCTGGTCGGCGGAAGTGCAGGACGTGCTGAACAAGGCGCTCGAGCGCGACGCGAGCCTCCGCTACCAGACGGCGAACCAGTTCGGGAAGGAGCTGTACAAGGCGGTCGAGTCGATGCCCGCGAGCGCGATGTCCACCGACGGGACGATGGTGATGGGGGCGCAGAGCGTGCCCGCCACGCGCATCGCCGCCGCGGTTCCGGGGGCGGCACCGGCAGCGCCGGCGCCGGTGGTGCCGGCGCCGGGTACGGTGGCGCCGGGGCCCGTGTCGCCGGCCGGCAAGAGCAAGATGCCGCTGATGGCGGGCGGTGGAATCGTGTTGCTCGCTGCGGCGGCCGGCGCGTTCTTCTTCATGAACAAGGGGAGCGCGGTGAAGCCGGTGGATTCCACGTCACTGCCGGCTGCGGTTTCGCAGGGAAGCCCGTCGGGCACGCAGCAGGTCGCGTCGAACGCGCCCAGCGGGCAGGCGCCGGCGGCTGATCCGGGAAGGACCGCCACGAAGCTGAACCAGCCGCTGGCGACGCCGAGTGGCGGTGGAGCGCCTTCCTTCGACGTGGACAATGAGCTCGACCAGGTCGAGCGCATGAAGGTGCTGGACAAGGGCGACGAAGCCGCCGCTGGCCGCGCCATCCCGAGGCTCGACCTCGTGGAAGCACAGAAGCTCACGAACACGCAGAAGGTGCGCGCGGCGCTCCTGCGCGCCGAGGCGGAAGCCACGCGCAACAATGCGAAAAAGGCCTGCGACGCGGTCTCCGACGTCGAGGGCCTGTCGAAGGGCACGCCGTTCGAGTCGCGGGTCGCGAACATCATCAAGCTTGCGGACTGCGGTAAGTGACCGTCTCCAACCCGACCCCAACCTCGCCCATGACCGGCGCTCGCCGCGGTGACGTGATCGTGCACGTGTTCGGCCGCACCGACGTGGGCCGCACGCGCGAGCACAACGAGGACGCGTTCGTCGTCGCCGACCTCACGGCTGACAACGCCTCGCTGCAGCCGCAGGTGCGCACCCACACCAGCGGCGAGCGCGGCACGCTCTTCATGGTGGCCGACGGCATGGGGGGCGCCGCCGCCGGCGAGATCGCCAGCGCAATGGCCACCGAGATCGTGCTCCGCGAGCTGCGCGACCAGTGGATGAAGGTCGCGACCCCCGGCGACGACGAGTTCGCCGGCGCGATCAAGCGCGCCGCCGTGGCCGCCAACCGCGAGATCCACGCATACGCGGCGAACCATCCCGAGTATCGCGGCATGGGCACCACGGCCACGATCGCCGGCCTGCTGTCCGACTCGCTCTACCTCGCGCAGGTCGGCGACAGTCGCGCCTACCTCGTGCGCGATGGCGTGGCGCGGCAGATCACGAAGGACCAGTCGCTGATGCAGAAGCTGATCGAGGCCGGCGAGCTCACGGAGGAAGAGGCGGAGCACAGCGAGCGCCGCAACATCATCCTCCAGGCGCTCGGCCCCGAGCAGTCCATCAAGGTGGACCTCACGCACCAGCGCGTCCGCAGGAACGACGTGCTGGTGCTCTGCAGCGACGGGCTCTCCGGGCAGGTGAGCCGCGACGAGATCTCGCAGGTGATCCGCGAGGAGGCCGACCTGGTCTCGGCGTGCAAGCGGCTCATCGACAAGGCGAACGAGCGCGGCGGCCCCGACAACATCACGGTGATCGCGGCGCGCTTCGACGGCGAAGGACTCGAATCCGTGTCGCAGGCGGACGAGGTCGGCCATCGGGTGTTCGCGCTCGCCGACTCGGGACAGTCCCCGGCGGTCGAGCGCCCGCGTGAGACCGGTGGGGGCCGTCCCACCGTGCCGGTCGGCGCGGCTGTCGCGGCGGCGGTGCCCGATGCGATCACGCTGGAAGTGCCGCCCGCGCAGCGCCCGAGTGCGCCGGTCGCACCGAAGGTCACCGATGCGCGACGCGGCCGGGGCATGACCTGGGCGACGCTGCTCTTCGTGGCGCTCGTGATTGCCGCGGGATGGTTCATCTTCCGGACCGCGCGCAAGGTCACTCCCCTGCCATCCACCACATCGCCGGCGGCAGGCTCGCCACGGAGCTAGTGCCATGTCGCTCGAGATCCATGTCCTGAGTGGTGCCAAGGCAGGACAGAAGGTCCGGTTCGACAAGTCAGTCATCGCGCTCGGGCGTCACCCGATGAGCGACCTGCAGTTCGATCCGGAGCGCGATCTCGACGTCTCCACGCGCCATGCGGAGCTGCGCGGCGTAGATGGCCGCTGGACGGTGCGCGACGAGGGGAGCACGAACGGCACCTTCGTCAACGGCGTGCGCGTGAATGGCACCGTGGAGCTGCGCAGCGGCGACCTGGTGACGCTGGGACAGGCGGGCCCGCAGCTCGCCGTGCACATGGCCGATGCGCCGGCGCCCGCAACGCGCGTGTCGTCGCAGGCGCAGCGCGCCTCGGGCCCGCCCGCCACTCCGGTGTCCGCGCCCCTGCTGCACGCACCCGACCGTCGCCCCACGGTGGAGCGCATCGCCGAGGCCGTGAGCGACCAGACGCGCTCGATCAAGCAGATGCTGCTCGTGGCCACCGGGGTGGCCGTGCTCGGGGTGGCCATCGCATTCTGGCTGGGTAACCGCGAGAGCGAGAAGCAGGTGCAGCAGATGTCGGACCTGCTCGCCCAGAACCAGGCGACGGAGTCGCAGCTGCGCGCGCGGTTGCAGGGCGTCGACACCGCGATGTTCGCGTCCATCCGCCGCTCGAACGACTCGCTGCGCAAGCTCGCGGCGCGCGAGGGAGCGGCGCCCGAGAAGGCGCTCGAGCTGCGCAACGCGATCACGCGCAACAACATCATGCAGCAGGGGCTCGCCGCGCTCGACCCGAGCGCGATCTCGCGGCGCAACGATGGAGCGGTCGCGTTCCTGGTGAGCGAGCTCGATGGCAAGCCCTACGGCGGCACCGCGTTCGGCGTGACGGCCAGTGGGCTGCTGGTGACCAACCGCCACAACGTGAAGAGCGAGACCGGCGCGGCGCCCAGCCGCCTCGTGATCAAGTTCGCGAACACCGCGCAGTGGGTGCCCGCGCACGTGGTGAAGGTGAGCGAGCAGGACGACATGGACGTCGCGCTCGTGCAGCTCGACGTGCCGGGCACGTACCCGGTGGTCGCGGGCGTGAGCGGCCCCACCAGCGGCTCGCTCCAACCGGGGGCCGGCGTGGTGGTGATCGGCTTCCCGCACTCGCTCGACCTGCCGATGGACGGCGCGAAGGTGAACACCACGCTGCAGGGCGGCATGGTGAGCAAGCACATTCCCAGCCTGCTGCAGATCGACTCGTACGCGGGCCACGGTTCGAGCGGCAGCCCGGTGTTCGACTCGCGCGGCTACGTGGTGGGCGTGGTGTGGGGCGGCGCCGCCGAGAGCGGCGGCAAGATCGTGTACGCCGTGCCGAGCGATCGCCTGGCGGAGTTCCTGCCGGCTGAGGCGAAGGGGATCGTTCGCTAGGGCCAGGCGCGCGGGGGCTCGGCGCGCTCCACACGTAGTGGTCTGTTGGCGCACTCGCGACCTGGCAACCGCAACAGCAACAGCACAACCTTTGTAACGGCACACCCATCGGGTTCGAGCTCGATGGGTGTGCTTTTATCAAGGCGCTGTAGTTGACCTGTCCGCGGAATTCCGTATCAGTGGTTCCGCGGCCGTTTCCGTTGGAACCACGATCGCGAGTTCGCCAGGAGACCAATACGTGTGGAGCGCGCCAGGGCTACGCCGGCGTCAGCTTCCCGAGTATGCGCGGCCCCTTCGCGCCGGTCGCGCGCGGCACGTTGCCGGGAAGGCCTTCCAGGTGCAGGTGCGCGAGCAGCGCGAACGCGACCGCTTCCTTGGCCTCGCCGTCGAAGTAGAAGTCCTCGAAGCGGCGCACGGTCAGCGGCGCGATCTCCCGCTCCAGCATCGCGAGCAGCACCGGATTCGCCGCGCCCCCGCCCGACACCAGCACCTCCTCCACCGGCTCCGGCAGGAAGCGGCGGTAGGCATCCGCGATGCTGCGCGCGGTAAGCAGCGTGGCGCTCGCAATGATGTCCTCGTCGCGCACGGCAACATCCACCTCGCGGCAGCGCGCCATGAATCGCTCGATGTAGGCGGCGTCGAACAGCTCGCGACCGGTGGACTTGGGCGGTGGGGCCAGGAAGTACGGCGCGGCGAGCATCTCCTGCACCACCGGCACGAGCGGCGTGCCCGCGGCGGCCAGGGCGCCATTCACGTCATAGCGCATGTCCGTGCGCAGCCGGCGCACCACGCCGTCCACCACGTTCACTCCCGGTCCGGTGTCGAAGGCGCGCACGCCGCTCGCGTCGCCGCCGGGCGGGACGACGGTCACGTTGCCGATCCCGCCGATGTTCTGCAGCGCGCGCCAGCCGCTCCCCGAAAAGCAGAGCGCGTCTGCCATCGGCACCAGCGGCGCCCCCTGCCCCGCCGCCGCCACGTCGCGCACCCGAAAGTCCGAGATCACCGGGATGCCGCAGCGCTCGGCGATCACCGCGCTCTCTCCCCACTGCCACGTGGAATGACCGGGCTCGTGCCAGAGCGTCTGTCCGTGCGACGCGATCGCCCGCACGTCCTCGCGCGACACGCCGGCATCCGCCAGCACCGCCACCGCGGCCTCGGCCAGCCAGCCGCCGAGATCGGCGGAGAGGCGGCAGTACTCGCGCGCCGAGCCACCCTCCATGGCGGCGAGCAGGCGCGCACGCTGCGCCGTGTCGTACGGCAGCACCCGGAACGCGAGCAGCTCCGGCACGAGTGACGCACCGTCCGCCTCGCGGAAGCGCACCACGGCGGCCGAGATGCCGTCCAGCGAAGTGCCCGACATCAACCCGACGTACGCCTTCATGTGATGTCCGGCGGCGCGCGGTTCACCACGCGACGGATCACGCCGCCCGCCTGCTCGAGCGCAGCGGCGGCCGCGGCGGCATCCACGCCGAGCAGGTGCATCACGATCGCGACCTTCACCTCCCCGCCGGCGCGCAGGAGCAGCGCGCGCGATTCCTCGCGCCCGAGCTCCGTCACCTCCGACACGATGCGCTCGCTGCGGTCGCGCAGCTTGTCGTTGCTCGCGCGCACGTCGACCATCAGGTTGCCCCAGGTCTTGCCGAGGCGGATCATCGCGCCCGTGGTGATCATGTTGAGCACCAGCTTGGTGGCGGTGCCCGCCTTCATGCGCGTGGAGCCCGTCACGGCCTCGGGCCCCGTTGCGGGCACGATGAGGATGTCCGCCGCGGCGCGCATCGCGCCGGGCGGAGGCGTGCACGCGACGAGCGCCGTGCTGGCACCCACTGAGCGCGCATGCTCCAGCGCGCGTTGCACGTAGGGCGTGGTGCCCGAGGCGGCAATGCCCACCACGAAATCTCCCGCGCGAACGCCCGCGGCCGCCAGGTCCTCCACCGCTCCCTCCACGCGATCCTCCGCGCCTTCCTGCGAGCGGGTGAGCGCCGCATGCCCACCGGCGATGATCCCCTGCACCATCTGCGGGTCGGTGCCGAAGGTGGGCGGACACTCGGACGCGTCGAGCACGCCGAGCCGCCCCGACGTGCCCGCGCCCACGTAGAACAACCGGCCCCCGGCGCGAAAAGTCTTCTCCGCCTCGGCGATGGCGCGCGCGATCGGCTCGCGTTCGCGCGCCACGGCACCGGGCACGCTTGCATCCTCCGCCGACATCAGGTCGACGATCTCGAGCGGGCTCGCGAGGTCGATCTCGACCGTGCGCGGATTGCGCTGCTCGGTGGTGCGCGGATCGGCGATGCGGGCCACGGCGTGGGAGCGCGGGTGAGTGCAGCGGGGAGCGTCCTGTCGCCCCCCGAATGGCTGGGCTAACTTACCGCATGCGCCGAGTCCTGTCATTCCTCGTGGTGCTCATCGCCGGCACCATCACCGCCGCGCCCCTCTCGGCGCAGATCATCCAGCCGGCGCGCCGCATGTTCGACCCCGGTATCTGGGTGTCCTTCGGGGTGGGGTTGCTCAACGTGCAGGCGATCGACGACCCCGCAACGAGCTCGACGTGGGCATTCGCCGCGGGCAGCACGCAGTACCGCGCCACCCTCGAGAAGGCGCTCGGCGGCGGCACGAGCATCGGTGTCACCGGGGGCATCGCGCGAGCGGGCATGACGTACGCGAGCGCGAGCCTCGCCTGCCTGAACGGGTGCGATGCGGACGCCGACGTCACGCAGCTCTTCGCGACCTTTCGCGCCGGCGGCACGCGCGGCTTCCACCAGGTGCTCGAGCTCTCGGCGGGCACCACGCTCTTCTCGAACTTCAAGCAGCGAAGCTCGGGCGCGAAGCTGGCGCCGACGCAGGCGGTGAACGACTTCAGCTTCGCCTTCGGCTACGGATTCGGCTACGCGCTCTCGCAGACCACGCAGGTCTCCGTGGTGCAGGACATCGGCACCATGCTGCATCGCCACAGCGGCTCGAACGCGAGCAACAACAGCACCCCGAGATTCTCCGGCACGCGCATCGGCGTGCGCTTCGGGCTCGGGGAACGCCGATGAAGCGCGCGTGGCTCGCGACGGTCACCCTGCTCATGTCCTGCCACAACACGCCTCCGCACAGCTGGGCACTCTCGAGCTCCGCCGGCTCCACCGACCTCGACGCGCGCCATCCGCTGCCCACCGGCGGCAGCTACGCGCCGGCCGATGCACGACCGGTATTTCCCGCGGGTTGGTACTACCCTGCTGGTGCTCGCGCCGAGTTCGCCGCGCACGCGATGGTCGCGTCGGAGGCGCCGCTCGCCACCGATGCCGGCCTCGAGGTGATGCGCGCGGGTGGCAATGCCGTGGATGCCGCGGTGGCCGTGGGCTTCGCGCTGGCCGTGGTCTACCCGCAGGCCGGCAACATCGGCGGCGGCGGCTACATGGTGATCCATCTCGCCGACGGGCGCGACGCGACCATCGACTATCGCGAGGTGGCGCCTGCCGCGAGTTCGCGCGACATGTTCCTGGACGCCGCCGGCAAGCTGACCGACGACCGCCTCGTGGGGCCGCGCGCGTCCGGCGTGCCCGGCGCGGTGGCGGGCCTCGTCGCGGCGCAGGCGAAGTATGGCGCGCTCAAGCTCGCGGACGTCATGGCGCCCGCGATTCGCTATGCGCGCGAGGGAATCGCGGTGGACGCGGACCTCGCAAGCTCGCTGTCCTCGCACCGGGAATACCTCAGCCAGGGGCGCGCGACGGAGGTGTTCTTCCGCGACGGCGCGCCGCTCCAGCAGGGCGCACGGCTCAGGCAGGAAGCGCTGGCGCGCACGCTGTCGGCCATCGCGCGCGATGGCGCCGATGGCTTCTATCGCGGCGAGGTGGCCGGCCACATCGCGAGCGAGCTGCACGCTCTCGGCGGACTGGTCACGGAGCAGGACCTCGCTGGCTATGCGCCGGTGTGGCGCGAGCCGCTGCGCAACAGCTTCCGCGGGTATCGCGTGATCGGGATGCCGCCCTCGTCGTCGGGGGGCATCACCGTGGCGGAGACGATGAACATCCTCGCGGGATACCCGACGCTGGCCGCGTGGGGCACGCCCGAGTACGCGCACATCCTGTCGGCTGCCTTCCAGCGCGCCTTCATCGACCGCAACTCGAAGCTCGCCGACCCTGCGTTCGCGCCGGTTCCGGTGGCGCTGCTCATCAGTCGGGAGCATGCGGATCGCTGGCGCGCCACCATCGAGCCGAACCGCGCGACGCCCACGCCCGCGCTGGCGGGCATGCTGCGCGAGGGAATGGAGACCACGCACTACTCGGTGGTGGACGCCATGGGGAACGCGGTGGCGACGACCACCACGCTCAATGAGCTGTATGGGTCGGCCGTGTACCTGGCGCGCAGCGGTTTCTTCCTGAACGACGAGCTCGACGATTTCGCCGCCGCGCCGGGACAGGCCAACATGTTCGGCCTGGTGCAAGGTGAGGCGAACGCCATCGCGCCAGGCAAGCGACCGCTGAGCGCCATGTCACCCACGATCGTGCTCGACGCCGACGGCAAGGTGTTCATGGTGGCCGGCGCGCGCGGCGGGCCGCGCATCATCACGGGCACCACGCAGGTGCTGCTCAACGTGCTGGAGCACCACATGACGCTGGCGGATGCGGTGAGCGCGCCACGCATCCATCACCAGGCGCTGCCGGACGTAATCGGCTTCGAGCAGCGCGGCCTGGACGCTGCGTCGCTGCAGGCGCTCACCGGCTTCGGCTACACCGTGAAGGAGCGCACGAACGTCGGCGTGGTGGAAGCGATCCTGCGCGTCCGCGGCGGATGGCAGGGGGTGGCGGATCCGCGGGCTGGGGGGAAAGCGAGCGGGTATTGAGGGGCTGAGGAGAACGGAAAAGGGGGCACGGGACTGATGTCCCGTGCCCCCTTTTTCCCGATTCCTGAATCCCGCAGTTACACCCGCACCTGCATCGCCGAGTTGGTGCGCACGCTGATCGTGGCGCCGCTGTTCACGCAGCCTTCGTAGTTCGACGTCGCGGCCACGGCGCCCGCACCAGCGGCGGCACCAGCTGCCGCGCCGATCACGGTGGACTTGGTGTTCTTGCCGATCACCTGGCCGGCAATCGCGCCGATCACGGCGCCGCCCACCACCTTCTGCACGTCCTTCGACTTCGGCTGGTTGCGCACGCGGCTCACGTCCGCGCTGGCGACCGACCCGTCGAGCGCGTAGCTGCGACCGCCGAAGGAGATCGACTGCACCGCGAACTCCATCACGATCTTGTCGTTCACGTTCTCGCTGCGCTTCAGCGTCGTGACGCGAAGCGTGACGGTGGCGCCCGCGGGGATCACCGCGCCGTTCGAGCCGGTGACGGCCTCGGATACGGTGCCGGTGAAGGTGTCGCCGACCTTGTTCGTGTTGGTGCAGACCTTGGAGTTGGACACGAGCGACAGCGTGCTGCCTGCCGCGATCGTGCCCACGTTGCCACCGCCGCCCGCGCTGCCGGTCGTCGTCGGCGTCTTGGTGACGGTGTTGCCGCTCGCGGTCGTGCTCGTGCTCGGCGTCTTGGTGGTGGTGGTCTTGGTGCCGCTGCTCGTGCTGGACGTCGTCTTCGTCGCCGGCGCCTTGGTGGTGCCCGTGGCGGGAACGTCGGTCAGCTGCGGCTGTGCCGTGCTGTCGTGATTCGCGAGCGCGAGGTCGCGGTTCAGCGCGCTATCGGACTTGAGCGCCGAGCTGTCGGCCTTGTTGTCCGCGGAGGAGCAGGCGCCGGCGACGAGCGCCAGGGCGAGCGCGAGCGATGCACAAACGGGGCGGGTATATTTCGACATGGTGGTCCCTCGGTGGGGTGGGGTGCGTCGGGTGGACAAGGGGCAGCGCGCGTGATGGTCAGCGCGTCAGTGACCGGGTGCAGGCCTATATGATCGTATGAAGGCAAGCCGCATGCCAGACTCAAGCGTTCTGGGCCGCCTCCTTCCCTACTACCGGCCCTACCGCGCCAAGGTCGCCCTGGGCCTCGCCCTGGTAGTCGTTTCCTCGGCCCTCGCCTCCACGGTGCCCTGGCTGCTCCGCCTGGCCCTCGACGCGGTACGAAGCGGGGCTCCCCTCCGCCGGGTGTGGGCCCTTGGCGCCGGCATGATCGCCCTGGCCCTCGTGAGCGGATTCCTGCGCTACGTGATGCGCGAGCTGCTGAACGGCGTCAGCCGCTGGATCGAGTACGACCTGCGGAATGACCTGTTCCAGCGCCTCTCCGCCCTCGACCAGGTGGCCTTCAACCGGCTCCGCACGGGCGAGATCATGGCGCGGCTCACCAACGACCTCGGCGCCGTCCGCATGGCGGTCGGACCGGCGATCATGTACCTCACGAACACGGTGGCGGGCGGCATCTTCGCGCTCGCCTTCATGCTCCGCATCGACGCGCGGCTCACGCTGCTCGCGCTGATGCCCATGACGCTGCTCCCGGTGGCCACCGTCTGGCTCGGGCGTCGCATCCACGACCGCTTCGAGCGCGTGCAGGAGCACTTCGGCGACATGACGACCATGGCGCAGGAGAACCTGTCGGGCGTGCGCATCGTGCGCGCCTATCGCCAGGAACCGGCGGAGCGCGCGCGATTCGACGCGATGAGCCGCGAGTACCTGGAGCGCAACATGGCGCTCGCTCGCCTCAGCGCCATCATGCACCCGGCGTTCGGGCTCCTCGCGGGGCTCGGCTTCGCGGTCGTGCTCTCCGCGGGCGGCGCGCTGGTGGTTCGCGGCTCGATCAGCGTGGGCGCCTTCGTCGCCTTCGGCATGTACCTGGGCATCCTCACCTGGCCGCTGATCGCCCTCGGTTGGGTCACCAACCTCTTCCAGCGCGGCGCCGCATCCATGACGCGGCTGCTCGACATCCTGGACGCCACCAGCGCCATCCAGGAGCCGGCCGCGCCACGAGCGCTTCCCCCCTCGACGGCTGGCCGGAGCATCGAGTTCCGGAATGTCGGCTTCCATTACCCCACGAGCGAGGGCGACGCCGCACGCTGGGTGCTGCGCGACGTCTCCTTCGTGGTGCCGGCCGGCGCTACGGTGGGCATCGTGGGCGCGACCGGGAGCGGGAAGAGTGCACTGCTGGACCTGGTCCCCCGGCTGTTCGATCCGCAGGAGGGGACGGTGCTGCTGGACGGCGTGCCCGTGCGCGACATCCCACTCGCGGCGCTACGCCGCGAAATCGGTTACGTGCCCCAGGAGAGCTTTCTCTTCGGGGAGACCATCGAGCAGAACCTCGGCTATGGCGCGCCGTCGCTCGAGGAAGGCCGCTGGGCGGCGGGCGTCGCGCAGCTCACCGATACCATCGCCGGCTTTCCCGGAGGATGGCAGACGGTGCTGGGGGAGCGCGGGATCAACCTTTCCGGGGGCCAGAAGCAGCGCGCGGCCATCGCGCGCGGCCTGGCCCGGCGCCCAGCCATCGTGCTGCTGGACGACGCGCTCTCCGCGGTGGACACGCACACCGAGGCGGAGATCCTTCGCACCCTCGGCACGGCGCTCGCCGGCCGGACCGCCGTCATCGCCAGCCACCGCGTGAGCGCCATCCGTCACGCGGCGTTCATCATCGTGCTCGACCAGGGGCGCGTGGTCGAGCGCGGCACCCACCCGGAGCTGCTCGCCCTGCGCGGCCGGTACTGGTCGCTGCTCAGCCGCCAGCGGCTGGAGGAGGCGCTCGACGAGGGAAACCTTTCATTGGCAGTGGCCGAAACAGAGGGTAGTATTGAGTCATGAGTCGCGTCGAGACCGCAAGTGCCCCGCTGTCGCAGCGTCCCGTGACGGACGCCGCGTTTGCCGCACTCGAGGCGCAGTATCGTGAGGCGCTCGAGGAGATCGCCGACCTGCGCGCGCGCGATGGGCTGAAGACGCAGTTCCTCGCGAACATCTCGCACGACCTCCGCACTCCGCTCACCGCGGTGGTGACGCACGCCGAGATCCTGCGTGACGGCATTCTTGGCACGCTCACCGACCGGCAGCTCGAGAGCGTCGCCGGCATCATCGGCGGCGGCCGGCAGCTGCTCAACCAGGTGGGCGAGATCCTCACCTACGCGCGCGGCGCGGCCAACCAGCTCACGCTCAACCCGTCACGCTTCCACATCACCGACGTCATCGAGCAGATGCGCGGCCTCAGCGAGTCGCTGCTCGCCAAGAAGGGCATCTCGCTCGAGGTGCGCGCCAGCCGCTCACTTCCGGAGGTGGCCGCGGATCGCGAGAAGGTGGGCCACGTGATCGGGAACCTCTTCGGCAACGCGATCTCGTTCACCCCGGTGGGCGGGCGTGTCTGGATTGCAGCCTCGATGAACGAAACGCCCGCCGGCCGCGAGATGCTGGTGGAAGTGGGAGACAGCGGCATCGGAATCGCGTCAGAGCATCATGAGCTGATCTTCCGGGAGTTCGCGCAGGTCGATTCTTCGCCCTCTCGCTCGCACCATGGCACGGGCCTTGGTCTCACCATCGCCCGGAAGCTCGTGGAACTGCATCACGGACGCATCTGGGTGGAGAGCGACCTTGGAACCGGCAGCCGTTTCTTCTTCACGATCCCCTCAGCCGACGGCTGAGCGACGGCATGTCCTCGTGGTCGAGGACAATGACCTGGTGAGCGGCGCACTTCGCGTGCTCTTCGAGGAGACCGGTCGACGCGTCACGGTGGCGGGCACGGCGGCCGCCGCCGTCAGCGCCGCCACGCGCGAGAACGTCGACCTCATGCTGCTCGACCTCACGCTCCCCGACGGCGACGGGCTGGGCGCGCTCGAGGAGCTGCGCGTCACGCATCACCTCCCGCGCATCACGGTCGCCCTCACGGGGCGGGACGAGCCCGCAGTGAGCGAGCGCTGCCGCGCTGCGGGGTGCACCGACGTGCTGCTCAAGCCGGTTCCGCTGCGCGAGCTGCTGCGGCGCTCGGCGGAGTGGCTCGACTAGAGCCGGGCGCGCAGGAAATCGGGCGTCGCCTGTTGCAGCATTCGCGTGAGTACCGTCAGCTGGCCTGACAGCAGCAGCAGGCCGACGACGAGCAGCAGGACCCCCGCGATGCGATTCACCCACTGCACGCGCGCGCGATGGCGCTTGAGCGCCCCGAGGAACTGCTCCACCGCCACGGCGCTCAGCAGGAAGGGCACGGCCAGCCCCGCGGAGTAGGCACCGAGCAGGCGCAGCCCGCGACCGAAGTCCGCCTCGGTCGCGGTATAGCTGAGGATGCCGCCGAGGATCGGCCCGATGCACGGTGACCATCCCGCCGCGAACGCCGCCCCCACGAACACGGTGCCGAGCAGGCCGAGCGGCTTGTTCGCCAGGTGCACGCGCCGGTCGCGATCGAGCGCTCCCATCCTTACGATCCCAAGCAGGTACAGCGCGAAGACCACGAGCAGCACCCCGCCGATGCGGCTCAGCCACTCTCGATACGCAAAGAACAGCCGTCCGAGCGCCGACGCGGTGGCGCCGAGCAGCAGGAAGACGGCGCTGAACCCGATGACGAACAGCAACGCGTGCAGCAGCGTCGTGCGTCGCGAGCGCTGCACCTCGTCCAGGTCCATGCCCGTGACGAAGGTGAGGTAGCTCGGGATGAGTGGCAGCACGCACGGCGACAGGAAGCTGAGCAGCCCGGCCGTGAAAGCCAGCGTGACGCCGAGCGTGACGGTGGGCTCCATGTCAGCGCGCCCGCTCGCCGGCGCCGTGAGCCAGGCAATCGGCACAGAGCCCGCGAATCTCCAGGCGGTGGCCCTGGCGCGTGAAGCCGTTCGATTCCGCGATGAGCGTGGTCATCCGGTCGAGGCGCTCGTCGCGAAACTCGCGCACCACGCCGCACGAGGCGCAGATCAGGTGCTCGTGCTGCGGAATGTCGCGCGCGGGCTCGAAGCGGCGGAACCCCTCGCCGAAGTCGCGCTCGACCACCAGCCCGCTGGTCACGAGCAGGTCGAGCGTGCGATACACCGTCGCCGTGGCGGCGCGAATGGATCGGGACTCGAGGTCGCGCGAGATCTCCTCGGCCGACAGGTGGCGGTCGGACGACAGGAGCACCTCCGCGATGGCGAGCCGTTGCGCGGTGACCGGAAGGCTGTGCTCCCGCAGGTACGCCGCGAAGGGCGCGGTCACGCCGCCGGCGCGGCGGTGAAGCGGGCCATCGCCCGGAACTCGTCGCCGTCGAGGCGGATCGCCTCGTCCGTCTCGCCGGCGCGGCGCTGCACGCCGCGCACCACCACGTCCACCGTGAGGAGGGGCGCGTCGGCTTCATCCACCACGGACATCTCCCACTTCCCGCGGTCGAGGCCCTTGAGGGTGTGGCGATAGTGCGCCGTGTAGACGGTGTGTCGCTGCTCCACGGACTCGCTGGTGGCCGGCTCCAGCGCGACCACCGCGACGCCGCTCTCGGTGCCGCCCTGACGGATCGGCGCGAAGAGGTGCACCTCCACGACGCGCTCGGCGGGAAGCCGCGTGGCGATGTCGTGGAGGAATCGCTCCTGGGTCTCGGTCATAGCTCGCGCTCCACGTAGAGCCGGAGGATGTGCATGAAGTCCTGTGCGTTGGTGACGACGCCGAACGCCTGGTGCGTCCCGCGATCCTTCAGCTTGCTCACCACGAACTCCGAGGAGTCCACGCAGATGGTCGTGAGCTCGCGCATGGTCCCGTCGGCCTCGGTGAAGAAGGCCGGCAGCATGTTGCCGGTGGCGATGGCGTGGAGCGCCGTGGCGATGAGGATGGACATCGTCGCCTTGATCGTATGCGCGCGCATCGCGTCCTGCGCCTGCAGCATGTCGGTGATCACGCCGGGCAGCGGGCCGTCGTCGCGGATGGACGCGGTGAGCACGTAGGGAACGCGCCGGGTGACGCACGCGTGCATGATGCCGTCCTTGATGATCCCGAGCTCCACCGCCTTCTCGATCGAGCCCGCCGCGCGCACGCGGTTGATCGCGCGCATGTGCAGGCCGTGGCCACCCACCGATGCCTCGCCGCTGCCCGTCATGCCGAGGGTGGTGCCGAAGATCGACGCCTCGATGTCGTGCACCGCCACGGCGTTGCCGGCCAGCAGCGCGCCCACGAATCCCTGCTCCACGAACCAGGTCATGTCGGCGCGCGCGCGCGAGTGCACCAGCGCGGGGCCGGTGACCCACACCACGTAGCCGCCGCGATCACGCTCCTCGAGGAGCAGCCGCGCCATCTGCGCGTAGTCGATCGGCTTCTCGCGCGAGACCTCGCTCGCCATGAACTTGAATTCGTGGTCGGCCTCGCCACCCATCAGGTTCGTGTGGACGAAGATTCCCTCGCTGCCATTCTCTGCCTGGCCCACCGCCACCAGGTCACCGCGCATCAGCCGGCGACCCTCGCGAACCCAGACGTCGCCGTTGTGGTCGAGCAGCAGCCCCGAATCCATGCGGGGCTCGCGCGGCGTCTTCCAGGTGCCACCGACCTTCACGTACGTGGGCAGGTTGGTGGTCGAGAAGAAGCCTTCGGGAAAGACGCCGTCACTCGGGGCCGCCACGAAGGTGGCGTCGGGTGCACTGGTGAAGCGCGGACCGGAGAGGTCGGGAGGGGCGATGATCGTCACCCCTGAAATCTGGCCGGAAGCCGTAGTGGGCATCAAGGCGCGATGCCCACGTATTCACATCAGGTTTACCGGGTCCCGGTCCAGCGTCACGCGAAGCCCCGCCCGGTTGGGCACCTCGAAGCGCTGCAGGAAGTAGCGGCATACGCGCGTCAGCTCCGTGGCGTTGGCGCTCTTCAGCAGCAGGTGCCAGCGCCAGCGGGTCTTGAGGCGCTCCACGGGGCAGGGCGCGGGTCCCACCATGATCACGTCGCCGATTCGCTGCTTCACCAGCAGCCGGCCGATCCACGCCGCCACGCCGGACGCCAGCTCCTCGGTGGCCGCCTCGGTGGTGCCGCTGAGGACCACGTTCACCAGGCGGACGTTGGGGGGATAGGTGGGATGCCTGCGTCCGTCGAGCTCCTGTCGCACGAAGCCGTGATAGTCGTGCGTCACGGCGCAGCGAACCGCGTGGTGCGATGGAGCGCGCGTCTGGATCAGCACTTCCCCGCCCTTCGGCCCGCGTCCGGCCCGCCCCGCCACCTGGGCCAGCAGCTGGAAGCAGCGCTCGGAGGCCCGGAAATCCGGCAAGTTGATGCCGATGTCGGCGTCCACCACCCCCACCAGCGTCACGTTGGGAAAGTCGAGCCCCTTCGCGATCATCTGCGTCCCGAGCAGGATGTCGATCTCGCCCGCACCCATGCGATCGAGGATCTCGGTGTGGGCCCACTTGCCGCTCGTGGTGTCCACGTCCATGCGCGCGATGCGCGCGGATGGATAGCGCTCTCCCAGCAGGCGCTCCACCTGCTGCGTGCCCAGCCCCTTCTGCTTCACCAGCTTCTCTCCGCAGCGCGCGCAGGTGGCGCGCGGCTCCTCCGCATGCAGGCAGTAGTGGCAGACCAGCCGCTCGGGTGAGCGATGGTAGGTCAGGCTGATGCTGCAGTCGCGGCAGGTGGCGACGTCACCGCAACCCGCGCACTGCACGAATGAGGCGTATCCCCGGCGATTGAGGAGCAGGATGCTTTGTTCGCCTCGCTCGAGGCGCGCCGCGAGCGCAGCCTCCAGCCTGGGCGTGAGCACGGTGCGCGTGAAGAACGCCTCGGCCGGCTCCTGCGGGTCGCGCGGAATGGTGCGCAGGTCCACGATCTCCACCTTCGGCAGCTGCGCTCCGCCAGCCCGCTCCGGAAGCGTGAGCAGGGTGTACTTGCCACTCGCGGCATTCACCCAGCTCTCGAGCCCGGGCGTCGCGCTGCCGAGCACCACCACCGCGCCCTCGGCGCGCGCGCGGACGATGGCCACCTCGCGCGCGTGATAGCGGGGAGACTCGCCCTGCTTGTAGCTGGACTCGTGCTCCTCGTCCACCACGATCGCGCCGAGGTTCGCGATAGGCGCGAAGATAGCCGAGCGTGCGCCCACCGCGATGCGCTTGTCGCCACGCTGGAGCGCCTGCCATTCGTCGTACCGCTCGCCGTCGGAGAGCGCGCTGTGCAGCACCGCGATGCTGTTGCCGAACACGGCCCGGAAGCGGTCCACCGCCTGCGGCGTGAGCGCGATTTCCGGCACCAGCACGATCGCGCCCTGCCCGCGCGCGATCACCGTCTTGAGGAACTCGATGTAGACGAGCGTCTTGCCGCTTCCCGTCACGCCGTGCAAGAGGAATACGTCGCCCTTGTTCGCGGCCGCCAGCGCGGCAATGGCCTGCTCCTGCGCGGCGCTCGGCACGTGCGTGGTGGGCGCCTGCGCGGCGCGGCGGGCGAACGGGTCGCGGGCGACGGTCTCGCCCTCCACCACCACCATGCTCCGCGCCACCAGCCCCTTGAGCACGGAGGGCGAGAAGTGCATGCGCTCCAGCAGCAGCTCGAGCGGCGCGCGGCCACCCAGCTGCTCCACCAGCTCGAAGAGCGCGCGCTGCTGCGGCGCTCGCGCGAAGAAGGCGTCGCGCTGCTGCAGTGACGGCAGTTCCCCGGACTGCACCACCACCCGCCGCTCCTTCACGTGCGGCACGGGCGCGCCGGCGCCGGTGAGGAGTGCGGGCAGGATGGTTCGCAGCACGATGCCGATCGGCACCACGTAGTAATCCGCGATCCACGTGGACAGCGCGAGCAGGCTCTCGCTCACCAGCGGTGCCGCATCCGGCACCGCGAGCACCGACTTGAGCTTCAGCCCCTCCTTCGCCGTGCCCTCACCCACCACAATCCCGATTTCCTTCCGCCCACGCACCGGCACGAGCACGCGCTGCCCGCGCACGGCCGACTGGCCCTCGGCCAGGGCGTACGTGAAGGTGCGGAAGAGCGGAAGCGGAAGCGCGACGTCGACGAGGGTCACGCCTGAAAGCTAGCGCCTGGTCACTCCCAGGCCGGGCGTGGTGGGCAGCACGATGACGCCCCGCTCGATGGTCGCGCCCGCGAAGGGATCATCCGCCAGGAGCGCGGCGCCATCGAGGTCCGCGCAGTCGAGGAGCGGCGCGAGGTGCGCCGATGCCGTGATGGCCAGGCTCGACTCGATCATGCAGCCGCACATCACCAGCATGTCGTGCGCGCGCGCCGTGGCGATGATCTTCAGCGCCTCCCGCAGCCCGCCGCACTTCGCGAGCTTGAGGTTCACGCCATCCACGATGCCCGCCAGCTTCGCGACGTCGGCGGCCACGAGGCACGATTCATCGGCGATGATCGGCAGCGGCGAGCGCTCGCGAACGAACCGCAGGCCTTCCAGGTCGTGCGCGGGGAGCGGCTGCTCCACGAACTCCACGCCGAAGTCCATCAGCATGTCGATCATGCCGAGCGCCTGCTTGGCCGACCACGCGGCGTTCGCGTCCACGCGCAGGACCTTGTCGGGCGCGGCCTCGCGCACCACGCGCACGATCTCCTCGTCGTGGTCCGACCCGAGCTTGACCTTGAGCACCGGGTAGGGTTCCGCCTCGGCCAGCTTGCGGCGGAGTTCGTCCTCGTCCGCCGCGATGGCGATCGTGAAGCTCGAGAGTGGGGCGGCGGCCGGGTCGAGTCCCCACAGCTTCCAGAGGGGCACGCCAAGGCGCTTCGCGGCCAGGTCGTGGAACGCCATGCTGATCGCGCTCTTCACCGAGCCGTTCAGCCGTAGCGCCGCGTTCATTGCCGGCTCGAGCGCCTCGAGGCTCCACGCATCCGCCGCCTCGACCACCGGGCGCAGTCGCTCGATCGCGTGCAGGGCGCCGTCGGTGGTCTCGCCGTAGAAGCGGTTCGGCGCCGCCTCGCCCCACCCCTCGGCGCCATCCTTGTCGGTGACCCGCACGAACACCGTGCGATAGTCGCTCGCGCCGCCGCGGGCGATGACGAAGGGATGCTTCGTGCGAAGCGTGAGGACCTCGGCGTGAAGCTTCATTGCGGGGTGGTGATGGCGAGCCGCGCGACCTGGGCGGAACGCCGGATGTCCGGCGTGGTGTCCGCGTGCGCGAGGTACGACAGCAGCGCGTCGGCCAGCTGGTTGCCCGTCTGGTACCGGTCGGCGGGCGCCTTTTCGAGGCAGCACATCACGATGGCGGAAAGGTCCGCCGGCACGCGTGAGTTCACCGTCTCGGGCGGCACGGGGCGCTCGTGCACCTGCTTGTATCCCACGGAGAATGCATCGGCCCCGTCGAAGGGCGGAAGGCCCACCAGCACCTCGTACAGCAGCACGCCCACCGCGTACAGGTCGCTGCGCCCGTCCACCAGTCGCCCCATGGCCTGCTCGGGCGACATGTAGTGCGGCGTGCCCATCGCGCGGCCACTTGCGGTGAGGCGGGAATCGGCGCGCGCGGTGGCGATGCCGAAGTCCGTGAGCAGCGCGTGGCCGTCATCGTCGAAGAGCACGTTGTCCGGCTTGATGTCGCGATGCACGATGCCGCGGCGATGCGCGTAGTCCAGCGCCGTGGCCACCTGCGCCGCCGCGGCTGCGGCGACGTCGGGATTCACCGTGCGATCGCGCACCAGCTGGTCGGCAAGGGATCCCCCCGCGAGGAACGGCATGGTGGTCCAGACGATGCCCTCGCCCTCCCCGAAGTCGAGCACGGGGCAGATGTGCGGGTGCACGAGCGCGCTCGCGGCGCGCGCCTCGCGACGGAAGCGCTCGAGCATCTCCGGGTCTCGCGACAGGTGCGCGTGCAGCACCTTGATCACCACCGACCGCTCGAGCGCCGAGTGCTCCGCCATGTAGACGCTGGCCATTCCTCCCCCGCCCAGCCGGCGCAGCACGCGATAGCGCGCCCCGAGGGCGGAGCGGAGGCGGGTGATCTCGTCGTCCGGTCGCTCTCCCGCGCGCTCGACATCGTCCGGCATCGCCGCCGCGCAGCGCGCGCACGCGGCCGCGGACGCACGATTCCAGGTGCCGCACGCGGGGCAGAACATGCTACCGGCCGAGCTCCATGTGCACGAAGTCGTACGGCGGCCACGGGCCGCTGACGTCGATCGTGAGGTGCGAGTGCTCCGTGCGCAGTTCCCCAACCTGCTCCGTGAACTCCTTCCAGAGCTCTCGCTCGATCAGGAACGCGGCGCTCACCTGGATGCCGCCCGACCCGGGATCCGTGCGCAGCGGCACGGTGGCCACCGAGTGCCGGCGCAGCGCCCGCAGCGCCTGCGCGCCGCCTGCCACGAGCGTGGCACTCATTTCCCTGGGCGCGCCCGGCGTGGCGACCTGCGCGACATGCACGCGCGCCACCACGCGGTTGTCCACGTACGAGAGCGCCTCGGTGAGCGCCACGTAGTGCAGCTCCATCCAGCGCACCAGGTGGTCGCGCGAGCGGAACACCGTTGCCGGTGGCGCCGGCAATACGGGCCGCTCGGGGAAGTAGTCGTTGATCACGGCCACGTGCCGCACCAGCAGCGTGTCGTCCACCGCGGACGCGCTGTAGGTGCACTCGTCCACGATGGCCGCGAGGTCGCGCATGGCAAGCAGCTCGGTGGCCCCGCGCGAGCCGTGCCCGTCCTGGCAGGTGACGCCGTACAGCCGGATCGCGCTCACACCATCCCTCGCTTGCGCAGGTACACCATCAGCATCGCCCCAAGTGAAAGTTGCAGCCCCAGCATCCACCAGAACGCGTGCGGGTGCGTGGCGAACGGGATGTTCTGCACGTTCATCCCCCACATCCCGCTGATCACCACGAAGGGAATGCTGACCGTCGCCACCACCGTGAGTCCCTTCGTCACCATGCCAAGCCGGTTCGACACCTGCGTCAGGTAGCTGTCGAGCGTGCTGCTCAGCAGTTCGCGGTACGCCTCCAGGGTGTCGTTGATGCGGAGCACGTGGTCGTAGATGTCCCGGAAGTATACCTGCGCCTCGGGGGCCAGGAGGGCGTTCGGCCGGTTGCTGAGCACGTTGAACACTTCGCGCTGCGGCGCCAGGTGGCGGCGCATGGTGAGCACCAGCCGCTTGACGGAGAAGATGTCGCGCAGGGCGCCCTCGTCGAACTGCTGGAAGACGCGTTCCTCCAGCCCGTCGAGGAATTCCTCGATCTGGTCGAGCAGCGGGAAGTACGCATCCACCGCGTTGTCCATCACCGCGTGCATCAGCCGCTCGGCGCCGCGGCGCAGCAGCTCCGGGTTCCGCTCCAGCGTGTCCGCCATCAGCGCGATGCTGCTCGACTGCCCTCCATGGACCGTAACCAAGAAGTTGGGCCCGAGGAAGAACGAGATGTTGAACGTCTCCAGGTCGTACGGGTCGCTCGTATCCTGGAAGAAGCGCACGCCCCGGATGATCACGAACAGGTACGCGGGATATTCCTCGACCTTCACGCGACTCTGCGGGTTGAGCGAGTCCTCGATGGAGAGCGGATGGAAGTGGAACACCGACTCGAGCATGTCCATCTGCTCGCGATTCGCCGCGTCCACCTCCACCCAGAGCTGTCCATCCTTCTCGGCGATCACGCGCACGATTCCATCGGCCGGCAGGTCGCGCTCCAGCGTTCCATCCGGACGCGTCCACCAGCTGCGCGGGAAGCCCTCGCTGCGCGGCATGAGGCGCGACGCGCGCGGGCTCATGCGTCGAGCGCCTGCAGGTGTGTCACCACGGCCGCGCCCAGGCGTTCCGGGTCATAGCCACCCTCGAGCGCGGAGACCAGGCGACCGCCGCACCACTGCTGCGCGCGCGACTTGAGCTCCGCCGTGAGCCGCGTGACGTCGTCCAGCTCGAGCGTGAAGGCGCCGAGCGGATCGCCGGCCAGCGAATCGAAGCCGGCGGAGATGAGCACGAGGTCCGGCGTGAATCCCACCGTCGCCGCATCCACCGCCGACAGCAGCTCGCTCACGTACCGCTCGCGCGGCAGCATGCCCGGCAGCGGCACGTTCCACACGCTGTCGCGCGGGCCGTGGTCGTCGGCCGCGCCGGTGCCGGGATACCACGGCCACTGGTGCATGGAGACGAAGCGGATGTCCGCCTCGCGCTCGACCAGCGCCTGCGTCCCGTTGCCATGGTGGACGTCCCAGTCCACGATGAGCACGCGCTCCGCGCCATGCTGCTGGCGCGCGTAGTGCGCCGCGAGCGCCACGTTGCCGAACAGGCAGAAGCCCATCGCCCCGGACCGCAGCGCGTGATGTCCCGGCGGGCGCACGGCTGCGAACGCCTGCGACGCACGGCCGTCGAACACCATGTCCACTCCATCGAGCACGCAGCCCGCGCCCGCGGTCGCCGCGTCCCACGTGCCCTCGCTCACCACGGTGTCGGCGTCGAGCCGTCCCCCGCCGCCCTGGGCGAGCGCGTGCACCTGCGAGACGTAGGCCGCGTCGTGCGCCAGGTGGAGCTCGGCTTCCGTGGCATGACGGCCCTCGTGGTGCAGCAGCGCCATGAACAATTCCGGCACTTCCCGCAGGGCGCGAGGAATGGCGCGCAGGCGGCCGACATGCTCGGGGTGGCCCCACCCCGTGTCGTGACGCCCGCAGTCGGAATGACTCAGGTAGGCGAGCGTCAGCGGACCGGACGTCGCCGGCGGTGCGTCAGGAGGAGGATGGATCCCTGCTTCACGCCGGCGCCCTCGAGGGACGCGCCCTCATCGAGCATGTCCCACCCGCCGAGCTTGAGCACGAACTCCTCCGGATACTCGGCCTCCGGCAGCAGCGCCTGGAGCGCCTTCACCTTCACCGCGAGCAGTGACTCGCTCGCGGGCGCATCGACCATCACGGTGTCCCATTTCTCCATCATCTCGACGCGGAAGCGGAGCCCGCCCTCGCCGAGCTTCACGGCATCGCCGCGCGTGCGCAGCTGCGTGGTGAACGGGGCGACGCTCATGCGACGCCCTCCACCGGCGGCAGCGTGGACATGAACCGCGCGAGCTGCATGTCGAACAGGTAGGTGGACCCGGTGACGCGCGTGCCGCCCTCGGCGGGCATCACCGCGATCACGAGCTCCTCGCCGCCCTGCCCGCGGAAGGTGCAGTGCGTGGGGCCTTCCTGGTCGAGGAAGGAGGCGTAGAGCGGGTTGCGTCGCGCGAAGAACGACTTCGCCTGCGCCAGCACCGCATCGGGCGCGAGCGTGGTGCGATGTTCCTGCAGGGTGCGCTGGGAAGGTGCCATGATGTGCGTGCGTCTCTGGGGATTCCTACGTCATCTCGCCCTGCGAGGCGAGCGAAGGCTCGTACTGCAACGGAAGCTCCACGCGCAGCGACGTGCCCGAGCCCGGCGTGGAGGTGAGCATGATGTCGCCCCCGAGCAGCCGCGCCAGCCGCCGCGCGATCGACAGGCCGAGCCCGGAGCCACCGTACCGCCGGGTCATCGAGCCGTCGCCCTGCCTGAACTCGTCGAACACGTATCCCTGCGCGCCGGGATCGATGCCGATCCCCGTATCCTCGATGCGATAGACCACGCGATCTCCCGCGAGCTCCGTCGCCACGTGCACCGTGCCGCGCTGCGTGAACTTGAACGCGTTTCCCAGCAGGTTGCCGAGGAGCTTGGACACCTTGCGGTGGTCACTCTCCATCGTGGCCGGCTCGTCGCCCTCCGACACGGAGAGCACCACGCCGTCCTGGCGGCCGGGGGTGGCCGAGACCGCCTCGCGCATCGGCTCTCGCGCATCGAACCGCGACACCGTGACGGACAGCCCGCCTCGCTTGAGCGACGTGAGCTCGAGCAGGTCCCCGATCATCGCGAGCAGTTGCTGGCTGGCCTGCTTCACCTGGTACAGCTGGCGTCGCTGCTCGTCGGTGATGGGGCCCGCCAGCCCCTCCTCCATGAGGGAAATGTAACCCATCACCGCGGTGAGGGGCGTGCGCAACTCGTGCGACATGTTGGCCAGGAACTCGTCCTTCAGTCGCCGCGCCTCGAGCAGCGCGACGTACTGCGCCTCGAGCTCGGCATTGGAGTCCTGGAGCGCCGCATTCGTGCGACGCAGGTCATCGATGAGGCGCGCCTTCTGCGCCGTGGCGGCCATCTGGTCGGCGACCATGCGCAACAGGTTGCGCGTCTCGGCGCTCATGGCGCCCGCCTCGGCGAAGTAGAACGTCACCGTGCCGAGCACGCCGTCGCCCGTCTGCAGCGGCAGCGCCACCAGCGAGCGGAAGCCGAGCTCGTTGGCGACCTCCTGCCAGTCCTCGAGCGATGGGTCGGCGAAGACGTCCGGCACCTCGATCGCGCGACGCTCGCTCGCGGCCTCGCCGCTCGGCCCGAAGCCGACGCGCACGCGCATCTCGCCGAGGAAGGGCGCCCACCGCTCGGGCCAGTTGTACACGGCGGCGAGGCGCATGAGCTCCGACGCGCCGTCCACCACGTAGATGCACGCGAAGGTGGAGCCGACCAGGGGACTCACGCGATCCAGCGCGAACTGGAAGACGTCCTCGGGGCGCTCGGCGGTGAGGAAGGCGTGCACGATCTCGCGCACGGCCATCAGCTCGCGCAGCCCGAAGTCGGCGCCCTCAGGAGGCGTCCGAAGGCGGTCGCTCGACGGCGTCAGGGAGGGTGGCACGGCGAAAAGATAGGATTCCCCTCCGCAACGGGCCAGACCTTTGTTTACCTCTTTGTTTACCGGCGCGGACGCTTAGGGGACAGGGCGCGCACTTCCACCCGGTGCAGGAGCACGCCGGGCGGCGTCGCCACCACCCAGCCCACCGACTCGGCGACGTCCTCCGCCTCCAGCGCCCAATCCTTCCGGCTGCCCGGCGAGAAGTCGGTGGCCACCGATCCGGGGCTCACCACGGTGACCTTCACCCCCTGGTCGCGCACCTCGAGCATCAGTGACTCGGCGAAGCCCATCACGAAGTGCTTGGTCCCCGTGTACGCGGTGCCGCCGGTGAACGCGCTCCGGCCCGCGATGGAGCCGATGATCACCACGTGGCCGCGCTCGCGCTCGAGCATGCCCGGGAGCACCGCGCGCGTCACGTGAAAGATCGCGTTGACGTTCACGTCGACCATGCGGTTCCACTCGTCCGGCGACAGCTCGACGAATGGCTTCATGATGCCGACGCCCGCATTGTTGACGAGGACGTCCACCTCGCGGCCCGCCAGCAGGTGCGCGACCGCCGCGGCGTCGGTGACGTCGAGCACCAGCGGGTCGCAGCTGCCGCCGAGCGCGCGCACCTCCTCGGCCAGGAGCGCAAGCTCGCCGGCGTGGCGCGCGGCGGCGATGACGTGATGTCCGTCGCGCGCAAGGCGAAGGGCACAGGCGCGCCCGATGCCGCGGCTGGCGCCGGTGACGAGCGCGGTGCCCTTCGTCGTGGCGGCGCTCATCGCGTCACGCGCCACACCGCGCCGTAGATCAACCGCGTGCCGAAGTCGAAGCTCGCGAGCGGGATGCGCTCATCGTTGCCGTGCATGCGGTCCTCGTCGTCCTGCTCCATGGGGAACGGGAGGATGCCGTACGCCTGCATCCCCCAGTTGCGCAGACGCGCGCTGTCGGTGGCGCCGGTGCTGAGGTAGGGCACCGTGACCATCGTGGGGTCGAGCTCGTGCACGGTGTCGGCGAGCGCCGCGAACATCGGCGAGGCAAAATCGCTCGCGGGAGAGTCCGCTCCACGATCGGAGATCACGAACTCCACCTGTGGGTCACCGACGACTTTCGCGAGCCGCGCGACCAAGCCATCGATCGACTGTCCCGGAATGGTGCGCACGTTCAGCGTCGCGGTGACCTCGGTCGGGATCACGTTGGAGCGAATGCCGCCGGAGAGGATCACGCCGCTGATGCCGCTGCGGAGCACGGCGTCGAAGACGGGGATGCCGGCGAGGACCTTCGCGCCGCGCCGCACCTGGTCCGCATCCCCGCTCGCCACGTCGGCCATCGCGCGCCCCTCGGCGCGCTCGGGCCAGACGCGCGAGAGCTCGCCGAAGAACCGCGTGGTCGCCGGCGTCATGGTCACGGGCTCGCGCCATGCGCCGATCGCGGCGAGGGCGCGCCCCAGCCGCATGACGGCGTTGCCCTCGAGTGGTATCGATGCGTGACCGCCCGGGCCGTGCGCGACGACCTGCACCACGTGGCTCACCTTCTCCGTGCTCTGGACGGCGACGTAGAGCGGCTTGCCATTCACGATGCGCGTGCGGCCGCCCTCGTTGAGCGCGAACTCGGCGCGAATGAGCTCGGGATGGTTGTCGATCAGCCAGCCCATCCCCCAGTCACCGCCGGCCTCCTCGTCCGAGTTCGCGACGAAAATCACGTCGCGGCTCAGGGTGCCTCCCCTGTCGATCACCTCGCGCTTGAGGAGGATCATGGTCATGAGGTTCGCCGTGAGCATCCCCTTGTCGTCGATCGCGCCGCGGCCGTAGAGGTAGCCGTCCCTGATCACGGCATCGAACGGATCTACTGACCAGTGCTCCTTCTCCACGCCTACCGTGTCCATGTGTCCCATGATGAGCACGGGCTGCCGCTCGCCGGTGCCCTTCAGGCGCGCCACGAGCGCAGCGCGGCCGGGCGTGGGCTCGAACAGGTGAGTCTCGATCCCCTCGGCCCGCAGCACCTGGTCGAGGTGACGCGCCACCGCCATCTCGTTGCCGGGCGGGTTCACCGTATTGGTGCGGAGCACTTGCTGGAAGTGGCCGACGGCCTCGTGCTGGACGGCAGTCCAGTCGATAGCGGCCAGGGGCGTGGCGTTTTCGATCGGTGAAGGCATGTATCAGGATTCTAATTGGCGGGCGCCTTGCTGGGGCGCCTGCCTACCCCAGCAACCGCTCCACCGACCTCACGAGCGGCGCGAAGTCCAGCTTCTTGCCGGTCACGCGCGCGGCCTGCTCGTGCGCCAGCTCGCGCTGCGCCTCGCCGAACAGCTCCGCCACCATCCACGGACCGCAGCGCGGGTTGCGCCACCAGTCCTCGTCGAACCGCTCGCGCAGCGTCTCGGTGAGCAGCGCCTGCAGCTGCCACGCGCGCAGGTATCGCGCGGCGTAGAATCGCGGGTCCACGTCCACGAACGCATCCGCGCGCGAGTAGCGGAAGGTGGTCGCGGCGGTCAGCGTCTCCACGTACAGGTCGGGCACGCTGCGCCACGGCACCGATCCGTCGTACATCGCGACCTCGTACACGAGCTTCGCACAATAGCGTCGCAGCATGTGCAGCTCGGAGAATCCCTCCGAGTGATGGTACTCCGGCAGTCGCGTGGGCGAGAGCTCCGTGTACCGCCTCACCCATCCGCCATCATGCATCAGGTGATCGAAGAGCATCGCGTAGCCCTCCGTCACCGAGTTGTCACCCAGCCAGCGATACTCGAACGGCAGCTCCGCGCGCATGTACGCGAAGTGCAGCGCATGTCCCAGCTCGTGCAAGAAGGTGGTCCAGTCGCCCTGCCCGCCATGTGGGCGCAGCACCAGGTACACCTCCTCCGGCACGCGCACCGGCGCGCAGAACGCGCGCGCCCGCTTCCCTTCCCGCTCGCCGGTGTCGAGGCGGATCCGCCCCTCGGCCAGCGAGTCGATGCCCATCTCCCCAACCTGGCCCAGGATGGACGATTCCATGGCGCGCGCGGGGAATCCGTCGTCGAACTGCCGCGCGCGGAAGAGCGAGAGCGCGTCCGAGCGGGTCGCGTCGCCCGCGGCAATGTCGAGGCGCTTGCGAAGCACGCGAGGCAGCGTGTCGTCCCACATGGCCTGCGTGTCGCGCAGGAACGCCGCGCATTCGTCGCGCAGCGAACGCAGGCCGATGCCGCTCAACAGCTCCCACGTCGGCACGTACCCGTCCGCGAGTTGCAGCTTCTCGGTGAGGTCGCGCTCGCGCTGGAACCGCTCCTGCCGCATCGGGTGCAGCTCGCGCTCCACGAGTTGCGCCCGCGCCTGCTCCATCTCCAGGCGCGCCGCGCGGTCCGCATTGTTCGCGATCTCGATCGACACCTTCTGGAAGGGAATCCCGCGTCCATCGGGCAGTCGCACCACGGCCTCGCCTTCCCAGGTGATCTCCCGTTCCTCGAGCGGTGCCAGCGCGCGGCTCGCGAGCGCCTCCACCTGCCAGTCGAGCAGCATTCGCGACTGGCGCTGCTCGTCGGTGCCGTCGGGCGCGCCGAGGAACGCCTCGCGCGTCATGGCCAGCGGCTCGTCGCCGAGCGCGGCCGGGTGCCGTGCGTACACCTGCTGGAGCTCCGCCCCCTGCTTCAGTCCGGCGTGCGCCGCGTAATACTCGCGCGACAGCTCCTCCATCAGCGCCTGCCCATCGTGCCGAAGCCGGTCGAGTCCGGAGCCGCCGGGCGCGCTCACGCGATCATGTCCCGAGGCGCTCCAGGATCCAGCCCTTCACCTTGCCCGCGTCCACCCGCACCTGCTGCAGCGTGTCGCGGTCGCGGATCGTCACCGTGTTGTCCTCGTTCGAGGTGCCATCCACCGTGACGCAGAACGGCGTGCCGATCTCGTCCTGCCTGCGATAGCGGCGCCCGATCGCGCCGGACTCGTCGTAGAACACGGGGAAGGCGGACCGCAGCTCCTTCGCAAGCTTCTCGGCGAACTCCGGCATGCCGTCCTTCTTCACGAGCGGGAACACGCCGGCCTTCACCGGCGCCAGCTGCGCGGGCAGGCCGAGCACGACGCGTCCCTCGGTCTCGCCCTCCACGGTCTCCTCGCGATAGCCGTTGACGAGCAGTGCGAGCGCCGTGCGATCGGCTCCCACGCTCGTCTCGACCACGAAGGGCACGAAGCGCCGGTTGTTCGGCTGGTCGAAGTACTCGAGCTTCTTGCCCGAGTACTCCTGGTGCCGGTTCAGGTCGAAGTCGCCGCGATGGTGCACGCCCTCGATCTCCTGGAAGCCGAGCGTGCCGCCGAAGTCGAACTGGATGTCGAACGCCGCGCGCGCATAGTGCGCCAGCTCCTCCGGCGTGTGCTGGTGGAACAGCAGCCGCCCTTCATCCAGGCCGAGCGACAGGTGCCACGCCATGCGCTGCGCCTTCCAGTACTCGAACCACTCCATGTGGTCCTTCTCGGGGTCCACGAAGAACTGCATCTCCATCTGCTCGAACTCGCGCGTGCGGAAGATGAAGTTCCCGGGGGTGATCTCGTTGCGGAACGCCTTGCCGATCTGCGCGATGCCGAACGGCACCTTCTGCCGCGTGCTCTGCTGCACGTTGAGGAAGTTGACGTAGATCCCCTGCGCCGTTTCCGGCCGCAGGTACACCACGCTGGCGCTCTCCTCCACCGGCCCCATGAACGTCTTGAACATGAGGTTGAACATGCGCGGCTCGCTCAGCGTGCCCTTCATGCCGCAGGCGGGGCATTGCGCATCCGGCTGCCCGGGCGTGCCCTTGATCTTCGGGTCGTCGGCGCGAAAGCGCTTCTTGCAGTTGCGGCAGTCGACGAGGGGATCGGTGAATCCCGCCACGTGACCACTCGCCTCCCACGTCCGGGGGTGCATGAGGATCGCGGCGTCGAGCCCCTCGATGTCGTCGCGCGAGCGCACCATGGCGTTCCACCAGCGGTCCTTGAGGTTCCGCTTCAGCTCCACGCCGAGCGGACCGTAGTCCCACACGGACCCGGTGCCGCCGTAGATCTCGGAGCTCTGGAAGATGAAGCCGCGTCGCTTGCAGAGCGACACGAGCTTTTCCATGACGTCGGGGTGCGCGCTGGGAGTGGAGGCCATGTCGGAAAGCTATTCAGGAATCGAGCTCCGCGCTCATGCGCGGAGCGGCGGGGGCGGGCTTCCCCAGCAGGTGCGCCACGATGCGATCACCGTGGTATCGCCCGTTCTCGATGAACACCTTGTTCGCGTCGAAGCCGGCCACCACCACCCCCGCGATGTACACGCCGGGCACGTCCGTCTCGAGCGTGGCCGGGTCGTGTGCGGGAATCCCCGTGGTCGCGTCGATGGTCACGCCGGCGGCGCGCAGCAGGTCCGTGTTCGGCGCGAAGCCGGTCATCAGGTAGACCAGCGTGGCGGGCAGCGTCTCCTCGCCGTCGGGCCCGTGCAGGTGCACCTGTTCACCCTCGATGGCCACCACGCGCGAGCTCCAGCGCACCGCGATCAGCCCCTCGCGCACGCGATTCTCGAAGTCCGGCAGCACCCATGGCTTGATGCGCTTGTTGAAGGTGGGGCCGTGGTACACCAGCGTCACGCGCGCGCCGGCACGCCAGAGCTCGAGCGCCGCCTCGGCGGCCGAGTTGCCGCCGCCCACCACCACCACGTGTTGCTGGAAGGCCTCGTGCCCCTCGCGAAAGAGGTGATGGACGTGTGGCAGCTCCTCGCCCGTCACGCCGATGAAGTTCGGCGACCCGAAGTAGCCGGTGGCCACGAGCACCGCGCGAGCGCGCGCCTCGCGCTCGGTGCCCCCGCGCGTGCACGAGCGCACCACGAACTCGTGACCGTCCCGCGCGAACGACATCACGCGCTCGTACTGCCGCACCTCGAGCGCGAAGTGCTTCACCACCTCGCGGTAGTACGCCAGCGCGTCGCGGCGCCCCGGCTTCTCCGTGGCGACCACGAACGGCATTCCGCCGAGCGCCAGCTTCTCCGCGGTGGAGAAGAAGCGCACGTAGTAGGGGTACTGCGTGATGGTGCTCGCCACCACCTGCGACTCGACGATCACCGCGCGCAGCCCGGCGCGCTGCGCGGCGATGGCGGCCGCGAGCCCGCACGGTCCCGCACCCACCACCAGCAGGTCGATCGCCTGCTCGCTCACTCGAGGCCGATGATCTGGTCGCGGCGCGTGCCCACGCTCACGTAGGTGATGCGCGTCTCGCACAGTTCCTCGATGCGGTCGAGATACGCGCGCGCCTGGCTCGGCAGCTCCGACAGCTTGCGCGCGTCCGCCGTGGACTGCTGCCAGCCGTCGAACCACTCGTACTTCGGGGAGAGCTGCGCGAGCGCCGTGAGGTCGGCCGGGAACTCGGTGTGCACTTCGCCCTCGTACTCGTAGCCGGTGCAGATCGCCACCTTGTCGAGCGTGTCGAGCACGTCGAGCTTCGTCACCGCCAGGTCGCTCAGGCCGTTGATGCGACCCGCATAGCGCACCACCACGGCGTCGAACCAGCCACAGCGACGCGGGCGTCCCGTGGTGGCTCCATACTCGTTGCCCAGCTTCCGCATCCGCTCGCCCATCTCCCCCTCGAGCTCCGTGGGCAGGGGGCCGTTGCCCACGCGCGTGGTGTATGCCTTCACCACTCCCAGCACGGCGTCGATCGCCGTCGGCGCGATGCCGGCGCCCACCGCGGCGCCGCCACTCGTGGTGTTGCTGCTCGTCACGAACGGGTACGTGCCATGGTCCACGTCGAGCAGCGAGCCCTGCGCGCCCTCGAGCAGCACGGTGGCGCCCGACTTGATCGCCTTGTGGATCACGAAGCCGACGTCCTCCGCCAGCGGCAGCAGTCGCTCCGCCAGTCGTGCGAGCAGCGCGAGGGTTGCGTCGCAGTCCACTCGCTTGTCACTGCCGAACCGCGAGAGCTGCGCGTTCGCATGCTCGGCCGCCTGCTCGACCAGCTCGCGCAGCCGCTCGGGATGGCGCAGGTCGAGCACGCGCACGCCGCGGCGCGCCACCTTGTCCTCGTACGCGGGCCCGATGCCGCGACCCGTGGTGCCGATCGCCGCGCTGGCCGAGCTCTGCGAGTCCACCAGCTTGTGATACGGCAGCACGAGGTGCGCGCGGTCGCTCACATAGAGGCGGCCCTCGACGTCCACGCCGTCCTGCACCAGGCCGTCGATCTCGGTGAAGAGCGTGTCCGGGTCGAGCACCACGCCATTCCCGATAGCGCAGCGCACGCCGGGATGCAGGATGCCGCTCGGGATCTGGTGCAGCACGAAGCTGGTGTCGCCGATGTGGACCGTGTGGCCCGCGTTCGCTCCACCCTGGTAGCGGACCACCCAGTCCGCCCGCTCCGCCAGCACGTCCACCAGCTTGCCCTTCCCCTCGTCGCCCCACTGCGCGCCGACGACCACGACCGTGCGCTGCGACTCACCGAACATGCGGCTCCTGGCGGTTCTTTCCGGAAACGAAAAACGCCCCGGCGGCTTTCGCTGGGGCGTTGAATAAACCTAGGCTGGCAGGACGGAAACGCCAGTGACGCCCTCAGGTCAGGGCCGCGATCACGATCCATGCGGAGATGGCCACGCCGATGCCCACCTTCACCGCCGAGGCGAGCACCCGCCCGATCAGCGCGCCCCATGCCACGCGTGTCGCGTTGCCGGCGTCGCGCTTCACCGTGAGCTCCCCCGCCAGGGCGCCCAGGAAGGCGCCGGCGAAGGCCCCGATCACGGGGCCGATGATCGGCACTGGAACGCCCACGAAGGCCCCCACGGTGCCACCGATGATCGCCCCCCATCCCGCCCGGCGCGACCCGCCATACTTGCGGGCGTAACGGGCCGAGAGCGAGAACTCGATCACCTCACCCACCACGGCGAGGATCGCCGTGAACACCACGGTCGCCGTCCCCACGCCACCCTGCGGGACCAGTATCTGGTAGCCGAGCGCGGCCCCGACCATCAGCCACGTGCCTGGCAATCCCAGCGGGATCATCGCCAGCGACAGCACCAGGATTGCGACGAGCAGCACGATTTCCATTTCCGTCCTCAGAGCATGGCCCGAGCCGCCTGCACGAGCAGGGCGGCCGCACTGTCCAGTCCCTCGCCGCGCAGGGCAACGAGGCCATCGCGAGCGCCGTGAATGCGCGCCAGGGTGCGCAGCGTGCCTCGGCTGAGCGTCGCGGCCTGCCACCCTGCCTGCTCGAGCGCCACTGCATCGGTCAGGATCCCCGGCAGCAGCGCCCGCGTGCGCACCGTTGTTCCAGCGACGGATGCCGCTCGCGCCGCAACGAAGATCCGTTCGGCCGACCGGCGCCCCCCCATCCAGACGTACGGTCCCTGGTCGTCAATGGTGTCGCAGTTGAGGGCGATTCCCGGCCGGCGCCCCTGGACCCACGCCCGGGCCCCCGCGAGGCCGAGCTCCTCGCCATCGCTCACCAGGAAGCCCACGCGCGGCTCGCCGCCCAGCTGCTCGGCGGCTGCGAGCAGTGCGGCCACCCCACTCGCGTTGTCCACCGCGCCGGGTGATCGATCGCCCACGAGCGTGAGGATCACCGGGAGCGCCACCGGGAGCGACAGGAAGATCGTCGCGAGCCACGCGCCCTCCGGCACCGCGACGCCCAGCATCGCGGCGGATGCCATCAGCAGCTCGAGCGCGAGCAGCACGCTGGTGGCGACGATCCCGCTGACGCGCGCGAGTATCGGCACCAGCTGCGACTTGGAGTCGAGGTGCGCCACGAGCCAGACCAGGGGCTCAGGGGTGCGCGTCGCCTCGAGGTTGACCCCGCTCGCCCGCAACCAGCGCGAGTGCAGCACGCCTTCACGAGACGCCCAGCGCGCGAACAGCGCGATGGCGACGATGCCCACGGTGAGCACGAGCAGCGCCCTGGCCGGGTGCATCGCGATCCCGAACTCACCGGCGCCGAGCGTCGTGAGCCACGCGCCGAGGCCGGCGATCGGCGTCGCGAATCGGCCGGGGAATCCCGAGTACTGGAAGGGGCGCGCGGTCACGGCGCATCCGGTGCGCGACAGCACTTCCGTGCAGTAGGCGCGCGCCTGCTCGAGCGACGCGGTGCCTGCGCCGCGCGAGCGCGCACCGAGCACGTGCAGGTGCCCGGCGGCGCTCACGCGCGGCGGCTCAGTGCGCGACGCCCGCCTGCGCCGCGCCGCCGATGCCCGCGTCGGCGAACAGCTGGCGAATCGACTTCCGCGACCTGGGCGTGAGCGGCAGCAGTGGCGAACGAGGATCGCCGCCGGCAAGCCCCACCAGGTCCATGGCAGCCTTCACGCCGGCTACACCGAGGTCGCCCACGATGCGATTCGACAGCGGCGACAGCAGCGCCTGCGCGCGCTCGGCGGCGGCGATATCGCCCGACTGCATCATGCCCCACACCTCCATCGCGAGCGCGGGAGCGAACAGCGACACGGCCAGGATGGCGCCCTTGGCGCCGTGCTGCAGCGCCGTCTGGAAGAGCGCGCCGCTGCCGGTCAGCACCGCGAAGCGCTCGTTCTGGTTGTTCAGGTAGACCGCGAGCAGCTCACGATCGCCGGAGCTGTCCTTGATGCCGATCACGTTCTGGTGCATGGCCAGCTCACTCACCAGCGTGGGGGCGAGCTGGAAGTGCATGTACTTCGGGATGTTGTACAGCACCACCGGGATCGGGCTCCCGTCCGCCACCCTGCGGTAGTGCCCGAAGAGCGCCTCCGCGGTCATGGAGGCCGTGAAGTAGTGCGGCGCCACCACCAGGGCGGCGTCTGCCCCACGCTCCGCCGCCGCGCGCGTGAGCCGCAGGCAGGTGCGCGTGGACTCGGCACCGGTGCCGGCGAGCAGCACGCGGTGACCCGTCACGAGCTCGCGCGCCGCTTCGATCATCGCGCCGCGCTCCGCCTCGTCGAGCAGCGCCGCCTCACCCGTGGAGCCGGCGACCACGATCCCGCTGACACCGGTGCCGATGTGCATCCGCACGTTGCGGCGGAAGGCGTCCAGGTCGAGCTCCCCGTCAGTGCCGAAGGGCGTGACGACGGGCGCCAGCACGCCCGTGAGTGCCGTCACTGGTTCATGAAGTCGAAGCCGCCGCCGCCGAGCTGGATGCCGTCCATCGCGCCGGCCGGCTCCTCTTCCTTCTCCTCGGCGGGGATCGAGGCCGCGTCCACCACCGTCGACATGCGCGAGAACATGCGCATCTTGAGCTCGAAGTCGCTGGGGTTCGTCGCGGCGGCGCGCGCGGTCTCGAAGCTCACTTCCTTGTCGCGCACCAGGTCCATGAGGTGCTGGTCGAACGTCTGGGTGCCGTACTGCTCGCGGCCATCCGCGATGTAGTCGCGGATCTCGCCGATGCGCTTGCCGTCGGCGATCATGTCCTTCACCGCCGGGGTGCAGAGCATGATCTCGGCGGCCACCGCGCGCCCCTGTCCGTCGGCGCGCTTGAGCAGCCGCTGCGAGATCACGGCGTGGAGCGACTCCGCGAGTCGGATGCGCACCACTTCCTGCTCCTCGGGCGGGAACATCGCCATGATGCGGAGGATGGTGCTCTGCGCATCCGGCGTGTGCAGCGTGGAGATCAGCAGGTGTCCCGTTTCCGCGGCCTTCATCGCGGTGTCGATCGTCTCGGCGTCGCGCATCTCGCCGATCATGACGACGTCGGGATCCTGACGCAGCGCGGCGCGCAGCCCCATCTTGAAGTCGAGGGTGTCGGACCCGATCTCACGCTGCGTCACCGACGAGTTGATGTCCTGGTGCAGGAACTCGATCGGGTTCTCGAGGGTGAGGATGTGCCGGTTCTCGTTCTTGTTGATGTAGTTGATCAGCGCCGCCATGGTGCTCGACTTGCCCGACCCCGTGACGCCGGTGACGAGGATCATCCCGCGCTCGGCCTTCGCCACGCCGGCCATGGCCTGCGGCAGTCGCAGCTTCTCGAAGGTGGGCACCTCGAAGGGGATCACGCGCATCACGATCATGAAGCTCCCGCGCTGCTTCATGATGTTCACGCGGAAGCGTCCGATGCCCGGCGCGGCCCACGAGCAGTCGTAATCCTTGAGCTTGTCGAGGATGGCCTTGTCGTCCTCGTTCGACATGAGGTGCAGGGCGATCGCGCGCGTCTGCTCCGGCGTCAGCACCTGCTTGGTGAGCGGGACGAGCTTGCCATGGATGCGGGCGCGGAACACGTCGCCCGCCTTGATGTGCATGTCGGAGGCGCCGCGATCCACGGCTGCCTTGATGATCTTTTCCATGAGACGTCAGTATCCGGCGTGCTTGTCGACGATGTTGCGCAGCGGCCCGCCGCGGAGGTAGCGATTCCAGTTGTCGAGGAACAACTCGATTTGGCGCGGCCAGAAACGCCCCGGGGACACCGGGGAGATGTGGGGGGTCAGGAGCGCGTTTCGAAGCTGCCACAGGGGACTGTCCGCCGCCAGTGGCTCGGCGAGGAACACGTCGAGCGCCGCACCCCGGATCCGGCCGGCGGCCAGGTGCTCCGCCAGTGCCACTTCATCTACGAGCGCCCCGCGGGCCACGTTGACCAGCACGGCGTGCGACGGCAGCAGCGCGAGCCGCTCCCGGCCGATCACGCCACGCGTCCCGGGAGTGAGTGGCGCGGCCATCACCAGGATGTCCGCCGCCGGCAGCTCCCTGTCCAGCTGCTCGAGGCCGGCGACCCGGCTGAATCCGGAGGGCACGCCCTCGGCGGGCCTCCGCCTGATGCCGACACACTCGGCGCCGAACGCGTGCATGCGCTGCGCGATGGCGGAGCCGAGCCCGCCGGTGCCCACGATGAGCACGCGGCAGTCGCCAAGCTCGCGCAGCGGCGAGTCCTCGGCCACGAAGAACTGCTTGCTCCACGTGCCCATGCGCTGCTGTGCGAGCGCCACGTCGAGCCCGCGCAGGAAGTGGAGCACCGCACCCACCGCGTACTCGGCGATCGGCACCGCGTGGATGCCGGCGGAGTTGGTGAGGATCACGTCGCTCGCGATCAGCTCCGGCGAGAGGGCGTTGCCGACGCCGGCGGCGGCGGAGTGCACCCATCGGAGGCGGGGCGCGGCGAGGAAGAGCGGGCGCGAGATGCCGAAGCCGAAGTAGGCCTCGGCACCGGCGATCGCGCGAAGCGCCGACTCCGTCGGCAGCGGCGCGCCGTCCCCATCGGAGCTGGTGGGCGTGTCCACCACGATCACGCGCCAGCCCTCGGGCGTGGCGGTCCTGATCGCGCGCTCGCCCTCAGCCGTGAGCGCCCAGTTCTTCGACGTCGCCGCGAGGTCGAGCGCGAGGATTCGTTCCTCAGCCAACGTGCACCCCGTAGACCTCGTCGCGCTTGAGCAGCGTGTCGGTGATCACCTCGAATTGTCGCGCGGGGCCGCTCAGCTTGAGCTCGAAGGTGCGATCGTCCGGGTGATCGAAGATCTGCACCGACTCGATTATCACGCCGTTCGCCTCGAGGACCTTGCGCAGTTCCTCGAGTGGCGTGTTCGGGCGCGTGCGGATGGTGCACGCGGCAGCGCGGCGTGCGCGCCGCAGCCGATACTCGATGTTGCCCAGCCCGGCGAGCACGAGCGCCACGAGGAGCCCCGCGCCGAGCGCCTCCACGTAGAAGCCGGCCCCGACGGTGATGCCGATCGCGGCCACCACCCAGATGGTCGCGGCGGAGGTGAGGCCCGTGACGCTTCCCTCCATGTGGAGGATGGTGCCGGCGCCGATGAAGCCCACGCCCGAGACGATCTGGGCCGCGAGGCGCGCCGGATCGCCCACGCGCGTGCCATCCACGTAGCCGATGCGCATCGACACGTCGGTGAGCAGGGCGGCGCCGATGCAGATGAGGATGTTCGTGCGCAGTCCGGCCGGCTTGCCCGCGATCTCGCGCTCGAGCCCGATGGCACCGCCGAGGAGCACGGCGATGCCCAGCTTGAGCAGGAGGTCCAGGCGAAACGCGCGCACCATGTCGAGCACGGATTGCGTGTCAGCCTGTGTTGCGGCGCCGGTCAGTGCGAGGATGGCGTGAATGGCGGGCTCCCGCCCGCAGGGCCGCTAGCGCCCGTCGAGTTCGCGAACTTCGCTGGGCGAAGTTTCGGGGCTCGGATCACCGTAGGTGATGCTCCGCGCCTGCTCCTCGAGCTGCGCTATCGTGGCCTCGTCGGGCTCGGTAGGTGTGGCGAAGCTCCGAAAGACGGTCGCGCCGCACTGGCAGGTGAGCGACGCGGGAACCGCGTCATCGAAGAACTGCTCCCGCCCGCAGGTGAGGCACACCAGGGTGACGAGTCCGCTTGGTCCGTTGCCGTTCATCGCACGCTCTCGAGAGGGTTACGGTGCAGGGTTGCAAGACCCGTGCATCGTTGCGACTGCGGACAAGTGGACGCGGGCGTATCACACCCCGCGCGGAAGATGGACAGCCGAGCCTGTTGGCGCCAGCGACCCGTGCAGGCGCTCAGAAGGGCGGCGCCGACGTTCGCCGGCTCGCGCAGCCCTCGCACAGCGTGGCGCTGTGGGCGAGGCGCGTCCCGCAACCGCCGCAGAGGCTGTACACCCGCACGCCATTCGTCGTGACCTCACGATAGATGGGCGGCGCCACCGGCACGATCAGCGGGACCCCATGGTGCACGGGGACTGAGCGGCGAAGTCGCCAGGCGTGCCAGCGGAGCATCAGGCGTTGGAGAAGCTGCATCGGTCGTGGCGTGGTGTCGGGACACCCGTGGAAGTGCAAGACGTATGCACATCCTGCCGCCTACCGCGAGCGGTCAGCCGATTCCGCGCACGTCCGCCGGGCCCGGCGCGAACCCCATGCGGTCGCGCACCTCGCGCATCGTCTCCTGCGCGATCGCGCGGGCCTTCGACGCACCGCTCGCGAGCGTGTCCGTCACCCGTCGCGGCTCAGCACGCAACGCCTCCGCGCGGCCACGAATGGGAACGAGCTCGACCTCGATCGACTCGGCCAGCACCTTCTTGCAGTCGATGCATCCCCATCCCGCGGTGCTGCACTGCTGCGCGACGTGCGCCACCGTGGCCTCCGGGCTGAATGCCTTGTGGAGGTGATAGATGTTGCAGACCTCGGGCGTGCCCGGATCCGTGCGCTTGATCCGCTTGGGATCGGTGACGGCGGGACGCAACTTGGCCCAGATGTCCGCCGGCGCCTCGAGCATGCCGATGGTGTTCCCCATGGACTTCGACATCTTGGCCTGCCCGTCGAGTCCCATGATGCGCCGCGTGGGGGTGAGCAGCCCCTGCGGCTCGGGGAAGAATCCCTCGCCGAACTGCGCATTCCAGCGGCGCGCGATCACGCGCGAGAGCTCGAGGTGCTGCAGCTGGTCCTCGCCCACCGGCACCTGGTCGGCGCGGTAGAGCAGGATGTCCGCCGCCTGGAGCACGGGATAGTTGAGGATGCCGGCCACCACGCTCTCCTGCCGCGCCGACTTCTCCTTGTACTGCGTCTGCCGCTCGAGCTCCCCGAGCGGCGTCACGGTGTTGAAGATCCACGCCAGCTCGGTATGTTCCGGCACGTCCGACTGCACGAACAGGGTCGCCAGGTCCGGGTCGATGCCGGCGGCGAGCAGCCCCAGCGCCATCTCGTGCCGGCGCGCGCGCAGCACTTCCGGCTCGTACGGCGCGGTGATCGCGTGATAGTCCACCACGCAGAACACCGCCGGCGTGAGGCGCTGCAGCTCCACCCAGTTCTTCACCGCTCCCAGGTAGTTGCCGACATGCAGCTCACCCGAGGGCTGGATCCCGCTGAAAATCCGAGGCATCGCGTGAAGTTATGAATGGGCCGAAGCCCTCGCAATCGGAGAGTCGCGCGCTGCTCGCCACCTGCGTGGCCGCGGCCGCGAAGGCGGCGGGGATCATCCGCGCGCACGCCGGCCAGCTGCACGCGGTCCAGTGGGAGGCCAAGTCGCAGACCGACTTCGTGAGCCAGGTGGACCGCGACGCCGAAGGCGCCATCGCCGCCGTGGTGGCGGAGCGACATCCCGGGGCCCTGCTGGTGGCCGAGGAAGGCTCGCCCGATTCGGCGCTGTCGCATGGCCTGGTCTTCGTGGCCGACCCCCTCGACGGCACCACCAACTTCCTGCACGGCTTTCCCTGGTACGCGGTGTCGATCGCCGCACTGCGGGATGGCGAGACCGTGGCCGGCGTGGTGCTCAATGCCGCCACCGGTGAGCTCTTCAGCGCCACGCTGGGAGGCGGCGCGCGGCGCGCCGGTGAGCCGATTCACGTCTCCGCGCAACAGGAACCCGCGCGCTCCCTCATCGCGACCGGCTTTCCCTTTCGTGCCGGGCACCACATCGCGCCGTACCTGGCCTCGCTCCCCCCGATCATGCGCAGCACCGCCGGGCTGCGCCGCGCCGGCGCGGCCGCGCTCGACCTGGCCGACGTGGCCTGCGGCCGCTTCGAGGCATTCTGGGAACTGGAACTGTATCCGTGGGACATGGCCGCCGGCGCGCTCCTCATCCGCGAGGCAGGCGGCGTCGTGACCGACATGGATGGCAGTCCCTCCCGCGTGGCGCGCGCGTCGCTCGTCGCCGGCAATCCGCACATGCACGCGTGGCTGCTCGAGCGCGTGCGCGACCATCAGGCTCCCTCCACACCCATCGCATCATGAAGCTCGTCGAGTGCGTGCCCAACTTCTCCGAGGGACGCCGCCCCGAGGTCGTCTCGGCCATCCGGGACGCGATCGCCGCGGTGCCCGACGTCGCCATCCTCGACGTCTCCTCCGACGCCTCGCACAATCGCACGGTGGTGACGTTCGTCGCGCCGCTCGAGCGGGCGGTGGAGGCCGCGTTCGCCGGGATCGCCGTGGCGCGCGATCGCATCGACCTCACCACCCACCAGGGTGAGCACCCGCGAATGGGCGCGACCGACGTCGTGCCCTTCATCCCGCTGGAGGGCACCACGATGGAGGACTGCATCGTGCTGGCGCGCCAGCTGGGCGAGCGCGTGGGGAAGGAGCTGCAGGTGCCCGTGTTCCTCTACGAGCGGGCCGCCACGCGGCCGGATCGCGAGAACCTCGCCGACGTGCGTCGCGGCGAGTTCGAGGGGCTGCGCACCGACATCGGAACCACCCCCGCCCGCACCCCCGACTATGGTCCCTCGGCCGTGCACCCCACCGCGGGCGGCGTGGCCATCGGCGCCCGCCCCTTCCTGGTGGCGTACAACGTCTACCTGGGCGACAAGTCCAACCTGCAGGTGGCCAAGGACGTCGCGAAGGCGGTGCGTGGGTCGTCGGGCGGGTTGAAGGGCGTGAAGGGACTCGGCCTCGAGGTAGACGGCCAGGCCCAGGTCTCCATGAACCTGGTGGACACCGAGAAGACCCCGCTGCATCGCGCGTACGACATGGTGAAGATGGAAGCGCAGGCACAGGGCGTGTCACCCACCTGGAGCGAGATCGTTGGGCTCGTTCCGGAACGCGTGCTGATAGACGCCGGGGTGCGACACATCGGGCTGCGCAACTTCACGCCGGCCATGCTCCTCGAGCGTCGCGTGCGCGAGAGCATCCAAGGCGGCGAGTCGCTCTCGGGATTCGTGGCGTCAGTCGCGTCGCCAGCGCCGGTGCCGGGCGGCGGGAGCGTTGCGGCGCACGCTGGCGCGCTCGGCGCCGCACTCGCGCAGATGGTGGCGGGACTCACCGCCGGCAAGAAAAAGTACGCGGCGGTGGACGCGCAGATGCGGGAGGCCGCGCTCGCGGCGGCCGCGCTCGTGCAGGAGCTCTCGACGCTCGTGCAGCGCGACGCCGATGCCTACGCGAGCGTGTCGGCCGCGTACAAGGTGCCCGCCGAGTCGGAGGAGCAGAAGGCGGAAAAGGCGCGCGCAATCGACGTCGCGCTCATGGCCGCCGCGCTCACGCCACTGGAAACGGCGCGCGCCTGTGCGAAGGTGGCGGAGCTCGCGGCGACGGTGGCGGAGCTGGGTAACGTGAACGCCGTGAGCGACGCCGGCGTGGCCGCGCTGCTCGCCGAAGCCGCCTGCCGCGGCGCCGCCTACAACGTGCGCATCAACGTGGTGGCGATGACCGACAAGGGGCAGGGGCAGCCCTTGGTTCGCGAGGCGATGCGCCTCGTGCAGGCATGTTCCGCCAGCGCTCTACGCGCGACTGCGCGCGTAGAGCAGGAGCTGGGGAGCTGAGGGGCTGAGGGGCTGAGGGGCTGGGGCAGTCCCCAGCCCCTCAGCCCCTCACGCCCCGTTACCTGTCGTACAGCCCATTGAAGAAGAACCTGAACGTCCCGTGCGGCTGGCCGCGAAACAGGATCTCCGGCCCGAACAGCAACAGCTTGCCGGCGCCCACGTTCGCCTCGGCGATCGCCACGCCCTTGTCGAGGTAGGCCTGGCCCCACGCCCAGCCGCTGCGCAGCGGCGTGGGCGAATTGAACCACGCCACGGCGCGCACGCCCTTCTGCGCCGCGTCCGCACCGAGGCGGAATACCGGCGAGTTGTCGTAGAACACGTCCACCCGCTGCTCGAGCCCGAGCGCGAGCGGGTCGGTGTTGTCCACGGCGACTGAGAGCACGGAGCCCGGCACGTAGAACTTGTCGGCGACCAGCGCCTTGCCGGCGTCGTCCACCAGCGCGCTCGTGATCGGCACGCCAAGGTCGTACGCGAGGTTCGTGGAGGAGCCGATCGTCAGCACCGTGCCGCCTGCCTCCAGGAACTTGCGCAGCTGCGGCACCGTCTTCGCCACCGTCACGCGGCCGGCCATGTACTGGAACTCGGGGCGAATCACGGCGTTGCGCCCGCCGCCGCCGCCGAAGCCGCCGCCCGCGTTGTCCGCTGCCGGAATCGCGCCGTCCACGAAGACGATCGCGTCGTACTTCGCGTGCAGGTCGAGCGAGTCGAGCGTGTTCGGATAGATCACGTCGAAGGGGAACTCGAACTGCTCGAGCAGCCACCGCGTGTGACCGCTGGGCATCGAGCCGCCGTACTGGTCCCACAGCGCGATTCGCGGCAGCGTGAGCTTCCTGAGGGCGCTCCCCGGCTTCGCGGGCGCGCCGACGAACGACACGCCGAGGTCCCTGGCCGACCGGGACATCTGCAGCGACGCACGCACCGTGATCGGCGTGGCGATCCAGAACGAGCCCGCGGCCACCGGCAGGGCACCGAGCTTCGTGGCGCTCATGAAGCGCGAGACCTGCGCGCCTTCCTTCAACAGCCTGTTCACCGCGCGGAACGCATCGTTCGTGGGCGCCAGCACGTAACCATTGCCCTTCGGCCCGCTGATCGAGCCGGGCTCCGGCTTCGCGAGGCCCTCCACGGCCACGAGCGTACCCGTGACCGGGCCGTCGAGGATGCGGTCGAACTTCACGCCCATCTGGTACGCGAGCGTATAGCCGGCGTTGTCATACGGGCGCTTCGGGGGTCCACCCGGATACGCGAAGTCGTTCGGGTGGTCCTGTGGCTCGAACATGTCGAGCACGTGCGGCCGGAATGCCTGCGCTGCCGGCACCACGAAGCTTCCCGCCGGATACGTCTTGCCGCCGGCCGAGACCGGGCCGGTGGCGCGCTGCACCGTGATGCCCACGTGGCGCAGCGTGTTGACGAACTTGGTGGCGGTGAGGAAGTCGGGCTGGTCGCTGGGGATCACGTAGGCGCGCGCGTCGCGCGCGGCCGCCGCATGCAGCACGTCCGCGTAGAGCTTCGTGTCGACTGGCGCGCCGGTGGCGCCCACCGTGGCGGCGCCATTCCCGCGACCGCCGCGCGTGGCCGGTGCGGTGCCGCTCGCCTCGGCGGTCGCGCGCTGCTGGGCCGCGGCCGCGTTCACCGCGGCGAGCTTCGAGCCGGAGATGGTCCAGTTGTCTCGGCTGCCGCGCTCGATGGAGTTGCGGCCCATTCGGTAGATGTCGTAGAGCAGCTGGTCCCGATTTCGGCTGGCAAGGTCGAGCACTGCCCAGTTGGCCGTGATCGAGTAGTCCACCGACTGGCGGAAGTGCCAGAGCTGCGGCGCAACCGGATAGACGTAGTCGGCGCGCGGCAGCATCTGCTCGGTGATGAACGGGATGCGCTGCGGCGTCGGGTTGCCGATCGTCTCGGTGAGCAACCCGATCATGTTGTGGAAGTAGCCGACCGTGCGGAGGCCGCCGTTCCACCAAGTGGAATACGACGTGCCCGATCGCGTGATCACGCCCGGCTTGTTCTCCTCGACCATGCGCGAGTTCATCGCCGCACCCACGCGGTCGATGCCGAGCACGATGAGCGGATCGATGTTGTAGTTGAACGGGTCGCGGAATGGCGGCGCGAACATCACCGCGCCGGCAGGGCCGGTCTGGTGATGGTTGTAGACGATCTGCGGGAACCAGTCCCAGAACATCACGTGATTGAGGTTCTGCGTCTCGACCTGGTTCGACATGTAGAAGTCGCGATTGTCGTCGTGGCCGATGTACTTCTGGTAGAGGCGCGGGATGTTCATGTTCCGCTTGAGCGAATCCGCCTCCTGCATGTACCAGTTCGACACCAGCTGCATGCCGTCGGGGTTCGCGTGCACCGCGAGGATGATGACGTCGTCCAGGATGCGCTTCGTCTCATCGTCGGTGCGCGAGACCAGCTGGTAGACGGTCTCCATCAGCTGCGCCGCGCCGAGGACCTCGGTCGCGTGGAGGCCGCCATCGATCCACACCACCGCCTTCCCTTCCTTCGCCAGCGCGCGCGCCTCGTCGTCCGTGAGTCCCTCGGCGTGCGCGAGGCGCTGCGCGATCGACTTGTATCGCTCGAGCTTCGCGAGGTTCGCCGGGCTCGAGATGATGGACATCAGCTGCGGGCGCCCCTCGGCGGTCTGGCCGATGGAGACCACCTGCATGCGGTCACTCTCGGCATCGAGCTTCTTCCAGTACTCCTGGAGCTGGTCGTAGTTGGCCAGCCAGTAATCGTCACCGATGTTGTGGCCGAACTGCTCCCTGGGGCTCGTGATGTGCTGCGCGCGGGCAGCGGAGGCCGCGAACAGCAGCGGCAGGGCGAGGGCAAGGGACCAGCGATGCCGGCGAGCGAGCATGGAATTCCTCGGGGAGGGAAGGACTTCAGGTAGTACGCGCGAGCTTGGCGCAGCGTTCGATGGTCGCCCATCAATGCGTAACGACGCACGCGGATGGCCGCTGCACATCAACGGCAGATGTTGCCCTCGTGCGGAGTCGGGCTGTCTGGCGGCAAACTCGAATTTCTTCCTGATTGAGGCAGTCATCTGCCGTTGCCCTTTCTGCCGTTGCCTTGCAGCGGCCATTCGCGTGCGTAGTTTGCCGGCCTACCGCGTCAGCACCCTCGGCCCCGTCTCGGTGATGGCGATCGTGTGCTCGAAGTGCGCACTGCGCGAGCCATCCGCCGACACGATCGTCCAGCGGTCCGCCAGCGTGCGCGTGGCCGGCCCGCCCACGTTTACCATCGGCTCGATGGCGATCGTCAGCCCCGGCACCAGCTGCTCCTTCCGCTTCGGCTTGCCGTAGTTCGGCACCTGCGGCTCCTCGTGGAAGGTGGTGCCGATCCCATGGCCCACCAGGTCGCGCACCACGCTGAAGCCCGCCTTCTCCACCACGAGCTGCACCGCGTGCCCGATGTCTCCGATGTGGTTGCCGGGCTGCGCCGCGGCGATTCCCGCTTCCAGCGAGTCCGCCGTGACCTGCAGCAGGCGACGCGTGCGCTCGTCCACCGTGCCCACCGCGCAGGTGGTCGCCGAGTCGGTGAAGAAGCCGCGGTAGCCCACGCCGACGTCGAGGGAGATGATGTCTCCCTCCTTCAGCACGCGCTTCGTGCTCGGGATGCCGTGCACGATCTCGTGGTTGATCGAGGCGCAGATGCTCCCGGGAAAGCCATAGAGGCCCTTGAACGCGGGCACCGCGCCGTCATGGCTCCGGATGAACTCCTCCGCCACCTTGTCGAGGTCCGCCGTGGAGATCCCGGCGCGCACGCTGTCGCGCAGCACGGCGACCGTGCCGGCCAGGATCCGGCCGCCCTCGGCCATGATCTCGATCTCGCGGGGACTCTTGAGCTGGATCATCCGGGCGCCGGCGGCGCTAGCGGCCCAGCGCCGACTGGGCGCGCGCCGTCACGTCGGTCACGGACCCCACGGCGTCGATCTGGGCGACGCGGGTGCCATGGTCCTTGTACCACGCGAACACCGGGGCGGTCTGCTTCTCGTAGACCTCCAGGCGGTTGCGAATCGCATCGGGCTCGTCGTCCTTGCGACGCACCAGCTTGCCGCCGCACTTGTCGCACGCGGTGCCCGCGTCGCGGCCCGTGTACGGCGACTGGCAGCTTTCGCAGACCGTGCGGCCGCTGAGGCGCCTCACGATCTCCTCGTTGTCGATGTCGAAGCAGAGCACCGCGTCCACCTGCCGACCGAGGTCCGCGAGGTTGTCCCGCAGCCCTTCGGCCTGCGGCACCGTGCGCACCACGCCGTCCAGGATCACGCCCGGCGCGTACGCCGGCAGGGCGAGCTCCTCCTTCACGATGCCGAGGATCACGCTGTCCGGCACCAGGTCGCCCCGGTCCATGAAGCCCTTGGCCTCGAGGCCCCGGGGGGTGCCCTGCCTCACGGCAGCGCGCAGCACGTCACCGGTCGCGAGGGTGCGCACGCCCAGCCGCTCCGCGAGCAGCGGTGCCTGCGTGCCCTTGCCAGCGCCCGGCTTTCCGAAGAGAACGATGATCATGCGGAGTCGTCGGATGTGAAAGCGGCAGGGCCGGCATGACGCCGGCCCTGCCGAAAGTTACACCACCAGCAGGCAGGTCAGAAGCCGCCGACACTCCCCTGGCGGCCGCGGAAGCGGACGCGCCCCTTCTTCATGAACCCATCGTACTTGCGCAGCAGCAGGTGCTGCTGCATCTGCGTCAGCGTGTCGAGCGCGACGCCCACCACGATCAGCAGCGAGGTGCCGCCGAAGTTGAAGGGCACGTTCATCGCGCGCGTGATCCAGATCGGGAGCAGCGCGATCAGCGTCAGGAAGATGGCGCCCGGCAGCGTGATCTTGCTGACCACGTCGTCGATGTACTCCGCCGTGCGGGCCCCGGGCTTCACGCCCGGGATGAACCCGCCCTGCTTCTTCAGGTTCTCCGCCAGGTCGATCGGGTTGAAGATGATCGACGTGTAGAAGTACGTGAAGAACACGATCAGGAGCGCCGACAGCACCAGGTACGGCGCCGAGCCCGGCGCGAACATGTCCGCGAGGGCGCGCGCCCGGTCGTTGCCGGAGAACTGCGCGATGGCGCCCGGCACCACGATGATCGACTGCGCGAACACGATCGGCATCACGCCGCTCGAGTTGATGCGCAGCGGGATGAAGCTGCGGCTCGCCTCGCGCTGCCGGCCCCGCGCCATGGTGCGCTGCGGGATCTGCACGAGGACCTTGCGCGCGGCGACCGTCACGGCCACCACGCCCGCCACCACCGCCACCATGATCACGGCGAGGACGAGGAGCGAGAACGCCCCCACGGCCCCGGTGCTCACGAAGCTGAACGTCTGCCCGATGCCCGGCCAGATGCGCTCCACGATGGAGAAGAAGATCATCAGCGAGGCGCCGTTGCCGATGCCGCGCTCGGTGATCTGCTCGCCCAGCCACATCACGAACATCGCGCCCGTGGTGAGGAAGAACGTGGTCTCCAGCCGGAAGCCGAAGCCCGGGTTGGCCACCACGCCGCTCAGCGACTCGGTGAACAGCGCGAAGCCCCAGCCCTGGACCGCGGCGAGGAGCAGCGTGCCGTAGCGCGTCCACTGGTTGATCTTTTTCCGCCCTTCCTCGTCCTTCTGCATCTTGTCCACCTGCGGCACGACGGCCGCGGCGATCTGCAGGAAGATGCTGGACGAGATGTACGGCATGATCCCGAGCGCGAACACCGTCGCGCGCGAGAGCTGGCCGCCCGTGAAGAGGTCGTACAGGCCGAGCAGCCCTCCGCCGTTCTGCTGGTTGCGGAAGAAGTCGATCAGGGCGACAGGATTGACCCCCGGAGCGGTGACGTGCGCGCCGATCCGGTAGATCAGCAGGCACAGCAGCGTCCAGATGATCTTGTCCTTCAGCTCCGGCGTGCGAAAGATGTTCGCGACCGCCGTCGCCGCGTTCGACTGCGACTGGGCCATGTTACTCCTCGACGCGGCCGCCGGCCGCGACAATCTTCTCGCGCGCGCCCGTGCTGACCTTGAGCCCGCGCACGGTGAGGGCCTGCGTGAGCTCGCCGTTGGCCAGGACCTTCGCCGGTCCCTTGTTGCCATGCACGAGCCCTGCCTCGACCAGCGATTCCTGCGTCACTTCCGTGCCGGCGGGGAGCTCGTTCAGGTCGTCCAGGCGGACGATCTGCGACTCGACGCGGAACGGGTTGGTGAAGCCGCGCTTCGGCAGCCGGCGCGTGAGCGGCATCTGGCCGCCCTCGAAGCCGGGCTTGCCGCCACCGGGGCCGTGATGGCCCGAGCGCGCCTTGATGCCCTTGTGTCCCTTGCCTGAGGTCTTTCCCGTGCCCGATCCCGGACCGCGACCGAGGCGCTTGCGCGCCTTGTTCGAGCCCGGAGCCGGGGAGAGGTTGTGAAGACCGATCTTTTCGTTGTTGGCCACGGCTTACTCCTCGACCGGCGTCACTTCAACGAGGTGACGCACCTGCTTGAGTTGTCCGCGCAGCGAGGCGTTCACCACCTTGACGATTTCCGCCTGGTGGTGCTTGAGGCCGAGCGCCTCGAGCGTCGCCTTCATCCGCCACGAATGGCCGATGCCGCTGCGGACCTGCTTGATCCTCACCTGCGTACCTTCGGCGAGGTCCATCTTCGGGGTGTGCTTCGGCCCCTTGGACGGGTGCCATACGAATGTGCGTGCCATTTAGACGACCTCCTTCGACTTCGCCCGCGAACGGTAGCCCAGGCTCGACGGCTCCACGCCGCGCTCGCGCGCGATCTGCTCGACCGTCGTGAGGTGCAGCAGGCCATCCATCGCCGCGCGCACCATGTTGTGCGGGTTGGTGGAGCCGAGGCTCTTGGTCAGGATGTCCGTGATGCCGACGCACTCCATGACGGCGCGAACCGCGCCGCCGGCGATCACGCCGGCTCCCGGCGCAGCCGGCTTCATGAGGACGCGACCGGCGCCGTGCTTGCCGATGATCTCGTGCGGAATGGTGGCGCCCGTGAGGGGAATCGACACCATGCTGCGGCGCGCGGCCTCGACGGCCTTGCGGACCGCCTCGGACACTTCGTTCGCCTTGCCCGATGCGAAGCCCACGCGACCCGCGCCATCGCCCACCGCGACCAGCGCGTTGAACGAGAAGCGACGGCCGCCCTTCACGACCTTGGCCACGCGGTTGATCGCGATGACGTTCTCGACGAGCTCACTGCCCTCGCGATCGCCCCCGCGTCCGTCGCCGCCACGGCCTTCGCCGCGACGCGCGCCATCACGGCCACCACCCTCGCCACGCGGTCCGCGATTGCCACCGGGACCGCCGCCAGGGCCGCCACCGGGACCACCACGACCGCCACCAGGCGCGCCGCCCGGACCACCGCGTCCGCGACCACCGCC
>JAQBPX010000026.1 GCA_028287305.1 Gemmatimonadota bacterium
CGCACGCGTCGCCGAACGGGGGGAACAGCTTCGAGGATCGCATTCGCTCGAAGAGCTCGCCCCTGGTGCGGAAGATGGCGGCCGAGCATGGCGTCGAGATCGCCGCCATGCAGGGGAGCGGCATCGCGGGACGCGTCACGAAGAAGGACTTCGAGCAGTTCATCGCCGGCGGTGGCGCGCGCCCGGGCGCGGCGGCGCGTCCGTCCATGCACGCGCCGCAGGGCGCCGTACAGCATGGCCCGCCCGCCGAGCCCTGGGCCGGCGACAAGGTCGAGGCGATGTCGAAGATTCGCGTGCTCACCAGCGACCACATGGTCACGAGCCGGCACACGAATGCGCACGTCACGAGCTTCTTCGAGATCGACCTCACGCGCGTCGCGCGGCAGCGCGGCAAGATGCGCGCGCAGTTCGAGGCGCAGACCGGGCAGAAGCTCACCTTCCTCCCGTTCATCATCAAGGTCGTCACCGACACGCTCAAGCTGCACCCGGTGCTCAACGCCGCGGTGTCGGGCACGAACATCATCTACCGCAAGCCGATCAACATCGGCATCGCGGTGGCGCTCGACTGGGGGCTGATCGTCCCCGTGATCAAGGGCGCCGACGACCTCTCGCTCTCCGGCCTCACGAAGAGCCTCAACGACCTGGCGGATCGCGCGCGCACCAAGCGCCTGAAGCCGGAGGAAGTGCAGGGCGCGACCTTCACGATCACGAACCCGGGCGTGTTCGGCTCGCTCATGGGCACGCCGATCATCCCGCTGGGCACCTCGGCCATCCTGGGCCTGGGCGCCATCGAGAAGCGGCCGAAGGTGATCGCGGGCGCCGACGGCGAGGATACCATCGCTATCCGCACCTGCGCGTACTTCTCGCTCTCCTTCGACCACCGCATCGTGGACGGGTCGGATGCCGACAAGTTCCTGGCCGCGGTGAAGAAGGGCCTCGAGGCCTTCCCCGAGGGAGCGGCCTGACATGCCGCGCGCGCTCACGGTGCAGCGGACCGTCGTCACGCCCAACGAGCGCGCGCGCTTTGCCGAGCGCATCAAGCGCAAGCGCGACCATTACACGCGCGCGAAGTGTCGCTACTGGGTGTTCGAGGAGGCCGGCTTGCCCGGCGCGTTCCTCGAGTTCTTCGAGGGGCCCGATGCGCCCACGCTCGCGAGTGCCCATGCGTCGGCACCCGAGTCGGTGCTCGACCCCAATCGTGTCTACCGGGAAGTGGAGTTCGACTGACATGCCCGTACGATCCATCAGCATCGAGGGACGCAGCTGGCAGGTCATGCCCTCCGGCCGCGTCACCGCCAACGAGCACGACGAGTTCGCGCTCGTGTTCGTCGCCGGCGCCGGCGCGGCGCGCGAGGTGCGCGTCACGCGCTACTCGCCCGTCACCAGCCGCTCGCGCGAGCTGTCGCTGTCGGAGATGAGCGACGCAGACCTGCAGCGCCTCTTCGGGCAGTCGCAGCCGAGCTTCACGTCGCCCGAAGCCGGATACGCGCCGTGAGCGGACCGGCGATCGCGCCGGGTTCGCGGTTCGTCGACCTGCACGCCCACTCCACTGCGAGTGACGGCTCCCGCCCGCCGGCCGAGGTGATTCGTGCCGCGCATGCCGCCGGGCTGCAGGCCCTCGCCCTCACCGACCATGACACGGTGGACGGCATCCCCGAGGCGGAGGCCGAGGGAGAGCGACTCGGCGTGCGCGTGGTGCGCGGCGTGGAGCTGAGCGCGGTGGAGGGCAACGTCGAGACGCACCTCCTCGGCCTGCACCTGGCCGAGCCGCGGCTGATCGCCGAGCAGCTGGAGTCGCTCAAGGTGATGCGCATTGCGCGCGCCGAGCGCATCGTGGTGAAGCTCAACGACCTCGGGGTGCGCGTGGGCATGGAAGCGGTGCTGGCACAGTCGGGCGAGGGCGCGGTGGGGCGGCCGCACGTCGCGCGCGCGATGGTTGCCGAGGGATGGGCAACGGACGTGCGCGACGCGTTCGATCGCTACCTGGGCAATGGACGTCCCGCGTACGTGGGGAAGGACCAGCTCACCCTGGCCGATGCGATCGCCACCGTGCATCGCGCGGGCGGCATCGCGGTGCTCGCGCATCCGGGCGGCGGCGGCACGCGGGCGCGCATCGAGCAGCTGGCGGCGATCGGGCTCGATGGCGTGGAGGTGCTGCACCCCAGCCACAACGCGGAGGACCAGGCGCGGCTGCGCGCGCTCACCGATCATTTCGGGCTGGTGGCGAGTGGCGGCTCCGACTGGCATGGCGCCGCGGAAGGCCCGCGCACCATCGGCATGATGAAGGTGCCGGCCGACTGGCTCACCATCCAGGACGAGCGCGTGGCGACATTGCGCGCCCGCGCACAGGTCGCGTAGCGAGCCATGGACCTTCGCGGTCGCGTCGCACTCGTCACGGGAGCGGGCCATCGCGTGGGACGCGCGATCGCCGTGGCGCTGAGCGCGCAGGGAATGACGGTGGCCGTGCACTTCCACTCTGCCGAGCGCGAGGCGGCGGAAACGATGCGCCTGCTCTCGGGACCTGGCTCGCTGCACAGCGCCGACCTGCGCGATGCCTCGGCCGCGCCGGCGCTCGTGGAGGAAGTGGTGGAGGAGCACGGGCAACTCGACGTCCTCGTGAACTCGGCAGCGGTGATGGTGCGCACGCCACTGGGCGAGGTGACGCCCGAGGTGTGGGACGCGATGTTCGCGCTCAACCTCCGGGCGCCCTTCTTCCTCTCGCAGGCGGCCGCGCCGCACCTGCGCGAGGCGCAGGGGGCGATCATCAACATGGCCGACCTCGCGGCGTTCGAGAGCTGGCCCGCGTACATCCCGCACGGCCTCACCAAGGCGGGCGTGGTGCAGCTCACGAAGTCGCTCGCGCGCACGCTCGCTCCCGAAGTCCGCGTGAACGCGGTGGCGCCCGGCGTGGTCTTGCTGCCCACCGGGTGGAGCGCCGACGACGCCGAGCGCCTGCGCACCACCACGCCACTCGCCCGCCTGGGCACGCCGGACGACGTAACGCGCGCCGTGCTCTACCTGCTCGACGCCGACTTCGTCACCGGCGAAACGATCGTCGTGGACGGCGGTCGCCATGTCCGCACCTGACGGCGGCGACTACCGCACGATCGTCGTGGTGGGGGGCGGTTGCTACGGCTCGTATTACGTGCGACAGCTGCGTCGCGCGCAGGCGGCGGGCGCCATTCGCTTCCAGCGGATCCTCGTGGTAGACCGTGATGCGGGATGCCGCGTGCGCAGCGAGCTCGCCGAGGATGCGATCCCGGGCGCCAGCGTGGTGGTGGCCGAGTGGGGCCAGTGGTTCGCGGCATTCCTCGACGAGGCGGCGGAACTTCCGGCGCAGGGGCGCGATGCCATCGTCCCCTCGCCCCTCATGCCGCACCTGATGCTCGACTGGCTGCTGTCACGGGCGAAGCGGCGGTGGCCCGATTACCGCATTGACCTCGTCCCGATGCCTGCCGCGCCTCCCACGCCATGGGAGCGCGCCGGCACCGACGGCAGTCACTACGTGAGCCATGCCACCTGGGAGTGTCCCATCAACTGCATCGAACCGAGGCTCTGTCCCCACACTCGCTCCGAGCGGACGTGGAGCATGCCCGAGAGCGCGGCGCAGTTCGTCGCCACGCTCTCGGCGGTGGGCGAGCGCGTGAGCGGGCCGGCGGTGATGCACTGCGCGCATCGCGCCTTCGGCGTGGGGATGTTCGACGTGCAGGAAGTGCTCGACGCCGATCGCCTGGTGGCCGAGAGTGGGGCGGAGGGAAGCGCGCAGGTGCTGGTGGGAACGATGTCGCACTGCCACGGAGCGTGGTCGCTGCTGCGCGTCGCCGCATGAAGGCGCGCGCATTGCTCGTCGCGCTCTGCACGGCCACGCAGGCGCTGCACGCGCAGGGGGGCGAGCCCGTCCTCACGCATCGCGACCTCGTGGGAATGGGGATCGCGACGCTCGGCAGCGTCGCGCTCTTCACGATCGACCGCCGCGTGGCGCTCGCCTTCGGCGACTCGTCGCGCCGTGCGCGACACCCGGGATTCGAGGTCGCGGCGAAGCGTGCCAGCATCGTCACCGAGACCGTGCTGATGGGAGCCGGCGGCCTCACATGGGGCGTGGCGCGGCTGTCGCACGATCGCGGCACGGCCGACGTTGCGCTGCATGCCACGGAGTCGGTGTTGAGCGCGGCGATGGCCATCCAGGTGGTGCGCGGCGTGCTCGGACGCGAGCGGCCGTACGTGGCCGACTCGCTCGGGAAGGCGCCCGACTCGCACCCCTGGCGATTTCACCTGCTGAAGGGCTTCACGCACTTCTCGGATCGCTCGTACCCGTCGATGCACGCCATGGCGAGCTTCGCGGCGGCGACGGCGCTCACGCAGGAGATGCGAGTGCGCAACACGCCCCATCGCGCGGCCATCGGTCCGCTGCTGTACGTGGGTGCGGCGGCGCCCTCGCTCGCACGCCTCTACCTGGACGAGCACTGGACGAGCGACATCGCCATGGGCATCTACCTGGGCATACTCAGCGGCCAGAAGGTCGTGCAGTACAGCCATGCACACCCGGACAATCGCGTCGACCGCCGGCTCCTGGCGCGGCGCACGGCGATCACGGTCACCCGCGACGTGCGCGGCTTCTCGCTCTCGCTCGGCTCCTTGTAGATTACGGGAGCGGGAGGCAGGGTGCCTCCCGGATACGAGGAACGGAACGTGGCTGAGAGATTCCAGTACGACGTCGTCATAGTGGGCGCCGGCCCCGCCGGCATGTGCGCGGGCATGTACGCCGGGCGCTCCATGCTGCGCGCCGTGGTGCTCGAGCGCGGCTTCCCTGGCGGGGAGCTGCTCAATACGGAACTGATCGAGGACTACCCTGGCTTCGAGACCGTGCTCGGGCACGAGCTCGCGCAGAAGTTCCACGACCACGCGGCGAAGTTCGGGGCCGAGTTCAGGACCAGCGTCACGGTCACCCGCGTGCACCGGCGCGATGACGGCACCTTCGAGACCCACGCCGACAACGGCGACGTGTACGAGTCCCCCGCGGTGATCATCACCGCCGGCGGCACGCCGATCAAGCTCGGGATTCCCGGTGAGCTCGAGTACGCGGGGAAGGGCGTGTCGTACTGCGCGATCTGCGACGGCGCCTTCTTCCGCAACCACGTGATCGCGGTGGTGGGCGGTGGCGACGCGGCCGTCGAGGAAGCGGACTTCCTCACGCGCTATGCACAGAAGGTCTACCTCATTCATCGCCGCGCCGACTTCCGCGCGTCCAAGCTGCTGCAGAAGCGGCTGTTCGAGAACCCGAAGATCGAGGTCATCGTCAACACCGTGGTGGACGAGGTCGAGGCGGACGCGCAGGGACTGGTGAACAACCTCAAGCTGCGCGATTCCGAGACCGGCGCCACGCGTGACCTCGCGGCCACCGGGATGTTCGTGTTCATCGGCTTCCGGCCGAACACCGGCATCATCGAGGCGCACGTCGATCACGACGACATGGGCTACCTGAAGACCGACACGAACATGATGACGTCGATCCCGGGGATGTTCGCCGCCGGGGACCTGCGCTCGCAGCTCACGCGCCAGGTGACCACCGCGGTGGGCGACGCGACCACCGCGGCGATCGCCGTGGAGAAGTACCTGAAGTCCATTGCCGATCACGATGGCCCTCCCGTGATCGCGGCCAGCGGCGGATACGCGGTGTGATCATCGATCACGTCACCGTGGGCGCCTTCCAGGAGAACTGCTACCTGGTCTCCGATCCCGGCACGGGCGGCGCGGTGCTGGTCGACCCGGGTGCGGAGCCCGAGGCGATCCTCGAGATGGTGGAGCGCGCGGGCGTGACCCTCGAGGCAATCTGGCTCACGCATGCGCACATCGACCACATCGGCGGCATCGCCGGGGTGAAGGCGAAGTGGAACGTGCCGGTGCTGATGCATCACGCCGACCAGCCGATCTATGCGCGGGGCGCTGAGGTCTCGGCCATGTATGGCCTTCCCTTCGACCAGCCCCCGGCCGTCGACCGCGAGATCGTGGATGGCGAGGAGCTCACGCTCGGCCGCTTCACCTTCACGGTGATGCACGTGCCGGGACATTCGCCGGGACACGTGCTGTTCATCGGGGAAGGGAACGTCCTCGGCGGCGACCTCTTGTTCGCGGGATCCATCGGCCGCACCGACATGCCCTACTGCGATCCGGTGGCCATGGAGCGCTCGCTCGAGCGGGCGATGACACTCGACGACAGCCTGGTGGTGCATCCGGGACACGGTCCCTCCACCACCATTGGCGACGAGCGCGCCTCGAACCCGTTCCTCAACGGCACCGCGCGTCCGGTGAAGCGCTGATGCGCGTGCCGCCGCTGGCCGTCGTCATTGCGCTGTCGGCGTGGATCGGCGCCGCGTTGCTCGTGGCGGCGGTGGTCGCGCCCGCGGCCTTCGCCGTGCTTCCGTCGCGCACGCTCGCTGGCGCACTGGTGGGCCGGGTGCTCCCGGTGCTGTTCTGGAGCGGCATCGTGGTCGGCGCGGCAGTCTTCCCCACGAGTCGCGTCGCCAGCGTCATCATGGTCGCTTCCGCTGCCGCGGCGCAGCTGGTGGTGGCTCCGCGCATCGCCCGCATTCGCGAGGCGATCGGCGGACCGGTGGATGCGCTCGCGGCCGATGACGCGCGCCGCGTGACGTTCGGCCAGCTGCATGGCGCGAGCGTCGGGCTGCTCGGCGTCACGCTGCTCGCGGCCGCCTGCGCGCTCTGGCTGGCTGGTCGTTCCCTGCAACCCCGAGGCTAGGATGCACGACGAGCCCAGGCTCTCGCTGCTCACGCAGGACACGGAAGACGCGGCGCTCAAGCCCACGTTCGACCACTTCAAGGCGACGCGCGGCAAGGTGCCGAACCTGTTCCGCATCATGAGCCGGCGTCCCACGATCACCGCGACGCTCTCCGCACACCTCGCGGCCGTGACCGGTCCCGGGACCGTGGACGTGAAGTTCAAGGAGCTGCTCACCGTGCGCGTGTCGCGGCTCAACGACTGCGCGTATTGCCTGGCGTCGCACAGCGTGCTGGCGAAGAAGGCCGGCGCCTCCGAGCAGGAGCTCGAGGCCGCGCGGGATGGCGACTGGGACAACCTTTCCGAAGCGTGGCAGGCCGCGCTCGCGGTGGCCGATGCGATGACACTGGATCACGGCCACGTGTCGGAAGCGCTCTTCGAGCGCTTCCGACAGCACTATTCTGAGGAGCAGGTCATCGAGATCATCGCCGTGATCGCCGCGTTCAACTACTTCAATCGCGTTGCCAACGCGCTGACCATTCCACCCACGAAGTGAATCCCATGACCGACGGCTTTCGCACCGAGAAGGATCCCCTCGGCACCCTCGAGGTGCCGAACGACGCGCTCTATGGGGTGCAGACGCTGCGCGCGAAGCAGAACTTCCCGATCTCCGGGCTCCGCCCGCTCGAGGCGTTCGTGCTGGCGCAGGTCTGGATCAAGAAGGCCGCCGCGCTCACGCACAAGGAAACGGGGCGGCTGGCGCCCGAGCTGGCCGACGCCATCATCCAGGCCGCCGACGAAGTGATCGCCGGCCAGCATCGCGAGCACTTCATCGTGGACCCGTACCAGGCCGGCGCTGGGACGTCGCACAACATGAACGCGAACGAGGTCCTGGCCAATCGCGCCAACGAGATCCTCGGCGGGAAGCGGGGCGCGTATGCGCCGGTGCACCCGAACGACCACGTGAACATGGCGCAGTCCACCAACGACACGATCCCCACGAACATCCGCCTCGCGGCGCTGTCGAGGCTCGACGCGCTCGTGGGAGCGTTCGAGAAGCTGCGCGACGCCTTCGCCGCCAAGGGCCACGAGTTCGACGACATCGTGAAGGCCGGCCGCACGCACCTTCAGGACGCGATGCCCATCCGCCTCGGGCAGGAGTTCACGGCGTACGCCGGCTCGATCGACCGCAACATCCGTCGCGTGCGCGAGGCCGCCGACTACCTGCGCGACCTCGGCATCGGCGGCAGCGCCGTGGGCACCGGGGTCACGGTGGAGAAGGAGTACCCGGCGCTCATGAACAAGCACCTGCGCGCCATCACGGGGCTCGACCTGCGCATAGGCGCCGACCGCATCCAGCTGATGCAGAGCATGGGCGACGTGGCCGCCTTCAGCGCCAACATGCGCGTGCTCGCGCTGGACCTGAGCAAGATCGCGAGCGACCTGCGGCTCATGGTCATGGGGCCGCGCACCGGCATCGACGAGATCAAGCTGCCGGCCGTGCAGCCGGGCTCCTCGATCATGCCGGGCAAGATCAATCCGTCCATCCCGGAGATGGTGAACCAGGTCTGCTTCCAGGTGGTCGGCTGTGACACGACCGTCTCGATGGCGGCGGAGCACGGGCAGCTCGAGCTCAACGTCATGATGCCGGTGATCGCGCACAACGTGCTGCTGTCGATGCTGATCCTCACCAACACCGCCACCGTCTTCACCGAGAAGTGCGTGAAGGGAATCGAGGCCAACCGCGAGATGTGCGAGTACTGGGTGGAGCGCTCGGCCGCGCTCGCCACGGCGCTCATGCCGCACATCGGATATGCCGCCGCGGCGGAGCTGAGCAAGAAGTCGGTGAAGGAGGGCGTGCTCATTCGCGAGATGGTCAAGCGCGACGGCATCCTCTCGGCCGAGGAGGCGGATGCCACGCTCGACCTGCGCAAGATGACCGAGATCGGCGTGCCCGGCGGCAAGCATGGGATGGTGGCGGGGGGCTGAACCCCTTGTACCAGCCGTAACGAAGTCCTATCCTCCAGTCGTGCGCATCACCACGCTCGCCGAGTACGGCGTCATCTGTGCCCTGCACCTCGCGAAGCGCGTCACTGAAGGCCCGGTGACGGGCCGCGACATTGCCGCGCGCGAGCAGCTTCCCGTGGACTACGTGGAGCAGATCCTGCTGCGGCTCCGCCGCTCGGGCATCGTGCGCAGCACGCGCGGCGCGCACGGCGGCTACGCCCTGGCGCGCGAGGCGAGCGACATCTCCGTGCGCGACGTGATCAACGCCGCGGAGGAGACCACCTTCGACCTGCACTGCGTATCGCATCCCGTCGGCGCCGACCGCTGCTCCGACGCGCACAACTGCAGCATCCGCCCCGTGTGGCTCCTCCTGCAGCAGCGCATCGACGACGTGCTCGAGGGCGTGCGGCTGTCCGACCTCCTGATGCAGGAGAGCGAGGTGCGCGAGCGCGTCGGGCTGCCGGTGATGGAACACGGCAAGGCGAATTCCGCGGTCGCGTCGGGCGTCGGCGCCCGCATGGCGCTCCCGGTCCTCCAGTAGGCCGCGGCACATGTCCTTCCTCGGTCGCTGGCGCGCCGAACGGGTGCTGCAGCGGCGCGCGGGAAGCTTCGTCGACGTGCTCCTGCACGACCCACAGGCCGATGACGTCGAGTGGCTCTCGCAGGTGGCGACCCGCGGCGACGTGGATCACGCGCGCTGGGAGCTTCGCTACGCGCGCCGCGCGCTCGGCCTGCTCGCCGCGCAGCGCGATGCGCTGGATGACCGGACCGCATCACTCGTCGCGCACACCCTCGCGGGCGCGTTCGGCCGCGACCCCAACATCGCGCCCGATGCGCTCGAGCTGGCCGAGCGGCAGTTCAACGCGCGGCTGAGCGCCTACCGTGACGCGCTCGCGGCGCGCGCCGGCGCCCAGGTCTCGGCGCGACTCGGGCAGACGGTCCTCGCGTTCTCCGGTGGCAGCTTTCGCGATGCCGACCAGCACGTGAAGCGGGGCGGGGCGCTGCTCGGCAGCTACCTCACGGAGGCGAACTCGGCCCTGCGCGAGATCTTCGGCATCGCCAGGCTGCCGGACGACGTGGCCCCCTCGGCGATCGCGGCGATTCGGTAGGGGCAGTTGCGTTGCCGGGAGCCACAGGAACTGCATTCGCCGCGGACGAGCGCGGACGAGCGGGGAGTAACTGCAGACCTGCCGACACTACCTGTTTCTTGTCCTGATCCCCGCTCGTCCG
>JAQBPX010000021.1 GCA_028287305.1 Gemmatimonadota bacterium
TACGGATGCGCGAACTTCTCGCGATACCCGTTGATCTTGGCGTCCGTCAACGTCTGCGGGTCGTCGCTCTCGGCGATCTCTTTTCGGAAGAGGATCTCCACGGCGCCCTTCGGTCCCATCACCGCAATCTCCGCCGTCGGATACGCATAATTCATATCCGCGCGGATGTGCTTCGAGTTCATCACGCAATACGCACCGCCGTATGCCTTGCGCGTGATCACCGTGATCTTCGGCACCGTCGCCTCGGCCAGCGCGTAGAGCAGCTTCGCGCCATGAATGATGATGCCGCCGTACTCCTGGTCGGTGCCGGGCAGAAATCCCGGGACGTCTTCCAGCACGAGCAGCGGAACGTTGAAGGCATCGCAGAACCGGACGAAGCGCGCGCCTTTGCGCGATGCATTGATGTCGAGCACCCCCGCCAGAAACGCGGGCTGATTCGCGACCACGCCGACCGGATTGCCGTTGAGGCGGATGAAGCCGACTACGAGGTTGCGCGCGAAATGCTGGTGCACTTCGAGGAAGTGATCTTCGTCAGCGATCGTGCGGATCAGATCGCGGATCTCGTACGGCTGATTCGGCGAATCGGGGATGAACGTGTCGAGCTGTTCGTCGACGCGGTTCACGTCGTCGGTCGTCGCCATGTGCGGCGGCTCTTCCATGTTGTTCGACGGCAGGTACGACAGCAGCTCGCGAATCGTGGCGATGCAGTCTTCATCCGAATCGGCTGCGAAGTGCGCGACGCCGGAGATCTGGTTGTGCGTGTCGGCGCCGCCGAGTTTTTCCTTCGTCACCTCTTCGTGCGTCACCGTGCGGATGACGTCCGGCCCGGTCACGAACATGTAGCTGGTCTTCTTCACCATCAGGATGAAGTCGGTGATGGCGGGCGAGTAAACCGCGCCGCCGGCGCACGGCCCCATGATCGCGGAAATCTGCGGGACGACGCCTGACGCCAGCGTGTTGCGGAGAAAAATGTCCGCGTAGCCGCCGAGGGAGACGACGCCTTCCTGGATGCGCGCGCCGCCGGAGTCGTTGAGGCCAATGACGGGCGCCCCATTTCGCACGGCGAGATCCATGACCTTGCAGATCTTCTCGGCGAACGACTCACTCAGCGATCCGCCGAACACGGTGAAGTCCTGCGAGAACACGTAGACCAGGCGGCCCTCGATGCGCCCGTAGCCGGTGACCACGCCATCCCCGTAGACGAGCTGCTCTTCCAGCCCGAAGTCGTGCGAGCGATGCACCACGAAGCGATCGAGCTCCACGAAGCTGCCTTCGTCGAGCAGCAGGTCGAGCCGCTCGCGAGCCGACAGTTTTCCCTTGCCGTGCTGGGTCTTGAGTCGCTCGGCGCCTCCACCGAGCTCGGCCTCCGCGGCGCGGCGTTCGAGCAGTCCGAGTTTGTCTCGCATCGTCATAGGGAACAGAACCTAGTCGCTCCGCAGGGCCGGAACCAGCGCGCGCCTCGCTACGGAGCCCTGGTGGCGGGCGGGCGCCGATGCTTTACGTGCCCACGCGACGACGCCAGATTCGAGGCAACCTGCATCTGCCGGGAGGCACACACATGACGCATGAGCTGAACCCCTCACCGAGTCGGCGCACGTTTGTCGGGTCTCTCACGACCGCTCTTGGTCTTGCGGCATTCGGCCTGAGCGCGAAAGCCAACGCCTTGCCGACGGAATCGCCGTCCTCGCCGTGGGATCTCTCCTGGATCGACGCGCTCCGCGGCAAGCATAAGCAGGTCTTTTCGGCGGGACTGCTCCAGGATGGCGTGGTCCTCGACATCGCGACGAACTGGCTCGACGCGCACGAGGAGGTATTTGGCCTCAAGCATCCGGACGTGAACGCCGTCATCGGCGTGGCGAACAAGAGCATCGCGATCAATTCATCCGACGCCATCTGGAAGAAATATGAGATGGGACGGCGCTATGCGCTGGTGGATCCCGAGACCGGCGCGCCGGCCGTGCGAAACCTCTTTCTGCACGGGCGAACGAACGGCTTGGGCAAGATCGCGGGCGTGGAGCCATTGCAAGCACGAGGCGTGGTGTTCTGGCAGTGCAACAACGCGTTGACCGGAGTCGCGCGCGCGTTCGCCCGAGAGACGTCGCAGTCGCCGGAATCCGTGCGCGATGAGATGATCGCCGGGCTGAATCCGGGTGTGCGCCTCGTCCCTGCCCACACGATGGTACTCGGCCTCGTCCAGGAGAAAGGCTTCACCTACGAGCAGGTCGGCTAGCGGAGCCTTCCGAAGGCACGCACAAAGCCCCCGAGCGCATGACGCTCGGGGGCTTTGTGTTTGATTCGAACAGCGACTACTCGTCGATATCCAGCGGAATGTCCATCGGAATGTCGATCGCGTCGCCATCCTCGGTGTGGATCTTCGACGGCGTTTCCGGACGCGGCGGCTGCTCCTCGGGGATGTTGACCACGCTGAGCACGATGCGGCGATGGATCGGATCGACCTCGAGCACTCGCGTATCCAGCAGCATCGTCTCGTACACCACGTCCGCCGGGCTGTTGACCGGCTGGCCGTCGAGCGTGAGCTGCGAGATGGGCACGAAGCCCTCGATATCGTTGCCGATGTCCACCACGACGCCCTTGTCCATGAGACGAACGACCGTCGAGCGCATCTCCGTACCAACCGGATAGTTCTCGCCGATGCGAAGCCACGGATCTTCCTCGGCCTGCTTCAGGCCGAGCGAGATGCGCTTGTTCTCGCTGTCGATGTTGAGGATCACGACGTCGACCGCATCGCCCTTCTTCACGACTTCCGACGGATGCTGGACGCGCTTCGTCCAGCTCATGTCGGAGATGTGAATGAGGCCGTCGATGCCCGGCTCGATCTCGACGAACGCACCGAAGCTCGTGAGGTTGCGAACCTTGCCGTTGATGCGCGTGCCCACCGGGTACTTCAGCGGCAGCACGACCCACGGATCCTGCTCCGTCTGCTTCATGCCGAGCGAGATCTTCTCCTCGTTCGGATCGACCTTGAGCACCACCGCCTCGATCGTCTCGCCGATGCTGACGAGCTTCGACGGGTGGCGGACGTTGCGCGTCCAGCTCATCTCGGAGATGTGCACCAGGCCTTCGATGCCCGGCTCGAGCTCGATGAAGGCGCCGTAGTTCGTGATGCTCACCACCTTGCCCTGCACGCGGGTGCCGACCGGGTACTTGTCGGCGACGTCCTTCCACGGATAGCTCTGGAGCTGCTTGAGGCCGAGGGAGATGCGCTCGCGCGTCCAGTCGATATCCAGGACCTTGACCTCGAGCTCCGCGCCGATCTGCACGAGCTCGGACGGATGCGAGATGCGGCCCCACGACATGTCGGTGATGTGGAGCAGGCCGTCGACGCCGCCGAGGTCGATGAAGGCACCGAAGTCGGTGATGTTCTTCACGACGCCCTTCCGCACCTGGTCCTTCTCCAGCTCCTTCATGAGCTTCTCGCGCTTGCCGGCGCGCTCGTTCTCGAGGATGACTCGACGCGAGACGACGATGTTCCGGCGGCGCTTGTTCAGCTTGATGATCTTGAACTCGAACTTCTGGCCGAGCAGCTCGTCGATGTTCGGCACGCGACGGAGCGCGATCTGCGACCCCGGGAGGAATGCGTCGACGCCCATCAGGTCGACGACGACGCCGCCCTTGATCTTCTTGACGAGGGTGCCCTCGACCGGCTGGTCGTTCTCGTACGCGAGGCGGATCTTCTCCCACACGCGCATGAAGTCGGCCTTCTTCTTCGACAGCACCACGGACCCTTCCTGGTCCTCGAGGTGCTCGAGAAGGACTTCGACCGTGTCACCGGGCTTGAGGTCCGGCATGTCCTTGAACTCTTCGAGCGGGACAGTGCCTTCGGACTTGAAGCCGATGTCGAGGACAACGGTGTTGTCGCGGATCGACTGGACCGTCGCCTTGACGATCTCGCCTTCGTCGATCGACGCGAGGGTGCCGTTGTAGAGTTCCAGCATCCGGTCGTAATCTTCGGACGTGTACTCGTCTTCGTCGTAGAGCTCCGGACGGCGGTTGGCCAGGGGACGGAGCTGGGCGCGCTGCTGGTCGCGCTTCTCACGCTTGCTCAGGGCAGCGGCGGAGAGGGTTTCGAGTTCAAGCTCAGACATGCGGAGGACGATCTCCAGATCGCGGGTTTTTAGGCTCGCCGCGGCGAGGTTTGGGGTGACGGAAACGCCCCCCAACGGAGATGCCGGGAGGGTAGCCTTTAAAAGTAGCGCTTCCAGCCGCCACCGTCAACTTCGGAACTCCCGTCCGTATTGCGACTTACGGCCCGCGCCAGCGACTCGATCCGGTCCACCTGCTCCGCCTGCGTCAGGTACGTCGAGTCGATCAGCACCGCATCAGCTGCCTGCACGGTCTGCTGGGAGTCCTTCGCGTCTCGCTGGACCAGCCGTTCCGTCTCCTCGGCCACCTCGCCGTCCGAGGGCAGTCGCTCCAGCCGCTGGACCAGCCGCCGCTTGGCCCGCTCCCAGGGGTCGGCCACCAGGAAGATCTTGAGCGCGGCATCCGGAAAGACCGCCGTCCCGATGTCCCGGCCGTCCACCACCACGGCGTGCTCCCGGGCGGCTTCCCGCACGCGGGCGTTCACCCACTCGCGCACCGGCTGCATCCGCGCCACCCGCGACACCTGGGAGGTGACCGCGGTGCTGCGCAGTTCCTCGTCGCAGTCCTGGCCATCGAGCAGGGCTGCAAAGGTCCGATCGGTCGGCACCAGCTGAATCGACGACGCGGCCGCCAGAACGCCCTCCGGGGTCCAGCGGTCGGCATCGGGCTCCACCCTGAGCGCCGCCGCGGTGGCCGCGCGGTAGAGCGCCCCGGAATCCACATGGCGAATGCCGAGCCGCTGCGCCACCCACTGCGAGGTGCTCGACTTGCCCGAGGCCGCCGGGCCGTCGATGGCAATCACGAATTGCGAAGGACCGGTCTCGGGCATCTGGTCAGGCGGTGACACGGCGCAGCTCCTCCCAGAATCCCGGGAACGACACGGCCACGCAGTCGGGGTCGTCGATTTCGATCTCGTTGCCCTGCAGGGCGCCGAGCACGCCGAACGCCATCGCGATGCGATGGTCGCCGTGCGTGATCACGCGGCCCTTCAACGGGGCATCGCTGCCGCGCACGATCAGTCCGTCCGGCTGTTCCTCGGCGTCGGCACCGACAGCGCGCAGGTTCTGCACCATCGCCGCAATGCGATCGCTCTCCTTCACGCGCAACTCCGCCGCCCCGCCGATCACGGTCTCGCCCTCGGCGCGCGCGGCGAGAATTGCGACGAGTGGCAGCTCGTCGATCATGGCCGGCACCTGCGCCGCGTCGATGCGGGTGGCCCGCAGCGACGCGGGCGTCACGCGCACGTCACCGATCGGTTCGCCGCCCTCGACACGCGAGTTCTCGATGTGCACGTGTCCGCCCATCGCGCGCAGCGTCTCGAGGAATCCGGTGCGCGTGGGGTTCATGCAGGCATCACGAACCACGAGCTCGCCTGACTGCGCCAGTGCCGCCAGCGCCGCGAAGAACGCCGCCGAGCTCGGATCGCCGGGCACGTTCACGTCGATCGACGCGAGCGACTCGACCGGGTCGAGTGACACGGACCGTCCCGCGACGCGCACGTCCACGCCGCGCGCCTGCAGCATGCGCTCGGTGTGATCGCGGCTGGGCTCGGGCTCGTGCACCGTGGCGCTCACGCGCGCGACGAGCGCGGCGAGCAACAGCGCACTCTTCACCTGCGCGCTGGCGACCTCGCTGGTGAACTCGATGTCGTGAAGCTGCCCGCCATGCACGGTCATCGGCAGCCGCTCGCCCTCGCTCGACTCCACGCGCGCGCCCATGGCGCGCAAGGGCACGGTGACGCGGCCCATCGGTCGCCGGCTGAGGCTCTGGTCCCCCGTGAAGCGGACGCTGACGGGCAGGCCCGCCACGACACCCGCCATGAGGCGCGCCGTGGTGCCGCTGTTGCCGCAGTCCACGTCGCCCTCCGGTGCGCGCAGCCCGCGCATGCCGCGACCGGCCACGTTCATGTCGCCGGCGAGCGCCGGCACGTTCACGCCGAGCGCGCGCAGCACGCCGGCGGTGGATTCCACGTCATGCGAGCGCAGGATGCCGCGAATGCGCGTGCGCGTCGCCCCGAGCGCGCCGAGGATCAGCGCGCGGTGCGAGATGGACTTGTCGCCGGGGACCGCGACCTCGCCCGCCACGTGCGTCAGCGGAGCCACGCCTCGAGCGCCGTCGCAAGGTCGGTCTGCGCATCGCGATACTTCACGATCACCGGCGTCTGCAGCGACAGGCCCTGCGCCGCGCCCCATCCGTCCTTCACGAGGCGCGCGCCAGGCACGACCACCGCATCGGCCGGGATCTCAAGCGGAGCCGAAGCGCTGCCCTTGTACACCTGCTCCTTCACGAGATCGAACACGGGCGTGCCGCGCGTGAGCACCACGCCCGCGGCGAGCACTGCGCGCGCGCGCACGATGGTCCCCTCGTACACGCCGCAGTTGCCGCCCACGAGCACGTCGTCCTCGATGACCACCGGCGCGGCATTCACTGGTTCAAGCACTCCCCCAATCTGCGCCGCAGCGGAGACATGGCAGCGCTCGCCCACCTGCGCGCACGAGCCCACGAGCGCGTGCGAGTCGATCATGGTGCCCTTGCCGATCCAGGCGCCGACGTTGACGTACATGGGCGGCATGCACACCACGCCCGGCGCGAGGTACGCCCCGCGGCGCACGGTGGACCCACCGGGCACGATGCGGATCTCGTCGGTGGGCGAGAAGGTGCGGGGCGGATAGGTGCTCTTGTCCACGAAGGAGAACGGCTTGCTGTGCTCCGTGCTCATCGCCACCAGGCGCCCCGCGCGGAACCCCGCAAGGATGCCGCGCTTCACCCACTCCACCGCGCGCCAGGTGCCCTCGGCATCCCGCTCGGCCGCCCGCAGCTCGCCGCGCTCGAGTGCGGTGAGCAACAGGTCCACCGTCATCGCCGCGTCGCCGGGCAGTGCCTCGCCCACCGGGGTGGACGCGAGATGCTCGACGCGCTCGCGCAGGTCCGTCGCCATCAGAGCGCGCCCGCGGCGGAGAGTGCTTCACGCACGGCCTGCTCGTTCGACTCGAGCAGCGGCACGAGGGGAAGGCGAAGCCGGTTCTGCATCTTGCCGAGCATGTGCATCGCCGCCTTCACGGGGAGCGGGTTGGATTCCACGAACGCGGCGCGCATCCAGGCGAGCAGCTCGAAGTGCAGCTCGCGCGCACGGTCCCACTTCCCTTCGCGCGCCGCGTCGCAGAGTGCGGCCATCTTCTTCGGCGTCGCGTTGGAGATCACCGAGATCACGCCATCGCCACCGAGCGCCAGCATGGCGAGCGTGATCTCGTCGTCGCCGGAAAGCACGGAGAAGGACTTCGGCGCGTCGCGAATGATGTCGGTGATCTGCGCCAATGAGCCAGACGCCTCCTTCACCGCCGCGATGCCATCCACCTTCGCCAGCTCGAGCGTGGTCTTCGCCTCGATGTTGCTCCCGGTGCGGCCGGGCACGTTGTAGACGACGATCGGCAATCCCGCCTGCTCCGCAATCGCCTTGAAGTGCGCCACGATGCCGCGCTGCGGCGGCTTGTTGTACATGGGCGAGACGTGCAGCAGGTGCGTGGCGCCGAGCTCCTTCATCTCGCGGGAGAGGTCGATGGCCTTCTGCGTGTCGTTGGAGCCGGCGCCGGCACACACCGGCACGCGACCCTTCACCTGCTCCACGGTGATCTCCACCACGCGGCGATGCTCGGCGAGCGTCATGGTGGCAGCCTCGCCGGTGGAGCCGCAGGGGACCAGGAAGTGAATGCCCTCCTCCACCTGCCAGTCCACGAACGCGCGCAGCGCCCCCTCGTCCACCGTGCCGTCCTTCTGGAAGGGGGTGACGATCGCCGTGCCGCAGCCGGTGAGCTTCGTGGTCATGTCTCGGTTCCCGGAAGCGCGATCACGTCGCGCATGGTGAAGATGCCCTTCCTGCCAACCAGCCAGCGCGCGGCAACCAGCGCGCCCTCGGCGAACACCTTGCGGTCGCGCGCATCGTGCGTGATGCGAACGGTCTCGAAGGGCGCGTCGAAGACGAGCTCGTGAATGCCCGGCACGCTGCCCACGCGCACGCTGCTGATCGGCACGCTGTGCCCGATGCCGCGCGCCACCGCGCGCTCGAGCGTGATGGCGGTGCCGGAGGGCGCGTCCTTCTTGGCCGTGTGGTGCGTCTCGACGATGTGCGCGTCGAAGCCGGGCGCATTGGCGAACAGGCGCCCCGCCTGCTCCACCAACTGCTCGAGCAGGTTGACGCCCACGGAGAAGTTCGACGCAACCAGCAGCGCGCCTCCTTGCTCTTTCACATACTGCTCGACCGCCGGCCGCGCGTCGTACCACCCGGTGGTGCCGCAGACCACGGCGCATCCTGCCCCCACGAGCGCCTTGACGTTCTCCGCCGCGGCACTCGGAACCGTGAACTCCACCGCGACCTCGGCGCCATTCAGGATGTCGCGCGAGAAGTCCCAGCCGGTGTCGACCTGCGCGACGACCTGGAAGCCCTTCGACACCGCGAGGGTGCGAATGGCCTCGCCCATCTTGCCCATTCCGACGATTGCAAGCCTGGTCACGGCGCGGCCTCCCCGGGAAAGAATGCGTCGTGCAGCCGCTGCATGGCGGGCTGCACGTGCTCGGCGTCCACCACCACGGTGAGGTTGATCCCGGTGGCGCTGAGCGACACCATGTGCAGCCGGATGTCGCCGAGCGCATCGAGCGCGCGCGCCATGGTGGAGCCGCCATCCGCGAGCGCGGCTCCCACGATCGAGACCACGCCGCGATTCCGGTCAATGGACACGTCCCCGAGCGCGCGCAGGTCGGTGACCAGCGCCTCCAGGTGCGTGGTCTCGTCCACGGTGACGCTCACAGAGATCTCGCTGGTCGCCACCACGTCCACGCTCGTGTGGTGCCGCGCGAAGGCCTGGAAGAGCGTGAGCATGAAGCCCTCGGTGAGCAGCATGCGCGGGTTGCGCACCTTCACCAGCGTGACGTCGCCCTTTCCCGCCAGCGCGGTGACCTTGCGGCGCGGCGGGTCGAAGGTGATCAGCGTGCCCGTGCCCTCGGGACGGCGCGAGTTGAGCACGTACACCGGGATTCCCTTCCGCACGGCGGGCGCGATCGTCATCGGATGCAGCACCTTGGCGCCGAACGCCGCAAGCTCCGCCGCCTCCTCGAATCCGACCACGTCGATCAATCGCGCCTGCTTCACCACGCGCGGGTCCGCGGTGAGCATGCCGTCCACGTCGGTCCAGATCTCGATGGACTCGGCCTGCAGGGCGGCTCCCACCAGCGAGGCACTGTAGTCCGAGCCGCCGCGCCCGAGCGTGGTGGTGATGCCGCTGCCCTTGGCGCTGCCGATGAACCCGCCGAGCACCGGAATGCGCCCCTCGCGCACATGCGGCAGCAGCAGGCGATGGCCGGCTTCCGCAATCGCGTCGGGGTCGGGCTCAGCCAGGCCGTAGGTCGCGTCGGTGATCATCACCTGCCGCGCGTCCACATGCTCCACCGGCAGCCCGTGCGCCTTGAACGCGGCCACGCAGAGCAGTGACGACAGCTGCTCGCCGAACGCCGAGATGGTGTCGAGCGAGCGGGGCGTGAGGTCGCCGAGCACCGAGAGTGCCTCGGCGAGCGCGGCGAGCTCGTCGAACATGGCGCTCATCTCCTCGCACACCTCATCGCAATCCGCGCCGAGCAGCGACTCCGCCTGCTCCATGTGGCGATCGCGGCTGTTCTCCACCGCGCGCAACGCGCCGATGAGCTGCCCGCGACTTGCCTGCTCTGCGAGGCCGATGAGCGCGTTGGTGGTGCCGGCGAGCGCCGACACGAACACGATCGGCGAACGGTCCTGGCGCGAGGCGACGATGCCCGCGGTGCGCCGGATCGCCTCGGCATCCGCGACCGACGTGCCGCCGAACTTGAGGACGATCACAGGCCGTTCATCATGCCGCGGGCGACCAGCAGCTCCGCGTTGAGCAGCGCCGCGCCCGCGGCGCCTCGCACCACGTTGTGGCCCATCGCCACCATCTTGAGACCGAAGAGCGCGTCCTTCCTCACGCGTCCGACCACCACCGAATGGCCACCACCGGCGTTCACGTCGCGGCGTGGCTGTGGGCGATCTTCATCGAGCGTGACGATCACCGGATGCGCCGGCGAGCTCGGGAGCGTGCGCGCGTCCTCGGCACCGCGCCATGCGCCGAGTGCGGCGATCGCGTCTTCCGGTGACGGCTGCGTCTCGAACTCCGCGGAGATGCAGATCGTGTGGCCGTTCTCGACCGCCACGCGATTGCAGTGCGCGCTCACGCCGAAGGATGCGTCGCTGACGGCACCGTTGGAGAGCACGCCGAGCATCTTGCGCGATTCCGTCTCGAGCTTCTCCTCCTCCTCGCGAATGAAGGGAACCACGTTGCCGAGGATGTCGAGCGAGGGCACGCCGGGGTAGCCCGCGCCGGACACCGCCTGCAGCGTGGTGACGAACAGCCGCTTGAGGCGATAGCGCTCGTGCAGCGGCGCGAGGGCCAGCACGGCGACGATGGTGGAGCAGTTGCCGTTCGTGACGATCGCGCCCTTCCAGCCGCGGTTCTTCCGCTGCACCTCGATGAGGTCCAGGTGCGTGGGATTCACCTCGGCAACGACGAGGGGGACGTCGCGCTCCATTCGATAGTTCTTCGCGTTGCTCACCACGAAGCGACCGGCGCGGGCGAAGGCTGCCTCCGCTTCGCCGGCCACGGAGGAGTCGAGCGCCGAGAACACGATGGGCGCGCTCACCGCGGCGGGGTCGCATGCGAGCACCATGCGGCTCGCGATGGACTCCGGCGCGTTGCCCTCGCCGATCCAGCGCGCGGCGTCGCGATAGCGCTTGCCCGCCGAGCGTTCGGAGGCGGCGACCTCGACCAGGTCGAACCAGGGATGGTCCTGCAGCAGCCGGATGAATGCCTGGCCCACGGCACCGGTGGCACCGAGCACTGCGACGGGGATGCGATCGCGCGGTGCGCTCATTCGCGGCTCAGGACGCGAGGAGCGCGTGCACGATGCGCTCGTACGCGTCCACCGCGCTCCGCAGCTCGGCAACCGACACGAACTCGTCGGGCGTGTGCGCCACGTGAATCGAGCCGGGCCCGAAGAGCAATGGCGTGCCCCACTTGGAGAGCAGCGGGATGTCGGTGGTGTACGAGACCGCCTGTTCCTCGAAGCCGTCGATCGTCTTGAAGCGCTGTGCGGGGATGAAGGAACCCCACTCGAGCTCGGCGCGTCCCTTCGCCCACTGCTCGAGCATCTTGCGCAGCGGCTTGGGATCGCCGACCAGGCGGAACATCACCTCGGCCTCACAGAGGTCGGGGACGATGTTGCCCTCGGTCCCGCCGCGAATGGTGCCGATGTTGAAGCTGGTGCTGCCGAGCACCTCGTCGCTGGGCAGGTCGAGTCCGTAGAGCGTGGGCAGCAGCGCGAGCATGGGCTCGATGGCGCTCTGGCCGAGGTGGGCATAGGCGGAGTGCGCAGAGCGCCCGCGAATGCGGACGATCACGCGCTGCGAACCCTTGGCGCCGCTGGCCAGCTTGCTCTCCGTGGGCTCGCCGTTGATGAGGAAGCGGCTGGTGGCGGGCAGGTGGTTCGCCGCGCGAGCGCCGTCGGAGCCCTTCTCCTCGCCGACCACGAAGAGCAGGTCGATGCGCTGCTCGCCGGCGGCGACCAGTCGCTCGGCGGCGACCATCATCGCGGCGGCGATTCCCTTCGCGTCGCAGGAGCCGCGGCCGAACAGGCGGTCGCGCTCGAGTCGCGGGGGGAACCAGGGCGGCACCGTGTCGAGGTGCGTGGAAAGCGTCACGCCGCCGCCGGCGCGCGAGGCCCAGACGTTGGCGCGGCCCGAGGTGACCTCCTGGAGGTGCACGTTCCAGCCGCGTGCGACGAGCCAGCGCGAAACGAAGTCGACCGCGGCGCTTTCGGCGCCGGTGGAGGACTGGAGGGCGAGGAGCTCGGCGGCGAGGGCGACGACGTCGGTCATGCGCAGAAGATAGGCGTTTCCAGCGCGGGGTTACAGTCGCTAGTGCCATGAAGTGCGTTGACTTGCAGGAACAAAAACGCTAATTTGCTGTACCCGAATAGACGCCGAATCCGGCACCGGGAAACACGTTCAGGAGCGGTGGTGGCTTCCGCGAAGAAGAAGGGACGGGCGGCCGTGCGGGGAAAGGCGAAGCCGAAGCCCCGGGCCAGGGCGAAGAAGCGGGTGAAGGTGAAGGCGAAGAAGCAGGCGAAGGTGAAGGTGAAGGCGAAAGCGCCGGCGGTCGCGATGCGGATGATCGATCTCGACCCCGTGCGGAAGTGCGGACCAGCCACCTCGGTGGAGCGGCTGATCCGGGTGGTGGAAAAGAAGGATGCGGAGGTGGTGAACCACCTCGTGTTCCTCGACCGCCACGGGTGGTACTGCGAGCACGGCCGGGGCTGTCCGGCGGTCGCGCCCGCACGCAAGCACGCCGGACGCGCTTATCGATAGCGCCGCCGCAGGCGGCAAGTGGAATGGACACAAACGCAAAGGATGAGAGCATCATGATCGCACGACACGAACCGGCGCTCGAGCGCGCGGACCTCTGGGCGCGGCTGGCCGCGCCGGTGAATACGGACACTATTTCCTGGCGGCAGGACGGGCGCGTGATCCAGCGCGACGGCCGCTTCTACAGCCGCTTCGTCTGCTACATCGAGGCGAACACCGTTCGAGAGCGCCTCGACAGCGTGGTCCCGGGTGAGTGGGACCTCACGCTCGACCTGCTCCCCCCGTCGCCAGGCGTAGCCGATGCGGAGCAGGCCGTCTCATTCAAGGCGCGGCTGCAGGTGCTTGGTGTCACCCGTGAGGACGTCGGCACGGGCAAGGACTACAAGCAGGCCGCGACCGATGCGTTCAAGCGCGCGGGCGTGCGATTCGGCATCGGCCACGAGCTCTACGCGTACGAGCAGAACTGGGTGCCGATGGACGGCGACGGCAAGTACGCCAAGCCACTCGAGGATCCCGCCGACGCGTACGCGCGCCGCACGGGAACTGCGGTGCGGGGCGAGTCGCGAGACGAGTCGCGTGGTGAACTGCCGAGCGCGGACGCGACGCAGTCGCTCGCCGCGGCAGATGAACCGAGCTGCCCGGAGTGTGGCGGTCGCATGTGGGATAATCGCGCTACCAAGCGGAACCCGCGCGCGCCGGACTTCAAGTGCCGGCAGCGCTCGTGCGACGGAGTGGTGTGGCCGTCGAAGGGCGCCACTACTGCATCGGCTGCAGGGCCGACTCCGGCCGAGGAGATGGACGCGGCGCTGGCGGGGGAGATTCCGTTCTGAGGCGGGCCGGCTTCGTTGCGCTCCACACGTAGGAGTCCGTGGGGCGTAACGAGGGTCGCTGGGGAACTACGCACGCGAATGGCCGCTGAACTGCAACGGCAGATGGCCGCGGTACTGCGACGACCACCGATCTTTTGAAACAGCACATCAATTGCGCTCGTGCCCGACTGGTGTGCAGTTACAAAAGGGTGTTGCAGTTCTCTGCTACAAAAGGGTGTTGCAGTTCTCTGCCGTTGCAGTTTCTGCAGTCGCAGTGCAGCGGCCATTCGCGTGCGTAGTTCCCCACCAGGCCCCATTACGCCACACAACGCCCTACGTGTGGAGCGCGCATGGGCCAGAGTGCCGGGACCGGGGATCGAACCCGGATGGGGTTACCCCCAAGGGATTTTAAGTCCCTCGCGTCTGCCAGTTTCGCCATCCCGGCGGCAGTGCGTTGCTGTGCAGGGCGAACGTACGCAAACACGAAGGGGAGCGGCAATGGCCGCTCCCCTTCGTGCTTGCATTTTCTATCGCCAGAGCGGGAAACGGGACTCGAACCCGCGACCCCAACCTTGGCAAGGTTGTGCTCTACCAACTGAGCTATTCCCGCGTGGGGCGAAATGTAGCGGGCCTACGGCCTCTCTCCAAGCGCATGCACGGCATACCATGCGCTCCACGCCAGCAGCGCGGACAGCGAGGCGTCTCCCCCATTCGCAATTCCCTTCCCCTCGGCGTCCACGACCTCGGCCGCGAAGCCGCCATCGAGCGGTGCGCGGCGGAGCCACTGCAACACGTCCTGCGCTTCCGGCCCCACCAGCCGTGCGCACTGCAGCACCAGCTCGCGCGGCTCGGCGCCCAGTCCCTTCACGGTACGGCGATAGAGCGAGTCCTGGCGGTCCACGGCGTCGTACAGCGGCAGCCACAGTGCCGACGCGTGCGGGTCATCCGGACCCGATGACGCGCCCGCCAGGTCCACCGTCGCGTTGAACGCACTGCGCCCCCCGCGCTCGGCGGCGAAGTGCCGTCGCAGCGCGGCGCGCACCGCGGCCGGATCCTCGACACCCGCCGCGGTCTCCTCGTCCAGCGTGCGGCGGAACACGTCGAGCGCCAGCGCGACCACTGCGTTGCCGTGCAGCGGATACGGTTGCGGCAGCGGCTCCCCCGCCGCATTCACCTCAGCGGCGTAGAGCGGAACCTGCCGGTCCCGCCGCTCGACGAGGTCCTCGTGCGACAGGTAGAGCGTATCGGCCAGCGCGGGCTCCTCCACGATCTGGTCGTCACCGGTCTCGCGGATGTAGCGGTCCGCGGCGAGCGCGAAGCTCGCGGCGCCCTCGAGGGAGAAGCCGGGCTCGAACAGCGTGCCGTCCATGTAGTGCACGCCGCGGCCGGGGGCGTAGCCGTGCAGCTCGCAGGCGCGCAGGATCAGCTCGCGCGCGAGCGGCGCATCGGCCAGCTGCACGGCAGGCACCACCCACGCGAGCGCCTCCCAGTCGCGCACGGTGACGCCGCGCGCGTGCCACGGCACCCGGGTGCGCACCAGGTAATAGTGCGCGTCGTCGAGCGCGCGACCCACCGCGAAGAAGTAGGCGAAAAGCAGGTTGCGATTGATCAGGCGGTCCATCTGCTCGTTGCCGGTGACCTGCTCGAGCGACTGCAGCGCGTCGCGCGTGCCGGCGAGCAGCTCGCGCCAGCCGCGACGGCGCAGCACGGCCACCGCCGCATCAGCGCCGTCGCGCTCGGGACCCGCCGCCAGGTAGAACGCCACCTGCACCCGCTGGTTGGGCTCGATCACTACCTCACGCGTCACGGCGTAGCGCGGCGCCTCGCCCTCGGTGACCTCCAGCGTAGCCGGACCGTCGGCGCCCACCGCCAGGGACACGAGGCCCGGCAGCGCGGTGCCCTCGAGCACCACCACGTCGTTCGTGACCGAGGCGCGATGCGGGTCCTCGAACGCGCGCGGCGTGCGCACCCGCAGCTGGCGATGGCCGAGCGTCCCCTCGAGCCCCACCTGCACGTGCAGGGCGCGATCGCCGCGCGTCTCGAGCGAGAGCGCGTACACCACGCCCGCCGAGTCCGTGTCCCGGCCGAAGGGGGCGAACACCGTCCCTCGCAGGACCACCGGGCCCACCGTGCTCGTGAAGGTCGGCAGCCACTGCAGCGCGCGCTCCCACGCCATGGGGGCCGAGGAGAGCTCGTGCTTCACGCCATCGATCACGAGCGTGGGTCGCGCGAGGGGTGCGGCCGAGCCGTGGATGAAGTCCGGCCCGCCGGCGAACTCGATCGCGGCCCGGGCGCCCCGGTGCAGCACGCCCAGCGCGTGGATGGAGCCATCCACTGGATGCACGCACGGCAGGGCAATCCAGTGATTGCCGGTGATCTGCCAGGGAACGCCGGGGAGCGGATTCACGCGTGAGGGATCGGAATTAGCTTTGCAGGGGGCGAGGTCAAGATAACCCCGCCCGGCCGCACTCGTCTCCACCGACACTCCAGGCTCCGCAGCCGCGCATGCGAGTTCGCCCCTCAAGATCACTGGCCCTCGTCGCGCTCGTCGCGGCCGTCTCGCTGCCCGCGACTCGCCTCGGCGCGCAGGCAGGGCTCACGCACGTGGACGACGCGCAGCCGCTCGCGCCAGGCGTGCTGCGCTTCCGGCTGCTCAATGCGTGGGCGCGCTTCGACCAGCGAGTGGGCGCGAACGGCACCACCCAGCCGCTCGGCGCCGCGTTCACCTCCGATTCGCTGGGACCGCGCCAGCTCGGCTTTCTTTCCAGCCTCGAAGGGACACTCAGCACGGTCACCGGCTCGCCCTTCCGGCTGTCGCTCGGCGGCATTCACACCGACGCGAACGCCCGCGTGGTGACCACGCCACTCGTGTTCGACTATGGAGTGTCGCGCCGCCTGAGCGTCGGCTTCGTGCTGCCCGTGGTGGAGACGCGCGTCACCGTGAGCGCCCACCCGCTGGGCGGTGGCAACGTGGGGCTCAATCCCGCCACCACCGGCTCGGCCTCGGCTTCGGTAAATGCTGCGCTGCTGACACAGTTCTCCACCGCGAGCACGCAACTCGCGCAGGCGCTCGCATCGTGCGCGAATTCCACCACGCCATCGTGCATCGCGCTCAATGCGCGCCGCAGTGCGGCCCAGGCATTCCTGGCCGACGCAGCCACGTACCAGTCGGCGCTGGGGGCGATCTACTCCAGCACGTCACCCGCGCTTCTCGTTCCGCGCGCCGGCAGCGCGGCGCAGACGCTGATCAACAACCGCATCGGCTCGTACAGCACCAGCTTCCGTGATTACCTGGTGTCGGCCAGCGAGCCGATCACGGCACGGCCGGCGGCCGCCGCGCGAGACGTGGGCCTCGCCGACCTGCAGGCGGTACTGGGCGCCTCGGCGCTCGACACGCTCCGCTCGTCGGACCGCATCGGCATCGGCGACCTCGAGTTCAGCGCGCGATACCTGCTCGTGGACGGTTTCGTCGCGCGCCGCGACTCGAATCCCAGCTCGAGCGCGCTCCAGTACCGCGTGATGCTGACCGGAGTCGCGCGGCTCGGCACCGGTGTCCATCCATCGGACAGCAGCCTCTTCGACCTCGGCGTCGCCACGGGACAGGGCGCGGTCGAGGGGCGCGTCGCAGCGGACGTCCGCTTTGCGGGCAGGCTGGCCGCCACGGTGGCTGCGCAGTACGCGCATCCAGTGGGCTCGCAATCACTGTCGCGCATTCCGAGCTTCGGCGGTCTTCCCTTCGCAGTGAGCCGGCCGGGAGCAATCGCGGCCACACTGGGCGACGTGCTCGCGTTGCAGGTGACCCCGCGCTGGTTCTTCAGTGACTACCTGTCGATCAATGGCGCGTATGGGCTGCAGCGGATCGCGGGCACGCGCTACGAACCGGTGGTGACCAACAACCCACTCGCCGACCCTGCGCTCTGTCCGCAGTTCACCATTTGCGGTCCGCTCGCGGCGGCCACCGCCCCGAGCATGGTGAGCCAGCAGGCGGGCATCGGCCTCAGCTACACGACGCTCGGCCGCCGCTCGCTGTTCACCGGCCTGCCCATGGAGCTGACGTTCCTGCACCTCGAGACACTCTCGGCCAGCGGCGCGGGCACGCCGCGCGGCACGCGCGACCAGGTGGAGCTGCGGATCTTCTACCGGGTGCGCGGGCGCTGACGTCGCGGCGCGGTGCCCGCCTCGGCGGGCACCTCCTTGACCGCGGGCTCCGCCGATGAGCGAAGCAACTCCGATGCGTGCGCGCGACTGACCTCGCTCTCCGGGTCCCCGCCCAGCATGCGGGCGATCTCGTGCACGCGGGCGTCGCCATCGAGGATCGCGACGTCGGCGGTGGTCACGCCACCGCGCGCGCCCTTGCTCACCAGGATGTGATGGTGCGCGCGCGCCGCGATCTGCGGCAGGTGGGTGATGGCGAACACCTGGTGCGATCCGGCGACGCGTCGCATCGTCTCGCCCACCTGCAGCCCCACGCGGCCGCCGATGCCGGCGTCCACCTCGTCGAAGATGAGCGTGGGGACGTGATCCACGCGCGCGAGGATGGTCTTGAGCGCGAGCATCACGCGTGACAGCTCGCCCCCCGAAGCCACGCGAGCGAGGGGGCGGTCGTCGTGCCCCACGTTCAGCGACACGCGGAACTCGACGTCCTCCGCGCCGCAAGCGCCGATCTCGGGGAGGTGCGTGAGCCGCACCACCAGGTGGCCGTCGGGCATGCCCAGCTCCGGGAGCACTTCGTCCACCGACTTCGCGAGTCGCTCGGCCGCGGCCGTTCGCAGTGACGTCAACTCCGCGGCGCGCGCGCCGAGCCGGGTGAGGGCGTCGCGCTCGCGCGCGTCGAGCTGCTGCACGTCGAGCGCAGCGGAATCGACCAGGTCGAGCTCTACGCGCGCCTGTCGCCCCGCCTCGATCACCTCGGCGAGTGAGGGCCCGTACTTCTTGCCGAGCCGATAGAGCAGGTCGCGGCGGCGGCGAACCTCATCGAGCCGCTCGGGGTCGAGCTCCACCGTGCCCTCGTAGTCCTCGAGCTCGCGCGCGAGCGCCTCGACAGCGTAGTACGCGCTGTCGTAGAGCTCCTGCAGGCGCCCGAGCGTGGGATCCACCCGCTGGATGGTGGAGAGGTGGCGATGAATGGACGCGAGCTGCTGAAGCACCGTGCCGTCATCGCCCTCGAGCCCGGCGGTGATGGCCGCGGCCAGCGTGCGCAGCTCCTCGGCATTCTCGAGCCGGCGTGCCTCATCCTCGAGGCGCACGTCCTCGCCGTCCACCACATGCGCCTCGTCCACTTCCTTCGCTACGTGCCGCAGGTAGTCGGCGCGCTTCTCGGCGTCGGCGCGCCGGCGCAGCAGGTCGTTGCGCTCGCGGCGAATGCCCGCCACCCCGGAATGACCCTCGCTCACCGCGCGCACGAGCTCCGTGGCGCCGGCGAAGGCATCGAGGATGGCGCGCTGCGAGTCGGGATCGAGCAGCGTCTGCGCCTCGTGCTGCCCGTGCAGGCTCACGAGCAGGCGCCCGACCTCGGCGAGCACGCCGGCGTTCACCGTGCTGCCATTGATCCACGCGCGGCCCCGCCCGCTCGCCGCCACCTCGCGCTTGAGCACCACCAGCTGCTCGTCCTCCACCTCGATGCCACGCTCGTCGAGCAGCGCCGCGATGTCCGCCTGGCCGCTCACGTCGAACACGCCCTCCACGCTCGCGCGCTCGGCGCCGGTGCGAATGAGGTCAGCACTGGCGCGCTCGCCGATCAGCAGCGAGAGCGCGCCGACGATGATGGACTTGCCCGCCCCCGTCTCGCCGGACAGCACGTTGAAGCCCGGGGCGAAGGGCAGCGTGAGCTGTTCGATGATGGCGAAGTTGCGGATGCGCAGCTCGGTCAGCATGTGCGGCGATGGCGAACGTGGTACGAAGTCAGTGGCCGGCGGGCTGGTTGCGCTCGAGCAACCCGCCCCATCCAAGCTTCTGGCGCAGGGTGGCGAAGAAGGTGGTGCCGGGAAAGCGCACGATGCGAACACCGTGCGCCGCGCGCCGGATCCGCACGCGCTCTCCAGCCCGGAAGTTGGTGCCCACCTGCCCATCGACCGTTACCAGAAGCTCCTCCGGCCCATCATCCGCACGCACCGTGACGGTGCTCGTGGCGGGCAGGATCACCGGGCGAATCGCCAGCGTGTGCGCAGACACCGGGGTCACGAGGATCGTCTCGAGGGTCGGGTACACCACCGGCCCTCCCGCAGACAGGCTGTAGGCCGTGGATCCTGTCGGCGTCGAGAGCACGATGCCATCCGCGCCGTAGGTGCCGATCTCCTCCCCATCCACCGCAACGTGCAGCGCGACCACCCGCGCGAACCCGCCCTTGTGCACCACCACGTCGTTCAGTGCGAACCAGCGCTCGCGCTCGTGGCCGTGGTCGTCCTCCACGCACGCCTCGAGCATCATGCGCGTCTCCACCTCGTAGTCACCGCGCGCGAAGCGCATCAGCGAGGTGGACATCTGCTCCGCATTGCAGCAGGTGAGGAAGCCGAGCCGCCCGAGGTTGATGCCGAGGATCGGCACCTGTGCGGAATGGAGGATGCGCGCGCCGCGCAGGAGCGTGCCGTCGCCGCCGAGGGTCACGAGAGCATCGAGGGACTCAGGATCCTCGAGCAACCCGACGTCCTGCAGCGATGCATGCAGCTCCGGCTCGGCGAAGAGCTGCAGCCCGAGTCCGGGCGCAAGCTCCCGCAGCGTGCGCAGCACGCCCGACACGGATTCGTAGCCGAGATGGCCCACGACGCCCAGGCGAATCATTGGCGTCGCCGGCGCGCACTCATCCAGCCAGCGCCTCGCTCTCGTGCAGCGCCCGCACGCGCTCGGCGATGCCGGCGGCATCGAGGCCGCAGGAAGCGAGCTGTCGCGCCCGCGAGGCCGCGTAGATGATGCGGTCCGGCACGCCATGGGCCTGCACGCGAACGCCGGGCTCGTGACGCTCAACGATGCTCGCGAGGTACGCGCCGAATCCGTTCACCACCGTGCCCTCTTCCACCACGAGCAGCTGCTTGTGCTCCGCGAGGATCGCCGCGAGCGTCACCTCATCGTGCGGCTTGAGGTAGCGGCAGTTGACCACGGTGACATCGAGCCCTTCCGCCGCGAGCGTTTCCGCCGCGGCGAGCGACTGGCCGACCATGGTGCCGACCGCGAGGATCGCGACCTCCTTGCCGTGGCGCACCACCTCCCACGTGCCGTAGGGAGTGGGCTCGATATCGGCGATGTTCGGCACGAGGTCGGGCGACGCGTCACGCGGGTAGCGCAGCGAGAACGGGCCAGCGTCGTGGTTCACGCCGGCACGCAGCAGGCCAAGCATCTCGCGACCGTCCTTCGGGGCCGTGACCGTCATCCCCGGCACCGCGAGCATGTAGGCGATGTCGTACAGTCCCATGTGCGTCTCGCCGTCCTCGCCCACCAGGCCGGCGCGATCCATCGCGAAGACCACCGGCAGGTGCTGGAGCGCGACGTCATGAATGACGTTGTCGTACGCGCGCTGCAGGAAGGTCGAGTAGATCGCGACCACGGGATGCAGCCCGCGCGTGGCCATGCCCGCGGCGAAGGTCACTGCGTGCCCCTCGGCGATGCCGACGTCGAAGAAGCGGTCGGGCACCGCCTTCGCCACCGCCCCGGTGCCCGTGCCACTGGGCATGGCAGCGGTGACGGTGACCACGTCCTTCCGTTCGAGCGAGAGCTGCGCGAGGCCGGTGCCGAAGACCGACGTGTAATTCGGGTTCGCCGTGGAGGCCTTGAGCTGCTTGCCGGTGGAGGGATCGTGTCCCGGCGGCAGCGCGTGCCACTTCTCTCCCGCTGCGTGCTCTCCCGCGGGAAAGCCCTTTCCCTTCTGCGTGATCACGTGCACCAGGCGCGGTCCCTTGAACGCGCGCACGGCAGTGAACGTCTCCACGAGCGCATCGGTGTCGTGCCCGTCGATGGGGCCGAAGTAGCGGAAGCCGAGCTCCTCGAAGAGCACGCCGGGCGTGAGGAAGGCCTTCACGCTTTCCTCCCACTTCCGCATGAGCGGACCGACCGCCGAGAGCGGACCGGGCATGCTGCCGGCCAGGTCGCCGAGGGTGGAGCGCAGCCGGTTGTAGAGCGGATTGCGCTGCACGGAATTCAGGTACTTCGACATCGCCCCCACGTTCGGCGCGATCGACATCTCGTTGTCGTTGAGCACCACGATGAAGTCACGATCGGTGTGCCCGGCGTTGTTCAGTCCCTCGTACGCCAGCCCGCAAGTGAGTGCGCCATCGCCGAGGATCGAGACGACCTTGAAGTCCTCTCCCTTCACGTCGCGGCCCACCGCCATGCCGAAGCCCGCGGAGATCGCGGTGGCGGCGTGACCTGCGCCGAAGGTGTCGTACTCGCTCTCGGTGCGCTTGAGGAAGCCGGAAATGCCATCCTCCTGGCGCAGCGACTCGAGCCCGGCGTTGCGGCCGGTGAGGAGCTTGTGTGGATAGCCCTGGTGACCCACGTCCCACACGAGCTGGTCGCGCGGGGTGTCGAAGGCGTAGTGCAGCGCGATCGTGAGCTCCACGACCCCCAGCCCGGCGCCGATGTGGCCTCCGGTGCGCGAGCAGACGTCCACCAGCCGCGCGCGCATCTCCTCGGCGAGGGGGCGCAGCTCCTCGCGCGACAGTGCGCGAAGGTCGGCGGGCGAGTGGATACGGTCGAGAAGCGGCATTCGATTATGTCTGAGGCGGTCAGGAGCGCCGGGCGACCGTGAAACGAGCCAGCTCGTCGAGCGCGGGGGTGAGCAAGCCGGCGCCTGCCAGCGCCGAACACCCCTCGCGTATCAACGCGTCAGCGCGCGCGATTGCTCCATCCACTCCCAACAACGCGGGATACGTGCTCTTCTGCAAGGCCAGGTCGCGGCCGGCGGTCTTTCCCAGCTCGTCCGTGGTCGCGGTGACGTCCAGCACGTCGTCCGCAATCTGGAACGCCAGCCCGATCGCCTGTCCGTATGTGGCGAGCGCACGCTGGCCCTCGAGGCTGACCCCGGCCGCGAGACCCCCTAAAGATACCGATGCGGCGATGAGGGCGCCCGTTTTGGAGCGGTGAATTCGCTCGAGATCGGGCAGTCCGAGCGGCCTGCCCTCTCCCTGCAGGTCCAGCAGCTGGCCGCCGATCATCCCGCTGGCGCCGGAGGCCTCCATCAGCAGTGCGACCAGGGCTCCCGCCTCCGTCTCGCCGAGGCCGAGCGCGCGACCCGCGCGCCAGGCGCAGCGGGCGGCGAGCGGCACCATCGCCAGGCCGGCCGCGGTCGCGGCGGCCACGCCATACACCCGGTGCACGGTGGGGCGGCCGCGACGCATGTCGTCGTCGTCCATGCACGGCAGGTCGTCGTGGACCAGCGAGTAGGCGTGCACGATCTCGATCGCGGCGGCGAGGTGATGTCCCTCACCGCGGCCACCGGATGCCTGGTAGGACGCGAGGAAGAGGATTCCGCGCAGGCGCTTGCCCTCACTGAGCAGGCTGTAGCGAATGGCGTCACCGACCACGCCGGGCACGGCCTCGAGCTCCTCGTCGCACACGCGAAACAGCGCCGCGTCGATCGCGCGCCGCTCGGTTGCGGCATCGAGCGGCGGGATGGACTGCTCAGCGATCAAGGTCCACCAGGGAGAACTCGCCGTCGTCGCCTTCCACCAGGCGCTGCACCTTCGCCTCCGCGCTGCGCAACTCGGCGTCGGCGGCGCGCAGGATGGTGACGCCCTCCTCGAACAGCTCGAGCGAGCGCGCGAGCGGCAACTCGTCGCCCTCGAGCTCCTCGACGATGCCCTCGAGGCGAGCCAGTCGTTCCTCGAACTTCATTCGGCCTCCTGCAGGGTGACGGCGCGGGCGAGCGCATCCACTCGCCCATCGCGGAGCAGCAGCTCGAAGGGCGCGCCCTCCACGAATCGCGTGGCGCTCCCGAGCGTGCTGCCGTCGGCACCCCGCGCCACGGCGAAGCCGCGTGACATCGTCGCCAGTGGACTGAGGGCCTGCAACGTTCCGGCCGCATTGTTGAGGCGCGCGCGGGCGCGCTCGACGCGAAGCTCGCTGCTGCCACGCATGCTCGCGGCGTGATTCGACAGCTGGATGCGCGCGTCGTGCAGTCGCCCCTGCCCCGCGCCCAGCAGGCGGCCGTTGAGCGAGCGCAGGTGCGCCGACGTCTCTGCTGCATCGCGCACCGCAGCTTCGGCGGCCGCCGACGGCGTTGGCGCACGCAGGTCGGCGACCAGGTCGCAGATGCTGATGTCGATCTCGTGGCCCACGGCGGAGATGCTGGGGATGGGCGACGCAGCCAGCGCGCGCGCGACACGCTCCTCGTTGAACGCCCAGAGGTCGTCGCGCCCACCACCACCACGGCCGATGATGAGGAGGTCAGCCGAATGCCAGCGCGCCGCGCGGTCGAGTGCGGCGCACAGCTCATCCGGTGCAGTCTCGCCCTGCACCGCGGCCGGGATCACGACCACCCGGACGCCGGGCGCGCGCTTCTTCAGCACGGCGACGATGTCGTGCAGCGCCGCGCCGTCAGGGCTGGTGATGACGGCGATGGTGCGCGGGTGGCGCGGAAGCGCGCGCTTGCGCTCGGGCGCCAGCAGCCCGTCTGCCTCGAGGCGCGAGCGCGTGAGCTCGAGCGCCTTGCGCCGAAGGCCGTCGCCCTCGGCCTCCATGCGCTTCACCACGAACTGCATGTCGCCGCGGGCCGCGTACACGGTGAGCTGGCCGAACGCGGTGACCTGCATGCCGTCGTCGGGCGAGGCGGGGATGCGCATCTTGTCGCGACTCCACACCACGCACTTGATCTGCGCCTGCGCGTCCCGCAGGCAGAAGTACCAGTGCCCGTTGCGGTGCGCCTTGAAGTCCGTCACCTCGCCCCGCACCCACACCGGGACGAACGCGCCTTCCAGGATCTCCTTCGCCGCGTAGGTCAGCGTGCCCACCGGCAGCGCGCTCGCGGGCGTGGCGCCTGGAAAGCTGTCGCCCAGCTCCTCGAACAGGTCCATGCTCATGCGCCGGCCGCCTGGCGCTCGAGCGTACGCTCGGCAGCACGCACCGTGTTGCGCAGGAGCATCGCGATGGTCATGGGCCCCACCCCGCCGGGAACCGGCGTGATGTGCGAGGCCACCTGCGACACGCCTGCGAAGTCCACGTCGCCCTCCAGGTGATAGCCCTTCGCGGAGGCGTCGTTCACGCGATTGATCCCCACGTCGATCACCACCGCGCCCGGCTTCACCATGTCGGCGGTGATCATCGAGGGCCGACCGACCGCCGCGATGAGGATGTCCGCCTGCCGGGTGTGCGATGCGAGGTCGCGCGTGCGGCTGTGGCAGATGGTGACCGTGGCGTCGGCACCCTGCTGGATGAGCAGCGAGGCCATCGGCTTGCCGACGATGTTGCTCCGCCCCACGATCACGCAGTGCGCGCCGCGCGTGTCGATCCCGGCCACGCGCAGCAGCTCCTGCACGCCGGCCGGCGTGCAGGGCGCGAAGGCGTCCGGCTCGCCGATGAGCGTCTTGCCCACGTTCACCGGGTGGAAGCCATCCACGTCCTTCTCGGGACGGATGCGTCGCACCACCGCGTTCTCGTCCATGTGCTTCGGCAGCGGGCTCTGGACCAGGATCCCGTGCACTGCAGGGTCGGCGTTGAGCCGGTCGATGAGGGCCTCCAGCACCTCCTGCGCGCTGTCGGCCGCCAGGCGAATGGTCTCGCCGTTCATCCCTGCCTCGCGGCAGGCCTTTTCCTTGGAGCGGACGTACACCGTGCTCGCCGGGTCCTCGCCCACCAGCACCACCGTGAGTCCCGGCGTGACGCCGCGCGCGATCACCGCTGCCGCATCCCGCGCGACTTCCTCGCGCACGCGCGCGGCCACCGCGGTGCCGCTGATCAGCTCAGCGGGCATACTCCACGGTGCGCGTCTCGCGGATCATCACGACCTTGATCTGGCCGGGATACTGGAGCTCGGCCTCGATGCGCCGCGCGATCTCCTCGGTGAGCTGCGACATGCGCGCGTCGTCCACCTGGTCGGGGACCACCACGATGCGCACCTCGCGCCCCGCCTGGATGGCGAAGACCTTCTCCACGCCGCGGTAGCCGCTCGCAATCTTCTCGAGTCCCTCGAGGCGCTTCACGTAGGTCTCGAAGGCCTCGCGTCGTGCGCCCGGGCGCGAGCCGCTGATGGCATCGGCGGCCTGGACCAGCACCGAGACCTCGCTCTCGTGCGGCACGTCGTCGTGATGCGCGGCGATGCAGTTCACCACGAGCGGGTTCTCGCCGTACTTGGTGGCCTGCTCCACGCCGAGCTGCACGTGCGTGCCCTCGTGCTCGTGCGTGAGCACCTTGCCGATGTCGTGGAGCAGTGCGCCGCGCTTCGCCATCGCCACGTCCAGGCCCAGCTCGGCGGCCATTATGCCGGCGAGCCACGCGACCTCCTTGGAGTGCTGGAGGATGTTCTGCCCGTAACTCGTGCGCCAATGCATGCGGCCGATCAGGCGCACGATCTCGGCGTGCAGGCCGTGCACGCCGACCTCATAGGCGGCCTGCTCGCCACGCTCGATGATCTGCGCGTCGACTTCCTTCTTCGACTTGTTGACGACTTCCTCGATGCGCCCCGGATGGATGCGCCCGTCGGTCACGAGCTTCTCGAGCGCGAGCCGTGCGACCTCGCGCCGGATGGGATCGAAGCAGGAGACGACCACGGTGTCGGGCGTGTCGTCGATGATGACGTCCACGCCGGTCGCGAGCTCGAACGCGCGGATGTTGCGCCCCTCGCGGCCGATGATGCGGCCCTTCATCTCGTCGTTCGGCAGGCTCACCGCGCTCACGGTGGACTCGGCCGTGTGGTCGGCGGCGATGCGCTGGATGGCGAGCGCGACGATCTTCTTGGCCTCGCGCTCGGCGTTCCGCTTGGCGCTCTCGCGAATCTCGCGCACGCGGTTGGCGGCGTCGGCCATGGCCTCCTCCTCCATCCGCTTGATGAGCTCGAGCTTGGCGTCCTGGGCGCTCATGCCGGCCATCTGCTCGAGGCGGCGGCGTTCCTCGCCTACCAGCTTCTCGAGCTCCTCCTCGCGCGCGATGACCGTCTTCTCGCGGCGGCCGAACTCGCTGGCGCGACGTCCGAGGTCACGGTCACGCGCCTCCACGGATTCGCTGCGGCGATCGAGTGCCGCTTCGCGCTCACCCACGCGGCGCTCCTGCGTCTCGATCTCCTCGCGGCGGTCGCGGGTGTCCCTCTCGAAGGTCTCCCGGAGCTTGATCAGCTCCTCCTTTCCGGAGACGACGGCGCTCTTGCGGAGCGTCTCGGCCTCGCGCTCGGCGTCGGCGACGATGCGCCTGGCGCTGTCAGCGGCCTGCTTCTCGGTATCCTCGGCGGTGGCCTTCGCCGACAGTTGTTTCTGGCGCTCGGCGGCGGCGCCAGCGGCGGTGCCCGCGGCCGTGCCAGCGCTCGTTCCGGACTTCCTGCCCAAAAAGAAAAACGCCGGCGAGGCGATGACGAGCACGCCCAGCGCAGCGAAGATCGCAGTCGCTTCCATATGGAATCTATGCTCCACCGCGGCAGCGCCACGGAGACGAGAGAGAACCACTCATTGGCCGGCGCTCGAGTTCGACCGGGACCGTACCGGCGTAGGGTACGGAGGGGCCTTGCTCGCGGGCGTGGACGCCCTAACTGCTTTTCGCGCGCGGACCTACGGTTCAGCTTGGAGAGAAATTAGAGATGGCTGGGGGTGAAAGCAAGGAACGGGGGCGCCGGAGGCCTGCGCGCCGGGGCCCTTCTCCTCGGACTTGCGCGGACCAACTGAAGCGGACTTCCGCGGATACTGCCACAGCAACGCTTTTGAAACTGCCGTTCAACTCACCCACTTCTCATGGACGACGTGATCGTTGAGGAAAGCAGTTCCCAGAGCAGTGAGTTGTAGTCTCCGCGCCCTTTTCCGCCCTTCAGTCCGCGCCGTTTTCCGAGGAAACGGCCCCGGCGCGCCGAGCCCGGACCTAAGAGCGCTTCGCCGGGGGCAGAAGGCGGCGGACATCGGAAGCCAGCACCGCCATCGACCCGCTCAGCTCCTCGGAGGCGGCACGCGCCTCGAACAGCTCGCTGGTCACCTGCAGCGCGGCCAGGACGATGGCGCGATTGGTCTCGACCACCAGGCCATTCATCTGCACCTGGCGGATGAGCTGGTCAAGGTGCTGGGCGACCGCGCGCGTGAAGTCGGGCGACGCCTCGCTCCGGATCGTGTAATCCTCGTTGAGGATCGTCACCTTCACCGAGTGCTTCTTGCCGCTCATCGCTCACCGTCGCGTTCCGCCTGCTGGCGGAGAAAGTGGACCCGGTCGAGCATGTTCTTTGTGCGCTCGGTGGCCGCCTCGAGGCGGGAGCGGAGCGCCGCGTTCTCGTGCTCCAGCTCCGTGACGCGCTCCCGCGAGTCCGCGCCCGTGGTCACCTCTGCCCCGCCCTCCAGCTCCTTGAGCCGAGCCTCGGCCAGGAGCGCGCGGCGGCGGAAGCCCGCGAGCTCATCGCCCAGGTGACGGACGAGGGTCTCGAGCTCCCGGTAGGCGCGCAGTTCAGGTCGATCGCTGTCTGACATTCAGCTCGCTTTCGAGGACCCCGAGAATCCTGGACCTTCTGCCATCGATTTCCTTGTCGCGTAGAGTGCGCTCCGGATGACGGAAGGTCAACCGCCACGCCACACTCCGCGCGCCAGCCTCGACTCCCTCGCCGGTGTATTCGTCGAACAACTCCAGCCGCTCGAGCATCTCGCCAGCGGTCCGGCGGATCACGGCCTCGACCTCGGACGCGAGGCGCCCCGCGGGCAACAGCAGCGCCAGGTCGAACTCGGCCGCCGGCGTGGATGGCTGTGGCGTGAAGGTGAAGGGCGCGCGAGTAATGGCTGCCGGCGCGACGCCGTGCACATTCGCGCCAGGCGCGGCGACCGGCGCGGCGCTCAGCGTCGCCAGTCGCAACTCCACGCCGAACGCAGGCGCCGCCCACACCGGCGCGTCGAGCGACACGCGTGAGACGTGACCCACCTCGTCGCCATCCACGGAAATCGTCCAGAGCGCGTGCTCACTGCCCGCCAGGCTCGCGTCGCGACCGGCGAAGGCCACCTCGACCAGGCGCTCGGCGATCGCCTTCGCATCCCACTCGTCATAGCGCGCGGCCTGCGTGTCGGTGAAGTGCCGCGGCGCGCGACGTCCCATCACGAGCGCAGCGACGCGGAGCTCCTCGACGGGAAGCGATCCCTCGCCCGGCGCGAACGTGCTCCCGATCTCGAACAACCGCACGTCGCCCTGCATCTGCGCCAGGTTGTACTCGGCGCGGCGCGCGAGCGTGTCGAGCACGTCGCGGCGCAGGTATGCTTCCGTCTCAGAAAGAGGGTTGGACACGCGGGCGAAGCCCTCCGGCGCGCCCTTCACGAACGGCATCGCGCGCGTCTCGAGCAGGCCGAGCGAGACGAGCGCATCACGCACGCGATGGCCCAGCGTCCACATCGGGTCATCGGGCACGGTGCCCGGCCGGAACGGCCGCAGCTCGTTCGGGAACGCATCGTAGCCGCGCAGTCGCGCCACTTCCTCGACCAGGTCGATCTCGCCGCTGATGTCCTCGCGCCAGCTCGGCGCGATCACCGACAGCGACGCGCCATCGGTGCCCGCTTCCACCCTGAATCCGATCGACGTGAGGTATCGCGCCGAATCCTCCGCGCTCACCGCATCGCCCAGCACGCGCGCGATGCGCGAGATGCGCAGCACGATCGGCGCCCGCGCAGGCTCGGGCAGGTAGACGTCGGCGGGCGTCGAGATGCTGGTGCCACCGGCGACGGCGACGATGAGCTGCACCAGTCGCTCGAGGGCAACCGGTGCGAGCTCGGGGTCGACCGCGCGCTCGAAGCGATAGCTCGCGTCGGTGGAGAGGCTGAGCGCGCGACGGGCGGTGCGCGTGTGGCCGGCGTGAAAGTTCGCGACCTCGAGGAACAGGTCGGTGGTGCCCTCGGTGACCTCGCTCTCCTTGCCGCCCATGACGCCCGCGACCGCGTGCGGCCGCTCGGCGTCCGCAATTACGGGGATGCGCGCATCGAGCGTGCGCTCGACGCCGTCCAGCGTGTGGAGGACCTCCCCCGCCTTCGCCTTTCGCACGACGACGCTCGTGGTGCCCTTGTCGTCGACGCCGAGCTTCGCGAGGTCGAACGCATGCACCGGCTGCCCGAGCTCATGCAGGATGTAGTTCGTGGCATCCACCACGTTGTTGATCGAGCGAACGCCCACCGACGTGACGCGCGCCACGAGCCACTCGGGGCTGGGGCCGACCGTCACTCCGCGCACCACCACGCCCATGTAGCGACGCGCGAGCTCCCTGTCCTCCACGTGGATCACGGCGGAACCGGTGCGCGCGGCGCGAGCCTTCCGCTCGGGCGCGGGGCAGGCGACGTCTCCACCGGGAATCGGCGGCAGCGCAAGCGGCACACCGGTGAGCGCGGAGATCTCGCGCGCGATGCCCAGGTGCGAGAGCAGGTCCGGGCGATTGGCGCCGACGTCGATCACCACCTGGGTGTCCCCGACGGGCATCGCCTGCAGGAGCGGCGTGCCGAGCGGCACGTCCACGTCGAGGCGCATGATGCCCTCGTGATCCTGGCCGAGCCCCAGCTCGCGCGCCGAGCAGAGCATGCCATTCGAGAGGGCGCCGCGAATCTTCCGTCGCTCGAGCTTGAGGCCGTTCGGCATGGTGGTGCCGGTGGGCGCGAACGGGTACAGCGCGCCGGCCTGCACGTTGGGCGCGCCGCAGACGACGTCGAGCAGCTCCCCGGTGCCCATGTCCACCTTGTTCACCGACAGGTGGTCGGAGTCCGGGTGCGGCGCGGTGGTGACCACGCGCGCGACGACTATGGCGGCGAGGTCCTGGCGCAGCGGGATGAGCTCATCCACCGTGGCGGTGTGCGCGGTGAGGAGGTCACGCAGCTGCGCGGGCGTCTGGTGAAATGGCACCAGCGCGCGCAGCCATTCATACGACGCGTTCATTGCGGGACCTGCTCCAGGAAGCGGACGTCGGAGTCGTACATCACGCGGATGTTCGGCAGGCCGTAGCGCTGCATCGCGATGCGCGCCGGGCCCATGCCGAACGCCCACCCGGTGTAACGCTCGCTGTCGATGCCCGCGGCCTCGAGGAGCGACGGATGCACCATGCCGCTGCCGAGGATCTCGGTCCAGCCCGTGCCCTTGCACACCGGACAGCCGGCGCCCCGGCAGAGCTGGCATTCCACGTCCATCTCGGCGGAGGGCTCGGTGAAGGGGAAATAGCTCGGGCGGAAGCGGGTCTTCGCGGTGCCGAAGAGGCGCTTCGCGAAGAGCGAGAGGGTCGCCTTGAGGTCCACGAACGAGATGCCCTCGTCCACGGACAGGCCCTCTATCTGGGAGAACATCGGCGCGTGCGAGGCGTCGAAGAAGTCGCGGCGATAGACGTTGCCCGGCACGAGGATGCGGATCGGCGGCGCGTAGCTCTGGAGGGTGCGCATCTGCACGGGCGACGTGTGCGTGCGCAGCAGCACGTCATCACCGAGGTAGAGCGTGTCGTGCGCGTCCAGCGCCGGATGGTCGGGCGGAAAGTTGAGCGCGGTGAAGTTGTACCAGTCCGTCTCCGCCTCCGGTCCGAGCGCGATGGTGAAGCCGATCTCGCGAAAGATCTCCGCGATCTCGTCGATCACGAGCGACACCGGGTGCTTCGCCCCCTTCCACGGATGGCGCGCGGGCATGCTCGGGTCGGCGAGCGCCGAGCGGTTGTCGGCGGCGGACAGCGCGAGCTTCCGCTCGGCGTGCAGCGACTCGAGGCGCACCTTCACCTCGTTGAAGCGCTTGCCGGCGGCGGGCTTCTCGGGGGCGGGAATGGCGCGCAATCCCTGCTGCAGTGCCTTGAGGGCGCCGCGGGCGTCGCCGAGGAAGGCGATGCGTGCGTCCTCGAGGGCGCCGGCGTCGGCTGCGCCGGAGAGCGCTGCCACGCCTTCACCCTCGATGCGCTGCGCCTCGGAGAGAAATTCGGAAATGGACACGAGTCTGGTAGTTGGCTGCATCACTGCATCACTGCATCACTGCCCACTGGAAAATACAACACGGCGGCAGAACGACTGTCGTCGCGCTGCCGCCGTGAGAACGAGCGAGGACTGCTTACGCCGCTGCGTTCAGCGCGGTGCGCGCTGCTTCCGCGATGGCGGTAAAGGCGGCCGGATCGTGCACGGCGAGGTCGGCGAGGACCTTCCGGTCGATCTCGACGCCCGAGAGCTTGAGCCCGTGCATGAAGACGCTGTAGCTCATGTCGTGCTGGTGAGCGGCAGCGTTGATGCGCTGGATCCAGAGGCGACGGAAGTCGCGCTTCTTGTTCTTGCGATCGCGGTACGCGTACTTCCAGCCGCGCTCGACGTTTTCCTTCGCTGCCTTCCAGAGCTTGGACCGGGCACCGAAGCCGCCGCGAGCGGCCTTCATGATCTGCTTCTTGCGCTTGAGGCGCGGGACGTTGCTTACTGCGCGAGGCATGGTCGGTTTCTCCCGTTATGCCTGAATGAGGCGACGAATGCGCTTCTGCTCGCCATTCGTGGCGATCAGGCCCGCCTGGCGCAGGCGGCGCTTCCGCTTGGAGGTCTTCTTGGTCAGGATGTGGCTCTTGAAGGCCTTGTAACGGCGGACCTTGCCGGTCCCCGTCATCTTGAAGCGCTTCTTGGCGCCCTTGTGCGTCTTCATCTTGGGCATAACACGCTCGCTTATTTGGGCGTCAGGATCATCGTCATGGACTTGCCTTCCAGCCGACCCGCGCTCTCGATCTTCGCGACGTCGGCCAGTGCTGCTGCAACGCGCTCGAGTACCGCCTGTCCGAGCTCGGGATGCGCGACCTGTCGACCACGGAACATCATGGTCACCTTCACCTTGTTCTTCTCGTCGAGGAAGCGCCGGGCATGGCGCGTCTTCGTCTCGAAGTCGTGATCATCGATGCCGGGACGGTACTTCACTTCCTTGAGCTCGATGACGTGCTGCTTCTTCTTGGCGACCCGGGCCTGCTTCGCCATCTCGAACTTGTACTTGCCGTAGTCCATGATGCGGACGACGGGGGGTCTCGCGGTGGCCGCGACCTCCACGAGGTCGAGTCCCAGTTCCTCGGCCATTCTCAGGGCATCCTCGACGGCGAGGATGCCAAGCTGTGAGCCGTCGGCGCCGATGACGCGAAGTGGGCTGATGCGGATCTGGCGATTGACCCGCACGCGCTTCGTGGTGTCCTGGATACCCGTATTCCTCGTTGGGAGAAAACCAAAACGGACTCCCCAGGAGTGCGGGAGTCCGTAACGAGACGATGCGCCGCGTGTGCACACGGGGGCATCGATCCGAGTTCGACTCCTGCAGCACGCCTCGCCGAGGCGAGGGCCGGAGGGTGGAGGCGGCATCGTGTCCGCCCCGCTTGTCCTTGTTGTATGGGTAAACCTAAGTGCCAGTTCGAGTTGATACAAGGGGGCGAAGGGGCACAGGGGCTGGGGAATTAGGGCACTGCCCCAGCCCCCCAGCCCCTCAGCCCCCGAGCTCCTGCAGTACGACGGCTTTACCGTCGGACTGCAATCGCCCCCAGCAGTTCACCGCGTCGTGCTCGAAGACCACCAGCCACTCCTCATCCACGGCCCGGGCCACCAGGCGGCGCTTGGACTCGAGCGTCACGAGCGGCTCCACGTCGTAGCCCATGATCCAGGGGAGCGGCAGGTGTGAACTGGTCGGGATGAGGTCGGCTGGAAAGAATGCGACCTCCCCGCCCGACCGAACGATCACGCCCTGATGGTTGGGGGTGTGTCCCGGCGCCATCACGAGCTCGATGCCCGGCGCTACTTCGCGGTCGCCCTGCGTGAAGTCGACCAACCCCGCCTCCATCAGGGGCATGTAGTTGTGCGGGAAGTAGCTGGCCGAGGTGCGCTCGTTCGCGCGCTGGGCGTACTCGAGCTCCCCGGAGTTGATCACGTACCGTGCATTGGGGAAGCTCGGCACCGTGATCCCCTCGTCATTTCGCCGGGTGTTGCCCCCGGCGTGGTCGAAGTGGAGGTGCGTGTCGATCACCATGGTGACGTCGGCCGGCGAGAAGCCCAGTGCACGAATGCCGTCCTCGAGGTGCGTGTCGCCGTGCGCGCCCTGGTTCACGATCCCATAAATCGACTCGAACTTCTCGGACTCCTTGTTGCCCGATCCCGTGTCGATGAGCACCAGGCCACGATCGTGCTCGATGAGCAGCGTGCGCATCGAGAGCGGGATGCGATTCTTCTCGTCGGGCGCGATGCGCCGCTCCCATAGCGTCTTCGGCACCACGCCGAACATCGCACCGCCATCCAGCATCTGGAGGCCGGCCTCGATCGCGTGGATCCTGATCGTGCCGAGAGTCCTGCTTCGAGTGAGTGGCATTCGAGAAGGATACTCCGGTGCGCCGGAGGCGAAAAGCGTCGCGGGGACCAGGGCGGATCACTGCTGGACAACGACTGGAAAACGGCAACGACCTGAGAAATGGCAGCGGCTGTCTGCGAATTATCCGTCGTTCTCCCTTTTTCCTCCGCCGTTGTCCCCCCCAGGCAGTTACGCCCAGGCGCTGGAAACTCGAAGCTAGGCGGTGGTATCCCTCGACACCGGCTGCGGCATGGCGGGCGGACGGCGGCGCTTCGGCTTCGTGCTGCGCGTGCCCAGCAGCTGCTCGATGTGCTCCCAGCTCGTATGCCCGCGATCGCGCGCGTCGGCCAGCAGCCGCAGCAGCACGTGCGCCGTGGCCACCGCATCGCCGCCCGCGCGATGGCGCGCGCCGATGTCGATGCCATAGTGCGCAGTGACTCCGTCCAGCGAGCGGCTGCGCAGCTGCGGCAGGAGCTTCCGCGCCAGCCGCACCGTGCACAGCCGCCGTCCCTCCAGCTGGCGTCCCGTGGCGCGCTGCACTTCGGAGTCCACGAACTTCCAGTCGAACAGCGCGTTGTGCGCCACGAAGACATGGCCCTCGAGCACCGAGAGCAGCTTGTCGCAGATGTCCGCGAACCGCGGCTGGTCCTTCACCATGTCCCACGAGATGTTCGTGAGCCGCGAGATATACGACGGAATGGCGCGCCCCGGATTGACGAGCGTCTCGTAGACAGCGGTCACCTGGCCGTCGCGCACCACCACTGCCGCTATCTCGGTGATGCGATCGTCCATGTGCGCGCGCGTGCCGGTCGTCTCCACGTCCACCACCACGTAGCTGAGCGCGCGCAGCTCCTCGGCGATCACCGTGGGCTCGAACTCCTCCGGGCGCCTGAGGCGCCAGCGACCGTCGGCGTCCCGCAGGATGGTCTCGTGGCCCGCGAAGAGCGTGCGCGCCAGGTGCTCCGCCACCATCTGCGGCGCATTCGGGAGCTGGCAGACGTACGACACGAGCGACTGCGCGTCGGCGGGACCCGTCGAGAGGAAGTTGAGCGCGCGGTCGCCGAGTATCGTGCGCGCCTCGCGCGTGGCGACGCCGCCGCTGGATGTGGGTGCGACCTGCTGCATCAGTCGCCGCTCACCACGGGTCGTCGCGCTGCACGGGGCACGTCATGCACCGCGGCCCGCCGCCGGCACGCACGAGCTCCGTTCCTTCCACCGCGATCACCGCGCGCTCGTCCTCGGCCACGCGCACGTCGCCGGTGAGGAAGTCCACGCCGCTGATCACGCGAAAGCCGGCCTTCTCCACCTCGCGAAGCGTGCCCTCGTTGCGCGCATACGACAGCACCACGCCGGGGCGCACCGCGGTGAAGTTGCAGCCGGACGCCCACTGCTCGCGCTCCTGCACCGTGCGCGATTCCCCGCCGCAGAAGATGGGATCCATCTTCATCCCGACCTCGGCCAGCGCGGCGAAGATGTTCGGGCGCTCGTGCAGCGTGACCTCGCCCTTCTTCCAGTGGAGCACCGGCAGGCGCTCGATGCCGATGAAGTGCGGCGGGAAGACCACGCACTGCTCGCGATCCACCTGCGTGAAGATCATGTCGAGGTGGATCGCCGTGGCCTCGCCCGGCATCACGACCACGATGATGTCCTTCACGCCGGTCTTCGCGAACACCAGCGACGCCAGGTTGTCGATGGCCGCGGGGCTCGAGCGCTCGCTGAAGCCGATCATCAGCAGGTCGGGGCGCAGCGGATGGACGTCCCCGCCCTCGAGCGTGTAGTTGAGGCGGCGCTCGCTGGATCCGTCGTAGAGGATGCCGGCGTTGGCCAGGAGGGGGTGATGCATGAAAATCGCCTTCATGATCAGCTCCTCCGGCCAGCGGATGCCGTAGCGCATCGAGCCGATGAGGACGTGGTCGCCCACGCCCATGCAGCTGTCGCGGGTGAAGAAGAGGTTCGGTAGCGGCGGCAGGGAGTAGCCGGATTCCTTCAGCGTGCGGGCGAGCGGTCCGGGCTCCTCTTCGCGGCCCTCGATCAGCATGCGCGCGACCTCCTCCGGAGCGAGCTCGGCGATGGCGCGAGCGAGCGGCTCGAGGGGGACGATGTCCATCGTCTCGCGCACCAGGAGGTCGCGCACCTCGGCGTTGGCCAGCACGTCCACCAGCAGGTCCCGCACCTGGTAGACCGTGGTGAATCGCTCGAGGATGGCGAGGAAGCGGCGATGCTCCCGCTGGGCCGCGTCGGCGTCGATGATGTCGTCGTAGAGGTAGTCCTCCCGCGTGCGGGGAGTGACGGCAAGGAGCTCCGGTCCCGGGGTATGAACCACGACCCCGTGGAGGCGCCCGATCTCCGACGACACATGAAGCGACATGACCCGAAGATAAGCCGTTGAGGGGCGCTGGTGCAGCAGGAGTGGCTCGTTTAGCTTGTGAAGAAATTCACAAGATCGTCCCGACACGTGAAGCGCATCGCAGATTCGACCGTCCGCCGGCTCTCGGCCTATCTCCGGTTCCTCGAGGATTTCGAGGCGCGGGGGCTCAGCACGATCTCGAGTGACGAGCTGGCGCGACAGGGTGGCACGACCTCGGCCCAGGTCCGGAAGGACCTTTCCTTCTTCGGCTCCTTCGGGAAGCGCGGGCTGGGGTACTCGGTGCCGGAGCTGTCTACGCGGCTACGCGAGATTTTGGGACTCGGGCGGGAATGGCGCGTGATCATCCTGGGCGCCGGCAAGATCGGCGCGGCGCTCGCGCACTACGAGGGCTTCCGGCAGCGCGGCTTCCAGATCCTGGCGGCCTACGACAGCAACCCCGAGAAGGTTGGGCGCAAGCTCGAGGGGATCCCGGTGCGCGGCATCGCGCACCTAGAGCGCGACGTGGCGAAGGAGAAGCCGGACATCGCGGTGATCACGGTGCCGGCCGACGCGGCGCAGCAGACGCTCGACCTGGTGGTGCGCGCGGGGATCAAGGCCGCGCTGAACTTTGCGCCCACCCAGTTGCACGCGCCCGCCGATGTCACGGTGAAGACGGTGAACATGGCCATGGAACTCGAAGGACTCTCGTTCGCGCTGGTCAACCGGTAGGGCGGGCTTTGGGCTTTGGGCCTTGGGCTTTGGGAACTAGGGAAGGGCCCTGAGGATCGCTGCGAACTGCGCGGGACTCACCACTTCCGGACGAACGTCCACCTCGACGTTCGCGCGCGCCAGTACCGCTTCCGCTTCCTCCACCTCGAGCTTCATGATCTCGCGCAGCACGCGGCGCATCTGCTTGCGGCGCATGCCGAACGCGTCGATCACCAGGCGCTTGTAGCGCGCCTCCTCATCGGGCGTGACCAGCGGGTCGGGACGCGGCCTGATGCGCACTACCGCACTGTCCACCCTGGGCGGCGGGTTGAACGCCCCCGGCGACACCTTGAACAGCTGCTCGACGGTCGCCAGCGCCTGCACGTTCACGCTCAGTGCGCCGTATGACTCGCTGCCGGGCTTCGCGACCAGCCGGTCCGCCACTTCCTTCTGGACCAGGTACACCGCGCGCGAGGGACGCGGCCGCTCGAGCGCGTGGAAGAGGATCGGCGTGGTGATGTAGTAGGGCACGTTGCCCACGAGCGACCACTGCTCCGGCACCTCGCCGGCGAAGACGCTCGCCAGCGGCTCGGCCAGGACGTCGCGCTCCACCATCTCGAACTTCGGCTCGTCGCTCCAGCGCACGCGCAGCAGTTCCGCCAGCTTGCGGTCGACCTCGATCGCGATCACGCGCCCCGCGCGCTCGAGCAGCTGCGCGGTGAGCCCTCCCCTGCCCGGCCCGATCTCCACCACCGTCTCGCCCGGCGTGACCTGCGCCGCGTCGGCGATTCGCGCGAGGATGCGCGGGTCGCTGAGGAAGTGCTGGCCGAGGCTCTTGCGGGTGGGCGGCGGTCGCGGGCCGCCGCGCGGCTCGCGGTCGTCCATCAGCCGCGCATGGCGACGAAGGTGAGGTCGTCGCGCCGCGGCGCGCCCTCGATGTGCTCGTCGAGCAGCTCGAACACCGCATCGAGCACCTCGGCCGGCGTGCGCGCGGCATTCTGGCGCACCACCTCGAGCACGCGCTCCTCGCCCAGCCGCTCGCCCTCGCGATTGCGCGCGTCGCTGATGCCGTCGGTGAAGAGCACGAGCAGGTCGCGCCCCGGGCGCCACGCATGCTCGCGCGTGGTGGGCGAGTCGGTCGACATGCCGAGCGGCGGATCGGTGGCCGCCAGGCGCTCGAAGCCACCGTCATCGGCGAAGATGAAGGCGTGCGGATGTCCGGTGTTCGTGAAGCGCAGCAGCTTCCGGGGCTTGTCCACCACCGCGTAGAACGCCGAGATGAACATCTCGGTGGTTCCCAGCTCATCGTGCATGGTGGAGTGTAGCGCAGAGAGCGTCTCGCCGGGATCGGCGGTGGTCTGCGCGTGAATGGCGGTGGCGCTCATGGTGAGCGCCATGATCAGCGCGGCCTGGTAGCCGTGGCCGCTCACGTCGCCGATCATGATTCCCGTGCGGCCGGCGCCCAGCGGGAACAGGTTGTAGAAGTCACCGCCCACGTCCTCGGCGGGCACGACGCGCGCAGCCACGATCGCATCGGGCGCGACGACCTGGGTGTCTGGGAGGAGCTTCATCTGCAGGTCGTGCGCGAGGCGCATCTCCTGCGCGAGCCGCTGCTCGTTGAGCGACGCATTCACCAGTCGCGCGTTCTGGATCGCCGTGCCGATCTGCGTGGCGATGGCCGCGATGAGCTTCTGGTCGCCCGCCGAGAAGGGCTGTCCCGAGCGGCGGTCCGACAGGTTCACCACGCCGAGCGGACGCATGCCGTCCGGTGCGGTCCAGAGGATGGGCACGGACAGCATGGCGCCGCGACGGAAGGGGCGCTCCAGTTCACAGGGAGCCTGGTCCGCCTCGACGATCGTCGGGTGCGTGGTGCGAAACACTCGCGCGCTCACGGCGCAGTCATCGTCGATCGAGATGCTCTCCACCGTCTCGCCTGCGGTCCCCTGCGTGGCCACGGGCTCGAGCGCGCGCGTCTCCTCGTCGTAGACCAGGATCACGGCGCGGCGCGCGCCGACCGTCTCCGAGATCTCGGTGAGGATGGTGCTCGCGGCCGTCGTGAGCGACACGGTGCGCCCGAGGATTTCGCTGATCGTGTAGAGGAGGTTGATCTCCTCGTACCGTTCGGCGAGCTCGTTGGCGGCGTGCTCGACCTCGAGCGCGGACTGGAGGAAGGTCCCGATCACGGGAACCAGGTACCGGAGGTGGGTGTGCAGCTCGAACGACGTGGCCTTGCAGGGGCCGAGGACCAGCCAGGCGCGCCGCGGGCCGGGAATGGGCGCGAGGATCACCCGCTCCTCGCCGCCGATCTCGAGGGGACCCTCGCTGGCGGCTGGCAGGTGATCCGGCGGCGACGTGGGCGGGGCCGGGCCGGCCGCCGCCTCGAGGTGGAGTGGCGCGTTGGCGCCACCCTGTGTCCAGACGGCGAGCTCGCACTGCGTGGCCTCGTGAAAAGCGTGGACGACGTCGGAGAGGTCGCTCACGTCAGCCCCGGTGCAGCGTGAGGCGCACGACGCTGCCGCGAAGGTCAGGGGTGGGAAACGCCTCGACCAGGTCCATGAGCTTTCGCATCAGGAAGAGGCCGCGCCCGTCCTCGAGCCCGATCTTGTCCGGCGTGGTGGGGTCGGTGAGCTGGGCCTCGAGGTCGAAGCCGCCGCCTTCGTCGGTGACCTCGATGACGAGCTCGCGCTCATCGACCACCGCGGTGATGCGCACGTGCTTGCGCGGGTCCTCGCCGTTGCCGCGACAGATGGCGTTGGACAGTGCCTCGGACAGCGCCACGGGCACGTTGAGCATGACCTGGCGCGGCGCGAAGTGCATGGCCTGGCACTCGCGCTGCACCGTGTCCACGACGCCCTCGATGTAGGCGACGTCGCTGGGAATCTCGAGATCGAGCCGGCGCGGGGCCGGCCCGCTGTCGCTGCTGCCGGCTGGCGCCGTCAGAAGCTCTCGAGCGCGCGCTCGCGCGTGTCGGCGATCTGGAAGAGCGTGTCGAGCTTCGTGAGCTCGAAGAGCGTCTTCAGGTCGTCATTCAGGTTCGCGAGGCGCAGCTCGCCTCCCTGCTCGCGGATCTTCTTCGAGAGCGACACGAGGACCCCGAGGCCGGAGCTGTCGATGTAGCCGGTCTGGGCGAAGTCGATCAGGAAGCGACGCTCACCCTTCTCGAGCTCGTCGAGGACCTTCTGCTTGAGCTCCTGTCGATTGCCGACGATGAGCTGCCCCTCGACGTCCACAACGACGATCTCGCCCTGCTTCTTGATTGCAAAGCTCATTGCGCTTTCCCCTGGGGCTTCGGTTCCTGGCCTGGCGAGCCCGCCTGAAGTGCGGTGATCGCCGCCACGTTGATAATGTCGTCAGGAACGGCGCCGCGCGACAGGTCGCTGCACGGGCGACGCAACCCCTGGATGATCGGACCCACGGCGCTGGCGCCGGCGAGCCGCTGCACCAGCTTGTACGCGATGTTCCCGGCATCCAGCGTCGGGAACACCAGGACGTTCGCCCGGCCAGCCACCGGGCTGCCGGGAGCCTTGCGGTCCCCCACGGCGCTGGCGAGCGCTGCGTCCCCTTGCAATTCTCCGTCCACGACGAGTTCAGGCATACGGCGCCGAATCTCCTCCACCGTCGACCGCATCAGCTCCACGCTCGAGCCGGTGCCCGACCCCTTCGTGCTGAAGGAGAGCAGCGCCACGCGCGGCTCGTCGCCCACGATGCGTCGCCGGTCCGCAGCCGCGGCGATGGCGATGTCCGCCAGCTGGTCGCGCCCGGGATAGGGCACCACCGCGCAGTCGGTGAAGGTGAGCACCTCGGATTCCGTTCCGCCCCGGAAGGGGGGAACCACCATGTAGAACGCACTCGACACCGTCCGCACGCCCTCGCCACGGCCCACCATCCAGATCGCGGCGCGCAGCACGTCCGCCGTGGTGTGCACCGCGCCGGCAACGCAGCCGTCGGCCGCGCCCACGCTCACCAGCCAGTCGGCGAAGAGCAGTGGCGTGGCCGCGAGCCTGCGCGCCTCCTCGATGGTCATCCCCTTCCGTTGCCGCGCGAACGCGATCGCCTCGGCCGCCTGCTCGTGCCGGTCGTCCGCCGCAGGGTCGATGCAGGGCAGGCCGAGTGCGCGCGCGGCGGCGTGCGACGCCGGCTGCGCGGGGTCGAGCACCAGCACGGGGTCCACCACCTGCTCGGCGGCGAGCAGGCGGACCGCGTCCAGGGTGCGCTGGTCAGCGCTCTCCGGAAAGACGATCGTGCGTCGATTCGCCTGCGCGCGGGCGCGCACGGCAGCCAGGAAGCTCACGGCGTGCCGGGGTCGAGCGCGGCCGCGCGCTCGGCGAATCGCTTGCGCAATGCGGCCGCGATGGACGGGTGGACCAGCCCTTCCACGTCGCCGCCGAATCGCGCCACCTCGCGCACCATGCTCGCGCTGATGTAGGTGGTGTCGAGCGACGGCACCATGAAGACCGTCTCGAGGTCCGGCGCGAGGTGGCGGTTCATGAGCGCCATCTGGTACTCATATTCGAAGTCGCTCACGGCGCGCAGTCCGCGAATGAAGAGGCGCGCTCCCACTTCCCGCGCGAACTCCACGGCCAGGCCGGTGAATGCGCGCACCTCGATGCGTGCGTCGCCGGCGAGCGCGTCGCGGATCATGCTCACGCGCTCATCGATGTCGAAGATCGGCTGCTTCGACGCGCCGGTGGCCACGGCGACGATCAGCCGGTCCACGTACTCCAGGCTGCGGCGCACGAGGTCCTCGTGGCCGCGCGTGAGCGGGTCGAAGGTGCCGGCGTAGATGGCAGTGCGTTTCACGGGGCGCGGAAGAAGGAGACCCGAATATCGCCGTATTTGCGCTCCTCGGCACCCTCGAGGCTGATCCGGCTCGAGTGCTCGATGCCCAGGATCGCCGCGAAGGGCGTGACGCGCCACGCTTCAGCGAGTTCCTCGGCGCCCCTGGATTCATAGGGCGGGTCGGCGAAGGCGACGTCGTAGGCGCCCTCGGCCAGCCCGCGCACGAAGGTGATCGCGTTGGCCTTGTGCACCACGGCGGCCTCACCGGCACCGAGGTGCGCGATGTTGTCGTAGAGGACCTCCAGGCTGCGGGGCGCGTTCTCCACGAAGTCGGTGGTCGCCGCGCCGCGCGACAGCGCCTCGAGCCCAAGCGCTCCCGACCCGGAGAACAGGTCGAGCACGCGCGCCTCGGGCAGGTCGCCATGCACGATGCTCATCCACGCCTCGCGCACGCGGTCGAGCGTGGGGCGCACGGCGTCACCCTTCGGCGCGTCGATGCGGCGTCCCTTCCAGCGTCCGGCGATGATGCGCATGGCGTTATGCGGGGCGAAAGTCTGCGAGCCGCGCCTGGAGGCGCGACTGACCATTCCACTCGTCGCGCTCGAGGCGGAAGGCGATGTCGTAGTGCCGGTCCACCGTGAGTTCGCGCGCGCGCGGCGCCATCCCCCAGGCGAGCGCCATGAGCGGGCCCTGCGACTCGCGGTGGAAGGCGAGTCGCAGTCCGTCCTTGCCGACCGCCTTCGGCGGCGCATGCAGCATGACGTTGCGCGCCATCAGCACGGGCGACGGGTTGCCGAGTCCGCACGGCTCGAGATGTCGCAGCATGGCTTCGAGGTCCTCGGTGACCTCCTCGAGGTCGACCTCGAGGTCCACGCGCAGCTCCGGCACCAGGTCGCTGGGCGTGAGCTTCGCGAGCGCGACCTCGTTGAAGCGCTGCGCGAACGCGGGCAGCTGCTCGCGCGCTACCGTGACGCCGGCGGCGGCGCGATGCCCGCCGTAGCGCAAGAGGAGGTCCTTGCACGCACCCAACCCGGAGTGCAGGTCGAATGCGCTGATCGAGCGCCCGCTTCCCTTGCCCGTGTCTCCCTCGAGCGCGACGAGCACCGTGGGCCGGCCGAACTCCTCCACGATGCGGCTGGCGACGATGCCGATCACGCCGGCGTGCCACCCCTCGCCGGCCAGCACCAGGCCGTACGTGTGCTCGAGGTCGAGCTCGTGCACCATGGCGCGCGCCTCCTCCAGCGTGGCGCGATCCACGGCCTGCCGCCGCGCATTCAGCTCCTCGAGCTCGCGCGCGATCGTGTTCGCGGCGTTCTCGGTCTCGGCCATCAGCAGCTCGACGCCGCGCAACGCGTGACCCAGCCGGCCCACCGCGTTGAGCCGGGGCGCAAGGATGAACCCGACGCGACCCGCTGTGAGCGGCTTGCCTTCCAGTCCCGACGCGCGCACGAGCGCGCGGAGGCCGAGGTTGCGGGTCTCATTGAGGAGCTTGAGACCGTAGCGCGCGAGCACGCGATTCTCGCCACGCAGCGGCGCGATGTCCGCGATGGTGGCGAGCGCCACCAGGTCGAGCATCCCGAACACCGCGTTCTCGTTGCCGCCCAGGTGCCGGGTGAGCGCGAGCGCCAGCTTGAACGCGACGCCGACCGCCGCGAGGTCCTTGTCCTCCGAGGGACAGTCCGGGCGCCTGGGGTTGAGCACCGCGAACGCCGCCGGCAGCGCGCCCCCGGGCAGGTGATGGTCCGTGATGATCACGTCGATGCCCGCGCCCTGCAGCTCGGCCACCGCCGCGTGCGCGCTGGTTCCGCAATCGGCCGTGAGCACCACCGTCGCGCCGTGTTCGCGCGCGGCGCGCACGCCGGCGGCGCCCAGGTCGTAGCCATCCTCGAGCCGGCGCGGGATGAACGGGATGGCAGTGCCACCGAGCGCGCGGAGCGCCTTCACGCACAGCGTGGTGGAGCTCATGCCGTCGACGTCGTAATCGCCGTGGACGAGGATCGTCTCCTTCGCCGCGATGGCTCGCGCGAGTCGCTCCACCGCGCGGTCGAGATCCTTCAGCTGCGCCGGCTCATGGAGCTGGTCGAGGCGCGGGCGCAGGAACCGCCGCGCAGAGTCGGGCGCGCCATGGCCGCGCGCCGCGAGCAGGCGGCAGATCGGGAGCGGCAGGCTCAGCTCGGCGGCAAGCTGCGCGACGAGCGCTTCATCCGGCGCCTGCGGGGACAGCCATCGCGTGGGAGGACGCGAGGCGACTGCGGTAGCGATCACCCGAGCAAGCTATCGGGCGCCCGGGTGGGCTACAAGCATCATTCCCCCGCGTAGAGGAGCACTCCGCACCCTTCGCAGATGTCGGTGGCGCCGCCGGTGATCATCGCGGTGCGTCGCTGCACCGGAATGGCGGTGTCGCAACGGCTGCAGCTGGTGCCGCGCAGCGGGAACAGCGCGCGCTCGCGGCGCTTGCTGCTGATGCGGTCGTAGCGCTGCAGCAGCGTGCGGGTGATCCCCTTCGCCTTCTCCTCGCGGCGGGCGCGCACCTCCTTCATCTCGAAGTCGATCGCGATGCGATCGGAGTCGAGCGCCGAGCGTGCCTCCTGCTGGCGCGCATCCACGTCGTCCACCGCGGCCTGCTTTTCATCCGCCACGCGGCGCAGCTCGCGAAGGCGGGACTGGATGGAGCCGACCTCGCGCTCGTCCTCCACCATCATCCGGGTGGCCTGGTCGAGCTGGGCCTGCGCCGCCGTCGCTTCGCGCGGTGAGGTCACGTTGTTCAGCGCCTGCTCGTTGCGTTCCTTGAGCGTGCGATGCTGCGCGACACGCGTCTCGACCTCGCGCTGCCGCTTCTCCTCGGTGAGCACGGCCTTCTGCACCTCGGCGCGCTCCCCCTCGGCGCGATCCCGCTCGCGCTGGAGGACGGCGATGCGGGGCTCGAGCGCCGCGAGGCGGTCCTCGAGGGCGTGGATGACCACGTCTTCTTCCTGCACGGCCAACAGCGCGGAAACGTCCGGATGCACGATCTACCCTCCAGCAAAATTAAGGTCGGGAACTGCCGAAAGCCTTCCACCGCGGCGCATCGAGCAACCGCAGCTCCTTCGCCATCGCATTCTTGCGCGTGAGCAGCGAGTCCTGCTCCGCGGGCTGGGCGGCCGCGAGTTGCTGGTCGAGCTCCTGCAACTGCTCGTCCAGCGAGCGGGCCTTGAGCGCGGCCAGGCTGCGCTCCACGCCCAGGTCGGCCACGTCCAGTCCGCCGGGCTCGTCGAGCAGCCCTTGCAGAACGATAACCGTCTCCTCGTCCAAAACGGCGGCCAGCTCGTCATTCGTGGCCTCGCCGCCGCTGGAGAGCAGCTCGGCGAAGATGGCCGCGAAGTGAGGCTCCCGGAAGGTATCGTCCCCGATGCGCTCAGCGATGCGCTCCACGTACTGCCGCAGGTGCAGGGCCACGCGCACCAGTTCGCGCTCGGCCGAGTGCGCCCGCACCGCATAGCGGGTGCGGCGGTCGCCGCCCTTTCGCGCTCGCGGCTCGTGCGGCGCCTCGCCCGGATGCGGCGCGGCCTCCGCCGCAGCGGCCTCGCGCCCACCTCGGCCCCGCTTCGGCGCCGCCAGCATTTCGCGCTCGAGAATCTCGCGACCCACGCCGACCACTTCCGCCGCTCGGGAAAGGTAGATGTCGCGCGTAAGCGCATCCTGCGTGAGCCGGATGGTGGGCAGCAGGCGGTCCAGCGCCTGCCGCTTGCGGCGCAAGTCGGAGAACCACCCGCCGCGCTCGAGGATCTGCACCTTGCGCTCGAAGACATCGATCGCGCCGGCGAGGAGCTTCTCGAGCCCCGCGGAGCCATGGCGTCGCACGAAGGAGTCGGGATCCTCTCCCTCGGGCAGCGTGGCGACCTGCACGGCGGCGCCCTGCGCCAGCAGCGCATCGCCGGCGCGAAAGGTGGCCTTCAACCCCGCCATGTCCGAGTCGTAAAGCAGGAATACGTTCTTCGTGTAGCGCAGCAGCAGCGCACCTTGCTCCTCGGTGAGCGCGGTGCCGAGCGGCGCGACCACCGTCTCCACCCCGGCGAGCGCGATGCGCACGCAGTCGAAGTAGCCCTCGACGACGAGCACGCGGTCTTCGCGGCGAATCTCGTTGCGCGCGGTGTCGAGCCCATAGAGCGTCTTCCCCTTCGAGAAGAGGGGCGTCTCGGGCGAGTTGAGGTACTTGGGCTCACCCACTCCGATCACCCTCCCGCCGAACGCAATCACGCGCCCCTGGATGTCGCGAATCGGGAACATGAGGCGTCCCCGAAAGCGCGTGCGCGGCTCGGTCTCCCCTTCTCGCAGCACGAGCAGCCCGACTTCCAGCTGCCGCTTGTCGGTGAAGCCGAGCGTGGTGAGGTAGCCGCGCAGCGCCGCGCCGTCCCGCGGCGAGAATCCGAGCGCGAACTTGGCGGCCTCCTCCTGCGTGATGCCACGGCTCGCGAGGTACTCGCGCGCGGGCTCACCGCCCTTCTCGTCCCAGAGCTGCTTCTGGAAGTACTCGGCGGCGGCGGCGTTGACTTCCCACATCGGCTCGCGAGGATCGGGCCCCTCGCGATCGTTCCGCTTGATCTCCCGGATCTCGATGCCCACGCGCTCCGCCACCATGCGTACCGCGCTCGGCCAGTCCACGCCGAGCCGCTTCTGCAGGAAGGAGAAGACGTCACCGCCCTCGTGGCAGACGAAGCAGTAGTAGATGCCGCGCTTCGGGGAGACGGAGAAGTTGCGGTGCGTGCCCTGGTGAAAGGGACAGGGCGCCCGGTAGTCGGTGCCGGTGCGGCGCAGCTCGACGTACTCACCGATGATAACGACGATGTCCGCCGCCTCGCGCACGCGCTCGACCTGCTCGTCGGGGATCATTGCTGGAATGGACGCGAGCGAATCGACGCCCCGGTGTGACGCCCTCCTGTGGAGGGTGGCGCGAACACTGCAGTGGCGCGTGCGGCTGAGGCCGATTCGCCCAGCACATCACTTCCGTTCACGATGCTCTTCAACTCGGTCAGCTTTCTCCTCTTCTTCCCGCTCGTCACGGGGATCTACTTCCTGTCGCCCCAGCGACTGCGGACGCCGGTCGTGCTGCTGGCGAGCTGTGCGTTCTACATGGCCTTCGTACCAGTCTACATCCTGATCCTTGGCTTCACCATAATCGTAGACTTTGCCGCCGGCATCTGGATCGAGGAACGGACCGGGGCTGCACGAAAAGTAGCACTCGTGGCCAGCCTGGTCGCCAACATCGGCGTCCTGGCAGTCTTCAAGTACTACGGATTCGCCACCGGCAACGTGAGCACCCTTGCCGCGCTCCTCGGCCGGCAGGTGGCCTTCCCGCCCCTCGCGATCCTCCTCCCGATCGGCCTTTCGTTTCACACGTTCCAGGCGATGAGCTACACCATCGAGGTGTATCGCCGTCGCCAGCGCGCGGAGCGGGATTTCCTGACGTATGCGCTCTACGTGATGTTCTATCCGCAGCTCGTGGCGGGCCCGATCGAGCGCCCGCAGAACCTGCTGCACCAGTTCCGGGACACGCACGAGTTCAACTACGCACGCGTGGTCGCGGGACTTCGTCGCATGGCGATCGGCATGTTCAAGAAGGTGGTCGTTGCCGACACCATCGCCGTCCAGGTGGACGCCGTCTACGATCACCTGGCGGGGCAAACCGGCCTGCCACTCGTGGTGGCCACGGTGCTGTTCGCCTTCCAGATCTACTACGACTTTTCCGGCTATAGCGACATCGCGCTGGGCAGCGCCCAGGTGATGGGATTCGACCTGATGGAGAACTTTCGGACGCCGTATTTCTCCCGCTCCGTCGGCGAGTTCTGGCGACGCTGGCACATCTCGCTGTCGACCTGGTTCAAGGACTACCTCTACATCCCGCTCGGCGGAAGCCGTGGGACGTGGGCTCGCCGGGCGACGAACATCATGATCGTCTTCCTGGTGAGTGGGCTCTGGCACGGCGCGAGCTGGGCGTTCGTGGTGTGGGGCGCGCTGCACGGGACCTACCTGGTTGTCGGGAGCGCCACCGCTTCCCTCCGGGCGCGGATGCGCGACCGCTCTCCGCTCGGGCCAGCCGCGCAGCGCGTGCTCTCCACGCTCTGCACCTTCGCGCTGGTGGACCTGGCCTGGGTGTTCTTTCGCGCCCGGACGGTGAGTGACGGCTGGTACGTGCTGTCGCGCATGCCCGTCGGACTCGCGGGGGACCTGGGTCGGTTCCTGTCCGGCTCGCCCGTCTACGGGCTCGTCCGATCCTCCCTCGCCGCGGCGGTGCTGCTGCTGGTGGCCGTGACGCTCGTCGAGCGACAGGCGATCGAGAAGCGAGGCGTGCGGGAGGGAACGCTGATCGCGCGGTTTCCCGCACCGCTGCGCCTCGCAGCCTATGCGATCCTGATATACGCCTGCGTGCTGGTTGGCGCGGGAGGCGCGCGCCAGCAATTCATCTACTTCCAGTTCTAGCATGCGCCGCGACATTCGACGGCTGCTCACGCGGTGCGCCGCACTCGCAGCGCCCCTGGTTGTCCTGCTCGGCGCCTACCTGGTCCAGGATCCCTTCCTGGTCCTGCGAGACCATGCGCCGTACGAACGCGGCTGGAGCGTTCCAGTCAATCGCGATCACGTCTCCACGGACATCTACCTCAGCGCGCCGGCGCGCGAGTACAACGCCTTCATCTTCGGCAACTCTCGCACACAGGCGATTCACGCCGCCGACTGGTCGGCGTACCTGCCGGCGGACGCCAGGCCATACCACTTCGACGCGTCGTTCGAGTCCCTGTTCGGGATCGCGAGCAAGCTGGAGAGCATCGAGGCGCGAGGCGACGTCGTACGCGACGCACTGATCCTCGTGGACTCCACGCTGCTCGCGCGCGAGGACAACGTGCAATCGCCGCTCTTCATCAAGGACTGGCGCATCTCGGGCCAGCGCTGGGTCGCCTACCAGCTGGTCTTCTTCGAAGCCTACCTCGCGAACGGCTACTTCCTGAAGTACTGGATCCACCAGGCCACCGGCCGCACCGCAGGGTGGATGGGAGGTGTCTTCGAGACCCATTCGTTCCGGCACCTGCCGGCCAGCAATGACCTGCTGTACACCTCGCAGGAGCTGGCGATCGCGCAGGACTCCGCGCGCTACTTCGCCGATCGCAATCGCTTCCCGGCGCGCGGGCCGGCGGCAGGGCGCCCCGTACGGCCCGTGATTCACGAGTCGCAGCGCGCGCTCCTCCGCTCGATCGCGACGATGCTCGCCCGGCACTCCTCGCGCTACGTCGTCGTGGTTCCCCCGGGATACGACGAGCGACCGCTGGCGCCAGAGGACATGCAGGCATTGCGCGAGATCTTTGGACCGGCTCGCGTGCGGGACTTCGCCGGTATCAACGCCCTGACCAGCAGCGAGGGCGGCTACTACGAGGCGTCGCACTTCCGGCCGGCCATCGCCCGGCAAATGCTGCGCGAGCTCTACGCCGGAGCGAGCGTCACAGCTCCACCACCGTAACGCCGGCGCCGCCCTCGTTCCACGCGCCGATGCGGAACGCCTTCACGCGGGACTCCTTCTGGAGCATCTCGGTGACGCGCGCGCGGAGTGCGCCGGTCCCCTTGCCATGGATGATACGCAACGACTTGAGGTCAGCGCGAATGGCGGAGTCCAGCGACTGCATCACCTCCTGCTCCACCTCGTCGGCGCGCAGCCCGCGCACGTCGATCTCGGTCTGCACGTGCACGTCGGGAATCTCACCGCTCCAGGCGACCGCGGGCTCCGGCGTGTGGTCGCGGCGGTTGAGCGACTTGAGCGGGACCGTGAGCTTGAGCGACCCCACGGTGACCACGGCCTCCTTGCCGCGCATCTCGATCACGCGACCCAGCTTGCCGCCCAGGGTGGTGACGTCCACCCAGTCGCCGAGCTCCGGGCGTCCGGGCGGGCGCGCTGCCGCGGGGCGCGAGCCCGTTGCCGCGCGCCGCTCGGCCTTCGTCTCCTCGGCGTCCAGGCGATCGAGCACCGCTCCCTGCTTCGCGGCGAGCTCCTCCACCTTCCGCCGCGCCTCGCGCGCGGCTTCGTCCACCGCGTCGCCGCTGGCCTTCTGCAGCCCGCGCACGGTGCGCTCGATCTCCTGGCGCGCGTCGAGCAGGTAGCGCCGCGCCTCCTGACGAGACTGCTTCTCCACGGTGCGCTCTCGCTCGCGCACGTTCGTCTCGCGCCGCGCGAGGGTCGCGATGCGATCGCGCGCGTCGGCAAGGATGCGCTCCGCCTCTGCCTCGCGCTCCACGAGCTCCCCTTCCTTGCGCTCGAGCTGCTCGATGAGCGCCGCCATGTCGCGCTCCTGCTGCGGCATGCGTTCCTCGGCGCGCGCCACGATGTGCGCGGGGAGGTCGAGCCGGCGTGCGATGCTGATGCCGTACGAGCGTCCGGGAATGCCCTTGATCAGCTTGTACGTGGGGGCGAGCGCCACCGCGTCGAATTGCAGCGACGCGTTGATCACCTCGGGCACCTGCGATGCGAGCTCCTTGAGCGTGCCGAGATGCGTGGTGGCAATGGTGGTGGTGCCGCGCGCCGAGAGCTCCTCCAGGATTGCCCAGCCGAGCGCCGCGCCTTCCTGCGGGTCCGTGCCGGACCCGAGCTCGTCGATGAGCACGAGTGAATCGGCCGTGGAAAGGCGCAGGATCTCCGCGAGGTTCTTGAGGTGCGCACTGAAGGTCGAGAGCGACGCCTCGATGGACTGTTCGTCCCCGACGTCCGCGTAGAAGTCATCGAAGATGGCGAGGCGGCTCTCCGGGCCCACGGGCGAGGGAATCCCCGCCTGCACGAGCGCCGACATCAGGCCGACCGCCTTGAGCAGCACCGTCTTGCCGCCGGTGTTCGGGCCGCTGACCAGCAGCGTGCGCTCCGCGGCGAACATCTCGAGGTCGAAGGAAACCACGTCGCGCCCCTGCGCGAGGAGCAGTGGGTGGCGGCCGCTGTCGATGCGGAAGCCGTCGCGGGCACTCGACATGGGCGGCGACGCGCAGGCGAAGTCGCGCGCGAAACGCGCGCGCGCGTACAGCGAGTCGAGCTCGGCCAACACATCGAGGGCTTCCAATAGCTGCTCACGAAGAGGCCGTAGCCTCTCCGTGAGCTCGAGCAGTATGCGCTGCACCTCCTCGTGCTCGTCGGACTCCAGCTCGCGAATGCGGTTGCCGAACTCCACGGCTGCCGGCGGCTCGACGAAGAGCGTGGCGCCGCTCGCGGAGGAATCGTGCACGATGCCGCCCACGGAGGCGCGGCCGTCGCGACGCACGGGAATCACGTAGCGGCCGTTGCGCACGGTGACGGAGGCGTCGTTCACGCGGTGATGCGACTCGAGGCGACCGACGATGCGCTCGAGCAGCGCGATCAACTCTCCCTGCGACGAGCGCAGCTCGCGGCGGATGCGGCGCAGCGCGGAGGACGCGTCGTCCTTCACCAGCCCTTCCTCGGAGATCGCGCGCTCGATGGAGTCCTCTGCGTCCTTGGCGGCGATCAGTCGGGCGGCGAAGGGCGCGAGCACGGCGCGCACCACGAGCGGCTTCTTCTCGTCGCGCAGCGCATCGCGCGTGCGTCGCGACGAGCGAAGGAGCACGCCACCGTTGAGCAGTTCCTCGCCTGACCATGACGTGCCCGGCACCCGCAGCCGCACGAGCGGCGCCGAGAGGTCCGGCACGGGCTCGGGATGCCAGGGCGAGTCGCCGGTGATGATGGCTCGCACGGCGGCGACGCGTGCATGCTCCTGCTCGAGCCAGGGCAGCTCCGACCGGGGCTGCAACGAGCGCACGCGCTGCGCGCCCGGTGACGACGTGGCACGCTCCGCCACGAGGGCGAGGACGCGCGGAAACTCGAGAACGGCGAGGGCGTGGCTATTCACGGCCCACCGTCAGGCGTGCTTCGCCAGTTCCTCGCGTACGATGGTGCTGATGACGTTGCCGTCCGCCTTCCCCTTGAACTGCGGCATCACCTTGCCCATCACGGCGCCCTGGTTGCCGGCGCCCCCCGCGATCGCGGCCTGCACGGCCGCGCGAATCTCGTCCGCGCCGGGAGCGGCCGGCAGGTACTTCTCGAGCAGGGCGACTTCCACGCGCTCGCGGTCCGCCAGCTCCTTGCGATCGCCCTTGTCGAACATCTCGATCGACTCGCGGCGGCGCTTGATGCCGCGACGCAGCACCTCCACCACGTCCTCGTCGGTGAGGTCGCGCTGGAGCTCGATCTTCCTGTTCTTCGTGTCGGAGAGGATCGTGCTGACGAGCAGCGTCGCGGGCTTGTCCTGTGCCTTGCGGGCCGTCACGAGGTCGCCCTGGAGGCGATTGAGCAGTTCGGACATCGGTTCTTCGTTGGAGAGTCCCGAAAGCTAGGCGGCGCTCATCCGGGGGGCCAGTTGAGCGAGCGGCCGCCGAGCAGGTGCGCGTGGACGTGGAAGACCGTCTGGCCGGCGTCGGCGTTGGTGTTCACCACCAGCCGCCAGCCTGAGCTGTCCACGCCCTCCTGCTTCGCCACGTCACGCACGAAGCCCACCAGCCCGCCCACCATCGCCAGGTCGGTGGCCTGGTTGAGCGACTCCACGTGCGCGCGTGGAATCGCGAGGATGTGCGTGGGAGCCTTGGGGTCGATGTCGCGGAAGGCGACGAAGTCATCGGTCTCGGCCACGATGATGGCTGGGATCTCGTGCGAGGCGATGCGGCAGAAGAGGCAGCTCGACATGGGCTTTGGGCTTTGGCTTTGGGCTTTGGGGACTTCCTAGTGCGGCTGGCTGCGGAGAACGGCGGTGGCGGCGAGACCGGCGGTCTCGAATCTGAGAATGTTCGGCGCGAGACTCGCTGGGGTCCAACCGGCTCGCTCGAGAAGGTCGTGCTCGGCGGGATCGATCCCGCCCTCGGGGCCGAAGATCACGGCGGCGCCAGTCGCCGACGCGCCCGGCGACAATCGAGGGGCGCTCGCGCTGAGCAGCCACCGATCCAGCTCCCCATGAAGCGCGGCAACTGCTGCCACCTCCAGGTCAGGCGCAATCTCCGGCAGCCACGCGCCGTGAGACTGCTCGAGCGCGGCTTCCATCCGCGCGCGCAGCTTCGCGGCGAAGGCCTCGCCCTCGCCACGCGGCGTCACGGAGCGCGAGCGCGTGAACATCACAGGCTGCCACGCGGTGACCGAGAGCTCCGTGGCCTTCTCCGCGAGCCAGAGCATCCGGTCGCGATCCCCGATCGGGACGCACAGCACGATCTGGCGGGGGCGCTCGACGAAAGACGCGGTGTCCACGCGCACGTCGAGCCGGGACTTGCCGAGCGACACGATCTCACCCACGCCTCGCGAGCCGCGCCCGTCCGTCACGCTCACCGGGTCGCCCACGGCGAGTCGCTTGACGCGTGCGTGATGCGCCGCGTCGTCGGGCAGCGAGAGGGCGTCGCCCGCGCTGAACGATGAGGGCGAGACGAACCCGCTCAGCGGCGCGCGATGACTCCGCTCCACCATATGTCCTCCCGGTCCTCGGCCTGGACGTGCCAGCCGGACCGTTCGAGCAGCGCCACGAGCTCGTCACGCTCCTCCTGCAGCACCCCACTGAGGATCGCGTGCCCATCTACGTCGAGTGCATCGCCAATCACCGGCAGCAGCTGCACCAGCACGGACGAGATGATGTTCGCAAGGATCACGCGCACCGGTTTCACGAGCGGAAGCAGCAGCGCGGCGTCGCCCTCGATCACCGTGACGACATCCGACACGCCGTTGCGCACGACGTTCTCCTCCGCGTTGCCGATCGCGTCCGGATCGATCTCGATCGCCGACACGCGGGACGCGCCAAGCTTCGCCGCGGCGATGGCGAGCACCGCGCTGCCGGCTCCGAGGTCGGCGACGCGATCGCCCTTGCGCAGCACGCCCGCCAGCAGCCGCACCACGCCGCGCGTGGTCGCGTGCTCGCCCGTGCCGAACGCCATGCCGGGTTCGATCACGATCGTCGTCGCCGGATCGAATCCCCCGGCGAGCCACGGTGGCGCGACGACGAGTGGGCCGAGCTCGTGCGAGCCGATGCGATCCTTCCACGCCTCGCTCCAGTCGATCACCGGCGTGTCCGTCACACTCGTCGCCGCAGCGCCGGCGTCGCGCGCCGCCGCGGCCAGCGCATGCACGTCGAAGCCGGCGTCAACGCTCGTCATCACCGCGGAGCCCTCGTCATGGATGCCCTGCGCGCCCCCGGCGAAGAGCGCCGCGATGACCGCGTCGCGCGAGTGTGGAGCGACCTCCACGCGCAGCGTGCGCCATCCGGTCTCTGCGCTCACGCGCCGAGCGCCTCTTTCATCTTGGCCCAGAAGCCCTTGCCGCGATCGTGCGGCGCCGCCACCTGGATCTCGTTCAGCCGCTCGATCAGCGCCTGCTCCTCCTCGGTCAGTCGCTCCGGCGTCCAGAGCTGCACGCGCACGTGCAGGTCGCCTGTGCCGGCTGCATTCACGCGGGGCAAGCCGCGGCTGCGGAGGTGGAACACCTGGCCGCTCTGCGTGCCGGCGGGCACGCTGAGTTGCACGCTCGACGAGACCGTGGGCACGGTGGCGTCGCCGCCGAGTGCGAGCTGCGCATACGTCACGAGCACCTCGGTGTAGAGGTCCTCGCCGTCGCGCTCGAAGCGCGGATCATCCGCCACCTCGAAGATCACGTGCACGTCGCCGCGCGCCGCGCCGCGCGAGCCCGCGTTGCCCTGCCCGCGCAGCGTCATGTACTGCCCGGTGGCGACGCCGGCCGGGATCTGCACGGTGAGCTCCTTCTCGGTGCGCATGCGTCCCTCGCCGCGACACTTGCGGCAGGGCGACGCAATGATCGTCCCCTCGCCCTTGCACGTGGGGCACGGCGCGACCGTCACGAACTGCCCGAAGAACGAGCGCTGCGCGCGGCGCACTTCCCCCACGCCCGCGCAACTCGGGCAGGTCTGCGCGCTCGATCCCGGCTCCGCGCCACTTCCCTCGCAGCGGTCGCACGGGTCGAGCAGCTTGAGCACCACCTTCTTCTCCACGCCGGTGGAGACGTCGGCGAGCGTGAGCGGCATGGGCAGCTTGACGTCGGCGCCGGTGCGCACGCTTCCGCCGGAGCGGCCCGTGAACATGTCCTCGAAGCCGCCGAAGCCCCCGAAGTCGCGCATGAAGATGCCGAGCGCCTCGGAGAGGTCCACGTGATGGAACCCCTGCCCACCACCACCGCCGCGCAGCCCCGCCTCGCCGTAGCGGTCGAACGCCGCGCGCTTCTGCGGATCACGGAGCACGTCGTACGCCTCGGTGATCTCCTTGAACTTTTCCTCGGCCTCCTTCGCGCCGTCGTTGCGGTCGGGGTGCCACTGCATCGCAAGGCGGCGGTAGGCCTTCTTGATCTCCTCGTCCGTCGCGCTGCGCGCCACGCCAAGGGTGGTGTAGAAATCTGCCATGAGTACGACCGCGAACGGTCAGAGAAGGTCGTTGAGGAGCCGGGAAGTGTGGCTGACCAGCGCGATGACCTTGTCGTAGGGCATGCGCGTGGGGCCGATGACGCCGATCACTCCCTCGAGGGAGCCCACGTGATACTCCGCCGTCACCACAGTGAACTGTGACAGGCGGGGATCGTCGTGCTCGGTGCCGATGCTGATCGTGATGCCGGGTGACGTGCCGCGCTTGCGAATGGCGTCGGCCAGCTGTTCCGGCGTGTCCGTGAGCGCGAGCAGGCGACGCATGCCGTCGGCCTCGGAGAACTCGGGCTGCTCGGCAAGCAGTGACGTCTGGCCCAGCACCACGCTGTCCTCCGCGCCCGCGAGCGGCTTGTTGAAGATCGCCTCGCCGCCCTGCAGGAAGATGTTCAGCAGGTCGTGCGCGCCGGGGGACGTGACGGTGTCGCGCATGCGCTGGCCGAACGAGGTGCGGATCTGCTCGAGGCTGAGCCCACCGAGCCGCTCGTTGAGCACGCCGGTGACCTCCGCCATCGCGGACTCGGCAATCTCCCCCGCGACCTCCACGAACACCGTGCGCACCACGCCGCCCTCGAGCGAGAGCACCATCAGGATGCGCTCGGTGCTCACCCGCACCAGGTCCAGCCGCTTGAGGATGGTCTGCGACAGCCGCGGTCCAAGTGCGACGCCCAGCTCCTGCGTGAGCACGCCGAGCGTCTGCGCGGCGCGACGGAGGATCGCCTCGATGGGCGAGTTGCCGGTGTTCGCGAGCTCCTCGGCCAGGCGGTCGCGCTCGGGCGACACGAGGTCGCGCGGCGCGATGAGGCCGTCCACGTACAGGCGATAAGCCTTGTGCGTGGGGATGCGGCCGGCGGAGGTGTGGGGATGGAAAAGGTATCCCTTCTCCTCGAGGTCGCTCATGGTGTTCCGGATGGTGGCCGGCGACACCTCGAGCCCGAAACGGCGGGACAACGTGCGGGAGCCCGCTGGCTCCGCGGTCTGCACGTATGTCTGGATGACCGCCTCGAGCACTTTGCGCTCTCGCTTCGTGAGCTGCTCTGCACTCATAAGTTCAAATGTACTAACGACTTCGGAGCACTGTCAAGCGCGCGGCGATCGAGTCGAGGCGCAGCCAGCCGGAAGCGGTGAGGCGCAGGACGTTTCCCGCGTCGAGCGTTCCCCATCCGGCCGAGACCCAGGATGCGGCATCCGCGCCCTCGGAATCCGTGAGTGCGAGCCCGTCGGAGGTGCGCAGTCCCAGGTACACGCCCTCGGCGATCCGGTTGTCCGGCGTCAGTTCCTCGGATCCTTCCATGGGATCGGCACCCGAGTCGAGGGCGCGAAGCCAGTGGGCATAGGGGCCCACGTTCCAGCGACGGACGGACCCGTCGAACTCGTGCGCGGCGGGACCGAGGCCGGCGTAGGCAACGTTCGCCCAGTAGGAACTGTTGTGTCGCGACCGCCGTCCCGGCCTGCCGAAGTTCGAGACTTCATAATGGTCCAGACCTGCCCCGGTCACGCGCTCGTGCGCAAGGAGGAACTCCGACTCGTAGCGCTCCTCGGGACTCTCGACGTCGTCACCGCGCGCGGTGCGCCGGCCGAGCGGCGTGTGCGGCTCCACGGTGAGCCCGTACAGCGAGAGGTGGTCGGGTTCGAGGGCGAGCGCCTCATCGAGGTCACGTGACCAGTCGCGCTCGAGCGCCTCGGGAAGCGAGAAGATCAGGTCGAGCGAGAGGTTCGTGATCCCGCCATCACGCAGGGTGCGCACGGCATCGCGCGTGGCCTGCGCATCGTGCACGCGGTGCATCCAGGTGAGCACGCGATCGTCGAACGACTGCGCGCCGAGTGAGATGCGATTGACGCCGGCCTCGCGCCACTGCGCAACGGATTCGGGAGACACGTCCTCCGGGTTCGCCTCGATCGTGACCTCCACCCCCTCGGCCGGTTGCATGCGCGCGCGCAGCACGTCGAGCGCCCGTGCGACGCCCTCGCCGCCGAGCCGTGACGGCGTGCCGCCGCCAAGATAGATCGTGTCCACCGGCCAGGCATCACGCCGCGGGAATCGCCGGTCGAGCTCGCGCGCCAGGTGCGACACGTACTCGTCCACCGGCACCACGCCGCGCACCGCGATGGCGAAGTCACAGTACGTGCAGCGCCGGGCGCAGAAAGGGACGTGGATGTAGGCGTGTCTCGGGTTCATCTGGCGTAAAGATATTCGGGCGCCGGGGCTCAACTGCATTCGCAAGGACAACTGCGGAAAACTGCTGGACTAGTGCGGACACAACAAAACTTTTTGGGTCCGCCGTTGTCCAGTTCTTCTCCGGCGTGGTCCTGTTCAGGACTTTTAGTCACCGTCGAGTGACTTCCCCGGTGAGACCACAGTCGATCGCCCCCGACAGCTCGAGCGTGGTCACCGCGGCCAGGCATTCGCCGGCCGGCAGCCCCGTGAGCGAGCACAGGTCGTCGAGGGATCGGCCTCCCTTCCCCAGCGCGTCCCACACCGCGCGCTCGGCGGGTGTCGAGGCGCCAGTCGGCGCATGCACCGCGGGAGTGAGCCCCGCGAGCTGCAGGACGTCGGCGACGTCGGCGATGACGATGGCTCCGTCGCGCATGTAGCGGTTGCTCCCCGCGCAGTGCGGCAGGTCGATGGGACCGGGAACGATGCCGAGGGGACGATCCAGCTCCATCGCGTGATCCGCGGTGCGCAACGCGCCGCTCTTGAATGGCGCCTCGACGACGATGATCACGCGCGCGAGCGCCGCGATGATCCGGTTGCGCTCGGGAAAGGAGCCGCCGTGTGCGCGGTCACCGGGATGCAGCTCGGAGACCAGCAGTCCCTTCTCGGCGATCTCGCGATGCAGCCGCGCGTGCTGGCGAGGGTAGGCGATGTCGATGCCGGTGCCAAGGACGGCCACGGTGGCGCCACCGGCGTCCAGCGCGCCGCGATGCGCGGCGGCATCGATGCCGCGCGCCATTCCGCTCACCACGCATCCGCCCGCGCGCGCGACGGCGCTCGCGATGCTGCGCGCAACGCGTTCTCCATATGCGGTCGCATTGCGGGTCCCCACGATCGCCACAGTGGGGATGTCGAGCAGGCTCGCATCCCCGGCAAGCCACACGATCACCGGGGGCCGGGCGAGGTCCAGCAGACGCGCGGGATACGACGCGCCGCCCTCGAGCAGCATCCTCGCCCCGATCGATCGGCTCGCATCGGCCAGCCTTGCGTCCGCGTCCGCGCGAGCCCGCGCCGCGTCGCCTGCAAATGTCGCATCCAACGCGTTCGTCGCGGACCCGAATGCTGCCACCTGCCTTCGCCACTCCACGGCCCCCACGTTTTCGACGAGGGCCAGCGCGAGGGCATCGCGCTCGTCAGGGGAGCTCGACGTCCTGCTTGCGCTGTTCGAGGACGACATGCTTGCGCATCTCGAGGAGGTGCGACCACCAGGCATTGATCAGCGACTCGAGCCCGAGCCGGCCTGGCGCGCTGATCGCGAAGATCCCGAACGCGTCGGGCGCGTCGATCGGTGGCGCTTCGTCCTCCCCGAGCAGGTCCATCTTGGAGAAGATCACGCAGTGCGGCTTGGCCGACAGCTCGGGCGAATACTGCTCGACCTCGCGCCGCAGCCCTTCGTAGTCCGCCTGCCAGTCCATGGAATCGATGGGAATGAGCAGCGCCAGGATGCGCGTGCGCTCGATGTGCCGCAGGAACTGCAGGCCGAGCCCCTTCCCCTCACTCGCGCCCTCGATGATGCCGGGCAGGTCTGCGACCACGAAGCTGCGGCTGTCGCTCAGCTGCACCACGCCAAGGTTGGGGGAGAGCGTGGTGAACGGGTAGTCGCCGATCTTGGGGCGCGCCGCGGAAATGACCGAGAGCAGCGTGGACTTGCCCGCATTCGGCGCACCCACCAGCCCGACGTCCGCGATCAGCTTGAGCTCGAACTCGAGGAGGCGCTCCTCGCCGTCCTCGCCCGGCTGGAAGTTGCGGGGCGCCTGCTGCGTTGCCGTGGCAAAGTGCGCATTGCCCTTTCCGCCGCGCCCGCCCTTCGCGATGAGCAGTTCCTGGCCGTGCTCCAGCACTTCGCCCAGCAACTCCCGGGTGTCCAGGTCGCGCACGATCGTGCCGGGCGGCACGGGGAGGTAGACGTCCACGCCCGAGCGCCCGCTCTTGTTGTTGCCCGAGCCGTGGTCGCCATTCGGCGCGGACCACTGGTCGCGATAGGTGAAGTCGAGCAGGGTGCCGAGGTTGACGTCGCCGCGCAGGATGACGCTGCCGCCACGCCCACCGTCGCCGCCATCGGGGCCACCGAGGGGCGCGAACTTCTCCCGGCGAAAGGCCACGATGCCCGATCCGCCGTCGCCCGCCTTGGCCCGCACCTTCACGCGGTCGATGAAGTCGTTCGTCGCCATCCGCTCACTTCCCCCGTACGCGCGCCCAGAGCAGGCGCGCCGTGATCAATCTCGATTCCAGCACCACCGGGGCAATCGCCTCGAGGGCTTCCGACACCACTGCGGGGGCCACGCCCACGTTCACCGCACCATGCAGGTGCGAGTGCAGCTGCCGATCCTGTCCTCCCGCCACGCACGCGGCGATGATGCAGAGCTCGCGACGGGGAAGGTCCAGCCCCTCGCGACTCAACACCTTGCCGTAGCCTTCCTCAACCATCCAGTCATCGAGCGCCGGATGCAAGCCGCGAATGTTCACCCGCAACGCATCATAGAAGCGCCCGTACACGGCGCCGCACGTCTCCTCGCCCTGCACGCGCCATTCGTCCCGGCCTTGCGGCCGTGACGACGCCTCATCAGGTGACACCCTCATCGGCCGCAGCTTTCGCCACTCCCGCATCGCATTCAGCGACCGCGGAAAGCCGGCGAACAGGTACGTCTGCAGCACCAGCTCCTCCACCCACGTATCCGGCACCACCCCGACCACGCGACCGAGCCAGTCGCGAATCTCCGGCTCGTCCCCCACCGTCACGACCGCCGCGAGCTGCACCAGCAGCCGGGTGGGATCGTCGAGCGTGGAGAGGATGCTGGGCGCCCCCGGCGAAGTCATCATCGATCGAGTGCGCGTCGGCGCGGAATGCCGGGAGTCAGGCGACCGGCCGGACTTCGCCCACCGTCTCGTTGCGCGTGTTGCGCAGCGGCCGGCGCATGAACTCCTCGAGCTTTGGCGGCAGGAGCGCCGGCAATGCTCCCAGGTGCTGCAGCACGCGCAGCACCGCGGGGAACTGGGCGCGCTGCGCGCCGTCCTCCACCTTCACGGTGATCCCCATCCCGCCGTCGAGCCACGCGACCGAGTGGATGCCCTCGGCCCCGATCTTGGCGATCACGCGACCCTGGGTCTCCTGGATGAGCAGCGTGTCGAAGCGGTCGGTGCCGCCGACCAGCATGGGCCGCGTCTTCATGGCGTGCGCGATGCGGCCCGCGGCGGACTGCGTGTCGCGCGCCGCGGCTGCGAAGCGCGCGTAGGCGCGCGCCATGGGCTCGAGCGGGAGCGTGAACACCACCACGCCGCATCCGTCCACTGCCCGGCCAACCTGCTCCTTCGGGACGCCACTCCACTTCGCCACTTCCTCGTGACAGGCGCGCTGCACGTCGTGCTCGGCGCGCTCGTAGCCGAAGGTGGGCCATCCCGCCTCGTGGGCTCGCGCGAGCATCGCCGCGTGCTTTCCGGAGCAGTTGTTGTGCAGGCGCGTGGGGCGCTCCCCGCTCTCGCGCAGCACCTTCTGCCCGCGCTGTGCGAGGGGCTCGTGCGGGCCGCAGGCCAGGTCGCCCTCTTCCATGCCGATGTCGTGCAGCATCCGCTGCGCGAGCGCCACGTGCTCCGGCTCCCCGCCGTGCGACGCGCAGGCGAGGGCGAGCTGGTCGTCGCCCCATCCCAGCCGGTCGAAGTCGCCGCTCTCGAGCAGCGGCATCACCTGGAAGGGCTTTGCGCACGACCGCCAGTGCGTCACCATCGACGTGTCGCGGGCATGCGCGACCAGGACGTCCTTCGAGTCCACGACCGCGGCATGCACGCGGTGGCGAGACTCGATCAGGTCGCCGCGCGTCGCGATGACGTCGAGGTCGAGGAGGTGCGGAGTGGACACGAAGGGATGCGGTGGCGTTCCCGAATAATAACCGGGACCGTCGCACCATCGGCGCCTACCCCTGGGCGACGCGCGCCTCGGTGCGCTGGGCGGTGGCCAGGATGCCGGCAAGGATCAGCGCGCCGCCCAGGAGGGTGAATGCGCCCGGAACCTCGCGGATGCCGGGGAGCAGCGCCGCGAGCAGCGTGGCGCCCACCGGCTCACCGAGGAGCGTGACGTTCACCACGTAGGCCGGGAGGTGCTTGAGCGCCCAGTTGAAGCCGGTGTGTCCCAGGAGCATCGGCCCGAGCGCGAGCGCCGCGAAGATCGCCAGCTCGCGTGGAGGCTGCCCCCCGAGTCGCGCCCCGGTGATTCCCGCGAGCGCCAGCAACACGACGAAGCAGGCGCCGTACACCAGGCCCACGTATGGCCAGAGGTCGAGCGTGACACGCAGGCGTCGACCGATCACGAAGTAGCCGGCCACGGTCACGGCACCCAGCACGGCCAGAAGGTCGCCGAGCAGGGCGTGGCCGTGAAACGCATCCCCGCTGCCCCCCAGGTCGGGCAACGCGACCACGAGCGCGCCGGCCATCGCGATTGCGATGCCGGTCCACTGGCGGCGCGTTGGCGGTTCGTGCAACCAGAGGACGGAAGCGATGGCGACGAACACGGGATGCGTGTTCACGAGCACCACCGACGCGGCGACAGTCGTGTAGCCGATGGACGTGTTCCACGACCAGAAGTGCAGCGCGAGCAGCACCCCGGCCGCGAGGGCCAGGCGAAGGTCGGCGCGCGAGAGCCGGCGCCACTGGCGCCACGAGCCCTGCGCCAGGAGGATCCCGCCGATCACCAGCAGCGAGAATCCGAGGCGCCATGCCGCGATCGCCAGGGGGTCCGCGTGCGACATGCGCACGAGCGGACCCGAGAACGACACGCCGATCACGGCGAGGAGCAACACGAGCGCGGGCGTCACGCGGGCAAAGATACCCGCGTGACCCCGGGTCAGAAGATCTTGATGATCCCCTTCATGTAGCGCCGCGGGTCCTTGCGGATGTCCGCCAGCATGGCGCTGAGGTCCGTCACGAGCTTGTTGAGCTGGTCGTAGAGGGTCTGGTCGGTGAGCATCTTGCCCGCCATCCCCTGCCCACTCGTCAGCATCTTCATCAGCGAGTCGGCGCCGTGCGTGATGCCCACGAGGCTCGTGTAGAGCGAGTCGTCGTGCAGCAGCTTGCCCACGGTGCCCTTGTTCGAGTTCATGGCGCGCACCAGCGAGTCGGTGGAGCCGATCACGGCGACCATGTGGTTGTACATGGTCGGGTCGTCGAGCAGCTTGCCGATGGTGCCCTGCGAATTCTGCACGCGCGCCAGCATGGAGTTGGTGCGGCCGAGCGTGCTCACGAGCTGGTCGTAGAGCGCCTTGTTGGTCACGAGCTGGCCGAGCGTGCCTTCCCCGCGCACGATGCCGCTGGTGAGCGTCTTCATGTCGTGCGTGAGCGAGACGACGTCACCCACCGCGCCCGCGGCCTGCGCCAGCACGGCCTCATAGTCGAGCGTGGGGGCCACGGTGATCACCGAGCCATCCTTGAGCGGCTGGAACTTCGGCGTGCCGGGGCTGATGTCGATCACCTTGTCGCCGAGCAGCCCCATGGTGCGGAGCCGCGCCTTCGAATCCTGGCGCACCTGCTCGTGGAGGGCCTCGTCGAGCTGCAGCGTGAGCCGCAGGTTCTTCGTGGTGTCGTAGTCCACGGGCAGGAAGTCGATCTTCTTCACGGTGCCGGCGAGCTGGCCCGCCACCATCACGGTGCCGCCCTCGCGCAGTCCATTGGCGTTGGGCAGGTAGGCGATCAGCGTGTAGCGGCTGGCAAAGAGGTTCGCCGCCTTGCCGAGCTTGTAGAAGGCCAGCGCCATGATGAGGGCCGCGACGATGATCATCGCGCCCACCTTGAGCTGGTCCCACGTGATGAATGAGGAGCGTTTCATTGGCTCACAGTCCGCCGAGGAAGTCCCGGATGTACTTGTCCTCGCTCGCGGTCATCTCCTCGGGCGTTCCGAAGAAGACGATGCGGCGATCGTGAAGAAGGGCGACCCGCGTGGCCATGCGGAACACGGAGCGGATGTCGTGCGCGACGACGACGCTCGTGACCTTGAGCTCCTTCTGGAGCTTCATGATCAGCCGGGTGATGGTTGCGGTCGTGAGCGGGTCGAGCCCTGACGTGGGCTCGTCGTACAGCATGATCTCGGCGTCGTTCGCCATGCCGCGCGCGATGCCCACGCGCTTGCGCATGCCCCCGGAGAGCTCGGCGGGTGACATGTCGATGACGCGGTCCACGTCGAGGTCCACGAATGCCAGCTTCTGGCGCACGCGCTCCTCGATCTCGTCCTCGGACATCTTCGTGTGCTCGCGCAGCGGGTACGCGACGTTCTCGAAGACGGTCATGGAGTCGAAGAGCGCCGCGCCCTGGAACACCATCCCCATGGTCTGGCGCACCAGCAGCGCGTCGTTGAACGACAGCTTGGTGATGTCCTTCCCCCGGATGCAGACCGTGCCGCGATCGGGGACGAGCAGGCGCAGGATGAGCTTGAGCGTGGTGCTCTTGCCCGTGCCGGATTCGCCGACCACGCAGATGGTCTCCCCCTGATGGGCCACGAGCGACACGTCGTCGAGGATGACGTTGTCGTCGAAGGCGAGGTGCACGCGATCCACCTCGATCACCGGGGCGCCGGCGTCCTCCTTGCCGGCGTGCGCGATGAGCGCGTCGCTCGCGTCGCCGCTCAACTCCTCGCGGATGGCGCCCCGCACCTCGGCCTCGCGCTTCTCCGCCTCGCGCCGCTGGGGCACGACCTTCTTCTCGTCGTCGCTCACAGCAGCACCGACAGCATGAGCTGGGTGAGGAAGTAGTCCACCACGAGGATCAGGATGCTCGACGTCACCACCGTGCGCGTGGTCGCCTGCCCCACGCCCTCGGTTCCACCGGTGGTGTTGAGGCCGAAGTAGCAGCCCGTGAGGGCGATGATGCCGCCGAAGACGAAGGGCTTCGCCAGTCCCTGCAGGAAGTCGTTCGGCAGGTACCGGAAGGTGAATCCGCCGCTGATGATCTGCTCCCACACCGTGCGCCAGTACACGCCGGCCGGCACGCCCACGCTCAGCGTGGCGATGACGTTGCCGCCGATGATTCCCACCAGGTCGTTGATGACCGTGAGGACGGGGAGCATGATGAGCGCGGCCAGGAGGCGTGGCGTCACCAGCTTCTTGATCGGGTCGGTGCCGAGCGTATTGAGCGCGTCGATCTGCTCGGTGACACGCATCGAGCCGATCTGCGCGGCGATGCCCGATCCCACGCGCCCGGCCACCATCAGGCCCGCGAGCACGGGGCCCAGCTCGCGGATCATGGAGCCGGCGACGAGGCGCCCGATGTACATGGTGGCGCCGAACTGTGCGAGCTGCACGGACGACTGGAGCGCGAGCACCATGCCGGTGAAGAGGCCCGTGAGCAGCACGATGCCAAGGCTCTTCACCCCGATCTCGTCCATCTGCTGGACGAGGTCCTGGGCGTAGAACGGCCGCGCGAAGACGAAGCGCAGCGCCTTGAAGGCGAGCGTTGCGTACTCCTGCACGGTGTGCACGCCGCTCTTGGCGGACGCGTTGAGCCTGTCGAGGAACGCTGGCAATGGGGTGGGCCGGGGGACTTGCTGAGGACGCCTGCCATACGTGCAGGGGGCAAGGCGCGTGCCGAGGCGAGCCGTTCTGTTGACCCGGGAACGCGATGCAAGATAGCTTGCCCCCATGCCCCTCTCCCTCACCCGCGAGCGCCTCGGCACCCTGCTGGAGGCCGCCCGCGGCCGCCGGATCACGGTGGTCGGCGACGCGATGCTGGACACCTACCTCCGGGGCGACGTGGAGCGCATCTCCCCCGAGGCGCCCGTGCCCGTGGTACGGGTGCGGGAGCGACGGCATGCCCTGGGCGGGGCCGCCAACGTCGCCCAGAACGTGGTGGCCCTCGGCGCCCACTGCTCGCTGGTGGCGGCGGTGGGCGCCGATGCCGGGGGACGCCAGCTTCGCGCGATGCTGGCCGAGATCGAGGCGGATTCGGGGTCGCTGGTGGAGGTGTCACGCCCCACGACCACCAAGACCAGGATCGTGGCGCGCTCCCAGCAGCTGGTGCGGGTGGACGAGGAGGAGGACACGGACCTCGAAGGCCCGGAGGTCGAGCGCGTGCTCCAGGCGGTGCATGACGCCGTGGCGCAGTCCGACGCGCTGGTGCTGGAGGACTACAACAAGGGCGTGCTGGTGGGCCGCGTGATCGAGCAGGCGATCGCGTGGGCGCGCGAGCGCGGGATTCCCGTGATCGTGGACCCCAAGTACCGGAACTTCTTCCTGTATCGCGGCGCCACGGTCTTCAAGCCGAACCGGCGCGAGCTCGAGGCGGCGCTGGGGGCGGCGGTGGACCTGGAGCACCCCGAGGCGCTGCCGCAGACGCTGCAGCGACTCGGCGTGGAGCACCTGCTGCTCACGCTCGGCGAGCGCGGGATGGCGTTGCTGTCGGCGGACGGGCACGTCCAGCGGGTGCCGACCGTGGCGCGCGAGGTCTATGATGTAGTCGGCGCAGGCGACACGGTGACGGCGTACCTGGCGGCGGTGCTCGCGGCGGGCGGCTCGGCCAGCGAGGCAGCGGTGATCGCCAACTATGCGGCGGGCGTCGAGGTCGGAAAGCTGGGCGCGGCCACGGTGACGCCGGAGGAAGTGATGGAGTCGTACGACCACGTCGCGGAACATGGCGGCGCGGGGGCGCGGGATGGGCAGGCCCAGTAGCTCAGCGGTTAGAGCGACCGACTCATAATCGGGAGTGCGTAGGTTCAAATCCTACCTGGGCCATACGGCAGGGGCTGGGGAACTGCAGGTATGAGGTATGGGGTGTGAGGTTTGGGGAACTGCAATAGCAACGGCGGGAACGGCGGGAACGACGGGAACGACGGCAACTACCACCCCGGAAAGTGCGAGTTTATATTCCTAGGCTCTGGTCGCGTAGCTCAGCTGGTTAGAGCGCTGCTTTCACACAGCAGAGGTCCGGGGTTCGAGTCCCTGCGCGACCACCTCGTTGGATCCGAAGGCCCGCCGCTGGCGGGCCTTCGTCGTTCCGGGCGGCGCCGGCGGTGGGACATTTCGCCCCCCGCTGTAGCGGGAGCGACCGGCGACCGAGACTCAAGGGCATGAGCGCCCTCCCCCGATCCTTCTCCGCTGGACTCCCGGAAGCCCGCCAATGGATCCTCGTCCTCGACGACGACGACCTCGTGCGCATCGCGCTCAAGCGCGTCCTCACCGCCAGCGGCTACCAGGTGCAGAGCGCCAGCACGGGCACCGAAGCGCTGGCGATGATGGCCGAGCAGCGCTTCGACCTGATGTTCTGCGACGTGCGACTCGACGGCGAATCCGGCGTCGAGCTGCTGCCCGTGTTCCATGAGCAGGCGCCGGACATGCCGATCGTGATGGTCTCGGGCGTGGACTCCGACGAGTTCACGAGCGGCGCGCTGCTCGGCGGCGCCGTGGACTACCTGGTCAAGCCCGTGCCGCGTGCCCAGCTTCTCGAGGTGGCGCACGCGGTGCTCGAGGGCCGGCACGATCGCGGGAGCGTGACCCGCGCGCGCGGCGAGGAGATCCCCCTCGACCATCGCCAGCAGGTCATCGGACTTCAGCAGCCCAGGGTGCTGACGGTCGCCATTACTCCAGTCGAGTCGGTGCAGCTGCGGCAAGTGGCCAGGCGACGCCGCCAGCCCACGCGCTCGCTCGAGTTGAAGCAGTGGCTGGCCGACCAGCCGTGGGTGCCCGGCCTGTTCCGCACTCGGTGGGGCATGCAGACGTGGTGGACCGCCGAACGCCCCTAGCCGGCGCGCGGCGAGTCTACTCCGCCACGGCGGGAATGAGCGCGCCCGGCTGCTCGGCCGCGCGCGGTGAGCCCCAGGTGTCATGCAGCAGTCGCGACCACGCGCGACAGTTCGGCTCCCGCTCGTAGGTCGAGAGGAACGCCTCGCGGCCGCGCGCTCCCAGCTCGCGCAGCTCGCTCGCATTCACGGACCAGCGCCGGATGAGCTGCGCGATTCGCGCGGCGGCATTGCCGTCGGCGGGATCCACCACCGCGCCGCAGCGGGCCGCTGCCACTGTCTCCGCCGATTCGCATCGCGCGGGCCCCACGAACAGCGCGGCCCGCGACGCCGCCATGATGCCGTACAGCTTGCCCGGCACCGAGATCCCCACGAAGGGCGCGCGCAGCGAGATCAGGTGTGCGTCGGCGACGGTGAGCGAGTGCTTGAGCTGCTCGCGAGGGAAGTAGTCGCGATACTCGAAGTTCGTGAGGTGGTGCTCGCGCGCATAGCGCTCGATCTTGGCGCGACGCGGCCCGTTGCCCACGAACAGGAAGTGAATGCGCGGGTCGTCCTGCAGTGCGCGCATGGCCTCGCAGATGTCGCGGAAGTCATGGACCACGCCGGCATTGCCCGAGTACATCACCACGAACTTGTCGCGCAGCCCGAGCTCGTCGACCAGCGGGTTCTCGTCGCGCGGCGTGGGGACGATCTCCTCCTTCTTGCTCCACACGTGCACCGTGGCCGTGCGCTCCGGCGAGACCCCCTTCGCCACGAGCCTCGCCTTCATGTATGGACCGAGGTCGACCACGAAGTCGGCGCCGCGCAGTCCCATCCGGTTCGCCCACTCCAGGAATCGCGCGAGCGCACTTCGCGACGACAGCATCCCACTCGCCACCTCGGCGTCGGGGTGCAGGTCCATGGACCACACCCCGTAGCGCTGGCCGCGCACCGCGCAGCCGATCCGCCCGAGGAACGCCAGCAGCGGCGGCGTGGTGAGGAAGATGACCCCGTGATAGCCGCGCCCGAAGAGCAGCGTGACCAGCACCTGCACGTAGAAGGTGAAGTAGTCGAGCAGGCGGCCGAAGTGCTTGCCGCGCCCGAACGACGTGGTGCGCAACCGGCGAATCTGCACGCCGTTGTGCACCTCGCGGTCCGGCACCTCCAGCTGGCCGGCCAGGTAGTGCCCCTGCGCACAGAGGACCTCCACCGAGTACCCATCGCGGGCAAGGGACTCGGCGAGGTCCGTCAGGTGCTGGCCCGTGGACGCAACGTCAGGGTAGTAGTGCTGGTTCACCAGGAGCAGCGCGACTGCCCCGTCACGTCCGCTCACGGCTGCGCTCCCCCGCTCAGGCGACCTGCAGCGAGGGCTGCGCGGCCCCTTCCTCGACGGCCGGCGCAGCGCCGCCGTCGAGCTCGTACTTCTCCGGATGGCTGGCCATCTGCGACCGGATCCACTCGTAGGTGCGCGCCAGCCCGTCCTCGAGCGTGACCTCCGGCTCCCAGCCCAGCACCTGGCGCAGCCTGGTGTTGTCCGAGTTGCGGCCGCGCACGCCCTGCGGCGCGTTCAGGTTGTGCTCGCGCTTCACCGTCTTGCCGGCGACCGAGGAGACCATGTCCACGAGCTCGTTGATCGAGATCATGCGGTCCTGCCCCAGGTTGAGCGGCTCGCGGAAGTCGGAGCGCATCAGGCGGTAGATCCCCTCGACGCAATCGTCGATGTAGCAGTACGAGCGCGTCTGCAACCCGTCGCCCCACACTTCGATCGTGCCGCCGTCCGGCACGAGCGCCACCTTGCGGCAGATCGCGGCCGGGCTCTTCTCGCGCCCGCCATCGTAGGTGCCCAGCGGTCCGAAGATATTGTGGAACCGGACCACGCGGGTCTCGAGTCCGTAGTCTTCCATGTAGTGACGGCAGGTGCGCTCGGTGAAGAGCTTCTCCCAGCCATAGCCGTCCTCGGGATCCGCCGGATAGGCGTCCTCCTCGCGAAGCGGCGTGACTTCCGTCTCCTGCTGCTTGTAGCCGGGGTAGATGCAGGCGGACGACGTGAACAGGTAGCGCTTGACGTCGTTCTGGCGCGACGCCTCGAGCATGTGCGTGCTGATGAGCACGGAGTCATGGACGATGTGCGCCTTGTGCGTCTCGATGAAGCCGATGCCGCCCATCTCGGCGGCGAGCGAGTAGACCTCGTCGATCCCCTCGGTGGACTTGAGGCAGTTTTCCCAGCGACGAAGGTCGAGCTGGAGGAACTCGTCGGCCTTGCTGTCCTCGTACTCGGGCATCTTGATGTCCACGCCACGGACCCAGTAGCCACGATCCTTCAAGTACGTCACGAGATGGTGGCCAATGAAGCCACCGGCGCCGGTGACGAGCACGCGCGTCGGTTGTGTCATGTATTCCATCGGTTGAGTTCGGGGGCCCTTAATGCAAGCGGTGCGCCGTCGCGAGCATGCGGTCGCGCTCGCCACGCACGGCGGCGACCTGGTCACAGTACAGCTGCGCGCATCGCTCGAGCGTCAGGTGCTCCAGCACGTACTCGCGAGGGGCGTAGGCGCCCTGGTTCACCCGCCGCATGAACTCGTCGAGCTTGCCGCTGAAGTCGGCCACGTCATCGTACTTGAGCCCGCAACGATCGTCCCAGTATGGGACCGCGGTCACCGGGCCGAACCGTACGCGGTGCGGCCAGTACTCGCGGTCCACCCACTCTCCCGTGCCATTCCAGGCGAGAATCGGGACGCCCGCGCTCAACGCCTGTTGATAGGCCAGTCCCTGGGTTTCGTGCTCGCAGATGAAGACCATCGAGCGCGCGCGCGCGAGCAGCGCGCTGAAGTCGCCCGGCTCGTAGCTGCCGTACGTCAGTCGTTCAACTCGAAGCCCCTGCGCCTCGAGTCGCCTCCGCACCGGGTCGACCTCCCGCGGCACGAGTGCCTGCCGATCCCAGCGGATCTTGTCGTAGAGCAGGACGTCGACGTCCTTCGTGGACGCGGTCGGCTTCCACCGCTCGGTGTCGATGCCCACCGGCCACGCATGCACGCGCTCGGGACCGTACGCCTCCACGAACATGTCGCGGATCCAGGGTCCCGGAACGAGGATCCGCTTCACCGGCAGCCGCTCGAAGAGGTCCGGATCATCCGAGGGATGGTTGAACACCGCGGCGCCGAAGAGGATCGGATTGGGGCCGTGAAATCGCTCCAGCAGGAAGGACTTGCCGACCACGCACGCCAGGGTGCCGGGGGACTTCCGGAGCGCGGCGTAGTCGTTCACGCGATACGGAACGCCGATGCGATCGAGCCCCGCGCAGAGGTTGAGGAAGACCATCTTCTGCCCCCCTGGCCGCGGAACGCCACGCAGCATCCGACGGAGCATACGGCGTGGATAGCGGTCGCCAGGCAGCCACCGGTCAGCATCCGGCTCGTCGTAGAACAGCGCGAGCGGTTCCACGCTCAGGCGTGCGCGGCGGCGCGGGGCTGCAGCGAGCGCACGGCGGCGATGGCCCGCCGGCGCAGGCGGAGCAATTGCTCCGTGCGGCGAAATCCCAGCCGACGGTAGAACGCGCCGAGCGCTCCCTCCGGCGGAGGCTCGAACTGCGGATCGAGCTCGCGAATCCAGTCTACCAGGCGGCACCCCTCGTCGATGTCGGCGTAGGCGAGCCAGTGCGCCACCGGCCAGAGCACCAGCGCCGCCGCGCGGCGCCGGCGAGGCGTCAACCGCCCCTCCGCTGCCAGTCGCGCGAGGATCCGGCGATAGACCTGCGCGTGCGCGTGGTGCCGCACCGCGGCCTTGATGCCGTGGTTGAACTGGAGCCGCGCATTCTCGTGGTGACGAAGCCGGATGGCCGGCGCGGGCAGCACGATCGTATCTGGATTCGCAAGCGCCACCTCGAGCACGAACATGCGATCGTCGAGCGCGTCGAACTCCTGACGATGCGGAATGTCCTGCACGAGCGACCGACGAAAGAGGAACGCGGAGTAGTGCGAGCTGTCGCTCTCGCCAAGCATCTGCGCGATCAGGTCGTCGCTCTCCTGGTACTCGTACGCGCGAAGCACGGTACCCTTGGAGTCTGCGAACTCGTACCCGGCAAGCACCAGGTCGGCGCCCGCTTCATCCGCGGCGCGCACGTGCGCGTCGATCGCCCCGGGCAAGACCCAGTCATCCGAGTCCACGTACTTCACGTAGCGGCCGCGGGCCGCCTGCATGCCGCGCGCGACCGCCCAGTCCTTGCCCATGTTGTGCTGCCGGAACGCCACTACACCCGGCTGCGCCTGAAGCCAGTCGAAGGTGCCGTCGGTGCTTCCGTCGTCCACCACGATGATCTCGACCGAGCACTCCGTGCCGCGACAGGAGTCGATCGTCTCGGGCAGGCTCCAGAGGCGATTGAATGCGGGAATCACGATCGAGACGTCTGGCGTGCTCATATGCGGTTGCTCACGGGCACCGCGCGCACGCCGAACAGCGCGCGATACACCGGGCGCAGCAGCTCCTTCACGCGATCACTGGTGGCTTGCGGCACTTCGTGGATGGCGCTCGCGACCAGCGTCGCCGCCCACGGCGCCCAGCCGTCCACCATCACCTTCCGCAGCCGGTGCGCCTCGGTGGTGTACGGCGCGCGATCCGTGTGATATCCCAGGAAGTGAACGATCAGCGGATGCGCAATCGCCAGGGGCCACGACGGCTTGTAGTTCTCGTGGCCCGGGGTGTTGTGCAGCGTGGCGCGGCCGCGCAACACGTCCACGCTCAGCCCGGATCCGAAGTTCAGCGGCTCGGCCATGATGGTGCCATCCTCGGCGATGCCGCCCTCGCCATGCAGCGCCATGGCGATCGCCATCAGCAGCTCATCGTTCGGGCGGCCGCGCAACCGCTCGAGCCCGAGCGCATCGTAGCGGGGCTCGAGGGCGCGCGCCTCCTCGTACACCGCAGTGCACCGGGGCCCGCGCTCCAGGTAGTAGATGCCGCCATTGAACTTCGGCAGCGCGGGCACGCCCGCCTTCGCGCACACCGATGCCACGTTGCCGAACCACTCGCCGCGGTCGATAGTGCCCCCCACCACGCTCACCGCATGACCCGCGAAGCGCTCGAAGATCGAGTCCACCGAGCCCACCACCAGGCAGTCGGCATCGATGAACAGCGTGCGGCTGGCTGGCGCGAGGCGGTCCAGGTGGAGCTTGGGCGAGAAGCCCTCACCGTACTTCCCCGGCGGAATCGGGTGCACCTCGATTCCGACGCGGCGCACGTCCTCGGGAACGCCCTCGGGATCGTCGGTGGCGATCACGAAGCGCGTCGTCGGGTTCCAGTAGCGGAACGATCGGGCGAGGGTGATCGCGAAGTCGCGATACAGCGGCTTGCCAACGGCCAGCGTGAGCACGGCGCGATCATCCGCGGCCGCGCGCGCGCGGTCACTCGACGGTTCGTATCGCGGACTGGTCATCCGCGCGCGCCCCCCCCCTCGCTTCCCCGCTCGCTGCCCCGCCAGGGCAGCGGCAGCGTGACGAAGCGGAACGCCACCTCGTACGCGGCGTCATCGCTCAACTGGCGAGCGGCCACGGCCGATGCGCGACGAGCCAGCTTTCCAAGCATCAGCGCGCGTCGCCAGAACGGCGGCCGCGAGCCGAGCGCGAACAGGGGCTCTGCCTCGGTGGCATCGAGCGAGGCAGTCATGTGCCAGAAGCGCGAGGTGCTTTCCAGGTAGCCCGCGTGACGCACGCCCGCGCCGTCGCGCACCGCGCAGGCAATGCCCCGCTCCGCGCACCAGCGCGTGAGCACGTTCTCGAAGCCGTCCTCGCCGAGTGTCTTTCCCTTCTCGCGCAGCGCGAGCTCGGCAAATCCCCCGGCCACGTGCGCGGTGCGGTTGAGCGAGGGATTCGCGCTGAAGCCCACCACGGACTCGAAGGTGTCGCCCGAGAGGGGATTCACCTTCTCAGCAGGCGTGAGCGCGCCGGTCTTGCTGAGGCGCACCTGCGCCAGCTCGCCGTGCGCCTGCAGCGTGGCCAGCAATGCCTCGAGTCGCACGGGCTCCGCGAACTCCCAGTCGTCCTCGAGCCAGAAGAAGTACTCCTCCTCCACCTGCCGAATGGCGTCGGCAATGCTGCGTACGTAGCCGCGTCGCTTCGGGTGCTGCACCAGGAGGTCGGGCGACGCATGCTCGACCGCGCGCGGGCCCACGGGTCCATCGGCCACCAGCACGCGACGGGTGAACGGATACGGGCACGCCGCCGAGAACGACGCGAGCGTCTGCTCGAGCAGGTGCTCCCGTCCCTCGCACGTGAAGACGAGCAGCGCGACGCGAGGCGCGCCGGAAGTCATGGCTTGCCCGCCGGAACGCTCCACTCGTGATCGAGGAACATGACGCCCTGCCCCTCGAAGGGGATCATCCCCGTGCCGTAGAAGTCGGCGTCGTGGGAGTCGAACGGGATCAGCTCCTCGATCCAGTCCTGCGCCTCGAAGCCGACTTCCGTGTACACGTCGGCGCGCATGCCGTGCGTGCGGAAGGGCCAGCGCGGCACCGTGCAGTCGATGATCCCCTTCTCCTGCAGCGGCACTCCCCTTCCCAGCCGGGCATTCGTCCACAGGTTGGCCATCTTCTGCCCCTCGGCGAACAGCATCACGAAGGCGCCGAAGTCCTGCCCGATCACGGAGGGATCCGTCACCCGGTAGTGGAGGCGGAAGGTCACCGGGTCGCCCGACTGCACGGCGCGCGTCGGCATGCCACTCACGAGCAGCTCGGCCTTCTCGATCACCACCTGCTTGCCCCGGTTGCGATAGCTCCACTCCGCCTTGCCGCTGCCGTCGGTGCCCTGCGTCAGGTAGCGCGTGATCGCCGCTTCCACTGGTCCGTCGTACGACACGCGCCCGTTCTGGAGGTACAGCGCCCGCGTGCAGAGCGCCCGCATCGCGGCCATGTTGTGGCTCACGAAGAGCACGGTGCGCCCCTCGCGGGCCACGTCGCCCATCTTGCCCAGGCACTTCTTCTGGAATTCGGCGTCGCCCACGGCGAGCACTTCGTCCACCACCAGGATCTCGGGCTCGAGGTGCGCGGCCACCGCGAAGGCCAGCCGCACGTACATGCCGCTCGAGTACCGCTTGACCGGGGTGTCGATGAACTTCTCGACTTCGGCGAAGGCCACGATCTCGTCGAACTTGCGGTCGACTTCCTTCTTCCGCATGCCGAGGATCGTGCCGTTGAGGTACACGTTCTCGCGGCCCGTGAGCTCCGGGTGGAAGCCCGTGCCCACCTCGAGCAGGCTGGCCGCGCGGCCACGCAGCTCGATGCGGCCCGTGGTGGGCTCGGTGATGCGCGAGAGCACCTTGAGCAGCGTGCTCTTGCCCGCGCCATTGCGGCCGATGAGGCCCATGACCTCACCGGGCTGCACCTGGAAGCTGACGTCCTCCAGCGCCCAGAAGCTCGGCGCCCGCTCGCGCTTGCGCATGGGATTGCGGAAGGTGCTCGCCAGCGCCTCGCGAATCGAGTTCGTCTGCCTCGCGGGACCGCCGAGCTGGTATTCCTTGCCGATGTGCTCGGCCAGGATGATCGGGGCGCCCATCAGACCACGTCCGCGAAGCGGCGTTCCATGCGGCGGAACACGGTGAAGCCGATGCCGAGGAACAGGAAGATCACCGAGGTCGAGATGCCGAGCGACGTCCAGTCGATCGGGCGACCGAGCACCGAGGAGCGATAGGCCTCGATCACGCCGGTCATCGGGTTGAGCGCGAACAGGGGCCGCCACTTCGGGCTCACGACGCTCGCGGGATAGACGACGGGGGTGGCGAACATCCACAGCTGGACGAGGAAGGGCACCGCGTGCTGCACGTCGCGGTACTGCACGTTCAGCGCGGACAGCCACATGCCCACGCCGAGGGCGGCGAGCATCGTGAGCACCACCAGCGGGACCAGCAGGAACGACTGGAAGCTCGGCACCACCCGGTACCACGCCATCAGCGCCAGCAGGATGCCGAACGCGATGCCGAAGTCCACGAGCGCGCTCACCGCGCCGCTGATGGGAATCAACAGCCGGGGGAAGTAGACCTTGCTGAGCAGGTTGGCGTTGCCCACCAGGCTCGAGCCGCTGCGCGACACGGCGTTCGCGAAGTACGTCCAGGGCAGCAGGCCGAGGTACGAGAAGATCGGATAGGGCACGCCGTCACTCGGCACCTTGGCGAGGTTGCCGAGGAACACCGTGAACACGACCATCGTCATCAGCGGCTGGACGATGGCCCAGAGGAAGCCGAGCACCGTCTGCTTGTAGCGAATCGAGATCTCGCGCCAGGTCAGGAAGTAGAGCAGGTCGCGATAGTGCCAGAGCTCGTGCCAGTCCACGCGCGCGTGGCCGCGCGTGGGCGCGATGACGAACAGTGGCGGCGTTTCCGGGTCGAGCGCGTGCGAGTGCACTGCAGTGGGCGCCGGGGCAACGGCAGTGCTCACCCAACCTCCATCGGCGCCGTGACCGCAGCCTCGTGCGGCACGCGCCGCACCACGGTGTCGTTCAGCACGAGCACGTCCATCCGCGTGCGCAGGAAGCAGTCGAGCGCCTGCGCCGGCGTCTCCACGATCGGCTCGTTCTCGTTGAAGCTGGTGTTGAGGACGATCGGCACGCCGGTGATCGCCTCGAAGGCCTTGATGAGCGCGTAGTACTTCGGGTTGGTCTGCGCCGTGACCGACTGCAGCCGTCCGCTCCCGTCCACGTGCGTGATGGCCGGCAGCAGTGCGCGCTTGTCCTCCCGCACCGGATAGACCTGGAGCATGAACGGGTCATGCACCGCCCCCACGAAGTATTCGTCCAGCGACTCCGCCGCGATGCTCGGCGCGAAGGGGCGGAACTTCTCGCGGAACTTGATCTTCAGGTTGATGAGGTCGCGCATGTCGGCGCGGCGCGGGTCGGCCACGATACTGCGGTTACCGAGCGCGCGCGCGCCCCACTCCATGCGTCCCTGGTACCAGCCCACCACGTTGCCATCGGCGATCAGCTGCGCCGCGCGCCGGGCCGTCTCGTCGGACGTCGCGAAGCGCTCGACCTCGTACATCCACTGTTCGTCGGAGCGGTTCACGAGGAACGGCAGGACCTCCTCCTCGTCGTGCGCGGGCCCCCAGTAGCCGTGCTCCATGACGAAGCCGCGCGGCTGCTTGAGCTCCTGGTTCCACACGTAGTACGCGGCGCCGAGGGCGGTGCCGTTGTCGCCGGCCGCAGGCTGGATGTAGACCTCACGGAAGGGCGTGCGCGAGCGGATCTTGCCGTTGGCCACGGAGTTCATGGCGCAGCCGCCGGCGAGGCAGAGCCGCGGGTTCTCGGTGCGCTCGTACAGCGCGTTGAGGATGTGGAACGCGCACTCCTCGTAGACGACCTGGAGCGAGTGCGCCAGGTCCTCGTGCCGAGTCTCGAGCGGAGCCTTGGGATCGCGCTCGGGGCCGAGCAGCTGCTCGAGCTTCTGCGAGTACACGATTCCCTGCGTGGGATAGCCCTCGTCCCACTCCATCGCGGCGCCGTCCTTCCAGTGTCGGAAGTAGTCGAGCTCCAGCTCGAACTTGCCGTCCTCGGTGAGGTGCACGAGCTGGCGGATGAGCTCCACGTAGCGCGGCTTTCCGTAGGGAGCGAGCCCCATCACCTTGAACTCGTCGCCGTAGCCGTGGAAGCCGATGAACTGCGTGATCGCCGTGTAGAGGATGCCCAGGGAGTGCGGGAAGTACACGCGATCGAGCACCTCGAAGCTGTTGCCGCGGCCCACGCCCATGGACGTGCTCACGAAGTCACCGAATCCGTCGATGGCGCAGACGGCTGCATCCTCGAAGGGCGACACGAAGAACGCGCTCGCGAGGTGCGCCGGGTGATGCTCCACGTAGTGGATCTTCGGCAGGTCATCGGCCGGGATCTCCAGCGCGAGGGCCAGGGGTCCGTGAATCTCGCGCACCTTTCTCGCATTCTTCACGCGGTCGATCACGTGCCCGATCGCAGGGCGCTTGGACAGCGTATACAGCCCCTTCCGCACCAGGTTGGCCTTGGGGTCGCGGCTGATTGCGACGTGGCTCACGTCGCGCCCAGAGATGCCGGCCATCTGCAGCACGCGGCGAATGGACTCGGTCGGGAATCCCGCCCAGTGCTTGATGCGACGAAAGCGCTCCTCCTCCACCGCAGCGATGAGCTCGCCGTCGTGAGTCAGGGCGGCGGAGACATCGCCGTGATAAGCGTTGATGCCGAGTATGTACATGCGTTACGAGCGTTTCGGGTCAGCGGGTGCGACGGAACGCTCCGCGAGAGCGGAGGGTCAGGAGCCGTGGGTTCGGCGAAGCATGGCATAGCAGGGGTCGTGCCTGCCCACGGCTCCGGTCGTCCGCGCTGTCCAATCGTCGTGCTCAAATGGCGAGAGTCGACGGCCCTACGGCCCGTAGGCCGACCTAAACAAGCGCTATGGTTCCAGTCTTTAGTGTCGTACCATTCGAGTACTTAACGCGGACCAAGAGATTGTTGCCGGACTCGTCTACGTGAAAGCTGAGCTGCGACGCGCTGAGCTCGCTATCAGAAGGCGCCGAGGCTGGTGCTCCCTGAAAGGTGCGTCCCGCTAGGTAGTTGTGGTCATCGGCGCCTTGCTGATCAATTCCCACGCCGAGTCCCACAATGTTTCCGGTGGTCATTTCCTCAATGATCAGCCCGGTAGCTTTGTCCATGAGAGCTGACCCCGTCAGCCCTGACGGGGAGTGTACTCGCACACCCTCGAGGAGCTTTCCATGCTGATTCAAGCTGCTCGTCGGAAATTGAATATCGACGCCCCGATAGTTCATTCCGTTCAGAATACTTCCTCCTCCGCCGAGAGCAGCCTGTACTGCACAAGCGACGGCATCGAACGCATGGCCACTCAAAGCGATTGCTTCGCCGCGTACCCCTGCGCAGAAATCCGGCGTCGATCCCGATCCGTTGGAGATCGCTCGCCCCTCTATCGCGCCCGCCCCCGGATCAATTGCAGCCGTGAACAGCCCTCCACCGAGAAACTGCTCTTTGGGCAGATCAGAGACATTTTGATTGTTGATGAACACATGCGGACTATCCACTGCAAATCGTCCGAGTTGCTGCATGGTCATCGCTGAGCCAAAGTTGTTGCCGATCAGCGTATAGATGAACCCAAACCCGTCACCGGAACAAAAGTACGTGCTCGAATCCGGCAGCGCATTCTCTGTTGAACAACCAATAATCGTAATTTTTCCGCTTGAGGTTCCACTTACATAGTCCGTTCCGGGAGCAGTCTGTTCCAGATCGAATCGACACCCCTGCATAGTGACCGGGAATGCCGCCGCCGTTTGCAGATGCTGGCGCGACTTCTCGGTGTTCGAGCCAAGGTCGAGGCAGGGTTCCGTAAGGTTGCCTATTGAGATGTTCGTCTCGTTGCTGAAAAAGGAGTTGAATCGAGATTGAAAACTTCCATTTTCGGCTCGAATTCCTCTATTCAGCATGTTCACATTGCAATCCTCGACTGCGATACGCTTCGCGTTGGCACTTGGGCCAATGCGTATCCCAGTGCCGACGGCCTCGCCAATCAAAGCGTAGGCGCCCGTGACAGTCGCAGAAGCAGCCAGCGCGACGGTCACTTGCGTAGTGCTGACGAAGGCGGAGATGGTTGTATCAAGCGTTCCTCCGCCGCTTCCGGCCGAGGCAATTCTAATTCGCTTCCCGACATCCCCGCTGCTGAATCCGGCCGACGCAGCGTGAGCGGACGAAGATGACGCGCTGATGGATATCCCAGGGAGTATGGCAGTGCTGTCGAAGCCGTTGATGTTCACCTGCTTGACGAGATGGTACTCCTGGTTGTTCGTAGTGGTCTCTGAGATTCGCACACCCACGAACGTCGATCGCGCTTGGCCGTTTCCCATTAGTAGCCGCGAAAGGGTGCACGCGGTACCAATCCCCCCTGTCCCGCCGTCCATGTCCACCACAACGTCAGCATTCGCGGAGTCCCAGAGGAATCCATCCACGGTGCAGTAGCGGCAGCGGTCTAGGAACAGCATGGTTCCTCCGGCAGCACCAGTCCACACAAATCGGGTGTCTCCGGTACCTCCGCCCTGTCGCGGATCGCGACCGGATGTGATAACCAAACCTTGACGATTTGAGATGGTCCATGTGCTTCCCAGTGCCACCTCCAACGCGCCCGGAAACTCGACTCGCGCGCAGTCGTCAATGGCGGCAATCATCGCGGTTAGGGCGGGTTGATCATCGGTACTCCCATCGCCAACAACGCCCCACCAAACAGGAGAGAATGAGACTAGGTGACGATTTCCAACAAATGTGACCGTGCCTCCCGCGCTTCCGTCGATCCATTGTTGCGCTTTCGCGCAGACGCCCGAAAGAATCGTGATCTGCACAGCTGAATCAGGAAGGAACTGCGCCCCCCTTCTTCACCTCCAGTATCACGTCTTCGGCGATCGTCCCCGACGACGCGAATCGATAGATCCCGGCAGGCACAACGTACGTTCCAGCAGAAAGGCCGTAAAACGCAGCGCTGTCATCGGTGGAGCCATCGCCCACGGCACCGACAGTCGCATTGCGAACGTTCATCACCGCCCCGCCTTCATCCAGAAGTACGTCGTCGATACTCATCGCTTCTCCATTGAGATTTTATTTAGCATCGATTGTTGTCGGCCGTCCCGGAAGGTCCCGAAGGTCAGGAAATTGAATGATTCCTGCCGTGACAACGGACCGGAGTTACAAGTCGGCGTGCGATCGCGCCTCGAGTAGTGCGGGGAACAACTCTTGCGCTTGTGGCTCGGTTCCGTCTTGAAGTCTGAGTCCGTTTCACTCGTGTCCTGGAGCAACCTCATAAGGTGCGAGCGCCCCTTGTCAGCGTAATTGTGCCCATGTTCAACTCTGCGCGATGGCTCCGCGCGACACTCTCGTCCGTACTCGCCCAATCCGTTCACAATGTTGAAGTCGTCCTGGTCGATGACGGGTCTCAGGACGCCAGCTGCGACATCGCCCTATCCGTCATGGACGAGCGGGTAAGGCTGATTCGACAGCCGAACTCCGGCGCGAGCGTGGCCCGAAACACCGGCATCGCGGCAGCGCATGGGGAGTTCCTGCAGTTTCTGGATGCTGATGACCTCCTCGCGCCCGACAAGCTCGAGCGCCAATTAGCGCGGTTACGCGGTCAACCTGCCGCCGTTGCAACTTCGGAATGGGGTCGCTTTTACGGAGACGACCCGATGCAAGCGACCTTCGAGGAGGAAGGCGTGTGGCGGGATCTCGCCCCGGTTGATTGGGCGATTTGCTCTGCCATGGGCGGGGGCATGATGGCCACTGCGGGATGGCTGGTACCCCGCGCGGTGGCAGAACGGGCCGGACCATGGTCGGCGACACGATCACCAAACGATGACGGCGAGTATTTCAACCGGGTCATTCTCGCCAGTGAACGCGTGCTCTTTACCCGCGGCGCCCGCGTATTCTATCGATCGGGCGTCGACGGCTGGAGCCAGGCGCGCAGCGCGTCAGCCGTCGCGGGCCTTCTCGAATCCTACGAGTCCATAGAGAAACACCTGCGCGCCGCAGAGGATTCGCCGCGCACGCGCGAAGCCGCCGCAACGCTGTATCAACGGTTCATCTTCGACGTCTATCCGGGCCACGCCGCGCTCGTCCGGAGAGCGGAACAGGCGGTCGTCCGCCTCGGTGGCTCGCCCCTTCGCCCCCCATCCGGTGGAGTGTTCGGCAAGGTCTCGCGCCTCACCGGGTGGAAGGTGGCGAAGCGCATTCAAACGCTCGCACGCCTGGTATCACATCGATGATCGGAAACGTCGTCCGCGACCTCCTCAGCAGGAGGCAGTACGGACTCTTCAACTTGCGCATCGCGCAGAGCTCGAAGCACCTACTGCCTGGGCACCTCATGTCCATGTTCCGGCAGCATTCGGTCGACTGCGTGATGGACGCCGGCGCCAATCGTGGCCAGTACGGCCAGATGCTTCGAGCCTACGGCTATCGCGGACGCATCATTTCCATCGAGCCGGCAACGGCTCCATTCGAGCAGCTCGCAAGAGTGGCTGCTGCCGACGGCAACTGGGACGCACACCGCTTGGCGCTCGGGTCCACCTCGGGCACGGCAGAACTCAATGTCAGCAATTCCAGCGACCTAAGTTCCCTTCTTACCGCGACGAGCCGCGCTGAGCATGTCGGCGGCGATCCTACGGTCCGCCTCGTCGAGACGGTCGAGATCCGCACGCTGGACTCCCTGTTCGACACACTGACGACGTCGCTCTCGTCCCCGCGGGTGTTCCTCAAGCTCGACACCCAGGGATTCGACCTCGAGGCACTCCGGGGAGCGCGGGCCTCTCTGCCCCTCATCCTCGGCATGCAATCCGAGGTCTCGATCCAGCCGCTGTACGAAGGTGCCCCGCCCTATCTCGAGGCCCTCGCCTACTACCAGTCGCTCGGCTTCTCTCTCACGGGGCTGTTCAACGTGATCGACGACGCCGCCACCCATCACCTGATCGAGCTGGACGCGGTGCTGTTTCGGTAAGGCCCGCCCGGCGGCGTGCGCTCGACAATCAACCCGCTGACCCGTCGCGCCGATTCTGGACTATCGTGAAACGGTCCTTCATCCTGATGAACGGCTGCTCGATCAGGTGCCAACTGACCAGCGCCAGCAGCATCGTCGCCCCAAGCATCCCCAGATCGAATGCGAGCTGGATGGGCAGGCGGGAACCGAAGATGCTTGGCACGCGCTCCGTGTGAACTTGCGCACGCGCCACGAGGTACAGCGGCCAGTGGATGACGTAGAGCGCGTAGCTGTGCTTCCCGATCTTGCGAGGGACCGAGGAGTCCAGCCACCGAACGACTGAGGAATTCACGCCAGATTCGAGCACGATCACGACGACCATAGCGGCCGTCACGTCGAAGGCGAGAGTTCCGAGCGTGAGGACGAGTGGATAGTCGAAGAGGAGGCGGCCCCGGGAGGGAATGGCGGCGATGACTAGCGCAAGCGCGCATCCGAAGAGAATGGTCCGAGCATGGCTCCGGATTCGTGCGAGGCCCCCGGTTCGACGCTGTTCCAGCGCGATCCATGCGCCCATCGCGAGCGCGTCCACGCGCATGGGCGTGAGAAAATACGCCATCAGGTTTCCGGGAAAAGCCAGCTCCGAAGCCACTCGCGACAGCACCCCAACCAGCGCCAGGCCAACTACGACCTTGCGCAGCCGCTCGCTCGAGCATGCGAGTACCACCGCCGGCCAGGCGAGGTAAAACTGCTCCTCGATTGCCAACGACCAAAAATGCTGCACGTCGAGCGTCGAGCCCCGAGGCACCACGTTGGCAACGTTGTTGAGGTAGGTGAGGGCCCATGCGGCCTGTTGGCGTGTGAACGCGAGTGCAGGCTGGGTAGGCAGCAGCGTCGGCAGGATCCAGAACCGCAACGCTAGTGCTGTGTAGTACAATGGAAAAATCCGGAGTGCCCGGCGCACATAGAAATTGCGGAAGTAGTGTGGGTCAGCGCGCGCGTCGACCAGGATCCCGGTGATGAGGAATCCGGACAATACGAAGAACAGGTCCACACCCGCCCATCCCGCAGTAAACACGAGCGACACCGCCGAGTGCACTGGGTCGGTTGGCGCCTCCTTCCAGAAATGGAACGCCATTACCATGAGGATGGCGATGGCGCGAAGTCCATCGAGCGCAGGTATTTGGCGCTTCATCTTGGATAGTTGGGGCTCAGCGTCGGCCGGAATCGGGATCCATCAATGCGTAACTCTTCCGCGCGTCGTACTTCTTCACGACGATCATCCCCTGATACAGGGCCTTCATCGCGCAGAACACCAGCCCGTCGCGCCCGTCACGAAAGCCCCCTCGGATGAAGTAGCTGTACACGAAAAAGAAGAAAGGCCGGAACGGCAGGTCGTACGCGAGCCGGCGCAGCGCCTGGCGGCGACGGAGCGGGTCTAGGGACAGCAGCCCAGCCAGCTCGGCATGGCGAGCCGAGTGCGCCAGCTCGTAATCCGCTTCCTTGCGTGCGTACCGGTTCTGGCGCGCGAACCACTCGTCCACTCCGCGCAGGTTCTCGTCGATCAGGTCATGCTGGAGCTCGAGCGTGCGCCCCTGCACCTCCTGGGTCTCGGCGTGCCCACGGTCGACGTAACGAACCCGATCCTTGTGGATGAGTCGCACCACCCACGAGGGATACAGGCTGCTGTGGCGCAGCCAGCGGCCCCACATGTAGAAGCGCCGCTTGAGGCGATAGGCCCCGACATTCGCGGTATCGCCAGCCAGTACCTCCCCCATCTCGGTCGCGAGCTCCGGCGTGACGCGTTCATCGGCATCGAGCACCAGGATCCAGTCGTGCTTCGGCGAGGTGTGGTCGAGCGCCCAGTTCCGCTGGCTGCCGAAGCCGGTGAAGGCGTTCTGGAAGAAGCGCGCTCCGCCCTCGCGCGACAGCTGCTCGGTGCGATCGCGACTGAACGAGTCCACCACGATCACGTCGTCGCACCACGACAGCGCCTCGAGGCACGACGGCAGGTGGATCTCCTCATCGAGGGTGAAGATCATCACCGACACGGGCCGCCTCTCCGTCGTCGTGCCTGTCACGCGATCCTCGGCGGCGTCGCGAGGGCATCGTCGCGCCGTCCCAGTTCGAGCCGCGGGCGCGCAATGCCGGAATAGAGCGTCTGCAGCGAGGACGCAGCAGCAGCCCACGAGAAGCGCTCCTCCACGAGCGCGCGCCCGCGCCCGCCCATCGCGCCACCCTCCACCGGGTTGCGAACGAGGCGCGCAATGGCTGCCGCGAGCGCATCGGCCTCGCGCGGCACCACCAGTCCCGCGCGGGCCGACTCCACCTCGCGGCCCAGCGCCACGTCGCGGGACACGATCACCGGCAGCGAGTACGCCATCGCCTCGGCCACGGCGATCCCGAAGCTCTCGCTCTGCGACGGGAGCACGAACACGTCCGCACGTCGCAGCAGTTTCTCCTTCTCCTCGCCCTCCACCGCGCCGCAGAACGTCACGCGCTCGCCGAGCCCGAGGTCGCGCGCCAGCTCCTGCATCTCCGCGCCGTAGCTCCCCTCCCCACGTCCCGCGATCGTGAGCCTCCACTCCGGCAGGTCGGAGGGCAACCGGCGCATCGCCTCGAGCAGCAGCGGCAGCCCCTTCACTGGGTGAAGGCGCGACAGGAACAGCAGGCGAACCGGCGCCGCTGCCTCGCGCAGCCGGGGCACGGCGGCCGGCACCGGCACGCCGAGCGGAATGATGCGCGTGGTGCTGGCGTAGCCGAGTGACGCGAGCGCTGCGGCCTCCGCCTCGGAGGTGACATGAATGGCCGCCGCATGATCGAGGTGCGAGCGCTCGACCAGGCGCAAGTACGGCGCCTTCTTCCACGCGCGCTGCCCCAGTCCCCACGGGTCGAGGGTGCCGAGTGGCCGCATGACGTAGGGCACCCCACGCCGGCGCGCCGTGCGACACGCGGGGATGGTGCTGTAGGAGAACAGCGCGTGCACGTGCACCACGTCGAAGCGGGGCACGTGCTGCCAGAGCCAGCGCGTGAGGGGCCACGAGAACTTCCAGCTGCCCGGCAGGTTGCGCCGGAAGTAGCGATACTCTACGCCGGCCTGCATCACGGGCTGGCCGAGCGGCACATCGAGCGATCCGGCGCCGTCGGAGTCCGTCGTCGCGACGGTCACCTCGTGTCCGGCGGCGACGAGCGCCTCCGTCATGCCCCGTATGGCGACGCTGGGGCCCCCATCACGCAGGCCGACGCCGGCGATCACGTGCAGGATGCGCATCAGGCCTCCAGCAACTGGGGCTCCGCGGGCTCCGCCGCGCCGCCCTCGAGTCCGACCTGCTCCGCCCAGCGCACCAGCGTGAACAGCGCCCAGGGCCGGCTCCAGCTGAGCCCCGGCTGGCGGGCCAGGAACCCGCTCCATACCATCGCCACGCCGGCAGGATCGAGCCCGCTGCGACGCACGCGAACCGGATCCAGCAGCGCGCGCTCGACCTCCGAGTACAACTCGCCACGCATCCAGTGGTCTAACGGAAGCGCGAACCCCTGCTTGGGACGATCCCACACCTCGCGCGGGAGCTTCGCGCCCATGGCGTCGATGAGCAGTGGCTTGTTCACGCCCTGGCGCATCTTCAGCGAGTCGTCGATCGCCATCGACGCAGCCGCCACGGCGCGATCCACGAAGGGCACGCGCAGTTCCAGTCCGTGCGACATGCTGAAGACGTCCGAATCGCGCAGCAGCGTGGAGCGCATGTAGCCGGTGACCTCGTACCACGACACCTGCTGCAGCATCGTGAAGTTCGGCGGCGCATCACCGGCGCGCGGCCAGTCGGGCACCACCCCGAGCGAGAGGAGCGCGCGCGGGCCGAACAGGGTGCGCGATCCTTCGTATGCGCCTCGGGCCGGCGTCTGCTCGGACACCATGGCGGCGATCTTCTCAGCGCGGCCTCCGCGGCGACCCATCAGTGCGCCGGCGGCGCGACGCACGCCATCGGGCGCGAGCCACAGGCGGGCGACGCGACGCGCCCGCGCGAACGACGGATAGCCCGCGAACAGCTCGTCGCCGCCGAGGCCCGAGAGCACGACCTTGATGCCCCTCTCGCGCACCGCGCGACTCACCGCGAAGGTGTTCAGTCCATCGAGCGATGGCTGGTCCATGGCCCGCAACGCCGCGGGCAGCGCCTCGAGCATGTCACCACCGCCGAGCGGGATCTCATGGTGCCGCGTTCCGAGGCGGTGCGCGATTGCGCGTGCGTAGGCCGCCTCGTCGAAGCCCGCCTCTCCGAGCACGATGGTGAAGGTGTCGATCGGGGAGGCGCTCGACTCTGCCGCCAGCGTGGTGATCACGGAGCTGTCGATGCCGCCCGACAGGAACGACCCGACCGGCGTGTCGGCAATGAGGTGCCCCTGCACGCTGTCGCGGAGCGCGGCCTCCACCATCCGTGCGGCTTCGCGCGCGTCGCGCACGAGCGGGCGGCCGGAACCCTCGAGCGCCGGGGCGAATGCGCGTGGTGCGCCGCAGGTTGCGACGCCATTCGCCACCGTCACCTCCGCGAAGTGACCCGCGGGCAGCATCTCTACACCCGCGATCATCGCCAGCGGCTCCGGCACGGAGCCGCTGGCGAGATAGCCAGCGAGCGCGCGAGGAGAGGCGCGCCGCTCCACCATTCCCGACGAGAGCAGCCCGCGCACCTCGCTGGCGAACAGGACGTTGCCCTCGCGGCGCGCGAGGTAGAGGGGCTTCATGCCGAACTGGTCGCGCGCCACCACGCCACGACCCGCGTGCGAGTCCCACCAGGCCAGCGCGAACATTCCGCGCAGCCGCGCGACGTACCGCGCGCCGTGGCGGATCAGCCCCTCGAGAATGACCTCGGTGTCGGACGTCGAGCGGAACTGCACCCCGTCCTGCTGCAGCTCGAGTCGCAGCTCACGATAATTGTAGATCTCGCCGTTGAACACGAGCACGTGCCGCTCGCCGCTCGACTGCGCGAACATCGGCTGGTGACCGAGCGGCGACAGGTCGATGATCGCGAGGCGCCGATGCCCGAACGCGCCCGCGGGATCTCCGCCCGGCGCGATGAGCCGCGTGAGGCCGCCATCGTCCGGACCACGATGCGCGAGGCAGGCGGTCATGCGACCGACCACGTCGCCGCCACGCGCATTTCCGAAGGCCCCGGCGATGCCGCACATCAGTCGCGCCCTCGCGAGCCGAACACCGGCGTGAGCGCGGCGGCGATGCGGGCGCGGAACTGCGGGAAGGTGAAGTCACGCTCGAAGCGGCGGCGCCCCGCCTCGCCCATGCTGCGCGCGAGCTCCGCATTCTCGAGCAGGCTCGCCACGCGATTGGCGAGTTGGGCAATGTCGCGCTGCGGTGCCAGCCAGCCCGTGCTGCCGTCAACGATCACCTCGCCCGCCGCGTCATCGGTCCCGCCCACGCAGGGCAGCGCCTGCCGCATTGCCTCGAGGTATACGAGGCCGAAGCCCTCGCCGGTGCTCGGCATCACGAACGCCCGCGCGTTGGCGAAGAGTCCCTCGAGCAGCGCGTCATTCACGCGGCCAGGAAAGAGGATCTCCCCTGCCAGCCCCGCCGCGCGCGCCTTGGCGCGCAGCCGGTCCAGGTCATCGCCACCGCCAGCCACCACGAGCCGCGCGCCGGGCACGCGCGCGCGCACCCGGGGCCATGCCTCGATCAACTGGTCGTGCCCCTTGTATCGCTCGCCGCTCGAGAGGCGACCCACGATCAGCGCGTAGCCGGCACCACACCGCGCCAGCGTTGCGCGATCCTCGCCGGACATCTCATGCCCGGGCGCGTCCGCCTCGGACAGCGCCAGCGGACACGCCACCCCGAGTGGAGCGGAGGGACAGGCCTCGCGCAGCTTTCGCGCGGTGAACTGCGAGTTCGTGACCAGCAGCCGGGCATCCACCAGCGCACGGCGACGCGACGCATCCAGTGGCGCGTCCCAGATCTCCTTGCCATGCACGAACACGGCGTAGGGAAGTGCCAGTGCGCGGGGAACGAGCCCATGCGCACGCGCGAGCCCCACGTGATTGTAGAGCACCCAGTCGGCGCGCCGGCTGAGCTGCCATGCCGCGATGCCGGCCGCGAAACGACCGCGCGACGTGAGCGAGCCTGCCTTCGGCCCAAGCTCGATCAGGCGGGGCGGTGCGCCGCTCAATTCGGTGATCGCGCGGTCCAGCAGTCCCGCCACGTAGCCGATGCCGTCACCGCCGCGCGCGCCGAGTGGCGTGGCCAGGCCCACGCGCTGGCCCGCAAGTGGCAGCGCATCCGTGCGCGCAGCGCTCCATGGTGCCACCGCGATCGTGTGCATCAGCGGCCGAGGGCTGCAGGGCCCATGCCCTCTGCCCTTCTCGTCCGGGCGACGCGGACTCGCTTCGGAAGCGTCGACCACCCCGGCGCCAGCCAGATGATCATCCACGCGATCAGCGAGGCCTTGGCCACGTGATTCAGGATCTCGGCCGTGCTCAGCTCGGGCGAGATCGCCGGCGCGATGATGAATGGCACCCAGGCCCACCAGAGCGGGGAACCGAGGGACCATCGTCGCGCGGTGGCGAACAGCAGCCCGAGCAGCAGGCCATACACGAAGCACGCGATGATGCCGCCCATCCCGAAGTTCGCGTACATCTCGCCGATGATGCCGTAGTTCATGCTCGTGACGCCCACCAGTTCGATTCCGCTGAAGCGCGTGAGGAACACGAAGCCGCCGGCCACCACCTTGTCGGGATTCATGAACCGCGGCACCGCCGCGCCGGCAAGTGCCGTGACGATGGTCTCACCCTTGGCGTACGGCTCCGAGCGCGGCGTCCAGGTGAGCACGCGCCCGATGATCCACCCTTCGTTGAATCGCGACAGGTTGAAGACGAGGTTCGTCTTCGAGAAGAGCAGGCTGGGTCGCGTCGCGTACTCCAGCACCGCGCCGCCAAGCTTGCCGCTGCGGGCCGCGGCGTCGTCGTTGCTCTCGCGCATCTGCTCGCGAAAGCCCATCTTCACGCCGTTGAGCGCCATCGTGAGCACGAACAGCATCACGGCTCCCACCACGAACATCCAGCGTGGCGTGCGCGAGCGGTAGATGATCATCATGCCGGCCAGCGAGAGCCAGATGAGCAGCTCGAGGAACTGGCCGCCGTACGACTGCAGGATGATCTCCGAGGCGACGACGAGCAGCAGGCGCCAGCGCCAGCCGGGCGCGCGGGCGATCGTGAATGCGAAGGCGCCCACATAGCACTGGTACCCCGCGAGCACGGCCACGAACTGCAGCGAATTCGGCAGCGCGTGCGCGAGCAGGGCAAGCCGGAAGGGCAGGCCGCCGTAGATCATCGCGTTCAGCGCGAGGCGCATGGGCCCGGACAGCTCGATCGGTTTTTCCGCCTCTCGCGGTGGCGTGCGGCGAGCCGGACCCTTCAGCGGCAGGTACATCCCCAGCACGAACGCCATGATCGCCGGCGTGACGTAGCCGAAATAGTCCGGCGCGGGCAGGGCCATGGGCAGCGACGGCACGTCGCGCGGCAGCAGGTACACCAGCCACGGGGCGATGACGTCCATCAGCAGTACCAGCAACCCCAGGAGGCCTGGCAGCCACGGCAACTCGCTCCTTACGGCGAGCAGGTGCCAGGCGAGAAACACCGCGGTCGCGAGCCCAGGTCCGATCCACGCGGAGATGCCGCCGTAGGTCGGCCAGAGCAGCATCCCCGCGAGCACGCTCCCGAAGAGGGCGCGGCTGAACGTCGACGCCGGCACGAAGTAGCGCCAACGCTCGGCACGGGGCCTCCGCGCCGTGCCCTCCAGGGGGAAGGTGGTGGCCGTCACGAGGCAGTCCTCCCAGCGAGCATGGCCTCGCTCGCCCCGTCCGCCGCCCGCGTCACGCTGAAGCAGTCGTGCACCAGGTCCCGGGCGCTCGCGCCCATGGCCTGGGCGCGACCCGGTTCACCCGCCAGGGCACCGAGGTGCCGGGCGATCGCCCGTACGTCGCCGAGCGGAACGGTGAAGCCCGTGCGGCCGCTGCGCACCAGGTCAGGTGCGCAACCGGCCGCCTCGGAGACGATGGCGGGTCGACCGCTGGCCATCGCCTCGTTCACCACGAGTCCCCACGTTTCTCTCGCATCCGAGGCGAGCACAAGCACATCTGATGCCGCGTACGCAGCCGGGATCTCACGCTGGTTCAGGAAGCCCGCAAACCGGATCGGGGCGTCGAGCCGCGCCGCCTCCGCCTCGCAGGCGGACCGGAGTTCCCCGTCCCCCACCATCAGGCCCACCACGCCGGCGTCGCGCGACCCTGCGACCGCCTTCACGAAGTCCAGGGGCCGCTTCTTCTCCACGAACTTCCCCGCGAAGAGCGCGACGGTCGCGTTCACCGGCAACTGCCACCGCGCACGGGCGGACCCGCGCTCCGGCGATGCCCTGTCCGCCTCGGCCGAAAAGAAGTCGTTGTCCACGAAGTGTGGCGAGCGAAGCACTCGCCTGGCCCCGTAGTGGTGGAAATACTCATCCGAGCGGGCCCCCACGCTCAGGCACGCATCGAATCGCCGGATGAAGGGCGGATACACCAGGCGCTTCACCATACGCTTGAGCGCAGAGGACTGCGCGCCGAGCTGGGAGTCGCTGCGCACGAACACGGGAATCCGGCTGCGGCGCGCGGCGCGCAGCGCCTGCAGGTAGCTGCGGGCGTGCCATCCCATCAACAGCAGCCCGTCGAAGCGCTCACGCTCGATCACGCCCGCCACGTGCGGGGTGTCGTAGCTGGAGAAGCTGTTGGCCCCGGGATCCTTCGCCCGATTCGCGAGCCAGAGGTGCCGGTAGCCGGCGGTGACGTCCACGTCCCACTCGAATGCCACGCCGAAGCCGTGCCCCTGCTCGGCGGCGGTGGGCCGGTGCGCAAAGCAGACGGTGACGTCGACACGCCGCGCGAGCTCGCGGTAGAGCGCCGCGTTGTACTGCACGGGGTGCGTGGCGATGACGCCCAGGTGATAGCGCTCAGCCATGCGCTGCCTGGGACACGCGGTCGAACACCGAGAAGATGTGCCGCGACATGCGCTCCGCGGAGTACGACTCGAGCGCATCCAGTCGTACGAGCGCCGGGTCGTACCCGCCCGGCAGCAGCAGCGCTGCGAGTGCGTCAGCGATTGCGCCCACTCGCTGCTCCGCGCGCACCTCGTCCCCATACGTCACGAGCGCGCCCGCGTGCGTCTCGCGCATCACGTCGCCCACGGTGCTCCGCTCGTGATACACCGCCAGCAGCGGCCGTCGCGCGAGGATGCACGGAAAGATCTTCGACGCGGTGTAGTGATGATCGGTACTGCCGAGCGCGAGAATCCCCTGCGCCGAGGTCAGCACGCGCAGCGCGTCGAGGTACGGGATGCGCCTGGGGTGCTCGCTCACGATGTCACCGAGACCCATCTCCTGCGCGACCGGCTCTACCAGCCCCCGCGTGGGGTTCGGGTCATACGTGGTGCCGAAGAAGTGCAGTCGCAGCCTGGAGAACGGATCGGGAGCGCGCTCGCGCAACTGCTGCACGGCACGCAGCGTGGCGCGGAGCGTCTCGTATCCATTCGGCAGCATGGCACCCACGTACACCAGGTGCGTGAGCCCATCGTTCGCATCGAAGTACTCGTGACGCGAACCGCGCTCGCGAATCCGGTCGAAGTCCGTCGCCTCGAAGCCGAACGGCACCGCGCTGAAGCGGTCGGCGGGGACGTCGGGATAGCGCCCGCGAATGCCGTCGTTCGTGCCGTCGGACACGGCGAGCACGTGCGCCGCCTCGCGCACGATCGCCGGCTCCATGGCCGCGCCGAGCCGCATGGTCCAGAAGATCTTCCTCCATGGATGATCCTCCGCCTCGCTCAGCGGGTACACCCACGGGTCGGTGAAGTCGAGCACGTACGGAATGCCCAGCTCGCGCCGGACGTCGGCGCCCAGCTGGAAGGTGACGAAGGGCCCTCCCGGCAGGAACAGGACGTCCGGCTTGCGCTCGCGACAGAGCTGCAGCAGCGCGCGCCGCATGGGGAAGTACGCGCGCATGCCGAGGTCGCCGAGGCCGACGCGTCGGGCGAGCCGCGTTGGGATCGCCTTCGTGCGCGTGATGCGAAGGCCTGCCGGCAGGAGCTCCAGCAACTCCTCGTCGGGCGCCTCGGCGATGTAGCGCGGATCGACCATCATCACTTCCGCATCCCAGCCATTCGCGCCGGCGTAGCGCGCCAGGAAGCGCGCGCGGTGCGTGGCCGGCGAGGGGTGCGGGGGAAATGCGGGCGCGACGATCAGCAGCCGGCGCGCGCTCATGCCAGCGCGCCGAGCGCCTGCACCAGGCGCGGCTCCTCGATTGCCCAGGAAAAGCGGGCGCGCGCAGCCTCTCGCGCCGCACGCTTTGCGCCGGCGAGGGAAGGGCGATCGTCGCGCCACCGGGCGATGGCGGCCGCGAGCGCGGGAATGTCGCCTGCGCGATAGAGCACACCGGCGTTCGGCACCGCGTCGAGCGCGGCCCGCTGCCCCGGCGTGTCCGTGGCAATCACGGGAATGCCGGCGGCGAAATAGCTCAGCAGCTTGTTCGAGAGCGCGAGCCGGTTGTTCTCGGAGAAGCCCGGCTCGAGCGCGAGGCCCACGTCGTAGTGCGACGCGAGGGGCACGAGCTCGTCGGGATCGCCCGCGGCGTGAATGATCACGCGGTCGCGCGAGCCATTGCGCGCGGCACGCGCCAGCAATCCCGCAAGGTACGAGGCGCTCGCGTCTCCGCGAATGTGCAGTTCCACGTTTCCACCGGCGAGCCCCAGCGCGTCCACGGCATCCTCCAGTCCGCGCCGCTCACCGATCATCTGGGAGAACCAGTACAACCGAAGCGGCTCGCCCCCTGGCTCGACCGCGCGCGGTTGGCGCACGGACTCCGCGGCAAGAGACGGAAAGCTGTTGAGGATCGTGAACGGCCGAGGGATGCCGAGGCGCTCCATGAGCAGCTGCGCGATCGGGTCGGAGCTCGCCGTCACCAGGTCGCACCTCGGCAGCCACGCCGATTCCACTCGTCGCACCAGTCGCGCGCGGGGCGAGTCGTACATCTCGTCCGGCAGCTGGCCGCTGTGCAGGTCCTCCACGTCGAACGCCAGCGCGGCGCCCGTCTTCGCGGCGGCGCGCCCGGCGGCCGGCAGCGCCTCGATGGTGTACGCGACGATCACGTCAGGCCGCTGCAGAACGATCGCATGCTCGAGCGGCAGCAGGTAGCGGCTCACCGCCTGGTCCCGGATGGCGGGAATGGCGCTCAGGGGCGCCGGCGATGCCGCGGCCAGCGCCTGCACCGCGGCGCAGAGCATCCACTGCGCGCTTCCCCGGTCGCCGCGACGCGCCTGCACCGGCGCGTGATGCCAGCTCCGCGTGGCGAGCAGTCTCTCATCGCGCGCGGCGAGGTCGGCGCGCTGGTCGAGCGCCACCACGGTCACGTGGTGCCCCGCGGCCGCGAGCGCGTCAGCGGCCTTCACGGGGCGAGGCGCGACCGACACGTGGGCGGCCGTCACGATGCAGAACCGCGGCATCGCCTACCTGGCCTTCGAGCGGGCGCCCCCTTCGGGGCGACGCGTACGGCTCGCGCCCTTCCCTTCTCCCGCCACCAACTCGTCCCGCCGGCGGAATCCGTCGTCCGCGGTGGGAAGGGGAACCACGACTTCGAAGGTGCTCGCTTCGCCATCGTCACGGAAGCGCGCGCCATAGGCGTCATTGTGCCAGAGCGTCAGCACCTTGACCTGCACCACGCCGCGCAGCTCTCGCGCGATCGTGTGCATGTGCGAGAGCGCGGTCTCGTCACCCAGGCCGTCCTGCCAGAGGACGATCGATCCCACGCGACCCTCGCGCTCATCGATCAGCGGCAGCTTGATCTCCCAGAGTGACGCCTCGGCCACCTCCGTTCGCAGCCACGTCCAGACGGCCAGGTCGTCGTCGAAACGGCGATCCAGTGAGGCCACGCCCTGTCCATACACGAACGAGGGCCGCAGGCGAAGCTCGGCACGCTGGAAGTCGTCGGCGGCAAAGGTGCTCCCGAGCGCCTCGAAGATCTCGTCGAGCGTGCCGAGCTCGGACACGCGAAGGCTCGCCTCGCGCACGCGAACGCCCCGGCCGATCACCTGGCGCTGCTTGAATCCCTTGCGCACCACGCGTCCCAGCTCAGCGAACTCGTGATATCGCAGGCTCTGCACGAACAGCGTGGTGCCCAGCCCGACGACCAGGAGCACGAGCGCGACGTAGCCCGAGTCATTCACCAGGAGCATGCCGGCCAGCGCGAGCGATGCGCACGCGGCGTACAGCACGAGCGCCGCCTTGCGCGGGCTGTGGCCGAGCAGCAGCAGGCGATGATGGATGTGTCCCCGATCGGCCGAGAAGATCGGCTGGCCGCGCAGGAAGCGGCGGAAGATCGCCAGCGCGGTATCGATGACCGGAAGGCCGAGCGCCACGATGGGAATGGACACCGCTACGACGGTCTGGCCCTTTTGCGAGCTCAACAGGCCAATGCCCGCGAGCATGAAGCCGAGGAACAGGCTGCCGGAATCACCCAGGAAGATCGACGCCGGATGGAAGTTGTACGCGAGGAATCCGAGCGTGGCGCCAGCGAGCACGAGCGTGAGCAGCGTGGCGCCGTACTGATGGTTGATGCCGGCGACGACGAACATCGTGGTGAGCGCGAAGAGCGCCGCACCCGAGGCCAACCCATCGAGCCCGTCGATCAGGTTGAAGGCGTTCGTGACACCCACCAGCCAGATCACCGTGAAGACGAGCCCTACCGTTCCGCCCAGCTCCACCACGCCCACTCCCGGCAGCGTGAGCGACGAGACGCGCACGCCCGCCGCGAACACGCCGAGCGCGACGATGATCTGGAACACGAACTTCACTCGGGCGCGCAGGGAGTAGAGGTCATCCACCAGCCCCACGAAGTGCATCGCGGCGGCGCCGAGGAGGATCACCGTCAGCCCGTGCGCGGTCTCGCCGAGCACCGAGGAGCCGAACAGCGCGAGCGTCAGTCCCAGCGCAACCGTGGCAGCCGAAAAGACCGCCACCCCGCCGACCCGGGGGATGTCGCCGCGATGAACCTTGCGGTCGTCGTGCCCGTCGAACAGCTGGAGCTTGCGGGCACGTCCGCGCACCAGCCACGTCAACGCGAGCGATCCGAGGAGCGCCGTGACGAATCCGAAAAGGTGCAGGCCGAGCGAGAGTGTGTGATCGCGCATTACGCGCGTGAGAAAAGCAAGATCGGTGCCCTGCCGAGCTCAATGGTCATGCCGCCACGCGACTTAGCGCGATCGACGCCCCATTATTCCGTCACGACTTCCGCACCAGCCTGCTTCATCCGTCCCAGGAGCGCGGCGTCCATGCGTGCGCGTACCACCACGCGGTCGCCATCCGTGCGCTGCTCGAGCACCTGGCCCAGGCGATGGAGGTCGGCCAGCAGCCGCCCCTGTTCCGGCAGCAGCCTCAGCTCCGAGACGGGGCGACGCGCGCGAATCGACCCTGCGAGGGCGCGCGTGAGCGGATCGAGGCCGCCCTCGGTTGCGCACGACACGTAGATCGCCCCCGGCACCAGCGCCCCCACGCGAGCCTGCAGCGCGAGCAGCTCATCCTCAGGCAGCAGGTCGGTCTTGTTGAAGACGAGCAGGGACGGCTGCTCCGTCACGCCGAGCTCACCCAGCACCTGCTCCACTACCATGCGCTGTTCTTCCCACTGCGGATGGCTGGCATCCACCACGTGCAGCAACACGTCGGCGTCCTTGGTCTCCTCGAGCGTCGCGCGGAACGAGGCGACCAGGTGGTGGGGCAGCTTGCGGATGAAGCCCACGGTGTCGGTGAGCAGCACCTTGGCATTCTCCCCCAGGTCCACCTCGCGCGTGAGCGGGTCGAGCGTGGCGAAGAGCTGGTTCTGCACGTACACCTGCTCGTCGCCGGACATGGCGCGGAGGATGGACGACTTCCCCGCGTTGGTGTAGCCCACCAGCGAGGCCTTGAAGGAATTCCGGCGATTGCTGCGCTGCACTTCCCGCCCCTTCTGCACGTCCACCAGCCGCTCGCGCAGCACCTTGATGCGGTGGTTGATGAGCCGGCGGTCCGTCTCCAGCTGCGTTTCCCCGGGGCCGCGCATGCCGATGCCGCCGCGGAACTTCTCGAGGTGGGTCCACATGCGCGTGAGCCGCGGCAGCATGTACTCCAGCTGCGCGAGCTCCACCTGCATCTTCGCCTCCGACGTCCGCGCCCGCGTGGCGAAGATGTCGAGGATCAACTCCGCGCGGTCCATCACGCGGCAGGTGATCGCCTTCTCGATGTTGTTGCCCTGCGAGGGCGAGAGCTCGTCGTCGAACAGCACGAGCGTCACGCGATCGTGCTCCACGCGCGCCGCGAGCTCCTCCAGCTTGCCCTTGCCGAGGTAGGTGGCCGGATGCGGCCGCTCGATCTGCTGCGTGAACGTCCCCACCACCTCCGCGCCCGCCGTCTCGGCCAGGCGCTCCAGCTCCTTCAGGTGCTCGTCACTCGAGCGCCGGGCCCCCGCCCGCTTGAGCGGCGCGCCGACCAGCAGCGCGCGCTCAACCGGGGGAGTGACCGAGATCAGGTCGCCTTTGATGTGCGATTCTCCTTGTGGCCTATCGCCCGAAGCCGAGCGTCGAGAAGCGGCCAGTCGACGTGAACGGGATGGTGTGATTGCCCAGTGGCGACCCGACGGTCACGTCGCCGATCACCTTGTAGTCCACCGCGCCCGAGTTGAGCAGCGAGCGGCCCGCGGCGCCGAGGCCGTTGTACGTGAACGAGACCGGGATGGTCACGAACGTCGAGTCCTTCGACTGCACGGTCGTCCGGCTGTCCAGCGCGCCGCTCGCGAACGAGACGGAGTCGCCCAGCAACACCCGGTACGTCATTCGCGTGGCGTCCAGCCGGAACTCGTTCGGGTTGTAGACGCTGAGCACCACGTCCACGTTGCCGCCCGTGAGCCCCACGCCCCGCAGCTTCACGTCCTTCAGCGCGACCACGGGCTCCTGGAACACCTGCTTCCCGAGCGCCGAGCAGGCCGCCCCGCCCAGTGTCGCTGCAACCGCAACCAGCATCATCGTCTTGCGCATGATCTTCCTCCGTTCAGGTGCGCGTCTTCATTCGTGCGCGCCGTCCTCTCCGCCGGTCGCGCGGCGTCTCAACTCCTCCCACCACGCCAGTCGCTTCGCGATCTCGCGCTCGAACCCGAAGCCGCCGGGCTGATAGAAGGTCGTCCCCCTCAGCTTCTCCGGCAGGTACTCCTGCGGGATGTATGCCTCGGCGACGTCGTGCGCGTACTGATACCCCTTTCCGTATCCCAGTTCCTTCATCAGGCCCGTGGGCGCATTCCGGATGTGGAGCGGCACCTCGGCGGTCGGGTTCTCCCGGGCCGCGTCCATCGCCGCACCCAGCGCCGCCTTCGCGCTGTTCGACTTGGGGGCAGTGGCCAGGTAGATGATCATCTGCGCGAGCGGAAGATAGCCCTCCGGGGGCCCGAGCATGTGGTAGGCGTCGCGAGCCGCGACCGCCAGCTTGAGCGCCTCGGGGTCGGCGAGCCCCACGTCCTCGGCGGCCATCGCAATGCTGCGCCGGAAGAGCACCATCGGGTCACCGCCACCCTCCACGAAGCGCGCCATCCAGAAGAGCGCCGCCTGCGGATCGCTGCCGCGCAGCGACTTGTGGAAGGCGGAGAGCATGTTGTACGTCTCCTCCCCGCCCTTGTCGAAGCGCGACACGCGCAGCTGCAGCGCCTCGCGCGTGACCTCCGCGGTCATGTGCCCGCCGTCGCCCACATGGTCGGCCGCCGCCTCCAGCACCGTGAGCGCGCGACGCGCGTCTCCGTCCGCCAGCTCGGCCAGCAGCGTGACCGCATCGTCGTCGACGTCGAGGTGCCGCGCGCCCAGCCCACGATCCTCGTCCGCGATCGCGCGACGCAGCACCACCGTGAGGTCTTCGGCGGTGAGCGACTTGAGCACGAACACGCGCAGCCGGGAAAGCAGCGCGCCGGTGATCTCGAAGCTGGGATTCTCAGTCGTCGCTCCCACGAGGGTGATGGTGCCCGCCTCCACATGCGGCAGGAAGGCGTCCTGCTGGGACTTGTTGAAGCGGTGAATCTCGTCCGCGAACAGGATCGTGCCCCGCCCGTACGAGAGGCGGCCCTCGGCCTCCGCGACGATCTCGCGCACGCGCGCCACGCCTTCCGTGACCGCCGAGAAGGAGACGAACTCGCGCTCGGTGTGGCGGGCGATCAGTCGCGCGAGCGTCGTCTTGCCGGTGCCGGGCGGACCCCAGAACACCATCGAGCCCACCATGCCCCGCTCGATCGCCTCGCGCAGCGGACGGCCCGGCGCGAGCAGGTGCGCCTGCCCCACGAATTCATCGAGCGAGCGTGGACGCATGCGCGCGGCGAGCGGCTGCATGCGCATGGGCGACACGAAGAGCGAATCGGAGCCCTCTCCCTCCGGGCGGCGACGTCCCTTGCCGGCGGCCACCGTCAGCCTCCCCCGAGCGTCCGCGCCAGGAAGTACACGCCGCAGCCGGCCACGAAGCTCGCCGGCAGGCGCCATCCGCCCTTGGACTGGAACTCCGGCACCAGGTTCGAGGCGGCCACGTAGAGCGTGACGCCCGCCGCGACGGCGAGCCCGTTCTCGCGGAGCCAGGGCACCTGGGCGGTGACGATCACGCCGATAACGGTCGAGGTGCCGAGCGCCGCGGCGGCGAGCAGCGCCGCGCGACGGCCGCGCCCGGAAGCGAGAAAGAGGCTCGAGATCGCGAGCCCCTCGGGCACCTTGTGCAGCACCACGCCCATGAAGACCAGCGTCCCCACCAGCCCGCTCACGAGCAGCCCGCTCGTGACGGCCACACCATCCACGAAGGTGTGCATCAGCAGCCCGACCAGCGCAGCCGTGCTCACGACGCCGCTCACCGCATGCGTCTCCTCACCGAAGTGGAAGTGCTGGCCGAGCGTGTGCTGCGTCAGGTGCACGAGGAGGTACGAGGCGAGGGCGACGATCCCGGCTTGCGCGCCGTGCCGGGCGATGGCCTCGGGCAGGAGGTCCACGCACGCCACGGAGAGCATGAAGCCGGCCGAAAAGGCCAGCACCGCGTCGAGTGCCCTCACGCTGCGCGATCGCGACGTGAGCGCCACCGCGCCGAGCATGTTCGCACCGAACGCCGCTGCCGCGTACAGCAGCTCCGCGCGTGTCACGCGCGCTGCAGCGACAGGCGCTCGACCGCGCCCTGCACGGCATTCACCAGGTCGGGCGCCGCGGGGAAGGCGGCGCGCTTGAGCTTCCAGCTCTTGGTCTGGAGCTTTCGCTGCTCCTCCAGCCCCTTGCCCTCGAGCAGGTAGAGCCAGCGGTCGGTCTTCGCGTAGACGAACAGCTCGAGGTACGGATTGAGCGTCAGCTGGTCGTCCGAGGTGTAGACGGCGATCTCGACGCCGCCGTAGCGCGAGAGCAGCAGCTTCAGCCGTGCGATGGCGTCGCGCACGTCGGGAAGCGCGACCGACTCAGCCTTCCAGCTGCGCCCGCTGCGTAGCTCGTCCACGTAGATGTCCACCGCGGGCGGCAGGTGCTCGAGCATCGTGTGGAACAGGTCCACCACGCGCTCCGCGTTCGCGACGACGTGCGCCGCGTAATGCTCGCCCTCCTGCGCGAAGGTGAAGCCGTCGGTATTGGCGCGGAACCGCCGCCAGATGCTCGCCTCGGGCTGCTTCCCTCTGAAGAACATGTCGGTGCGCTCTCGGGTTCTCGGTCAGGTCGCGTGGCTGGCATGCAGCCGCCGCGCCTCGTCCAGCAGGCCTGCAGGCTCGTTCCGCGCCGGGTCGGCGAGCACGAGGTCGAGCAGGAGGTGGAGAATCTTACCGAATTGAGGGCCGGGCGGGATGCCAGCCCGTCGCAGGTCGTCGCCATCCACCGCCAGGTCGGCCAGCGCGATCGGCTCGCGCAGGGCGCATACGCGCGCGCGCCGGTAGAGGGCGTGCAACTCCCGTGACGTCGGCGTCGCGGTCGCGCCCGGGTCGCTCGACCTTGCTGCCCATCGAACGGCGGCCACGCGGAAGGCCCCGTAGAGCTGCAACCGTCCCATCGCCGCGACCAGCCGGCGCATCGCCTCCGGATTCGACTGGAGAGCGCCGGCTCCCGACGTCACGGCGCGTTCGAGCGTGTGCCACGCCCCGACGGTCGCCGCCACCCACGCGGCATCGCGCTTCGAGAAGCGAAGCGCGGAGAGCACCTGCAACGCGCCCTCCTCGCCCAGCCCGGAGAACAGCGTCGCCAGCCGGTCCAGCTTGCGTCCCTCGGCGCGCGGACCGCTCCGGGGGCGCGGCAGGAGGTCGAGGGCGGAGAGGATCGCGTCATCCACGCGCCCGAGCGCGGGGATGAGCGTGGTGAGCGCGCCGCTGTCCCGCCATAGCGTCATGGCGGCGCCGGGGCGTGCCACCTGCTCCATGGTCTTCTCGAGCTCCTGCTTCACGCGCTCTGGCGAAAGGCGTCCGAGGTGCGGGGCGCTCGCGAGGATCGCGCGCCAGGTGGGCGCCTCGATCGGGAAGTCGAATCGCGCGGCGAAGCGGATTCCGCGCAGCGCGCGCAGGCGGTCCTCGCGCATGCGCTGCTCGGGATCACCCACCGCGCGAACCACGCGCTTTTGCAGGTCCGCCCGGCCGCCGAAGGGATCGTGTACCCTGCGCTCGCTCGGCGAGTACGCGATCGCGTTGATCGTGAAGTCGCGCCGCGCCAGGTCATCGTCGAGCGACGCACCGAACTCCACGACCGCGTGGCGGCCATCGGTCTTCACGTCGCGCCGGAAGGTGGTCACCTCGTGCATCTTGCGGTCGCGATCGAGGACGCCCACGGTGCCGAATTCGATACCGACCGGGATCGTGCGCTTGTAGCCGAAGAGCTGACGCACCTGCTCGGGTGTGGCCGAGGTCGCCAGGTCCCAGTCCAGATGAGCCTGCCCCAGGAGCGCGTCGCGCACGGCGCCGCCCACGCACCACGTCTCGTGACCCGCGCTGGTGAGGGCGTTGGCGATCTCGAGCACTGGTGCGGGAGGATGCAACTCGACGTGCGCGTCCGGGGTATTCACGCCGCGAAATATATGATCCCACGCGTGACGAACGGCGGGGAAAGACAGTCTGTGGGTAGGCGCAACGCGCGAAACCGGCGATATTTAGCCGAGGGCGCGTCCCCGGACGTTTATCCGCATCCAGCAGGGAGCATCACCGATGCACGAGTTCGAGCAGATCCTGGCGCAGTCGCGTGCCGCTGAGCAGTTCAAGGCGGACGTCCGCAACTTCGTGCAGGGTGGGCCGGCCGCGCGCGTCGCGGTGGTGGGTCACGGTCCCTCGGTGAAGGTCCGCCGCGTGCTCGCGCAGCTCCTCGCCATGGAAGCTCACATGCCGATCGAGCGGGTGGAGATCAGGGGCCAGTCAGGCTGCTCGGACTTCGCCGGCGTGATGCGCGTGACGACCATGGACACGGTGGAGGACATCGAGTTCTCCTGGTGCTGTCGCTGGCGCGCGGAGCAGGAAGGGTGGACGGACTACTTCGGCTTCCCCGACCAGATGCGCGCGGCGCGCGAGTTCGACTGGCGCTGCTTCGAGTCGTGGACGCGGGTGTCGGTGACGCAGAAGGCGTGATCCAGCATCGGTTCGCCCGGGCCAGGGGCAACAGCCGGCCAGGACAACGGCGGATCCACAGGACAACTGCGGGAACAACACGACCTGCTTTTTGACGGCACACCCTCGGGCTTCGAGCTCCGATGGTGTGCTGTTTGACAAGAAGCAGTTGCAGGGTCCTGCGGTTGTCCCGCGTTGTCCGCCGTGGTCCCGTTCAGCCGTGCGGCCGCGGCGCGCGGAGATCCCCTTACCCTTCGAGAACTTCCCTTGGATCTATCCCGGCGCCCAGCGCCAGCATGAGGTCTATGCGCGCCTGTTGCGGGCGGCGGCTGCCGGAGAAGATCGCGCCCAGCTCGTAGAGCCGCCGACCACCGCCCGGATATCCATAGGTCGGCCCCACGCGCCCGCGCAGCGATCGCGATGCGATCACCACCGGCCTCCCTTCCCCGATCCATCGCTCCACGCCGGGCACCATCTCCGGCGGCACGTTGCCCCGCCCCATCCCCGCGACCACCAGGCCGAGCGCGCCACTGGCCAGTGACGCGTCGAGCAGCCGCGAGTCGGCGCCGGCGCATGCGTACACCAGGTCGATCGGCTCGGCGAGTGACTCCGCGCTGATCACGATCGTGGGCTCCGGCAGCGCGCGGCGGAAGATCACCTCGCCATCGTCGATCACGCCGAGCGGCCCGAGGCCCGGGCTCTCGAACGCATCCAGCATGTGCGTGTGCGCCTTGGTCACGTCGAGCCCCGAGAAGATGCGGTCGCCCATCACCACCAGCACGCCGAAGCCGCGCGCGGCGCTGCTCGCGGCCACCCGCACGGCGCCCCCGAGGTTCGCCGGCCCATCCCATCCGAGGTCGCTCGAGGTGCGCATCGCGCCCGTGAACACGATGGGCTTCTCGCTCTCGAGCGAGCGCGCCACCAGGTAGGCGGACTCCTCCAGCGAGTCCGTGCCGTGCGTGATCACCACGCCCTCCACCTCCGCGCGCGCGAGGTGCTGCGCGATGCGCCCGCGCAACGACCACATGAGCGGCCCCGTCATGTGCGGCCCCGGGTACGACCCGAAGTCGTCCACCTCGAGCTCGGCGATCCGCTCGAGCCCCGGCACGAGCGCCATGATGTCGCGCCCCGCGAGGGCCGGCACGGCACCGCCCTTCGCGGCATCGTGCCGCATGGAGATCGTTCCACCGGTGAAGATGAGGACGATCATCCGCAGAGCACCGCGCCGCCGTTCACGTTCACGATCTCGCCGGTGATGTGCCGTGCGTGCGACGAGCAGAGGAACACGATCGGGCCGGCGATGTCCTCCGCAGTCGCTACGCGACCGATCGGGATCGAGGCGGCAATGCGCTCACGGCCGCCCGCGTCGAGCGCACCCCCGACCATCTCGGTGTCCACCCACCCCGGCGCCACGGCGTTCACGGTCACGCCGCGTGACGCCAGCTCCGGCGCGAGCGACTTCACGAACGAGATCATCGCGCCCTTGCTCGCGCCATAGTCGGCATGATACGCCTCACCGCGCTGCCCCGCGGTGCTCGCCACCAGCACGATTCGCCCATCGCGCTCGATGGCGCGCGACACCGCGCGACAGGTGAAGAACATGGCATCGATGTTGTCGACGGTCGTGCGATGCCAGCGCGCGTCGTCCATCTCGCTCACGGGCACGTCCTCCGCGGGCCACGTCCCCGCGTTGCCGACGAACAGGTCCAGGCCGCCGAGCAGCGACACGGCGCTCGACACCAGCGCGTCCGCGCCCTCGACGGTCGCGAGATCCGATGCGAATGCGCCGGCCGCGACGCCCAGCCCCTCCAGCTCGCGCACGACGAGCTCCGCGTCCGCGCGCCTCGATCGATAGCCGATCACCACGCTCGCGCCGCAGAGCGCGAGCATCCGCGCGGTGGCCGCGCCGATCCCCCGAGACCCGCCGGTGACGAGCGCCCGCTTCCCCTGGAGGTCGATCACAGCTCCTGCTCCACCAGGTCGCAGATGATGTGCTCCACGCAGAGGTGCAGCTCCTGCGCACGGTCGGTGCGATCCGTGGGGATGATCACGTTGTGGTCGGCGAGGTCGCGCAGCTTGCCGCCATCGCGCGCGCTGAATGCCAGCACCTTGACCCCCTTCGCGCGCGCCGCCCCTGCCGCATTGATCACGTTCGGCGAGTTCCCGCTCGTGCTGTGGATGATCAGCAGGTCGCCCGGGCGCGCGAGCGCCTCCACCTGCCGGCCGAAGATGTGGTCGAAGCCAAGGTCGTTGCCGGCCGCGGTGATCAGCGACGTATCCGTGGTGAGCGCGATGGCCGGGTACGCGCGACGATTCCGCATGTAGCGCACGACGTACTCCGTCGCCATGTGCTGCGCGTCGGCGGCGCTGCCCCCGTTTCCGCAGAAGAAGAGGGTGCCCCCGCCCGTCACCGTCTCGCGCACGAGCGCCAGCGCGCCGTCGAGCTGCGGGCCGATCTCCTCCAGGGTGCGGAGGGCCGTGCTGGCGAGGTCGCGCAGCGCGTCGGAAAACTGCGAGCCCGATGCCATGAGTTGGGGATTGAGGCGAACCGGCGGGTCAGTACGTGTTGCGCGAGCGGCGTCCCAGCACCAGCTCCTTCAGGCGGCCGAGCATTCCCGGGCGGCGCGGCAGCGGCGACACCGGGATCATCGGCTCGTTCGCCAGCAGCTTGCGGGCGTTGGTGCTCGTGAGGAGCTCCGCGTGTTCCGGCGCGCCGACTTCCAGCAGCCATTCGCGCGCGGCAACCAGCGAACGCCGGTCCCCGTGCGTGTCGCTCGCCAGGATGTCCACCATCCCCGCCTCGAGCAGCTCCATCGAGAGGCGCGAGGTGGAGTCGCCACCGAGCATTCCCGCCGCATCCATCTGGATCACGGCGCCGATGCGCCGCCACTCGTCCACGGTGTCCACCGTGCAGCCGTAGTAGCGCTCGGGATGCGCGACCACGGGCACCACGCCGCTCATCCGCAACCGGAACAGCTCAGCCGCCGCGTTCGGCGGCAGCGCGCTGCGCGGAAACTCCACCAGCACCGCGCTCGACCCGCCGAGCGAGAAGCGCTTGTCGCGGAGGTCCACCCCGGGCTGGTCGAGCATGATCTCCCAGCCCAGCGTGAGCCTGGGCGTGTCCGGCGCGGCGGCGCGCAGCACTTCGAGTATCTCGCAGTGCTTCTCGTACGGGGCGGACGTCGCGCGCGACGCCTCCAGGTGCGGCGTGCACACCACGGTGTCCACTCCCCCGTCGCGGAAGTGCAGGAGCACGGGCAGCGAGACCTCCACCGACGGCGAGCCGTCGTCCACGCCGGGCAGCAGGTGCGTGTGGATGTCGATCATGCGCCCGCCGCCAGCGCGAGGTCGCGCACCATGCGGCTGCGCTCGCGCTCCAGCAGGCTGCCCACCACCACGAAGTCCGCACCGGCCTCGCGCGCGGCGCGCACTCCGGCGGCGTCGGCGATGCCGCCACCCACGAACAGCGCGCCCCGCGCCGCCGCGCGCGCGGCGCGAATCATCGGCTGGCTGACCGCGCGCGGCGCGCCGCTGCCCGCGTCCACGTACGTGGCCTGCATCCCGATCAGCATCGCGGCCTCCACGTGCGCCGCGAGGATCTCGGCCTTGCCCGCAGGAAGCGGGCGCGTCTGGCTCACCGACTCCACCGTGGTCACCTCGCCGCCATCCACCAGCAGGTACGCCGTGGAGATGGGCACCACCTCCGGATGCCGGCGGAAGAACGGCACCGCCCGCACGTGCTCCTCGATCAGGTACTGCGGGTTGCGCCCCGACACGAGCGAGAGCAGGAGCACCGCGTCGACCACGGGCACCAGCTGCGAGGCCGTCGCCGGGAACTGGATCACGGGAACGCCGCAGGCCGCCGCGCGCAGCGCCTCGCCCACGCGCTCGGTGTTGCCATCCTCACCGAAGCTGTTGCCGAGCAGGAACAGCGCGACGCCCTCACCCGCGCCGCGACTCGCGAGCGCTGCGGCGTCGGCCGCCGTGGTGCGGTCGGGATCCACCAGGATCGCGAGTCCCCGGCGCCCGTCGAGCATCAGGCAACGCCCTCCGCGCTCTCGTAGCGGGCGCCAAGCGCGGCGATGCGGCGCATGGACTCGCTCGCATGCGCATCGAGTTGCGCAGGGACGGCCGCGTCGTGCTCGAACGCGTACGTCGCGAGCGCATCGGCGGTGAGCAGGTCGAGCGCCGAGTCGCGCCCGGTGCGTCGCAGGTCGAGCAGCGACTCCAGCAGCCGCTCGGCGGCCGCCAGGCAGTGGCTCGCGGTCTCCTGCTGCGACAGGTCGGCATCGCCGCCGAGCGCCTGGATCACGTGCGCGACGAGCGCCTCGGGAGGCACCGGGTCCCGCCGCTCGAGCCAGGCGCGCACCGTGGCCATCAGGCGGTGACGAGCTGGCGACGGATGATGGCCGGCGCTTCCGACAGCGCCTGGTCGAAGCTGCCCGCATCGGGAATCCCGGCCTGCGCGAGGTGCGGCTTGCCACCGCCGCGCCCGCCGGCAATCGCCGCGATCTCCTTGATCAGCACGTCCGCGCGAATGCCGCGCGCGCGCAGGTCGTCGGTGACCACCACGAGCATCGTGTTCTTGCCGTCCTCGAGCGAGGCAAGGAGCATCCCCACCCCCGAGCCCAGCTGCTCGCGCAGCGCGTCGGCCATGGCCTGCAGCTCCTTCACGTCGGACGCGGTGACCGTGCGCCCCACGTACTTCGTGCCCTGCTCGTCGAGCTGGGTGGCCTCGCGGATCCACGACGCCATCGCATCGCCTCCGCCCTTCCGGGATTCCTCGATGCGCTTCTCGAGCGACTTGCGCTCGTCGAGCAGCTGCTGCACGCGCTTCTCCACGTTCTCGATCGGCGACTTCACCATCTCGGCCACATGATGGAGGCGTCGCTCGTGGTCCTGCATGAGCGCGAACGCCCCTGGGCCGGTGACCGCCTCGATGCGGCGCACCCCGCTCGCCACGCCGTTCTCCGACACGATCCTGAACAGGCCGATCTCCGACGTGTTGCGCACGTGCGTGCCGCCGCACAGCTCCATCGAATAGCCCTCCACGTTCACCACGCGCACCACGTCGCCGTACTTCTCGCCGAACAGCGCCATCGCGCCGCGCTCGCGCGCCCGCGGATACGGCATCTCCTCGGTGGTGACGGCCGTCGCGCGCCAGACCTCCTCGTTCACGCGATGCTCCACGCGGGCGAGGATGTCGGCCTTCACCGGTCCATGGTGCGTGAAGTCGAAGCGCAGTCGCTCCGGCGTCACGAGCGAACCGGCCTGGTGCACCGCCTCGCCCAGCGCCTCGCGCAGCGCGGCATGCAGCAGGTGCGTGGCCGTGTGGTTGCGCTCCGTGTCCTTGCGGCGCCGGGCCGGCACGCGGGCCATGACCGTGCCGAATCCCATACGACCAGTGAGCGTGCCGACCGCCGCGGGACGCCCGTCGATCTTCTTCACGTCGTCCACGTCCACGCGCCAGCCATCCCCCACGATCTCGCCGTGGTCGGACACCTGCCCGCCCGACTCGGCGTAGAACGGGGACTCCGCGAGCAGCACCGCCACGCGATGGTCGCCGAGCTCGCGCACCGCTGCCACCTGGGTCTCGATCTCGATCCGGTCGTACCCCACGAAGTGCACCGCCTCGGGGTCGGCCGGCCCGTCCGACCGCCACTGGGCCATGTCGCCCAGCTCGTCCACCTGCACCGACAGGCGACGCGACTTCCGCTCCTCCTGCGAGCGCTTGCGCTGCGAGTCGAGCTGGGACTCGAAGCCCGCGATGTCCACCACGTAGCCGCGCTCGCGCGCCATCAGCTCCGTGAGGTCGATCGGGAAGCCGAAGGTGTCGTACAGCCGGAATGCATCCTCCCCGCTGATCGTGCCGCGCACGTCACTCGCCCCCTGCGTGGAGTGCGTCGGCGCCAGCTGCTCGAAGCGCGCGAGGCCGCCCGAGATCGTCGCGAGGAAGCTCTGCTCCTCGATGCGCGTGGTGTCCACCACGTGCTTCTCGCGCTGGCGCAGTTCCGGGAACACGTCGCCCATGGTGTCGACCACCGTCTTCACCACGTGCGTGAGCGTGGGCTCCGTGCGCCCGAGCAGCCAGGCGTGGCGCACCGCGCGTCGCAGGATCCGGCGCAGCACGTAGCCGCGCCCCTCGTTCGACGGGAACACGCCATCGGCGAGCAGGAACGCCACGGCGCGCGCATGGTCGGCGAGCACGCGGAAGCTCGCGGGATCCACCGCGTTCGCCACCACGTCGGCTCCCGGCTTGCCACCGCGAATCTTCACGCCCGTGCGATGCTCGTCGCTCGTGCGGCCCCAGTACTCGAAGCCCACCACCTCCTCGACCTTCGCCAGCATCGGGGCGAACAGGTCGGTGTGGTAGTTGTTCGTCACGCCCTGCTTCACGGCGGCGATGCGCTCGAGCCCCGCGCCCGTGTCCACGCTCGGCTTCGGGAGCGGCACCAGCGTGCCGTCTGCCTGCCGGTCGTACTGCATGAAGACCAGGTTCCAGATCTCGAGGAAGCGACCTGCCTCGGCTCCCTCGACGAACGCCTGCTCGCTGTACTCGGCGCGCGACGTATCCGTCCACTCGCCCGTGGCGCCCTCCGGAAAGCGCCAGTCGCTCGTGAGGTGCGCGAGGTCGACGTAGAGCTCCGTGCAGGGGCCGCAGGGACCGGTGTCGGCCATCTGCCAGAAGTTGTCCTTGTCGCCCAGTCCGTAGATGCGTGCGTCATCCAGGCCGGCGATCTCGCGCCAGAGGCCGCGCGCCTCATGGTCGGTGTGGTGCACCGAGACGCGAATGTGCTCCCTGGGGATCTTCAGGTCCTCGGTGACGAACTCCCACGCGAAGCGGATCGCGTCGCGCTTGAAGTAGTCGCCAAAGGAGAAGTTGCCGAGCATCTCGAAGAAGGTGTGGTGACGGGCGGTGTGCCCCACCTGCTCGAGGTCGTTGTGCTTGCCGCCGGCGCGCACGCACTTCTGCGACGTGGTGGCCCGCCGGCCCGCGAAGTCCGGGTCCTCCAGGCCGAGGAAGACCTTCTTGAACTGCACCATGCCGGCGTTGGTGAACAGCAGCGTGGGATCGTCACCCGGGACGAGCGACGAGCTGGGACGCACGGCGTGCTGCTGGCGGGCGAAATAATCGAGGAATCGGCGGCGGATCTCGGCGGCGAGCATATATGGCGCAATATGCCCGCGGCGAGGGGCAAACTCAATCGGTGGTGCAGGTTGGGCGATGCCGGGCCCGCCTCAATCCTCGTCGCCGATGTCGTCGTCGCCCATCCCTGCGTGAGGATCGGAGCCCACCAGTTCCTTCACCATGCGTCCCACGTCCGCGGCGTCGAAGCCGCGCCGCGCGAGAAACCCGTAGAGGCGACGGCGCTGGGTCTCGGCGTCGAGCTGGAGCAGCGTGCGGTACTTCTTGCGCGCCACGCGCTCGATGGAGGCGCCGTCGTCGAGCCCCTCCTCCTCGTAGACATTGCCGATGGCTTCCTCGCCCACCTCGCGCGCGACGCCCTTGCGCCCGAGCTCCTGGGAGAGGCGGCGCTTCGAGATGCCGGAGCCGAGTGCCTTGCTGCGCGCGAACTGCCGCGCGAACTGTGCGTCGTCGAGCAGTCCCTGGTCGGCGAGCCGCTGCAGCGCCGCGTCCACGAGCTCGGCGGGCTCGCCCTTTCGCACGAGCAGCCGACGCAGCTCGGTGCGCGCGCGCGCGCGCGCTGACAGCATGTTGAGCGCGCGATCGTAGGTGGCGAGCAGCGCGGACTCGTGCGCGAGGGTGGGGGCGACATCGTCGTAGGACTCGCCGACGCTGAGCTGCAGCCGCTCGAGCACGTCGAGGGATATGGTCGCGACGTGCTCGCCATCAGCGAGCAGGTCGTAGCGTCCCGGCTTGCGTGGTGTCGCGACGATTGCGGAGATCAGCGCCATGTAGTGAGCGCGTGGAACGCGCGGCGAAGGTGACCGGAAAGACAGAGGGCCGGGGAGTCGCACACTTTCGGCGTTGGGAGTTTCCGGGTCCCGTCGCTTCTTGTGTGTTTCTCCCCGGCCCCGTGCTGACCGGTTACAAAGGGAATGTAGTGCGAGGGCTAGTCCTCCGCGACCTCGGGCTCCGCGGAAACAACTGTAGTCATGCCGAGGAGCTCCTTGACCAGGACCTCGATCTCGGCCATAAGTGCCGGTGAATCCTTGAGATAGAGCTTGGCGTTCTCACGCCCCTGCCCGAGCTTCTGGCCCTTGTAGGCGTACCAGGCACCCGATTTCTCGATGATCCCGGCCTCAGCCGCGATATCCAGCACCAGGCTGGCGTGGCTGATCCCCTCCGCGTACATGATGTCGAACTCGGCCTGCTTGAAGGGCGGCGCCACCTTGTTCTTCACCACCTTCACGCGGACGTGCGAGCCCACGACGTCTTCCTTGTCCTTCACGGGCCCGATGCGACGGATGTCGAGGCGGACCGACGCGTAGAACTTGAGCGCCTTGCCGCCCGTGGTCGTCTCCGGGCTGCCGAACATCACGCCGATCTTCTCGCGCAGCTGGTTGATGAAGATCACGGAGGTCTTCGAGCGCGCGATCGCGCCGGTGAGCTTGCGCAGCGCCTGGCTCATGAGGCGCGCCTGCAGGCCGACGTGCGAGTCGCCCATGTCGCCCTCGATTTCCGCCTTCGGCACCAGCGCCGCCACCGAGTCGATCACCACCACGTCCACCGCGCCGGAGCGCACCAGGATGTCGGCGATCTCGAGCCCCTGCTCACCCGTGTCGGGCTGCGAGATCAGGAGGTTCTCGATGTCCACGCCGAGCTTGCGCGCGTAGTCCGTGTCGAGCGCGTGCTCCGCATCGATGTAGGCCGCCACGCCACCCGCCTTCTGCGCGTTCGCCACGATGTGGAGGCAGAGCGTCGTCTTGCCCGACGACTCCGGCCCGTAGATCTCGGTCACTCGGCCGCGCGGAATGCCGCCGACGCCGATCGCCGCATCCAGGTTGATGGCGCCGGTGGGGATCGCCTCGATGCGCACCCGGGTATCGGTGCCCAGGCGCATGATGGAGCCCTTGCCGCAGCTCTTCTCGATCTGCGCGATGGCCAGGTTAAGGGCCTTCTTCTTGTTGTCGTCCTGCGTCGAAACGGCCATTGTTATACACTCGTCGGTTGTGGTGACTCACCCTGGCAAGACAGCGCGAATCGTGTCCGGAAGCTGGGCTGGAAGGCTCCAGCCGGGCACCCGAATAAAATACGAAGATCGCTCGCGGGAATCAAGCTTTTTTTCGGGGATGTTTCGCGGGTCACCCGGCGAAGTCGAAGGCGTGCGGAACGTGCCGTACCCGCACCCGCTCCCCCTCCACCAGCACCCCGAACACGTCGAAGCGGTACTCGTCCGTCTCCCTCCCGTGCCGGTCGATCCAGACCCGGGCGGAGCGGCCCAGCTCGCGCTGCTTCCGCCAGGTGACCGCCTCCACCGGGTCCCCGAAGGCGAGTCCCTTCCGCGCCTTCACCTCCACGAACGCCACGGTGCCCTCCCGCTCGACCACGAGGTCGATGTCCCGGTGGCCGCTGCGGAAGCGGCGCTGCACGACGCGCCACCCCTGCCGCCGGAGCCACCGCTCCGCGATCCGTTCTCCCAGCTCCCCGAAGCGCTGCCTGGCCGCTGACATGGGAGGCATTCTATGGAGATCGTGGCGGGCGCCAGCACCATCACAGCGCGGCCACAAGCATTCGGGTGCCTGGCCTGAACTGCAACAGCATTCGCCGCGGACGACCGCGGACGACCGCGGAGAACGACAGAGACTCAAGAAACTTTTCCTGCTGTCATCCGCGCTCGTCGGCGGCCAAGGTCAGTTGCAGTTGCAGTTGCAGTTGCAGTTGTCCGCGTCCTCCGCGGTCGTCCGCGGCTAATGCTGTTCAATGCCGTTCACCCCCCGCCCCCCAGCCTCTCCCGCGCGACCATCATCACCCCGGGGTCATCCGACAGGATCCCCTCGATCCCCGCGCTCCAGAGCCGCGCCGCGTACACGGGGTCGTTCACCGTCCACACGTGCGTCGGCACCCCGATGCGCCTCACGGCCCGCGCCAGGCGCTCCACCGGCACTGGCATCCCATTGAAGTTCGGCGTGATGCAGAGCGCGTCATACGGCACTCGCTTCACCCCGAAGGGCGGCAGCGACGTGCGCGCCAGCAGCGCCACGCAGTCCGTCAGCGACGCACCCGTCTCCGTCACGCCCCGGAAGGGTTCCACCGCGCGGCGGTCGGTCGAGTCCACCAGCACGCGCTCCAGCAGCCCGTGCGCCCGCAGCAGGCGCAGCGTCTCCGGCACCGCCTCCGGCAGCTTGACCTCGATCAGCATCGGCATCGCCGAGTAGCGCTCGAGCACGTGGGCGAGCGTGAGCACGCGCAGCCCCGTGCCGCACTGCGCGGCGAACCTCGCACCCGCGTCGAACCGCTGCAGCTCGCGCAGCGAATGGGCCCGCACCTCGCCCCGCCCATCGGTGGTGCGCTCGAGCGTGGGATCGTGGATCACCACCGCCTGCCCGTCGCGAGTGAGCCTGACGTCGAACTCGATCGCGTCCACGCCCATGGCCACCGCGGCGTCGAACGAGGCCGTGGTGTTCTCCGGGAAGTTCGTCTTGTCGCCCCGGTGCGCGATCACCAGTCGGCGGCCCGGCTCGGCCAGTATGGTCACGATGAGGAATAGGCGTGGGGGGCGCCGGATACGCAACGACGGCGGCAGGTCCTGGGGGACCCACCGCCGCCGCTCACTGCAAGTGGCCGCTCAGTACGAGTACTGCACCCGCGTCATGAGCATGCGGCCAAGGGAGGGCACGCCGGCGAACGTCGCCGAGCCGTGGTTGAGCAGGTTGGTGCCGCTCAGCGACCACATCGCCTTCCCGTTGGAGTGCGGCAGGCGCATGGTGTAGCTGGCGTCGAAGAGCATCCCCGGGTGAATCGGGTCATAGCTGTACGTCGAGCCGATGGCGCGGACGTTCGGATAGTTCACGCCCGTGCTGTAGAGTCCGGAGTTGATCTTGAAGCCGTCGTGATACCGCGCGCGAAGCTCGAAGTGACGACCCTCGGCCTCCTGGTCGCGACGGAACGCGAACGATCCCTTCTTGGACGGCGCGTTGATGCGGAGTGGCTGCTGGTTGCCGCCGTCCACGGTCGGGAACGAATCCGCGCTCACCCACGAGAAGTTCGTGGCGATGCTGTAGCCATCCTCGAGCAGGTAATCGAAGGCGACGTCGGCACCACCGAGGAAGATCTTCGTGTCCACGTTGCGATACGACACGATGATGTCGGCGCGATCGTGCAGCGTGCTGTTGTTCAGCGCCACCACGCCCACCGGCACCTTCGCCAGGCCGCCGGCGATCGCCGGGGCTGCCGCGGCAGCGGTCGCCTGCGCCTGTGCGGCCGGCATGCCCGACGCGATCAGCGCCGAGGCGATGGAGGTGCCGAGGTACTGGCCAAGCGAGGTGGGATCGAGGAACGCATTCGGCGTGACGATCTGCGACGCCGTGGTGAAGTTCACCTGCTCCTCACGCCACAGGTCCACCGAGAGCCGCGCCTTCTTGCCCAGGAGCCCCTTGTAGCCCAGCTCCATGGTGTTGTTGAAGGTGGCCTTCAGCGGCTCGAGGGCCTTGAGCGACGTCGGGTCGACTGTCTTGTCGGTCGCCGTGATGTTGCGCAGCACCGTCCCGACCTGCGCGGACGTGGGATTGAGCGAGTTGAGGATCGGCAGCAGCCCCGCCACGGAGCTCGGCAGCGACGGCGTGATGACCGCCAGCGCCGCGCGATAGTATGCCGCCGCATTGAGGTCCACCGACGCGTTTGCCGCTCCAAGCGCCGAAGGGAACACGGAACGCATGCAGAGGCTCGCGACACCCGACGCGCAGCTGCGCGCGTAGTCGAAGCCCACGCCGGGGGGCACGCCGAGCGCCCGGATGTCGTATCCGAGGCCCGTCGGATTCTTCGCCGCGATCAGGTCGAGGAAGTACGAGAAGTTCGCCGGCGTCGAGTACGCGCGGTTGAAGGTGGCGCGAATGTTCTGCTCCTGCGACGGCTTGAACACCAGGCCCACGCGGGGGGATGCGAACGTCCCCTTGATCACGCTGTTCTGGTCCACGCGCAGCGCCGCGACCACGTCGAACTTCGGCACCACGTGCGTCACCGAGTGCAGGTACGCACCCTTCTCGGTCACGTTGTCCACGAGCTCGTTGCGCCCGTTGATCGTGTTGCCGGTGCGCGGGTCGGTCTTGATGAAGTCGCCGCCGTAGATGAAGCTCTGCTTCGCGCCGAAATCCCAGCTGTGCTGGATGGAGCCGGCGGTCACGCGCGACTGGTCCACGATCGGCTGTCCGCTGCGGAGGAGGAAGGTGCCGTCCGTGTCCGTCGCGTCCTTGTTGCCGGCGTCGCTCATGTTGAGGAACACCTGCGCGAACAGGTTCCCCCAGCGCACGCGCTGCTGGATGTTCTGGTACGTCCAGTTCTTGATCTGGCTGGCGCCGTTGGCGCCGGTGATCTCGAGGCCGTTGTTGATGTGCGTCAGGCCGTACGTGGTGACGAGCTCCATGTTCTCCACGGGACGCACGTCCAGGCGGCCCTCGCCGGTGTAGCGCCCCACGCTGAAGTCACGCGAGACGTCGGCGGCGCCGCGCTTCACCGTGAGCGGCTCGCCCAGGTCGGTGAACTTGAAGTCCTCGCCGGTCATGAACTCGCCGGAGACCTTGAATGCGGCCTTGTCGCCCAGTCCCGCGGCGTGGCGCAGCGAGGTGCGGAGGATGGACTGGCTGCCCCCGTCCACGGTGAGCATCGTGCCCTTGGAATCGAAGGGCGACTTGGTGATGGTGTGCAGCACGCCGCGCGCGCTGTTCGGTCCATACAGCGCCGCCGCGGGGCCAAGGAGCACCTCCACGCGGTCGATGTCCTCGTTGGTGCCCGTGAACAGGAAGGGGACGTTCACCCGCAGCGATGGGACGCCGGCGAAGCGGTAGTCCTGCAGCATCAGCGTGGCGCCCGAGAAGGCGTTGTTGAATCCGCGCGCCACGATGTTCGACTGCACGATGCCGCCCGACGAGACGTCGATGCCGGGGGAGCTCTTGAGGTGGTCGGCCATGGTCAGCGACGGGCGCTGCGCGATGGCCTGCTGCGTCACCACGGACACCGAGGCCGGCGCGTCGAGCAGCTTCTCCGGCTTGCGACTGGCGACGGTCACCATCTGCTCGAGCTGCGCCGCCACAGGGGTCATCTCGATCGAGAGCGCCGTGGTCTCGCCGCCGCGGACGGAGACGTTCTCGCGCCGCTGCACCTGCTGGCCCACGCGCGTCACCGACACGGTGTACGTGCCGGCCGGCAGGTTGCCGATGGTGTAGGCACCGTCATCACGCGTGGTGTTCACCTGGCGCGCGCCCGCACCGCGTGCTTCCACCCGGGCATTCGGCACGCCGAGTCCCGTGGTGCGGTCAGTGACGCGGCCGGCGATGCTGCCGGTGGTGGCGGCTTGCGCCATGGCCACCGAGGGAATCGCGAGCGCGAGCGGAACGAGCATCAGTCGGGTGAGTCGCAGCAGTCGAGCCATGCAAGCCTCCAGTCATGGGGAACTGACGGCGGCGGAGTGAACCGGCCGCGGGCTGGAACGGTGTATCGCCTGGGAAGGAGAGGCACCAGACAGTGCCAGCCACCGGGCCGGGGCGCAAGAGCGAAAAAACAGTTGGCGTGCCCCTCAGGGCGCCGCACCGTCCAGCACCACCAGCTCTTCCACCAGCACGGCGTTCATGCGCGCGAGCGACTGCTCCCGCCGCACCAACGCGCGCCCGTCCTTCGCGACCCAGAGTCGCACGTCGCCAAAGCTGCCGCTGAGTCGCACCACCCAGCAGTCGAAGGGTCCCGCGAGCGTGCCCACTGTCTCCTCGCGCTCCACCATGGCGCTGGCCGCCAGCACCGTCACTCCTGCGACATCCGCCACCACGAGGTCGGTGCTGTCCGCGTACGAGGGCGACAGGGGCGCCTGCTGCAGCGCGAGCGCCAGCCACGCGCCGCCAAGCACGGCCCCCGCGGGCACGCCAGCCTTCACGGTCACACGCCCCTGTGACGAGGCGATCACGCCATACAGGGTGTCGAGCGAGAGTTCGAGCGCGAGGTGCGACAGCGGCGCCACGCCGCCCCAGTGGAGCGCCCTGCCGCTGGTGGAGTCCATCACCAGCGAGTCGAGCGACGTCGCCCGTCCGCCGCGCTGCTCGAGCATCAGCCAGGCGCGGCGCCCCGCGTAGTCCACCGCCTGCTGCGACGTCGAATGCGTGCCGAGGGTGTCGGTGCTGTCGCCGCGCACGAGGGTCACGCGATAGAGCGCGCGCCCGGCGCGCAGCCGCGCGGGGTCCACGCGAATCGCGCGCGGGGCGGTGGGTGCGGCCGCAGGTGCGGCCGTGATTGCGGCCTTGAGGGAATCGGTCCCCTGCCCCGCCGCCGCGGACCATGCGCACAGCGACAGCGACAGCGACAGCGACCGCGAAAGCGACCGCGCGATGCGCAGGGCGTCCCTCGCGCCCCGCCTCATCGCACGCCGCAGATGCGCTCCAGCTCCTCGAGCCCCACCAGCACGTCGCGCGGCTTCGAGCCATCCGGCGGACCGAGCACTCCCGCCGCGTGCAGCTGGTCGATGATGCGCGCGGCGCGACCGTACCCGACCTTGAGCCTGCGCTGCAACAGCGACGTGGAACCCTGCTGGTGCTGCACCACCACCTCGGCCGCCTCGCGGAACAGCTTGTCGCGGTCGCCGGCGTCGGCACCCTCGCCGCCCTCGCCCGCCCCGGCCTCCGCCGCTTCGCGCGCGCGGATCGCCTCGAGGATGTCGGTCTCGGCGTGCTGCTCGTCCTCGAGCATCAGCCCCTGTGCCTCGTACGCGGCGCGACGTGCATCGCGCTTCGCGCCGTACCATCCCATCAGGCGCTCGGTCTCCTCGCTCGAGAGATACGCGCCCTGGAGCCGCGACGGCTCGCTCTTGCCCGGGGGGATGAACAGCATGTCGCCGTTGCCGAGCAGCATCTCGGCGCCCGCGCCATCGATGATGGTGCGGCTGTCGATCTGGCTCGCCACGCGGAAGGCGATGCGACTCGGAAAGTTCGCCTTGATGAGGCCCGTGATCACGTTCACGCTCGGCCGCTGCGTCGCGAGGATGAGGTGGATGCCGATGGCGCGCGCCTTCTGCGCCAGCATCGCGATGGGCGTCTCCACCTCGCCCTGCACGGTCATCATCAGGTCGGCCATCTCGTCGATCACCACCACGATGTACGGCAGGATCCCCGCGTCGTACACGTCCTTCTCGAAGGCGACCTCGAGGTTCTTCGGCAGCTTGAGCGGCACGCCGTCCTGCACGCGCTTGTTGAAGTCCTGGATGTTGCGGCAGCCATTCGCGGCGAGCAGCTCGTAGCGCTCCTGCATCTCGATCACGGCCCACTTGAGCACCGCCGCGGCGTCACGGTTGTCGGTGATCACCTTGTGCCGGAGGTGCGGCAGCGCGTTGTACACGGACAGCTCGACCATCTTCGGGTCCACCATCAGGAAGCGCAGCGTGCGCGGCGTGTGCCGGTACACGAGGCTCGTGATGATGGTGTTGACGCAGACCGACTTGCCGGAGCCGGTGGCGCCGGCGATGAGCAGGTGTGGCATCTTGGCCAGGTCGGCGATCACCGGCTTGCCCTCGAGGTCCTTGCCCAGCGCGATCGGGAGCGCGGCGCGCGCGCTGCGGAAGTCGGGCGCTTCCACCAGCTCGCGGAAGCCCACCATCTCCGGCGTGGGATTCGGCACTTCCACGCCCACCGCGCCGCGCCCGGGGATCGGCGCCACGATGCGGATGCTGGTCGCGCGCATGGCGAGGGCGAGGTCGTTCGAGAGGTTTGCGAACTGCCGCACCTTCACGCCTGCGGCGGGCTCGATCTCGAACTGCGTCACCACCGGCCCGGTGGTCCGCCCCACCATCTCGCCCTCCACCTTGAAGGTGCGCAGCGTGTCGAGCAGCCGCTGGCCCATGACGTCGAGCTCGCGCTTGCCGGCGTCTGCGTTGTGCGGCGGGGGCGGCGCCAGCAGGTCGGTGGGCGGCAGCTCGTCGCCGAGCACGTCGCCGCTCGCGGTGGCCTCGATGGCCGCGGCGATCTCCTCCTCGCGCTCCACGTTCGCGGCGCCCTTCGCCTTCCTGCCGCGCGTGCGCCCGCGCTTCGGCTCATCTCCCTCGTCCGCCGCGAGGTCGTCATTCGCGGCGTCGGCGGCCATCGCCGCATCGATGGCCGGCATCTCCTCCGGGCTCGGCTCCAGCGACAGCGCGAGGTCGGCGTCGTCGCCCTTCTTCCTCCGCTTGCGCTTCGGTGCGTCGAGCGCCTCCGCCATTGCATCGGGCGCGACCACCATCGCCACCGACCCACGGTGGCCGATCAGCGCGCGCACCAGGTTCCATCCGATGGTGGTGGCCGAGAGCGCGGAGAAGCAGAGGAGCACCACGACCCACGCGCCAAGGTCGCCGAACCAGGCGCGGAAGTACGAGCCCACGAACGCGCCCCAGAATCCGGCGGCCGTGCTGTACTCGATGATCCCGATCCGTGCGCCGGTGGCCAGGCCCATGGCGATCGGCAGGATGAGCGCGAGCCCGCCGAGGAACAGCATCCACGAGCGCTCGCCCCCTTCCTCAATGCGGCCGAACACGCGCAGCGCGTGCACGCCGGGCGCGAAGGGCACGAGCGCGGAGGCGGGCCACCCGAGGAACGCGACGAGGGGCACCACGAGCACGCTCCCCACCCATCCGACGTTCGCCTGCACGTCCACGCCCCCGCGCAGCTGCGCGAGCGCGAGCACGGCGAGCGCGCCGGCGAGGAAGACGGCAAAGAGGAGGAGCGCGATGGCCTGCAGCTCGCGCTTGACGTGCGGACTAGCCACGGTGGTTCCCGCTGTGACCGATCGCGTGACCGCGGGCGCTACCGCTCGCGGTCTGGACCGAGCTTGGTGATCTGGCGATCCTGGTAGATCGGGATGACCGGGTAGGCGTCGAGGGTGCCGCACACCTGCAGGTCGGCGGCGAAGCCGGCCTCCACGAGGGCCTGCCCGTGCGCCGATGCCTGGAAGAGGCGGAGGCGATTCTCGCCGTACTTCCGGTCGAGGAGCGCGGCTGCGAGTGCGGCATCGTTCTGCTCCACCCCGGCCAGCCGCTTGGAGACGTGCGTCACGAAGCGCCCCGCGCAGGCGGCGTCCTCGAGGGAGAACTGCTTGTCGCGTCCCGCGCAGACGATGGCGATGTCCGCCCCGCCGCGCAGCGCGGCCCGCAACATCGTGCAGACCGCCGTGAAGTTGACGTACGAGGCGACCACCACGTCACGGGCCCCCTGCGCCGCCGCCATGATCGCGGTGGTCCCGTTGCTCGTCGTCATGAGCACGGTCTTCCCCTCCACCAGCTCGCTGGTGAACTCGAGGGGTGAGTTGCCCGCGTCGAAGCCCTCGATCGCCAGCATCCGGCGCTCCCCCGCGAGCTTCACCTCGCTGCGCTCGAACGCCTTGGCGCGATTCACCACTTCCTCCGAGCTCTCCAGCGGCACCACCGCCCGCGCCCCGTTGTTGAGCGCCGCTGCAATGGAGGACGAGGCCCGCAACACGTCGATGACGGCGATGACCCGTCCGGTGATCTCTGCGGGCGCGAGCTGCGTCGGCCCGAAATGCACGTCAACCCGCACTCAGGAATGCTCCTTCAGGTCCTTGAAGAGGTCCGTCTCGCGCTCGAGGAACTTCGTGTCCACGGAGCCGGCCATGAACCGGGGATTCTCCATGACGCGCGCAAGGAACGGGATGGTGGTGGTCACGCCCTCGATGATGAAGCTGTCGAGGGCAACCTTCATGCGCGCCAGCGCCTCGGTGCGGTCGCGCCCCTGGCAGATGATCTTCGCCAGCAGCGAGTCGTAGTACGGCGGCACGGTGTAGCCGGCATAAACGTGCGTGTCCAGGCGCACGCCAGGCCCGCCGGGCGGATGGAACGTGGTGATGCGCCCCGGGCTCGGCTGGAAGTTCCGCGCCGGGTCCTCGGCATTCACGCGGCACTCGATCACGTGCCCGCGCAAGGCTGGCAGCTCGAGCACGGTGAGCTTGTCCCCGGCCGCCACGCGAATCTGCTCCTTCACGAGGTCCACGCCGGTGAGCATCTCGGTCACCGGATGCTCGACCTGGATGCGCGTGTTCATCTCCATGAAGTAGAACGAGCCGTCCTCGTCGAGCAGCATCTCGATCGTGCCGGCGCCCACGTAGTCGATCGCCTTGGCACCGGCCACGGCCGCGTCGCCCATGCGCTTGCGCAGCTCCGGCGTGACGGCCGGACTCGGCGCCTCCTCGATCAGCTTCTGGTGGCGGCGCTGCACGGAGCAGTCGCGCTCCCCCAGGTGGATCACGTTGCCGTGACTGTCGCCGAGGATCTGGAACTCGATGTGGCGCGGGCGGGCGAGGTACTTCTCCACGTACACGTCGCCGTTGGCGAAGGCGGACAGCGCCTCGGATCGCGCGAGCTGGAAGGAGCGGGCGAAGTCGTCCACGTCCTTGGCGACGCGCATTCCCTTGCCCCCGCCGCCGGCAGCCGCCTTGATGATCACGGGGAAGCCGATCTCCTTCGCGAACTCCAGCGCCTCGTCGGAATCCTCCACCGGACCGGGGGAGCCCGGCACCACGGGGACGCCCACCGCCGTCATCGCCTTGCGGGCGGCGGCCTTGTCGCCCATCACGCGGATCTGGTCCGCGGTGGGGCCGATGAAGGCGATGTTGCTGGCCACGCACGTCTCGGCGAACTCGGCATTCTCCGCGAGGAAGCCGTAGCCGGGATGGATCGCGTCGGCGCCGGTGATCTCGGCGGCGGCGATCAGCCGCGGGATGCGCAGGTAGGAGTCGCGCGAGTTCGCGGGGCCGATGCAGACGTCGTCATCGGCGAAGCGCACGTGGAGCGACTCGCGATCGGCCTCCGAGTACACCGCCACCGTCTGCACGCCGAGCTCCTTGCAGGCGCGAATGACGCGCAGCGCGATCTCGCCGCGGTTGGCAATCAGGACTTTCTTGAACATGCGGCTGCGTCAGCTCGGCTTTTCGAACGAGGCCCAGCTGTTGTCGCTCGACCCGGCCACACCCTGGACCCGGAGCGCGAATTCAGCGGGACTCGTCGCGTAGAACATTGCGTTCTCGTAGGAGATGATCCCCTGCGAGTACCATTGCATCAGCGACTGGTCGAAGCTCTGCATCCCGTAGGTCACCGTGCCGTCCTTGATGAGGTCCGGGATGTTGAGGGCGGCGTGCATGTCGCGGATCTGGTCGCGCACCGCCGCGGTGTTGATGAGCACCTCGCATGCGGGCACGCGGCCCGGCTTGTCGGCGCGCGGCACCAGGCGGAGCGAGACGACCGCCTGCAGCGCGCTGGCGAGCGAGAATCGCACCTCCTCCTGCTGCTGCGGCGGATAGAACGACATCACGCGGTTAATGGTCTGCGTCGCGTCCATCGTGTGCAGGGTGGCGAACACGAGGTGGCCCGTGTCGGCGGCCTTGAGCGCCGTGTCGAGCGTCTCGAGGTCGCGGATCTCGCCGATCAGGATCACGTCCGGGTCCTGTCGCAGCACGCGCCGCAGCGCCTGCGCGAAGGTGCCCGTGTCGGTGCCCACTTCGCGCTGGTTGATGTGGCAGTTGATGTCGCGATGGAGGAACTCGATCGGGTCCTCGATCGTGATGATGTTCGCGCGGCGATGCTCGTTGATGTGCTGCACCATCGCGGCCAGCGCGGTGGACTTTCCCGAGCCGGTGATGCCGGTGACGAGCACCAGCCCGCGCGGCTTCATGGCGATGTCCTTGAGGATCTTCGGCAGCGAGAGCTCGTCGAGCGTCTTCGCCTGGTACGGAATCGAGCGCAACGCGTAGCAGAGCGACCCGCGCTGCTGGTACACGTTCACGCGGAATCGGCCGATCCCCGGCACGCCGATGGCGAAGTCGGCTTCCTTCTCCTCGGTGAACTGCTTCACCTGGCGCGGCGTCATGAGCTGCTCGGCCAGCGTCTTGAGGTCCTCGGGCTTCACCGGCGGGAGGTCCAGCGGCTCCAGCTCGCCGTTCACGCGCAGCGTGGGCGGGCGGCCGACCTTCATGTGCAGGTCGGACGCGTTGCGCTGCACCATCGCCTGCAGCACGGTCTTGAAGTTCAGGCCTGCGGCGGCGGCAGCTGGCGTCGCGTCGGGCTCGGGAGCCGCGACCACTTCACCCATTCGGGTCGATCCGGAACAGGACCTGGCCGTACTCCACGGGCTGGGCATCGGAGGCGCGAATCTCCTTCACGACCCCCTGGTACTCCGACTCGATCTCGTTCATGATCTTCATCGCCTCGATGATGCAGAGCGTCTGCCCCTTGCTCACGCGATCTCCCACGGCGACGTACGCCTTGGCGCCCGGCTCGGGCGCCCCGTAGTACGTGCCGACCATCGGCGACTTCACCTCCAGCCCCGCATTCGCCGGCGGCTCGGCCTTCGGGGCCTCTCCACCGTCGGACAGCGCGGGCATCCCCGCGGCGGGCGAGAGGCGCGGCTCGGGTGCCGGGGCGGCCATCACGGGCACGGACATCGGGGCCGCCATCTGCACCGTGCCGCGGTGCTGGGGGCTCTTCCCGATGCGGATCTTCATGCCCTTGTCGGATGAGATCTCGATCGAGTCCACGGAGGACTCGTCGAGCATCTCGATCAGCTTCTTGACGTAGCGTAAGTCGATCATAGGTCGTTGAAGGAGTCGTCCCGCCCCCGTTCACGCAAGCTCGACGAGCTCTCGAGTGAACTCGGTCAGGACCATCGGACCATCGGCACCGAGGTGCACGTCGTCCTCGATGCGGACGCCGCCCCACCCCGGCCGGTAGATCCCCGGCTCGATGGTGACTACGGCACCCACCGGCAGCGTTCCATCGGCCATTCGCGACAGGCGGGGCGCCTCGTGCACCTCGAGCCCCAGCCCATGTCCCAGGCTGTGCCCGAACAACTCCCCGTGACCGCGCTGCTCAATGTAGCCCCGGGCGAGGGCGTCGGCATCCCGCCCGGTCATTCCCGCCCGTACCTGGCGGCTGGCGAGCTCCTGCGCGTGCCTGACGGTCTCGTAGATGCCCCGCTGCTCCGCCGAGGCCCTGCCCACCACGAAGGTCCGGGTGATGTCGCTGCAGTACCCCCCCACCTGGGCGCCGAAATCGAGGAGGAGGAAGTCCCCCGACTCGATGCGGCGACCCGACGCTCGCGCGTGCGGCAGCGCCGAGCGCGGGCCGGACGCCACGATGGTCTCGAAGGGAAAGGCCTCGCTCCCCGAGTCGCGCAGGGCGTGCTCGAGCAGGCCGGCCACCTCGAGCTCCGTCTGTCCCACGGCGACCTGGGGAATAGTCCGCGCGAGTGCCGTGGTCGCCACGAGCGCCGCATCCCGGATCATCGCCACCTCGCCGGCGTCCTTTCGCTCGCGCAGGGTCTCCACCAGGTCCAGCGTCGGGCGCCAGGTCCAGCGTCCCCCGCCCTCGAGCAGCCGCTGGAAGTCGCGGTGCAGCACGTGGCCGGACTCGAAGCCGACCACGCTGATCCCGGGCAGGTGCGCGAGCTGCTGCCAGAGGCCGGTCCAGAGGCTCTGCGGCTCGATCGTGACGCGGGCGATGGACCCGACCTCGTCCACCACCTGGGTCTGGTAGCGGAAGTCGGTCACCAGCAACGCGTCGCGCTGCGTGACGAACAGCAGCGCGCTCGAGCCGGAGAAGCCCGTGAGGTAGCGGATGTTGGGCAGGCTCGTGACCAGCAGCCCGTCCACGTGCGCAGCGCTCAGTCCCTCGGCCAGCGCCGAGAGGCGAGCCGGGCGTGGGTCAGCCACGGGGCACGACCCGCGCGACGAGCCCGCGCAGCGCAAGCTCGTAGGAGTCGGCGCCGAAACCGCACACCACGCCGAGCGCCGCGGGCGCCAGCATCGAGTGGCGCCGCTCGGGCTCGCGCGAGAAGATGTTGGTGAGGTGCACCTCGACGAAGGGCACCTCGACGCCGACCAGCGCATCGCGAATCGCCAGGGAGCTGTGCGTGTAGGCGCCCGCGTTCAGCAGGGCGCCGTCGCAGCAGCCGCGCAGGGCATGAATGGCCTCGATCAGCTCCCCCTCCCCGTTGTGCTGCGAGAAGGTGAGCGTGACGCCGAACGTCTCCGCCAGGGACCGGAGGCGACGCTCGATGTCCGCGAGCGTTTCACGCCCGTAGACCGACGGTTCGCGCTTGCCGAGCAGGTTGAGGTTCGGACCGTTGAGGACCGCGACCCTCACCGCTTCTTCAGCCCCTCGAGCCAGGAATTGAACTGCGCGATGTCATCGGGATTCGTGCCCGCGGTCGCGTTCGCATCCGAGGCCGGCGCGCCCTCGGCCTGGGGCGCCACGTCGCCGGCGAAGAACTTGTCGAAGGAGAAGCTGTTCGCGGCCGGGGTCGCCGGTCCCTCACGGAAGACGTGATCGAGGGAAAGCTCGTTGCTGGCGCGTCGAGCATCCGACCCCTGGCGCTCGGCGGGTGCGTCGCCCTGTTCCTGCAGCGACGGATCGGCGGCGAACGCCTGTGACAGCGCGAGCGCTGCCGTCTCGTCGGCCACGGAGGCGCGCCCGGTGAAGAGGGCATCGATGGAACCTGATACGCTCGTCATGGCTGCCCCTTCCATTGCCGCGGGCTGCGTCTCGGACTCGAGCTGCGGCTCGACCTCGGGCTCGAGCTGCGGCTCGACCTGCGGCTCGAGGTCCGGCAGCGAGGCGATGGGCTCGTCGAGCAGGTCCATGGGAGACTCGAGCGGCTCGTCGAGCGGCTCCTGCTGCGGAAGCGGGGCTTCCGCGCTCCACGACTCGGACGGGCGCCAGGAGACGATGCCGGCGAGGAACTCGCCGATGGTCGGGCCGGCCTCGATGACCGCTTCCTCGGAGGCGTAGGATGCACCGTCGGGGGACGCGCCGGGGGCAGCTTCGGCGACGGATACCGCTGGCGCCTCGAGCTCGCCCAGCCGCGCCATGAGGGTCGCGTCGCCGGGACGCTGCGCCAGCAGCTTGCGATAGACCTCGATCGCCTGGGCGGTGTGTCCCTGCTGCACCAGCAGGTCGGCCATCGTCTCGGTGACGAAGGGCTCCTCCATGGCCGTGGGCTCGGGGGCGGCCGGCTCCATGTCCAGCTCGACCTCGGCGAAGTCGAGCGCCGCCGGGGCGGGACGCCGGGCCTCGATGATCACCGTCTCGGCGGTGGACGTCATCGGGTCGAGGTCGAGCGGATCGTCCAGGGTTCCGACCGAGAGGGGCGGCGGCGGGGGCGGCACGTCGCTCTCGTCGAGCAGGCTGGGAGCGTGCGCGGTGTCGTCGGGCGCATCGTGGCTGGTGGCCTCGAATCCCGCGAGCGCGCCGTGATCGGCGGCGTGGTCGGCCGCGTCATCGGTGAGCGACGTGAGCTCGAGGTCGAGCAGCTCAGCGGCGCCGGACACCTCGCTCGGCTCCGACTCGCGACCGCCATCGACCGGTGACGCATGCTCCGGAGCCGGGGCGACCGCATCGTCCGTTGCGGCAGCGTCGGAGGCGGGGAGCGTGGAGCCCTCGCGCTCGGCGACCAGGCGCAGCTGCGCCTGGATTTCCTCGTTGCGCGGGTCGGCCTCGAGCACGCGCTCGTACCAGCCGCGCGCCGCGTCGAGCGTGCCCAGTTCGAGCGCGATGTCGCCGAGGTGCCGCAGCGCGATCAGGTTCTCGGGATCGAGGGAGAGTGCGGTCTCGAACACCGACCGCGCCTCCTCGAACTGCGAGGTCTCGAAGAGCGCCTGGCCAAAGACGATGTGCCCCGACATGTGCCCCGGCTGCTGCGGAAGGTGCTCGCGGCAGATGGCGATGGCCTGCTCGATGTCACCCGCCTTCCGGTACTCGTTCGCCAGCGGGGCGAAGTAGCGGCGTGGGTTGTCGTCGAATTTCTTTCGAAGCTCGTCGATTCGGGCGGAGCTCGCCATTCGGGCCCTCGAAATGGTGGGGTCCAGCGGAAGGCTGAACTTACAAGGCGCAGACGCGGCAAGTCAATCAGAAGTCACGACCACACTTGATTTTAGGTCACGGCGGCGAGTACGTTTCTCAGCTTGTCATCATCGGCCCCAGGCCGTCTTTCCCTGCCTTTCAGGAGCTCGACCCCGTGCTGCAACAGATGCGCACCTCGGCGAAGTGGATCTGGATCGTGATCTTCGTCGCATTCGTCGGTGGATTCCTCCTCTTCCAGTCGTCGGGACTCGGCGGACGGTCGGTCATCACGCCCACGACCGCCGTGGCCAAGGTGAATGGCCAGGACATCCTCTACACCGACTGGGTCACTCGCTACAACAACGAAGTCCAGTCTTCCCAGCAGCGCACCGGCCGCTCGATGAGCCAGGACGAGACGCGCGCGGTGGAGAACAACACCTTCGACCAGATGGTGAACGAGGTCCTGCTGGAGCAGGAGTACAGGAAGCGTGGCATCGTGGTGACGGATGACGAGCTGCGCGAGTACGCGCGCTTCGCCCCGCCGCCCTGGCTGCAGCAGTCCGCCGACCTCCAGACGGAAGGCCAGTTCGACATCCAGAAGTACCAGCGCCTGCTCAACTCGCCCGCCGCGCGCCAGCAGGGCCTGCTGGTGGCCCTCGAGAACTATTACCGCACCGAGATCCCGCGTCAGAAGCTCTTCGAGCAGGTTTCGACCGGCGTGTACCTGTCGGACGTCGAGCTCTGGCGCATGTGGCAGGACTCGCACGACAGTGCGCAGGTGTCGTACCTCGTGTGGCGCCCGCAGCCGACCGACGCCGACATCAAGGCCGTGAGCGACGCCGACGCGCAGGCGTTCTTCGACAAGCACAAGTCGCTGTTCTCGCGCACCGGGCACGCGTCGCTCTCGCTGGTCGAGATCCCGCGCATCGTGACTGCCGATGACAGCAACGCGGTCCGCGACCGCGCCAACCGCCTGCGTGCCGAAATCCTGGGCGGGGCCAAGTTCGAGGACGTTGCCAAGCGTGAGTCAGCGGACACGCTGTCCGGCGCCCAGGGTGGCGACCTGGGCAAGGGTGCCCGCAACCGCTTCGTGCCCGACTTCGAGAAGGCCGCATACGCGCTGGCGCCGGGCGAGGTCTCGCAGCCGGTGCTGACGCAGTTCGGCTATCACCTGATTCGCGTGGACACGAAGAAGGGCGACACGCTCTCGCTTCGCCACATCCTCCTCAAGATCGCGGCGAGCGACTCGAACGCCGCGAAGATCGATCGTCGCGCCGACGAGCTGGCCAAGCTCGCCGGTGGCAGTGACCAGCCCGCGAAGTTCGACGCAGCCGCCAAGCAGCTGGGCCTCTCCATTCGCCACATCACGGCGATCGAGAACCAGCCTGCCACGTACGGGCAGCAGCTCGTGCCGAGCGTGAGCGCGTGGGCGTTCGGCGGCGCGAAGGCGGGCGAGACGAGCGACCTGTTCGACGCCGACTACGGCTACTTCATGGCGCGCCTCGACACCCTGGTCGAGGGCGGCGAGCCGACGTTCGAGAAGTCGAAGGACCAGGCGAAGCTGAGCGTGGCGGTGGAGCAGAAGCTTCACAAGCTCGCCAGGGATGCGGAAGCCGTTTCCGCGGCCGCGGGCTCGCAGGGCTTCGAGGCAGCGGCCAAGGGCGCGAACCAGGTGCCGCAGCAGACCAAGGCCTTCACGCGCATCGGCAGCGTGGAAGGGCTCGGCCAGTTCACGCGCCCGGTGGGCGCCGCGTTCGGCCTTCCGGTTGGCGGAGTGAGCGCGCCGATCGAGGCGGAGGACGCCGTGTACGTGCTGCGCGTGGACCGCCGCGTGAATGCAGACCGCGCCGAGTTCGAGAAGGCGAAGGCGGGCCTGCGCGCGCAGCAGGTGGACCAGCTGCGCCAGCAGCGCCTGCAGAACTGGCTGGCCGACCTCCGGAAGAACGCGAAGATCGTGGACAACCGGAAGAAGCTGTTCAACGCGGCGAGGCGCAGCAGCACGTAGTGCTGCTGAGGGGCTCAGGGGCACGGGGGCTGGGGAATGAGGACAACGGAAAAGGGCCGCGACGCATTCGTCGCGGCCCTTTTCATTGTCTCGACTTCCCCAATTCCTCAGCCCCCGAGCCCCTCAAATCAGTCTTTTAGGCTCCACCCCTTCATCCTGTCGCTGCGCGACGGGCCGGGCCTCGGGCTCCCCTGCCCCAACGCGATCGTAGCGCGCGTCGCGCGCGGGCTCCCGGATCTGCCCCTCGACATCGTTGAGGTTCTTCTTGAAGTCGCGGATGCCCTTCCCGAACGACGCGCCGATCTCCGGCAGGCGCTTGGCCCCGAAGAGCACCAGCACGATGACCAGGACCAGCAGCCATTCCATAAAGCCGAAATTTCCGAGATTCATGACTATTCCCCTAGAAGAGAGAGCGCGCGATCAGGTAGGCGATCAGCACGCCGACGAGGCTGAGCAGCGACACGTCGAGCGCGATGGGACCAATGGCGAACTTCAGGATCACCAGGTCGATGGGCAGGGGGCCCATGGATGGGGTGACTCCGGTGGTGAGGAACTCCTTCACCGCGCCTGGAGGTAGGAATTTCCGGGCCACCTGCGTCATCGCTCCGCCAGTGATGAACCCGATGGCGAGCACGAGCGCATGAAAACCCGGGCGATGCTTGGACGATCCGCGAGGTGCCATTACCAGCGCCGTTCCATGACGTAGGCGATGGCATCGGCCAGGGCAGCGCGCGCGGGGCCATCGGGAATCCCGTCGAGCGCCTCTTCCGCCTCCTGCGCGAACTGCTCACCGCGGCGGCGCGCGACGTCGATGCCACCCGCGTCGGTCACGATCGCGACCACGTCCGCCACCTGCTGGTCGTCCGGAGACTCGGTCGCGAACAGTCGCTCCACCTGCTCCCGCTGCGCGACGCGGAGCGACGGCAGCACGGCGATGAGCGGCAGCGTGACCTTGTGCTCCTTCAGGTCGAGGCCGCTCGGCTTGCCGGTGGTCGTGGAGTCCTCGGTGTAATCGAGGATGTCGTCGGCGATCTGGAACGCCATGCCCAGGCGCTCGCCATAGAGCCGCAGTGCCTCGCTGTGCCGCGCGCCGCCGCAGAGGGCGCCCGTCTCGCAGGCGGCCGAGAGCAGCGACGCGGTCTTCGCGCGAATGAGGTCGTAGTACCCCTGCTCCGTGAACGAGAGGGTGTCCACGGCCGCCAGCTGCTGCATCTCGCCCATGGTGAGCTCGCCGGAGACACGCGTCACGATGCGCAGCAGCTCCAGGTCGCCGAGCGCGACAAGTGCCGACAGGGCGCGCGCATAGAGGAAGTCGCCCATGATCACCGACACCTGGTGACTGAAGAGCGAGTTCACCGTGGGCAGCCCGCGGCGCAACACGGAGTGGTCCACCGAGTCGTCGTGCACCAGCGACGCAAGGTGCATCAGCTCGATCACCGCGGCCACGGTGATCGCGCGCGCCTCTGGTGCCCCCTCGATCTCGCTCGCCAGCAGCCCGAGCGTGGGGCGGAACATCTTGCCGCGCATCTGCAGCAGGTGCCCGCTCACCGACTCGATCATCGGGAGCTCGGAGCTCACGATCGCCTGCATCTCCGTGACGACGAGCTCCAGGCGCTCACGCACGGGCGCCTGGATGTCACGCAGGGCTTCCGTGAGCGGGGTCCGCGAGCGGACCGTTGCGCCGTTCATCGCGCCGCGTTCTCCACGGCCGCCAGCCGGTCGGCGACGTCCTGGAACTGGATGTCCACCACGAACACGCGCTGGTAGAAGGTGACGGCGTCGCTCGGCTTGCCCTGCGCTTCCGCCGAGCGCCCCATCAGGTAGAGCACGCCCACCAGCTGGTCGTCGCCCATGCCCGGCTCCGCGAGAGCGCGGCCGAGGATGGTGGAGCCCATCTGGTACTGCTCCTTCTCGATGAAGCAGCTGCCGATCGCCTCGTAGGTGCGCACGCGATTGTCCTTGCCGCGCAGCGCCTTCTGGAATTCGCCGATTGCCTCGTCCAGCAGGCCCATCTCCTTGAACGCGACGCCGAGGTCGTAGTGGCTCTGGTAGTCGCCCTCGTCCACGTTCTCCGCCACGCCTTCCTTGAACTTCTTGAGCATGTCGGCGAAGTCGGCCTGCTCGTCGCCGGTCGGCTCCTGTTCCTGCACCACCATGCGGGTGTCCTTCGGACCCGCATCGTCGCGCAGCCAGTCGCCCAGGTTCACGAAGTCGTCGTCCGGACGCGCACCCTTTGCCGCCGCCGCGGGCGCCGCGCTCACGTCCTCGACGGGTGCCGGCGCCAGCGACGCCACCGCCGCCTGCGCGCGCAGGTCGTCGGGCGCCAGTTCGAGCACGCGCTCGTAGATGGCGCGCGACTTCTCGACCTGTTCGTTCCGGTAGAGGGCGTCGGCGAGGGAGAGGTAGGCCTCCACGAGGCGCCCCTTCTCGTTCCTGCGGAAGGCGTACTCCACGCGCTTCTGGTGGTGCTTCACCGTGGCGGGGTCGATGCGCACGAGCTCCTCGGCCAGGCTCGAGGCGCCATCGAGGTCATCCTGCTTTTCAGCGGTCGCCATGGCCTGCTCGAGTTGCTGCAGGCCACCTTCGCGATTGCCCGCCTCGAGCATCGCCTCGCCCAGCTGCTGGCGCGCCGACCAGTCGTCGGGTTCACCCTCCACCACCGCCTCGAGCACGGCGACACCACGCGCCGCGAGCATCGTGCTGGGACGTGGCGCGGACGTGAGCTGCGGCGGCGCGGTCTCCACCTCGAGCATCGGGAGCTCTTCCACCACGTCGCTCATCTCGAGCGGCGGAATTTCCACGGATGGGCGCGACGCAGGCGCGCTCGAGGGAATCTCGAAGTCCATCAGGCCGTCGTCGTCCGCGAGCTCGAGCGGCTCGGCGGAAGCCGAAGGCGTGGTGGGCGACGGAATCACGTCCTGCTCACCGGTGTTCCCGAGCGACATGAACTCGAGCTCCGGGCCGGACCCCTCCTCGAGGTCGTCGAGCATCGGCAGGTCCGCCGTCGGCGAACTCCCACTGGAACGCGCGGGCTCGCTGGCGGGAATCTCCATCCCGTCCGCAGGCTCGAAGTCCAGCAACGCATCGCCCAGCGACACCGGCTCGCTGCTGCGCGGCGTGGGCTCCGGCACGTCGGGCACGATGAGGTCCAGGTCACCGCCGGCGATGTCGTCGCGATGCGTGGCGCGGCTCGAGCGCGACACGCTCGGCTCGCCGAGGTCCATGAACTCCAGCCCTCCGGACGCAGGCGCGTGCGACTCGGCGGGCGCGCTGGAGTCGGACGCTTCGTCGAGGTCCATCATCGGCAGGTCGGGCGACGACTGCTCGCCCATCGACGTCGGCTCGAGGTCCAGCAGCTCCGGTGCCTCGGCGGCCGGGGGCGAACCCATGTCGAACGACGTGGTCTCGAGGCCCATCAGCGTGCCCGCTTCCGCGGGAGGTGGCACCTCGATCACCGGCTCGATGATCGAGGGCTCTGGCGTCTTCTCGACCGCGATGGACATGCGCGACGCACGCGCGGCAGGCGTGGGCGGCGCATCGAGGTCGAGGAACACCAGCCCACCGGGACCGGAGCTGGAGCTCGTGCTCACGCGTCCAGCCGGCTCGGCGTCGGGGTCGATGGCCTTCATGCGCGCGTACGTGGCCTCTGCCTCACCCGAGCGGCCTTCATGGTGATAGCGCGCGTAGAGCAGCTGCAGCTGCTCGATGGCCTCGCCCTTCTTGTCGGCCTTCGAGAGCTGGTCCGCGAGCATCAGGCGGATGTCGTCCTGGTCGGGACAGAGGTCGGCGAACTCCTTCAGAGCGCGGAACGCCTCGTCCAGGTTCCCCGTCTTCTGCACGCGATCGGCGTACTCGAGGAAGTTGACCTTCGCGTCGGCCTTGAAGCCCTTCTGCGCGCTGATCTTCCCGAGCTTGTAGTAGACCGTGGTGCGCCCCGGCGAGTTGCGGAGGATCTTGTTGCAGAGGGCGATGGCGTTGTTGTAGAAGCCACCCTCGGCATAGTGATCCACCGCCTGCTCGTAATAGTCGATCGCGTCGGCCACGTTGCCCTGGCGGAGCAACAGGTCGCCGACGCGATTGTACAGCGCGATGTCCATCTCCTCGGGGTGTTTCTCGAACTCCTTGAGGAGCTCCAGGTACACCTCGAACGCCTTGTCGGGCTGCTTCTTCAGCTCGAGCTCGGCGGCCTTCTTCTTGAGCTTCGCGACGTTGGACATCAGGGCCGGGTCGTCGCCGGAAAGCTCCGGCGTGCGCTGGGACGGGTGGGTAGTATCGGACCCGGAAACTTAGGGATAAGCACAATCAGGGACAAGGTTTGCCCCGTATCCACACTCGCTCGCAGAGGCGCGCGCCAAGCCAGTACGGCAACTCGCGATGATCGCGTGCGTGAAAGAGCGCGAGATCGGCCGAGAATCCGGGAGCGAGCTGCCCGGTCTCGTGCGCCAGTCCCAGGGCGGCCGCGCCGTTGACGGTGCCCGCCACCAGGGCCTCCGCCACCGACAATCGCAGCTGGCTGACCGCGAGCGTGAGGACCAGTGGAAAGCTGAGGGTGGGCGAGGTCCCGGGATTGAAGTCCGTGGCGAGGGCGAGGGGGACGCCGGCGTCGATGAGCGCGCGGGCTGGCGCCTGGCGCGCCTTTCCCAGGAAGAGCATCGTGGCGGGCAGCAGTGTGGCCACGGTGCCGGCACCCGCCAGCGCGCGGACGCCATCGTCGCTGACCGCCGCGAGGTGATCCGCACTCGTCGCCCGCAGCTCGGCGGCCAGCTCCGCGCCTCCGCAGGCGGTGAGCTCGTCGGCGTGCAGCTTGAGGCCGAGGCCATGCTGTCGCGCGGCGGTGAGGATCGCCCGACTCTCCTCCACGGAATACACGCCGGTCTCGCAGAACACGTCGCAGAACTGCGCGAGCCCCTCGCGCGCCACGAGCGGGATCATGTCGTGCACGACCTGCTCCACGTACTCGCGGCGGCTCGCGGACGAGCCGCGGTGCTCGAGCGGAATCTCGTGCGCGCCGAGGAAAGTGGGCACGAGCCGGAGCGGCAGCGTCGCCTGCAGGCGCGCGACCACGCGCAGCGACTTCACCTCGTCCTCGAGGGTGAGGCCGTAGCCGCTCTTCACTTCCACCGTGCCCACGCCGGTCGCGGACAGCGCGAGCAGTCGCGGGAGCGCGAGCTCGTAGAGCGCGTCCTCGCTGCGCGCACGGAGGTCGCGCACCGACGCGTGAATGCCGCCGCCGCGGCGCGCGATCTCCATGTAGTCCAGGCCGGAGGCGCGCAGTTCGTGCTCGGCCGCGCGCGGAGCGCCGAAGATCGCGTGCGTGTGCGAGTCGACGAAGGCGGGCGTGAGCACGCCCTGCGCGCAGTCGACCTCCGCGGCCTTGCGGTAGCGCGCGCGCAGCTCGCGCTCGTCGCCCACCGCCGCGATGAGCCCATCCTGCACGGCCACGGCGACGCCGCTGCGCACCGCGGCATCCGCCATCTCGCGCCCAACGCGCGCGCGGCCGGGGCCGGCGCAGGTGACCACTTCCGAGGCGTTGAGGAACAGCGTGGCAGCGCTCACGCCATCACGTCGCGCACGCGCGAGAACCGCAATGGCGCCTGTGCCTCGCCGCGACAGGCGTAGAAGCACTTGTTGCAGGCGATCGGCTCGTACGCCTCGAACTCGGACCAGTGGAAATCCGTGGGAAAGTCGGGGCAGCGCTTCACGTGGCCCATGGGGTCCACGTGGATGGTGCGAATGCCCGACTGGCACGGCTCGGTGACTTCGCCGCGCGCGAAGCGCGGGACCTGCTCGAGGTAGTAGTCGGAGTTGGTGATCACGCCGCGATTCGCGCGCTTGTAGGCGAGCAGCTCGGCGATCACGCCGTCCAGGCGCTCGAGGTGCGCGCGGCGCAGCAGGTGCGACTCGTTGCCGTTCTTGTTGTCGGTGTAGACCGAGAGGTTCACGCCGCAGCCGATCGAGTCGGCGTGCCGCACGATCGGCATGATGTCATCCAGGTTGTCGTCCTTGATGACCGTATTGAACCGGATGTTGTCGATCCCCTGCTCCTTCATGCCGTCCACGAGCCCGAAGATCTTCGCGCCCAGGCCGGGGATGCCGCGGGCCGCGTCGTGCCGCGCGTCGAGGTAGTCGAGCGAGATGTTGAACTGGTTGATGCCCGCGTCCCAGAGCGATCGCGCGCGATGCGGCGTGAGCGTGCCGCCATGCGTGATGATGGTGACGTACTTGAGCCGCACCGCTGCGTCCACGGCGCTCACGATCTCCTCCAGGTCGCGGCGCAGCGTGGGCTCGCCGCCCGTGAAGGTGACGAGCATGGGATTGAAGAAGCGCGCGGCATCCGCGTAGCTCTTCAGCTCGTGCTCGCGAGCCGACGCATCGGTCTTCCAGTAGTCGCAGAAGTTGCAGCGCGCGTTGCAGCGGAGCGTGACCTCGAAGTGCACGAGCACGGGACGCTTGCGCACCGTGAGCCACACGTACTTCCCGAGGAACAGCGGCACGTGCCAGGGCTTGAAGCGGGCGGAGAGCATCAGCGCCCCGTGTCCCGTGCTCCGAGCATGGGGATCACCAGCCCACTCCGGTGCGCCGTCTGGATCGCCTCGTCGTAGCCCGCGTCGGCGTGCCGCGCGACGCCGATCCCCGGGTCGTTCGTGAGCACGCGCTGCAAACGCTCGCGCATCTCCGGCGTGCCGTCGGCCACGATCACCTGCCCGGCATGGAGCGAGTTGCCGATGCCCACGCCGCCCCCGTGATGGAAGCTGACCCAGCTCGCCCCGCTCGCCGTGTTGAGCAGCGCGTTGAGGATCGGCCAGTCCGCCACGGCGTCGGTGCCGTCCTTCATCCGCTCGGTCTCGCGGAATGGGGACGCCACGCTGCCGGTGTCCAGGTGGTCGCGCCCGATCGCGATGGGCGCCGACAGCTCGCCACTCGCCACCAGGTCGTTGAGCGCCACGCCGAACTTCGCGCGGTCTCCCTGTCCCAGCCAGCAGATGCGCGCCGGCAATCCCTGGAACTGGATGCGCTCCTGTGCGAGCGTGAGCCAGCGTGCCAGGTGCTCGTCGTGCGGAAAGAGCTCGAGCGCCAGCGCGTCGGTGCGGGCAATGTCCTTCGGGTCGCCGGACAGTGCCACCCAGCGGAAGGGTCCCTTCCCCTCGCAGAACAGCGGGCGGATGTACTCCGGAATGAAGCCGGGAATCTCGAAGGCGTTGCGCACGCCATGGTCGAATGCCACGGTGCGGATGTTGTTGCCGTAGTCGAACGTCACCGCACCGCGGCGCTGCAGCTCGAGCATTGCCTCCACATGCGTGGCGATGCTTGCGCGCGACCGGCCCTCGTATGCCGCGGGATCCGCCACGCGAAGGGCCGCGGCCTCGCCCAGCGACATGCCGGCCGGGATGTAGCCGTTGAGCGTGTCGTGCGCGCTCGTCTGGTCGGTGAGCGCATCGGGCACGATCCCCCGCGCCACCAGCTCGGGCATCAGCTCGGCGGCGTTCCCCACCACGCCCACCGACAGCGCACGCCGCTCGTCGCGCGCCGCGAGTGCGAGCGCCAGGCCCTCGTCGAGCGTGCGGGCCTTCACGTCGCAGTAGCGCGTCTCGAGCCGCTTGTCGATCCGGGCCTCGTCCACCTCGAAGGCCAGCACCGCCGCGCCGTGCATCGTGGCAGCCAGCGGCTGCGCGCCACCCATGCCGCCGAGTCCCGCGGTCACCACCAGCCGGCCGGCGAGCGTGCCGCCGAAGTGGCGAGCCGCCACGGCGCCGAACGTCTCGTAGGTGCCCTGCACGATGCCCTGCGAGCCGATGTAGATCCACGAGCCCGCGGTCATCTGGCCGTACATCATCAGCCCAAGTCGCTCCAGCTCGCGGAAGTGCTCCCACGTGGCCCATCGGCCCACCAGGTTGCTGTTCGCGATGAGCACACGCGGCGCGCCGGCATGCGTGCGGAACACGCCCACGGGCTTGCCGCTCTGCACGAGCAGCGTCTCGTCGCCCTCGAGCGCGCGGAGGCTCGCGACGATCGCGTCGAACGCCTCCCAGCTGCGCGCGGCGCGCCCCGTGCCGCCGTACACCACCAGGTCATCGGGACGCTCCGCCACCTCGGGGTCGAGGTTGTTCATCAGCATGCGAAGCGCGGCCTCCTGCTGCCACCCCTTGCAGGAGATCACGCTGCCGCGCGGCGCGCGCACGGGACGCGGGCCGCTCATGCCGACTGCTCCGTGAAGTGGCCGCTGTGGATCGCGTCGGCCAGGCGGATGATGTCGCCGGAGAGCACGCGGTCGCGGCCGAGCGGCTCGACGAGCACGCGCACGAGCGCGTGGCCCCGCGCCGCGCCGCGCCCCGGCTTGAGCGGCGCGCGATAGTCGAGTCCCTGCGCCGCGCACATCAGCTCGATGGCGAGCACGTGCCGCACGTTGTGGATGACGCGCCGCAGCTTCCACGCGGCCGCCATCGCCATCGGCACCACGTCCTCCTTGCTGCCGTCGGTGGGGATGGTATCCACGCTGGCGGGGTGTGCGAGGATCTTGCACTCGCTGGCGAGCGACGCGGCGGTCACCTGCGCCATCATGAAGCCGGAGTTCACGCCGGCGTCACTGCTGAGGAAGGGCGGCAATCCCTGGTTCAGGTCCGGGTGCACCAGCCGATCGATGCGTCGCTCGGAGATGGTCGCGAGGTTGGTCATCGCGATCGCCATCACGTCGAGCGCCATCGCCACCGCCTGCCCGTGGAAGTTGCCGCCGCTCAGCAGCTCCCCATCGTCGAAGACGAGCGGGTTGTCCGTGGCCGCATTGAGCTCGCGTCCCACCATGCCGGCGGCAAAGTCCATCGCGTCGAGCACCGGGCCGTGCACCTGGGGCATGCAGCGCAGGGCGTACGCGTCCTGCACGCGCGCGTCGCCATGGCGGTGCGACTCGCGAATCTCGCTCCCCGCCAGCAGGTCGCGCAGCAATGCGGCGGACGCAGCCTGCCCAAGCTGGCCGCGCACATCCTGGATGCGCGCATCGAACGCCACCGGCGTGCCGAGCAGTGCCTCGAGTGACATGGCGCCGGCGACGTGGGCCACCTTCCACAGGCGGTGCGCGTCCACGAGCGCGAGCGATGCGATCGCCGTGTGGCACTGCGTGCCGTTGATGAGGGAGAGTCCCTCCTTCGGCTCGAGCGTGAGCGGGGCCAGCCCGGCCGCGCGCAGCATGTCGGCGGCGGGGCCCCTGAGCTCGCCCTGTCGCAGCTCGCCCTCGCCGATCAGCGAGAGGGCAAGGTGCGCGAGCGGTGCGAGGTCGCCGCTGGCCCCCACGCTTCCCTGCTCCGGCACCGGCGGGTGCAGGCCGGCGTTCAGCATGCCGCAGAGCAACCGCGCGATGTCGGCGCGCGCGCCGGAGTGACCCTTGGCGATCACGTTGGCGCGCAGCAGCATCATGGCGCGCACCTCGCGCTCGGGCAGGAGCGGTCCCACTCCCGCCGCGTGGCTGCGCACCAGGTTCACCTGCAGCTCGGCCAGGCGGTCATGCGGAATGGCGATCTCGGAGAGCTTGCCGAAGCCCGTCGTCACGCCGTACGCCACCTCGCCGCGCGCAACGATTCCCTCCACCACGCGACGCGTGCGCCCGATTCGCTCGAGCGCACCGTCGGCCAGCGACACCGGCGCCCCCAGGGCGGCGACGGCGTGCACGTCCTCGATCGTGAGGGTGTTGCCGTCGATCTCCACGGGCAGCGTCATGCGCGGGAATGTCATCGCGCACCATGGCTAATTCAAGGGATGCGCGACAGCTCCGTGTTGCCCGCCGCGCCCTGGTACGACCAGTCGATGATCAGGGCATCGCGTCCCACGTAGCTCACGCGGAGCGCGCCATAGTGCGTGCCGTCGGCCTGGCGCACCGTCACGGCGTAGCCCCAGCCCGCGATCGCCTGCACGGCCCCGCTCCCGTAGCCGAACGCGGGAGCGCGGTCGATGCTCCGCAGCGATGGGATCGGCAGGCTTCCGAAGACGCCCACCTCCACCGCGCTGCGCGCAGGGCGCAACCAGAGCGTGCCGTCGCCGTGGCGCTCGAGCACGAGGTCGGCGTCCACGCGCGAAAGCGCGTCCACCGCCCCGTAGCGGCGCGCCACGGAGTCGTAGAACAGGAAGGCGGCCGTCTGCGGGCGCACGTCGGAGGCGTCGAGCACGACCGCCTGCGCGTCCCATCGCGGCGTGTCCTGTCGCGCGTCGCTCCAGGCGCTCTCGTGGCCATCTCGGCTCTGCGCGCTCACGGCGAAGCACCGCGTGACGCCATTCACCAGGTTGCGGGCGAGGAACGCGCTCGAGACGGTGGTGCCCTCCAGCGCCCACGCCCGCTCGTCGCAGCGGCTGCGCGACGCATCGTACGAGCTCGAGTACACACGATAGAGGGCGAACTGGGCGGGGTTGCCCAGCGCGGCGTTGTCATCCCACGAGAGCTCCACGCCGCCGTTGAGCGTCACCGAGGTGAGCGCGCGTGGCGCAGCCAGCCTGTTGCGATCGTCGACCGTGACCGCGCGCGAGCGACCGAGCTCGTTCCCGTTCTCGTCCATGGATGCGACGAGGTACTGCAGCTGCGGCATGCCGGCGTCGTGGAAGGTGACGGAGGTGGTGGTCGCCCGCAGCTGCCACTCCGACCCGGTCGAGTTGCGCGCGAGCACGTCGAAGGTGACAACGCGGTTGTCGGAGGGCGGGTCCCAGGTGACCAGCACGCCGGCCGGGCGGTATGGGTCGCCGCTGGGCTCGAGGACGTAGGCGACGTTGGTCGCGGACGCGCCCCCACCGAGGGGACCGAGGAGCGTGCCGTCGCAGGCTGAGGAGAGCGCGAGGGGCGCGATCAGGTACAGCAGTCGTGGGGTGCGCATGGTCGGGGGGATCAGGGATGCCCCGACGAATGGCATGGGCCGCGCCCGGTTGCGCCAGGCGGTAACCTGTTGCTTCACAAAGGCTTGCGATTCAAGCTCGCGGCGCGATGTCCGATATTCAGGACATCCGGAACGTCCTCAAAAGCAAAAACTGAACTGGACCAGATCGGACAGCTTCAGGACAACGACAGATAGTGCACCAGCATCAATCCCGTCGTTGTCCAGCCCTTCTCCCCTGCGGTCCTGTTCGAGCCGTTGTAGTGACTACGGCAGGAACGACGTCCCCTGGTTCCGCACGGTCGCCCGGTTGTAGTCGAACTTGAGGTCCGGCTCCGCCTTCAGCGAGATGAAGAAGTTGAACGCGAAGTTGCCGTTCGGGCTCTGCGTGAACGCGAACACCGCGCGCCAGTCGTGCAGGTCGCGCTGCAGCGACACCATGTTGCTCGCGAACTGGTGGCGCTGCACGTCGTAGTTCGTGTTCCACCCCGCCGACCAGTGCTGCGTGAGCCCGAAGTTCAGGTTGGACCCGAAGCTCGTCGTCGCCGGCTGGCGGTACACGGGCCCGCCCAGCGCGGTGTTCGTGATCGGCTGGTCGGCCGTGGGGCTCGTGGCCTGCTGCGCCAGGCAGAACTCGTACTGCAGCTGGTTGAGTGCCCTGAAGGGCTCGCAGCGCACGCGCGGGTCGTACTCGATGATCGTGCCGCCCACCGGGGGGCGCGGGTGCGAGGAGCTGAAGGTGAAGCTCGCCCGCCATTCGCGATCCGTGGGCACCAGGAACTGCGCGTTTCGCGAGCCACTCCCCGCCACTGGCTGCGAGGCGATCTGCTGTGCCATGCGATCGTCCGCCGAGGGGCGCAGCGTCGAGGTGCCCTGCACGCTCTTCGCAGCATCCGGCACGGCCCGCCCGAACAGCCGCGAGAAGATCGCGAACGGGTTGTTCTTCTGCCCCACCTGGAAGCTGGCCGAGACGCGCTCGCGATACGGCTTGAACACGGCCGTGTCGCTCAGCGTGCTCCCCTGGAAGAGCGAGTAGCCCATGGAGAAGTCGAACCCGGGCAGCAGGTCGGAGCGCACGTTGTACTCGAAGTTGTCGGTCGTCACGCCGGCCAGCGCGCGCTTCGTGGCGTGCGCGCGCTCGAAGTCGTAGCTCAGGCTGGAGAAGTTCAGCGAGAGCAGCTTGATCTTCTCCGACTGGTCGGTGCCGCTCGTGTCGCCGGTCGGCTTCTTCACCTTCGCCTCGAAGTTCTGCGAGAAGCCGAGCGAGACGGCGTTCTGGCGCAGCGACCCAAGGTAGCCCACGCGCGTGCGCCCCACGGCCTGCAGGTAGTCGTCGCTCACCTCGGCCTTCGGCGCGTACGAGTAGCTGATGGTCGGGAGGATCGTGTGACGGATCCGCTCGAAGGGCCCGAATCCGGGGAACAGCCCGTAGATGGCAGGCGACGCCGACAGCCCGAAAGACGGGCGCTTGGTCTGGTGCACGAAGCGGCCGCCCGACAGCTGCGTCCGCACCCAGAACGGGCCCGGGTCCACGTTCGTGAAGCCGATGCTCGGGCTCACCTTGAACAGGTCGCGCGCGAACGCGGGCAGCTCGAAGGTCGGCGTCCAGTCCACGTCCGTCCGGTACGTGCTCGCGAAGATGCGCGTCTCCTTCTTCGAGGTGTCGCGCACGTCGGTGATCGTGTACTGCTCGGGGAACTCGTTACGCTGGCTGCTGATGCGGAAGGAGTTGCGCAGCGACCAGCCGAAGAGGGAGATTGGCGTGTCGAAGCTGGCCTGGCTGCTGTAGGTGTTCTTCTTGGCCTGCACGCTGTCGAGCGTTCCCGCCGCATTGCGCACGTAGCGATAGGCGAACAGCCCCGGCTGGTCGATCTTGAGGCTCTGCGTGGCCGTGTAGTTGAAGCTCGGCGTCCAGGTGAGCCACTTCCCCACGCTCACCGGACCCGAGGTGAGGCTCACCGTCGGAATGGTCTGGTCCACCTGGTCGCGCCCCGGGTACTGCTTGCGGGTGCCGCCCAGCGTGAAGTTGGCCGCGCCGATCTTCTGCTGGTAGTTCACCTCGCTCGAGATCGTCGCCAGCACCGCATACGGGTTGAACGTGGTCTGCCGCTGCAGGCGCGTGCTCGTGACGTAGTTGATGCGCGACGTGAGCTGGCTGTTGCGCGAGAAGCTCTGCTGGTGGTTCCAGCTCACCGCCGTGTTCGTGGTGCCGTCGCGCTGGCTGGTGTAGCTCGTCGCGAGGCCACCCGTGAGGAAGCGGTTGAGCCAGCGGTAGCGCCACTCGCCGTTGAAGCGCACCCAGCCCGGGTCGCCCACCGCGCCGCCGGCGCTGCTGCGCCAGTCCAGCCACAGCTGCGCATCGGAGTAGTCGCTGGTCGCGAAGTACCAGCCGACGTTCTCCACGTTGCGGCGATAGTTCGAGTTGCTGCGCACGATGTCGGAGAAGCCGAAGCGCGGCGGCAGCATGCCGCTCCGCCGCCCGGAGCGGATGTCCTGGAAGATGAAGGGCAGCCAGAGCACCGGTACGTCGCGGATGTAGAGCACCGCGGGCCGCGCGACGAGCGTCCGGTCGGTGCGCTTGATCTCCTTCATCGCGAAGTGATAGTCCGGGATCGAGTCGTCGCAGCTCGTCATGCTGCCCCCGCGTCCATAGAAGCGCGACGGGGTGAGCGAATCGCCGAGCACGGGCTTGCCGATGTCCGCCTTGATGTACCAGCGCTGCCCGTTGTCGATCGTGAGCACCGGGTTCGTGATGCGCCCGGAACGCTCTGCCAGGTTGTACGTCGCGCTGCCCGAGCCCACGATCGGGGCCTGGCCGCTGCCCCCCTCCGCGATCACGAACTTCGCACCCGACACCTGCACCACGCGCGTGGAGTCGTTGAACACGATCGCGCTGTCGGTGACGATCAGGTCCTGCCCGCGACGGATCGCCGCGCGCTTGCCCCCGGATACGGCCACGCCGAACGCGCGATTGAGCGCGTCGAAGGTGACGACCGTTCCCTCGTACCGCGTCTGCGCGTAGCCGGGCAGCTCCATCAACCGGCGCATCACCGAGTCCGGCTCCGACCACTGGACGGTGGTGTCGCTCTTCACGGACGTGTCGCGGCCGCTCAGGCTGTCCGCGCCCACGCCCGAGCCGCGGGCCGGTGGGCGCGGCGAGGGACGGGGCCGCGGCACCACCTGCGCGCCGAGCGCCGAAACCGCGCCCCCCAGCAGCAGCAGGATGAGCAGGACTCGCTTCACGCGAGCGCCGCCTCCCGTTCCGCTTCGCGCGCGGCCTTCGCGCGCTTGCGGAAGATGATGAGCGTGAGCCAGATGCTCACCTCGTACAACAGGTACAGCGGCACCGCGAGCGCGAGCGTGGTGCCCAGGAAGTCACCCGGGGTGATGATCGCCGCCACGGCCGTCGCAAGCACCACGGCGTGGCGGCGGAACTTCATCAGGAACTGCGGCGAGACCAGGTTGAGCGCGGCGAGCGCCACGATCACGATCGGCAGCTCGAACGCCAGCCCGAACGTCACGACCATGGTGGTCGCGAAGTCGAAGTACTCGGTGGCGGCGATCATCGGCTCCAGCGACGCCGACTGGAATCCCATGAGGAACCCCAGGCTCATGGGGAGCACCATGAACCAGGCGAGCGCCGCTCCGGCCAGGAACAGCAGCGTGGCGCCCGCGAACACCGGCACCGCCAGGCGCTTCTCCCGCTGGTGCAGCGCCGGGGACAGGAACGCCCACAGGTTGTAGAGGATCACCGGCAGCGCGAAGACGATCCCGAGCGTGATCGACGTGGACATCACGATCGTGAACGTGTCGGCCGGGTGCATGTACACCAGCTTGTGCCCGTTCATGAACGGCGTGATCGGGCGCTGCAGCAGCGCCAGCGCGTCGAACTTCCAGACGATCACGAACGCGACTCCCACGCAGACCACGAGGGCCGCGAGCGAGTAGATCAATCGCCACCGCAGCTCCTCGAGGTGGTCGAGGAACGGCATCTCACCCGCCTTCTGCTCCGCCATCCTCCTCCCCGCCCTCCGCTACTTGATGGTGCCGAGGCGCGCGCGCGCGAGGTCCGCCTCGTCGCTGCGCGGATACTCGCGGATCACGCGCTGCAGCACCTGCTTCGCAAGATCCGGCTTCTTCTGCGCCAGCTGCGAGAGCGCATACTTGTAGAGCGCCTTCGGCGCCTCGGCGCTCGTCGCGTATCGCTGCACCACCAGCAGGTACACCGAGTCGGCAGCGGTCGCATTCTTCTCCTCGGCGTAGGCCTGCCCAACGTACAACTGGGCCGCCGGCGCATCCTCGAACCTCGGGAAGCGCGTGAGCAGCTCGTCGAAGCCGGAACGCGCGACGCCGAAGCTGCCGCGGCGCATCTGGTCCACCGAGACCTGGAAGAGCTGGGCAGGTCCCGGGCCCGCGGGCTTCGTACTGTCACCCGGCATCGGCGGCGTGGCTGTCACGCCCGGCGGCGCCTTCTCCTCCAGCGTGGCGCGCAGCTCCTGAAGGCGTCGCTGGCTGAGCCCGGTCTGCTCCTGGATGGTGAGGAGCTGGCGCGCCATGTCGTACAGCTCGCCGCTCGTGGCCGCCTGGAAGTTGCCGAAGCGCGCCGAGAGCGCGCGCATGGAGTCCTGCGCGACGGAGAGCGCGCGCAGCGCGGAGTCGGCCTGCGCCCGGCGCACAGTGTCCGCGCGCGCCGACACCGCCTGCATGGAGCGCAATTCGTCCTGCAGCAGCCTGATGTCACCCTTCGAGGCCACGCACCCGCCTATCGTCGCACTCACCGCGAGGGCGAGCGAGAGCAGCGCCCTGCGCGCCACGCGAGTGCTCACTGTCGCGCCTTCAGCACGAGGTTGGCGCCGGCGGTGATCTCGAATTCAGCGCGGCGATTCTGCGACCAGCTGGCCTCGTCGTGGCCCGCGTTCGCTGGCCGCTCCTCACCCATGCTCACCGTCTCCAGGCGACTCTCCGCGATCCCGCGCTCGGCCAGGTAGCGCTTCACCGCGCTCGCGCGCTTCTGGCCGAGCGCGACGTTGTACTCGTCGGCGCCCCGCTCGTCGGTGTGTCCGGTGATGCGGATGGACAGGCCGGGGTTGGCGATGAGGATCGGAAGCTTGGCGTCGAGCGCGGCCTTCGCGTCGCCGTTGAGGACGTCCTGGTCGTACTCGAAGTAGACCACGGCGGTGAGGGCGGCGCGCAGCGCGGCCGATGCCGAGGTGGCCTCGTTCGCCCGCCGCAGGCTGTCGTCCACGGCGCGGCGACGCGCGTTCTCGTCGGCCATGCGACGCGCGGCCTCGAGGGAGTCGAGGCGACGACGCTCGCCCATGGTGTCGGTGGTGGCCACGGTCACGGGCGCAGGCGCCACCTTCGGCTTCTTGTGGCAGGCGTCCAGCACGCCCACCGAGAGTGCGAGCAGCGCGAAGGCAGTGGCGCGGCGATTGACGATCATGAGCTCGGGCTCCGGTCCATGGGGTTCGACCTGCTCGCTGCGGTGGTCAGGGCTTGAGGCGCGGCGACCATGAAGCGAGCCGCGACCCTGCGGTGTGCGTCAACTGCCGTGTCCGTCCCGTTTCGGTATCGAGGATCCAGAGCTGCGACGTGCCGCTGCGATTCGAGGTGAACACCAGGTGCCGCCCGTCGGGCGACCACGAAGGATCCTTGTTCTCGCCGTCGCTCGTGAGGAGCTTCGACGTCCGGTCGCGCAAGCCGATCACGAGCACCTGGAACTTGCCGCTGATCCGCGACTGGAAGGCCACCTGCCTGTCGTCGGGCGACCACTCCGGGCTCGAGCGATAGTTCTGGTCGCCGAAGTCCGAGACGGTCAGCAGGTCGGTGTTCGTCCCGTCTGCATCCATAATATAAATCTCGGGGTGGCCGGCCCGGCTCGACATGAAGGCCAGCCGCCGCCCGTCGGGGCTGAAGGTCGGCTGGACGTTGTCGGTGCCGCGCCCCACGGTGATCCGGCGCGCCGGCGCGTCGAGGCTCACGGGCATGAGGAACAGGTCGGAGCCGTTCTCGCCAGCCGCCGCCCACACGATCGAGGAACCATCGGGCGAGAAGGTGGCGGTGAGGTTGGTGGTGTTGCTGGCCTGCCCGAAGGCGCGGGCGCGACCGGTGGTGAGGTCGTGCAGCACCACGCGCGAGTTCACGCCGAAGGTCGTGTAGAGCAGTTGCGCCCCGCTGGGGCTCCAGGCGGGCGACATGGCCTCGCCGAGCATGGGGATGGCCTGGTCGTCCTCGCCATCGCTGTCGATCATGCGCACCACGCTGCCCCGGATGAAGGCCACGCGCGTGCGCGCGATGCCCTGCGTCCCGGAAATCCACGCCTCCACCTGGTCGGACACGCCATGCACGGCCGCGCGCCAGTCGCGCGTGTTCTGCGCGATGGGCAGCGGGAACTCGGCGACGTCAGTCACCTGGGCCTTCGCGACGTCATGCAGCGCGACGTGCAGCCCGCGCGGCGTCATGGTGCCCTGCACCACGCGAGACGCACCGAGCTTCGCGAGAAGCGGGTAGTTGATGCTCCCGCCCGCCGCGAGCGTGGCCGCGAGCGCCGCATCGGGCGTGATCACCACCACGCGATCGCCGTAGTCCAGGTCGCGCTGGATGATGATCCGCAGCGAGTCGCCCACCACCCCGGCAATGGGGAGCACCAGCACGCCCGGGCGCTGCGAGGGATCGTAGCGGATGCCGATGCGCACCGCGGTGGTGTCCTGCGCCGCGAGCGGCGCGGAGGAGGCGAGCACCGCGAGCGCGGCGAGGGCTGTCACTGCGAGTCGTGGCATCACCGGATCAATCGGGGGTCGAAGCTGAAGATGACGGGAAGCACGTCGTCGGTGAAGCCGGCGGGCAATGGGCCGAAGGCGCCGGCTTTCGCCGCGGCCTCGATGGCACCCTGCGCCTCGGCATCGAAGGCGTACACTCCCGAGCGGGTCACGAAGCGGAGGCCGGTGATCGTGCCGTCGCGATGAATGAGGAACATCACCTCCGCCCGCAGCGCCGAACGGCTCGACGGCTCGAAGCGAAGGGCGATCTGCCTCACGATGTTCTCGAGGTACCCGCCATACGGAAAGGTGATCCCTTCCGTGCGGATGTTGGCCACGTCGGCGCCGCGGCCACCCTGTGCGCCGCCACCGGCGGTCGGGGCGGCAGTCACGGGTGCCTTGGTGAGCGGCTGGTTGGGCGTGGCCTGCGCAACCCTGGGCGCAGCCTTCGCATTCTTCTGGGCGGGAGCGGGGATCGGCCGCTCATTGCGCACCGGCGCGGCTGGCGCCTTCGAGGCGACGGGAGGCGTGGTGACCGGCGGCTGCACGACTCCCGTAGCACGAGGACCGGCCGGCGCCGCGATGAGGTTCACCTGGTAGCTCACCGATGCCGGCGCATGCGGCGACGAGCGCGCGAACAGGAACAGCGTGACCGCCAGCGCATGGAGCAGCACCGAGGCGCCGACCGGGACGCCAAGCTCCGGCGAGCGGGCGCGACGCAGGGCGGCGCTCATGGCGCCTTCTCCGGCTCGGCCATGAATCCCACGTTGCGAATGCCGGCATTCGTCATCACGGCGATCACCCGCAGCACTTCCCCGAACGGGACGTTGGTGTCGGCGCGCACGTACACGCCCTCGCGCGCAGTCTTCGACGCCAGCGACGGCAGCGCCGCCTTGAACTCGGCGTAGCTCATCCGCGTGTCGTCAACGAGCAGCTGGCCGCTGCGCTCGATGCTGATCACCATCCCGCCCTTCGACTCCAGCGGCTTCGCATCGGCCTTCGGCAGCGCGAGGTCCACCCCGCCCTGCATCATCGGCGCCGTGATCATGAAGATCACGAGCAGCAGGAGCATCACGTCGATCAGGCTCACGACGTTGATCTCCGCATTGAGCTCGTGACGATCGCGCCGGCGGCGGCTCACGCTAGATGTGCCCCTCGCGCACGAGCAGCGCGATCACCGAGGTCCCGAAGTTCTCCATGGAGTCTGCGAAACGATTGAGGCGACTCGCGAGGATGTTGTAGGCGAAGGTCGCGGGGATCGCGACGACCAGCGCCGCCGCGGTGGCGATGAGCGCCTCGGCCACGCCGGGCGCCACGGCCGCGATGTTGCCGGAGCCCTTGGTGGCGATGCCGACGAAGGCCTCGATCACGCCGAGCACGGTGCCCAGCAGTCCGATGAGGGGACTGGCGGAGCCGATCGTCGCGAGCCACGGCAGGAAGCGCCCAAGCCGGTCGCGCTCCCGCGCGCCCTCGGCGTCGAGCACCAGCTGGAGCGCCTCCACCTGTGAACCGGTGAGCGTCACCTCGTAGGGCGCATGCGCCTCACCCGCCGCGCGCGCGGCCGCCTGCACTGTCGCGCTCCTGGTGTTGGCGACGAAGTGCGTGGCCTTGCTGAAGAGTCGGGGCAACACGCCCGCGCCGCTGCGCCGGGCGAGCCCCGCCGCCTCGTCGAGCCGCGTGGTGCGCTCGAACTCATCCTGGAATGCGTTGGCGGCGCGCATCGCGCCGCTGATGTCGCGCCAGGCGGCGATGGTCACGCTCCAGCTGAGCAGCGAGAGCATCGCGAGCAGGCCGAGCACGACCTTCGTGACCAGCGTGGCATTCGTGATGAGCTCGAGGGGCGTGGTGGGGATCGCGCCCGCGGACTGGAGCAGCATCATGCGCCGGCCGATCCGCGCGCGTGTCGCGCGGCGAACCAGCGGAAGCTCTCGGCCAGTCCCTCGGAGAGCTGGGTGGTCGGCCGCCAGTCGAGCAGCATCGAGGCCTTGTCCACGCTGATGAAGGAGTGCTGCTGCTCACCGGCGCGCCTTGGCGCGTTCTCGATCGGCACGTCTCGTCCCGACGCGGCGATGAGGTGTCGCGCGAGCTCGTTCACCGAGGTGCCCTTGCCCGTGCCCACGTTGAAGGCGCGGCTGTCGAGGCGCTCGCGATCGGGAAGGGGCAGGACGGCAGCGCGAAACGTGGCGTCGGCGACGTCGGCCACGAACACGTAGTCGCGCGTCTGCTCGCCATCGCCGAACACGGTGAGGGGACGGCCCTCCAGGATGCGGCCACAGAAGATCGCGACGACTCCCGCCTCGCCGTGCGGATCCTGGCGGGGACCGTAGACATTTCCGTAGCGCAGCGCCACGGCGTCGAAGCCATGCACCTTGTTGTAGTACGCCAGGTAATGCTCCACGCCCAGCTTGGCGATCGCGTACGGCGACTCGGGATCCTTCGGCACCGTCTCGCTGTTCGGCGGGGTGACCCAGTCACCATAGATCACGCCGCCCGTGCTCGAGAACACCACGCGCGTATCCGCGGCCCGGCCCGATGCGCGCAACGCCTCGAGCAGGTTCAGCGAGCCGATGATGTTGATCCCCGCATCGAGCACCGGGTCGGCCACGCTGCGCCGCACGTCCATCTGCGCGGCGAGGTGCACCATGGTGTGGAAGGCGCCCTCGCGCACGAGCGTCGCGGCCTCCGGCGACCGGATGTCGTGCACGTGCAGGGTAGCACCGGCGGGCACGTTCTCGCGCTTGCCGGTCGACAGGTCGTCCACGAGGTGCACTTCGTGGCCGTCCCTGAGGAACCGCTCCGCCACGTGCGAGCCGATGAAGCCCGCGCCGCCCGTCACCAGGACCTTGCTCACTCATCCTCCGGGGTGTCGTTCATTTCGGGTTCGTCCAGCGCAAAGAGGTACTGCATGGTGTCCACCACGCCGAGCCCGCGGCCATTCGCCGCCGCCGCGCGAAGCCGAACGCTCGGCTCGTGGAGGAACTTCGCGAGCAGCGACCGGCTCAACTGTTCGACACCCTCGCGCTGTGAATCGTTGAGCGAGGGCATGCGACGCATGGCATCGGCCAGCTCGCGCTCGCGCATCTGGTCCAGTCGCGACCGCAGGTGGATGAGCACGGGCACGGCGGCGAGCCCCGCGACCCACTGCCAGTATCGCTCGACCTCCGCGCCGATCAACGCCTCGATCTCCGGCAGCTCCGAGCGGCGGCGCTCCAGCGTACTGGCCACGACTGCCTGCAGGTCATCCAGGTCGTAGAGGAACACGTTGCCGAGACGTCCCACGTCGGGGTGCACGTCGCGCGGCATCGCGATGTCCAGGATGCAGAGCGGACGGTCGCCGCGTGCCGCGAGCGCCGGCGCGACGCGCTCGACGGTGACCACGGGATGTGGCGACGACGTGGAGCAGAGCAGCAGGTCCACCTCGGCGAGCTCGCGCCAGCACTCGTCGTAGTGGATGGCGCGGGCGCCATATCGCTCGGCGAGCTCGGTGGCGCGCTCGTAGGTGCGGTTGGCGACGATCGCGGCCTTCACGCCGTCGCGAGCCAGGCTCTCGAGGGCCAGGTCGGCCATCTCTCCCGCGCCGAGCACCATCGCGCGCGCGCCCGAGAGCGACCCGAAGATCTGCTTCGCGAGCTGCACCGCGGCGCTGCTCACGCTCGCCACGCCGCGCCCCACGCCGGTCTCGTTGCGGACGCGTCCCGCAACCTGGAGTGAGCTCTGGAAGAGTCGGTTGAGCACCGCGCCGGAATGCTCGCGCGAGGCTTCCCATGCATCGCGCACCTGGCCGTGGATCTGCGCCTCGCCGATGACCATGGAGTCGAGCCCGGCGGTCACGCGATACAGGTGCGCCACCGCGTCCCGGTCGCGCCGCACATACGAGACCTGGCTCGCGGCGCCGTCGAGTCGCGTGTCGAAGTGCGCAATCACGTCGTTCGCGAGCTCGCGCTCGCCCTCCACCAGGTAGACCTCGGTGCGGTTGCACGTGGAGAGCGCCACCGCCTCGCGGGCGCCGGCCTGGAGGAGCGACGCCAGCAGCTGCGCCGCGTCAGCGGGACGATAGTTGAGGCGCTCGCGCAGGTCGAGCGCGGCTGTGCGGTGATTGACGCCGACCACGATCACGCCCATCGCGTGACCTCAGCGTCGAGCCTGCCCTGCTCCACTGACTCGCAGAATGACTCGCCCGCCAGCGCGTCGCTCGCCTGCTGCCACCGCGCGCGATCGCCGCGGTCGAGCAGCGCGCGCCGCATGGCGCCCAGAGCGCGCACCGCATGCGCGTATCGCGCGTCGAAGCGCGCCGCGATCGCGTCACGCACGCGAGCGGCGGCGGCGGGAACGCCACCCGCCGATACAGCGATCACGAGGTCACCGCTGCGGTGCACGGCTGCCGTGGAAAAGGTGCCCTCGTCGGGTGCATCCGCCACGTTCACCCATCGCCCCGCCGCGCCCGCCGCGCGAGCCACCTCCGCGTTCACCACTCGGTCATCGGTGGCTGCGAACACCAGGTTCGCGCTGTCCACGTCCGCCGGGTTGAACCCGCGCTCCAGGAGCCGCACCCGCTCGGCGCCCGCCACCAGCGTGCGCATCTCGAGCGTCACGCGCGGCGCGACCACGCGCACCGCGGCGCCGGATTCCACCAGTGCGCGCACCTTGCGGGTGGCCACCGCGCCCCCGCCCACCACGAGCGCCGTCACGCGCTCACCCTCGAGCATCACCGGAAGGGCGCTCACAGGAAGCGCCCCGGCATCGGTTCCACGATCCGCATGGCGACATACAGCAGCACGACCGCCGAGAAGCTGACGGTGGTGAACACCGCGGCGCGACGCGCCTGCCATCCGCCGAGCACCCGGCCCAGCGCCAGCGTGCTCACCGCGAGCCATGCACCGGTTCCCCAGAGCAGCTTCGCCGCGTTCATCTCGTGATAGGAGAGCGCGTACGTCACCGCCAGAGCGATGCCGAGCGTCAGCACGATCCAGCCGGCGATGGAGGCCACGTGGTTCATGCGGTCGAGCGTCGCGAGCGGCGGGAAGAGGCGGAAGATGGCGTCGAAGCGGCGCGCGCGGAGGCCGCGGCGCTCGATGAGGTACATGGTGCCAGCCGCCGCCGCGGTGGCGAAGGCCGCGAACCCGCCGAAGCTGAGCGCGACGTGCGCCACCAGCCATGCCTCGCGCGCGTGCGACGCGAATCCACCCGGCTCGAGGCCAACCAGGCACGCGCTCAGGGCTGAGATCGCGGCGAGGGGGGCGGTGACGAGCGTCAGGCTGACCTCGTGCGCGAGCTGCTCGACCACCAGCAGCGTGAGCGCGAGGATGAAGGCGGCCACCGACAGTGCGGGCCCCAGTCCGGTCATGGGGAGCGACCCGCCGGCCCGCGTCATGAGCGCCAGGCCGATGGCGTGGGCCGCCACGCCCGCGGCCAGCAGGCCTATCGTCGCGCGCACCGGCGCCGTGACCGGGCGCGCAAAGGGGGTGGCCGCCAGGGCGGCCGCACCCAGGTACAGGGTCACGGCAATGAAGTGGGCGAGGGCGATCATGTCGTCGCCCAAATCTAGCAGGCAACACGCCTTACAGCACCGGCGCAGGGGCTGGAAGGCCCCCGCGCCGCGCCGGTCACGGCATGCGGGCCGTCACGCGGGCAAGCTGTCCTTCCTGGATCTTGGCCTGCTGCTGCGACGTGATGATCACCGTCGTCGCGAAGGGGGTCACCCGCACCGCCTGCGCGCGCGCCACCGCGATCTCCGGATCGGCCAGTTCGCCCTTCTCCGCGAGCTTGCGCGGCTTGAAGATCAGGAACTCGTCGCCGGGGCGAACGCCTTCCCGCGTGCCCAGGTTCAGCACGGCGAAGTTCTGGATGCTCGGCAGCACCGGCTCCTGCGCGATCCACTTCACGGTGGCCCAGCGACCGGTCGTGATGCGCTGCGGACGGCCACGCGCACCCATTCCGGCCGTGTCGTACGGAATCAGCATGTCGTCGGCGCGCAGCTCATTGAAGATCCGCACCACGCGCGCCGTGGCGGACTCGCCGGCGTGCGGCGCACGCGTCACCTCGATGACCGCGGTGGGCTGCACCACCTGCCCAACCCCGTCGATCTCGACTCCCATGCGCACGGCCAGGTAGCGTTCACCTTCCGCGGCGACGCTGCCCGTGGGGGGCTGCACGAAGATCGCGTCGTATTCATGAAGGCGGTAGCGCTGCGTCTGCTCGTCGATGGCAGGAATGTCCGCCGACTTGATGATGCGACCGCTCCCCTTCGGGCCACCCACGCGACTCACGTAGGGCGCCGAGAGGAACTCGCCCGACCGCACGGCCCGCTGCTCCGAGTCGGCCGTGATCGAGATGCCGCGCGTGTAGGGCGCCGCGGGGCTGAAGACGGTTGGGCCGCTGTGATAGCCGCGCGAGCTGTTGGGCGCCGTGGCGTCGGGGGCCGCCGCGACCGGCATCGGCATCTCGCCGGCACCTGGGATCCGCAGCTTCTCTCCCGGATAGATCCAGTGTGGATTCTCCACGACATCCCGGTTGATCCGGTAGATGTCGGGCCACTTGAAGGGGTCCTTCAGGTAGCTGGCGGCGATGTCCCAGAGGGTGTCGCCGCGCTTCACGACGTGGACGCGAGTGCTGTCCGGCTGCTGCGCAATGAGCGCGGCCGGGGTCAGGAGCAGCACCGCGAGATAGGAGCGGAAGGACGGACTGCGCATCATGACGTAGGGGTTGAGCTGCGCGAGGCAGACGCGCGGCAGGCACCACGACAATGGCAACGTCCGCGACGAGCCGGCAGCGGATGCGTTCGCGGAGGGGAAAGCTGTCACACGGTCAGACGACCCGCTACGCCCAAGGAAACGTTTCGGGTCCCTTGTAGGGCACGCGCTGGCGACTGTACGTTGCCGGAACCGCCCTCACTCCCGTGCTGCCCACCCACAAACAGACGCTCACCGGCTGGGGACGATACCCAGCCGCGCGGGCCACCGTCCACCACGCCGCCTCCGCCGAGGAGGTGCAGGCCCTCGTCGAGCGCCCCGGCGCCGGGGGCATCGTGTCGCGCGGGTGCGGTCGCTCCTACGGTGACGCGGCCCTCAACGCCGGCGGCGCAGTGCTCTCGCATCGTGAGCTGCGATCGGTGCTGCGGTTCGACGCCGGGTCCGGGCTGGTCGAGTGCGAGGCCGGCATCTCGCTCGCGGAGCTCATCGCGCACGTGCTCCCGCACGGATGGTTTCCCCCGGTCACGCCGGGCACCGCGCACGTCACGCTGGGTGGCGCGATCGCCGCCGACGTCCACGGCAAGAACCACCACCGCGACGGATCCCTCGCGCGCTGGATCACCGAGCTTCACCTCGCGACACCTGCACTCGGCACCGTGCGCTGCTCGCCCGATGCGCGGCCGGCCCTCTTTCACGCGACGCTCGGCGGCATGGGGCTCACCGGCGCCATCGTGCGGGCGACCATGCAGCTCCGCCGGGTGGAGTCGCTGGCGATCCGGAGCGACACCACGCGCGCCGCCGACCTGGATGGACTGCTCTCGGCATTGCACGAGGCCGACGCGCGCCATCGCTATTCGGTGGCCTGGATCGACGGGCTCGCGAGGGGGACGTCTCTCGGCCGTGGCGTGGTGATCGCCGGCGATCACGCGACCGCGGGCGAGTCGGCGGGCAGGCGCTGGGCGTCCCTGGCAGCAGGAGCCGCCATCGGCAGGCATCGAGTGAGCGTGCCATTCGACGCACCCTCCTTCGCGCTCGCGCGGCCGATGGTGCGCGCATTCAACAGCGTGTATTGGCGGGCACACCCCACCTCGCGCGACCGACTGGTTCCCCTTGCGCCGTTCTTCTATCCACTCGACGTCGTGGGACGCTGGAACCTCCTCTATGGAAGGCAGGGGTTCGCGCAGTACCAGTGCGTGCTGCCGGGGGATGATGCCGCGCCCCTCGAGCGAGTGCTCGATCGTGTCACCCGCTCCGGGCGTGCGAGCTTCCTCGCGGTGCTCAAGCGATTCGGCGCGCCGAGCCCTGGGCCACTCTCCTTCCCCACCGCGGGCTACACCCTCTCGCTCGACTTCCCCGTACGCGCGGGGCTCGCCGAGCTGGCCCGGGAACTCGATCGCCTGGTGATCGACGCGGGCGGGCGAGTGTACCTCGCCAAGGACGCGCTGCTGGATGCCGAGACCTTCCGCCTGATGTATCCGCGCGCGGCGGAACTGCTGGCGATTCGCGCGGAGGTCGATCCCGAGGGGCGGCTGCATTCGTCGCTTGCGCAGCGCGTGGGCCTGGTGCGCCACGCGGGGCGCGGTTTGCCGGCCCCGCGCTGAGTCGTCCATCACCATGACTGCCATCGCCAGGTCCTGGCTCGCGCTGCTGCGGCCGCGCCACTGGATCAAGAACAGCTTCGTGCTCGCGCCCACGATCTTCGCGGGCCTCGTGCGGAATGCTGACGCGCTACGGGACGCCAGCTTCGCGGCGCTGCTCTTCTCGCTGGCAGCATCGGCGATCTACATCCTGAATGACATCCTGGATGCGGAGCGCGACAAGCTGCATCCGGTCAAGCGCCTCTCCCGGCCGATTGCGAGTGGCGCGGTGTCGCAGCGCGCGGCTGGCGTGGTGGCGGCGGCGCTGCTGCTCGCGACCCTGGCGGGCGGGCTCGTCCTGCCGGCGGTGCTCGCACCGATTGGCGCATACGTGGCACTGAACATCGCGTACTCGCTGCGGCTCAAGCACGTGGCCGTGGTGGACCTCTTCTGCGTGGCCTCGGGATTCGTGCTGCGCGTGTACGCCGGAGCGCGCGCGGTGGACGTGCCGCTGTCCGAGTGGATGCTGGTGACGACGCTGGCGCTGTCGCTCTACCTCGCGAGCGGGAAGCGGCGGCAGGAGCTGGCGGCGGTGGGCGGTGATGCGCGCGTGGTGCTCAGCTCGTACACGATCCCGCTGCTCGACGGGTACGCGCACATGTCCGCCGCCGCCACGATCGTGTTCTACAGCCTCTACGTGATCTCGGTGCGGCCGCAGCTGGTGTCGAGCATTCCGCTCGTACTGTTCGGCATCTTCCGCTATGGCTACCTGGTGCAGGTGCGCCAGTTGGGAGAGTCGCCCACCGATGCGCTCTGGACTGACCTGCCCCTTGCCCTCACCCTCCTGGCATGGGTCGGCGTGGCCATCTGGGCAATCCTTCCGCGATGACGGAAACCTCATGAGCGACAGGAGAGTGGCGACGCTGCTGGGCGTGGGGACGGTGCTGGTGTTCGCGGCGCTCCTCTGGCCACACTATGGCTCGTACGCGGTTCGTGGTGACGCGGCGGCGCTGGTGCTGCACAGCGCGCGATTCTACGGCCCCAGCGCAAGCGAGTGGTTCACGCGCGGCTTCACCGACTACTTCGTGAGCTATCCGGAAGTGTCGTTTCACACGGCATACGTGCGGCCCGTAGTGAACCTGAGCTTCTGGCTGGAGAGCCTGTTCGCCTCGGGACCCGACTCGCCGCTGTTCTTCGCGACGAACCTCCTGGGACACGCCGTGGTAGTCGCGCTGGTCTTCCTGGTGGGCAGGCGCACGCTCTCGCTCGACCTCCCGCGCGCCCTGGCCGCGGCGGCGCTGTTCGCGTTCACGGCGACCGCGCACGAGCTGCTGGTGGCGCCGGCGTTCCGGGCGGACATGCTGGCCGCGCTCCTCTCGCTCACGGCCTGGCTGCTCGCCGACCGCGACACGCATTCCGGCCGAAGGATCGCAGCGATCGCGGTGCTGCTGGCGCTGGCCCTGGCAACAAAGGAGACGGCGATCGTGATGCCCCTCGCGGTCGGCGCGATGCTCTGGCGCCGCGGACGGCAGCGCGACGCAGCCGTGGTGATGGCGGTGCCGCTCTTCCTGTTCGCGGCGCTGCGCCTGCTCGCCCCGAACGAGGGACTGAACGTGAGCGTCCAGCACCTGGGGCTCAGGGCGGTTCACCTCTCGAGCGGGGTCTTCCTGCCGTTGCGGAGCGGCGTGGAGCTTCTCGCAACGTGGCGCGCGCCGCATCATGCGCGAGCGCTCGCCGCCGCGATGTCCGGCCTCGCGCTCAACCTGCTGGGCCTCGCGTGGGTCGCGTTGCGCGTCCGCCGCGACGGTCGGATCGTCGCGTCCTTCCTGGCGATCGCCCTGGCGGCGATGATCCTTCCAATCGTGCTCGCGCCCTTCGTGCGGCTGCTCTACCTGTCGCAGGCGTTCGCGCTGCTCGCGCTGGTGGCGAGCGTGCCGCGCCTTGCGACGGGCCGCGCCTCGCGCGCACTGGTGCCCATCGCCGCGCTGAGCTTCGTGGTGCTCGGGCCGCTCACGCTCGCGCGGGTGCTGTGGCGTGATCGCACCGTGGAGCGCGCGCGCAACGGCGACGCAGCCGCGCTTCGCGCCTCGGCGCGACGACTGCTCGCCGACTCGACGACCAGGCGCCTCTACCTGCTGAACGACCGGGTCGGCGAGCAGGGCACGCAAGCGATGCTGGCCATCGCCGCACACGAGGCGGGTCGTGAGGGCGTGACCCTGCGCGTGATCGATGCACTGCAGAGCGAGACCGGCAATCCGCAGGGCACCCTGGACGTCGGCTCGAGCGTGGACTCGCTCCGCATCGCCATGCGTTGCACGAGCGATTGCTCCATTGCCTTCCCGGGCACGCCCGCGGGCAGCACGACGCGGCTCGGCGCGCCGGGCATCATCACGTATCGCGGAACCAGCGCCACGGACATGGTGGCGCTCATCCCGCGCTTCTCCGCGGGCGATGCCGCGGTGTTCGGTTGGGATCCGCACGACCCGGGGCTGCACCAGCTCGCGCGACGCGATCCCGCGTGGCAGCGAGTGCCCTTCACGCTGCCCGCCGCACGATGACAGTCACCCGGCGCGCAGACCTGCTGCGCGCCGCAGCGCTGTCCGTGATCGTGCTGTGCGCCTGGGTGGCGCTCGACCTTCCTCACCTGCGGGCGTGGTCGGTGCGGAGCGACACGGCCGCGCTGTTGCTGCACTCCACGCGCTTCTATCCGACGAGCGCGCTCGATTGGTTGCGCCGCGGGTTCAGCGACTACTTCGTGGTGTATCCCGAAGCCACGGTGCCCGCCACCAGCTTCGTGCGGCCGCTGGTGAACGCCAGCTTCTGGCTCGAGAGCCTGTTCGCCCCGTCGCCGCAGTCGGCACTCTTCTTCACCACGAACCTGCTCGGGCACGCCGCGGTGGTGGCGCTCACCTACCTGGCCGCGCGACGGGTCGCGCGCGTTACGCCGGCGCGGGCCGCGCTCGCGGCACTGCTGTTCGGCGGCTCGACCTCCGTCCTCGAGCTGATGCAGTATCCCGCATTCCGTGCCGACATGCTGGCGACCCTGTTCGCCCTCTCGGCGCTGCTGCTGCTGGTGCGGCGCGATGACCCGGCAGGGGATGCCGCGACGGATTCCCGGGTGGCGATGGCCGCGCTGCTCTTCACCTGCTCGCTCCTCGCGAAGGAGACCGGCATCCTGGCGCCCGTACTCGGCGCGTGGCTGCTCCGGCGCAGGGCGTCACGCGCCGTGCTGGTGGCGGCGCTCCCATGGGGCGTGTTCCTCGCGCTGCGCGTGATGCTTCCGTCGCACGGGGTGTACGTGCATCCGGTGCAGCTGCCGTCGCGAGTGATCCAAGTGCTCGGCTCGGCGTTCTTTCCTGCGGCGGGTCCGTGGCAGCTTCGCGCCATGCTTCGCGGGCAGGCGCCATGGGCGCTGCTGCCCATCATGGCGGTCGCCGCGAACGTGGCCGGATGGCTGCTGGTGGCCAGGTCCGCCAGGTCGCGCGATCGTGCGACCATCGAGCTGGGCGCCGCGGTGATCGTGCTGCTGGCCGTGCCGATGGTCCTGGCTCCGGAGCCACGCTTCATGTACCTCGCCCAGTCCATCGCACTGCCGTTGCTGGTGATGGTGATGCCCTCGCCGAACGGCGCGGCACGCCGCTGGCTCGTGATGGCCTGTTGGCTCGTGGCAATCCTGGCAGGCCCGGTTGCCACCGTCTCCGCGTGGCAACGCGACCTGCCGGAGGCGCTTCAGAGGGATGCGGACGCGCACCTCCTGCGGGATGCGCTCGCGGAGGAGCTCCGCGACATGACCGTACATCGCGTCTATGTCCTGAACGATCGCGTGGGTGACTACGGAGGCGGCGCGCTGCTCGAGATGGCGCGCCTGGATGCGCGCCGTCGCGATGTGCGCCTGCGCATGGTCAACGGCCTTTCGATCGAGGCTCCCGGCAACCGGCGCGGGCTGTCACTCGAGGAGCGCGGGACGAGCCTGTTCGCCTCCCTCAATTGCGCCGGACCGTGCGGCCTCGGCTTCGCGGGAATCGAGGCCGGGGCGGAGCGGCGATTGAGCACGCCTGGCCTGCACTACGAATCGGTCGCCAGCGACGCGTTCCGCGTGGAAATCCTCGATTGGGCCACTGCCGACGTCACATTGCTCGGCTGGGATCCCGGCGACGGCCGGCTGTTCCGCAACCGCGCCACTCGTCTCCCCTGAACGGGATGAGCGGGGCGGCCCCTGTGGGCCGCCCCGCTCATCCATGCCTGCGCCCTCGACTCAGAACGGCAGGTCGTCGTCGTCGTCGGCCAGGGCGCCTGGGAAGTCCTCGAAGTCCTCACCGCCGGCGGCGGCAGGAGCCTTCGCCTTGCCCGCGGCCTGCGGTGCGCGGGCGCGCGCCGGGGCGCCACCCTCGCCGTCGAAGTCACCGCCACCACCCTTGCCGCCGCCGAGCATGATCAGCTCGCGCACGTTGATCTCCGTGGAGTAGCGCGTCTGCCCGTCCTTGTCCTGCCACTGGCGGTACTCGATGCGTCCTTCGATGTAGAGCTTGTCCCCCTTCTTCACGTACTTCTCGACGATGTCGGCGAGCTGCGAGCTCTTCGTGTTCCAGACCACGCAGCGATGCCACTCCGTCTTCTCCTGCTTGGCGCCAGCCGCGTCGTTCCACGAGCGGCTCGTCGCCAGCGAGAAGGTCGCGACCCGGTTGCCTCCCGTCGTCGACCGCACCTCGGGATCGTTGCCGAGGTTTCCAATCAGCGTCACCTTGTTCAAGCTCCGGCTCATACACTCCTCCTGGGCGAGTTAGTCATTGCCTCGCCGCACACGCTAAAGATTAAGTCCATGGATGA
>JAQBPX010000030.1 GCA_028287305.1 Gemmatimonadota bacterium
CTCGGATCTCGCGGACGAACTGATGCGGACGTCCGCGGACACTGCACGTGCAATGCTCTTGAAACTGCCGCACACTCCCGCGCCTGGTGTCGGTCGGTTCAAGAGTACAGTGGCAGTCTCCGCGCAGATTTCCGCTCTTCAGTCCGCGCCATCCGCACGAACCGGCCCCGGCGCACTGCACCGGATCACTTACCGAGGCCGAGCAACCCGAGCGGCACCTTCCTCGACCCGGCCCACTTGCGCGGATTTCCTCGCGCATCGCGCAGCATCAGCTGCGCACTGAGTCCCCCGTCGAGCAGCACGGCATCGGTGGCGCCCAGTGCCTGCATCACCTCCGCCATCTCCGGCACGGTGAGGCCGAAGGGGATCCAGCCGGCACCTTCGCCGAGCGCGTCGAAGCGCGTCATCGCGAAGAGCAGCGTGCCGTTGGCGCGGCGGCCCATCGCCAGCCGCGCGTCGCGATGCGTGAGGTTCACCCCCGAGTCCTCCACGCGCAGTGGAGCGGGCACGCGCGAGCCCGCGAGCAGCGTGGGGTAGCTCTGGAACGCCCACTGCGGCCGCGTGCCGCGCAGCGCGAGCACCGCGGAGTCGCCGTGCGCCCAGGCCGTGCGGCCGTCATATCCAGCGACGGCGGTGGAGAGCGGGCCATGCGCCGGCGCGAGGTACTCATGCCCGCCGAGCACCACCCATCCCCACGGCATGGTGGAGATGAACTGCCCGACGTTCACCGCGAACACGTCGCGCGGCCCGGCGCGCGCGATGGTCCATTGCGCGGTCATCGGCGTGGCGTACGCCGTGTCGAGCCGCAGCTGCACGCGCGACGGGTCGACCGTCACCAGCACGAGTCGCGTGCGCCACGCCTCGCCCTCTCCCCTCAGTGGCACCGTGGCGAGCGTGATGCCGCGCGCCTGCGCCACGAAACGCGCGCTCGCAACCGCGCCTGCAATGGACGGTGCCTGGGCCGCTGACGACGCGGCCGCCCCGAGCAGCAGGGCGGCCGCGATCACTGCGCGCGTCATGCGTGGCTACATGCTCACGTCGAGCAGCTTCTTGAGCTGGTCCTTGCGATAGCTGCGAAGCACGAGTTCGAGGGCGTCGGCTTCCTCCCTGGTCACGCCACGCACCACGGCGCCCGGATTCTCCATTCGCGCATCCATCCAGAGCTGCATCTTCTCGCGCATCAAGCCGACGTCCCGGCCGGTGAGCCCCGTCTTCTGCTCGATGATCTTCGCGGCCTCATGCTCGAGGTTGCGCTGGTCGCTGGTCAACGCGTTGATCTTCGCGTCGTTCGCGTGATACTCGATCATCCAGGCTTCCTGCTTCGGATAGGCGGGGCACTTCGCAGCGGCCGCCGTCGAATCGCGGACCCAGTCGATGCCTACGCGCTTCATCTCCGCGTTGCGCAGCTTGATCGTGATCCGGTTCACGGTGGCGGTGTCGTTCCTCATCGCGGCAGCCTGTACGAGCTTGCCATCCTCGACCATCTGCTGCGCTTCCCTGGCGGTCGGCATGTTCATCGTGCCCTTCGCGATAATCTCCGCCTGCTTCCCCTCCACGTACTTCTTGAACTCGTCGCGAATGCACTCGTTGACCTTGTCCGTCTGCTGGTCGTAGCGGTCGAGCGCGTCCTGTCCCTTGGGGCCCAGGATCTTCTGCTGCCGGTCCTGCAGCGTGCGCACCTGCTCGGCGAGACGATCGCGCTCCTCGAGCTTCCCGCGGCTTTCGGTGAGGGCCGCGATCATGCCGCGCACGACGGCTTCAGTCGCCGGTGCGCCATCGGGCTTGCTCGCATAGCCACCACTGCTCCCGCCCATCTGCTCCACGGCCTTCCCTTCGGTCTTCTTCTCCACCGCCTTCTGGGCCTTCTTCATCAGGCCGCCCAGCTGGGCATGCGCCGGGGAGCCGGCGAGGAGCGAGAGGATCACGAGCGACGCAACACGGCAGGGGCGCATGAAAAGCTCCGGGGAGGAAAGACGCTCCTATTCTATGTGCGACTGCTCGCACCCCGCAAGAAAAGGCACAGGGGCTGGGATCACTCCCCAGCGCCTGTGCCCCCACATCCCCACGCCCCGCCTTCCCCAGCCCCTGCAGCTCACACCGGGAACAGCATCTCCCGGTACTTGGGCAGCGGCCAGCAGCTGTCGTCCACCACGAGCTCCAGGGCATCACACCCCGCGCGCACGTCGGCCATCGCCGCCGCACCCGTGGAGGTCAGGAACTTCGCCAGCTTCACCGGCTCGTCGTGCATCCCTTCCGCGCGGTCGATCGCCTTCTCGAGCGCGGCGCGCGACTGCTGCAGCGCCGTGACCTGCCTGCCGATCGCCTGCGCCGCCCTCACCTGCGGGACGTTGGCAATGCGCGCCGTCTTCGCCTGCGCGGCGGTGGCCACCAGCGATCCATGGTACGAGAGCGCCGCCGGCAGCACGAGCGTGTCCACGATCTCGCGCAGCGTGTGCAGCTCGATCAGCATGTCCTTCGCGTACCGCTCCACGCGCACGTGGAAGCGCGACTCGATCTCCGCCGCGGAGAGGATCCCGAGCGTGCCGAGGAGCTGCTTGCTCTGCTTCGTCACCAGCTGCTCGAGCGCCTCGGGCGTGCGGCGCAGGTTCGGCAGGCCGCGCTTCGCGGCCTCCTTCACCCACTCCTTCGAATAGCCGTTGCCGTCGAAGCGGATCACGGCCGTGTCCTTGAAGGCCTTCCGCACCACGCGAAGCACGGCGTCGTCCACCTTGTCCGTCTTCTTCAGCTCGGCCTTGAGCTGCGCGGTGAGCTCGGTGATCGCCTCGGCCACCGCCGCGTTGAGCAGCACGATCGGGAACGCGATGGACGAGCTCGAGCCCACTGCGCGGAACTCGAACTTGTTGCCCGTGAACGCGAAGGGCGACGTGCGGTTGCGATCGGTGTTGTCGCGCGCGATCTCCGGGAGCTTCGCCACGCCGAGCTTGATCATCTCCTGCTCGGCCGTGGTGACGCTGCGGCCGGCCGCGATGGATTCGATGATGCGCGACAGCGTGTCGCCCATGAAGATCGAGATGATCGCCGGCGGCGCCTCGTTCGCGCCCAGGCGATGCTCGTTGCCCGCACTCGCGATCGCCGCGCGCAGCAGCCCCGCGTGCTTGTGCACGCCCTTCAGCACCGCCGCGAGGAAGAGCAGGAATCGCACGTTCTGGTGCGGCGTCTTGCCCGGCTTGAGCAGGTTGAAGCCGTCGAGCTCCGGATCGTCGGCGAGGATCGAGAGCGACCAGTTGCAGTGCTTGCCCGATCCATTGATGCCGGCGAAGGGCTTCTCGTGCAGGAGCGCCTGCAGCCCGTGGCGGAGCGCCACCTTGCGCAGCACCGCCATCACGAGCTGGTTGTGGTCGGTCGCGATGTCCGTCTCCTCGAACATCGGCGCCATCTCGAACTGGCTCGGCGC
>JAQBPX010000002.1 GCA_028287305.1 Gemmatimonadota bacterium
CGTGCAGGAGCGCCTGCAGCCCGTGGCGGAGCGCCACCTTGCGCAGCACCGCCATCACGAGCTGGTTGTGGTCGGTCGCGATGTCCGTCTCCTCGAACATCGGCGCCATCTCGAACTGGCTCGGCGCCACCTCGTTGTGTCGCGTCACGATCGGCACGCCGAGCTTGTAGAGCTCGTGCTCCACCTCGGCGATGCACGCCTGCACGCGCTCGGGAATGCCGCCGAAGTAGTGATCCTCCAGCTGCTGGCCGCGCGGCGGCGGCGCCCCGATCAGGGTGCGTCCGGCCATCACGAGGTCGGGGCGCAGCGCGAACTGCGCGCGGTCGATCATGAAGTACTCCTGCTCCGCGCCCATGGTGGTGTACACGCGGTTCACGCCCGTGTCGCCCAGCACTTCCAGCAGCTCGATCGCCTTGGCCGAGAGCACGTCGGAGCTGCGGAGCAGCGGCGTCATCTCGTCGAGCGCCTCACCGTTGTAGCCGATGAACACGCTGGGCACGCAGAGGGTGCGGACGCCGGCGCTCTCGACGATGAACACCGGGCTCGCCGGGTTCCACGCCGTGTAGCCGCGCGCTTCCCACGTGGCGCGCAGGCCGCCGGAGGGAAAGCTCGACGCATCCGGCTCGCTCTGGATCAGCTGCGCGGCGGTGAAGGTCTCCACCGGCTGGCGATCGTCGTCGAAGGTGAGGAAGGCATCGTGCTTCTCGGCGGTCAGTCCCGTCTGCGGCTGGAACCAGTGTGTGAAGTGCGTGACGCCGCGCGAGATCGCCCATTCCTTGATCACCTCGGCCAGCACGGGCGCGATGTCCACGTCGAGCTTCTTGCCGTGCCGGATGGCGCTGATCAGTCGCGCATACACGTCCTTCGGCAGCTTGTCGCGCATCTGCCGATGGCCGAAGGTGTTGATGCCGAAGAACTCCGAGGTGCGGAGTGGGCGGCCATCGAGCGAGGGCGCGACATGCGGCTGCGCCACGCGCGATACCATGTCGCGTGAGGCGGCCTTGCGGGCAGACGGAGTGGCGGAAGGCATGGGTCCCTGGGTGCCAGCTGGTGAGGGTCGGAATCGGTGGACGAATTGCGCAGGCCGAGTGGCCAATAAAATCTGCAATTAAGACAAACTCAGGACATCAATTTGCCGAAAATGTGCCACCGGATCAAGCTTGTGGTCGTTAATCCGTGCGCGAATGACAAAATCCTACCCTGAGAGCTTCCTCAGGTCCCGGAGCGCGGGCACCTTCCACCCCACCAGCCCCACCACCGCCAGCGACGCCACCCCTCCGAGCACCACGGACGGCACCACCCCGAGCAGCCGCGCCGCCACCCCCGACTCGAAGGCGCCGAGCTCGTTCGACGACCCGATGAAGACCTGGTTCACCGCCGAGACGCGCCCCATCAGCTCCGGCGGCGTCAGCAGCTGCAGCAGGGTGGATCGCACGAGCACGCTCACGTTGTCCAGCATCCCGCTCACCGCCAGCAACACGAGCGACAGCCAGAAGCTGGTGGAGACCCCGAAGCCGATGATGCACAGCGCAAACCCCGCCACGGCGAACAGCAGCGCTCGTCCCGCGCGTTGCATCGGCGGGCGATGTGCCAGCCAGAACGACATCGCCACCGCGCCCGCGGCCGGGGCCGCACGAAGGATGCCGAGCCCTTGCGGGCCCACATGGAGGATGCGGTCGGCGAACACCGGCAGCAATGCCTCCGCCCCGCCGAGCAGCACCGAGAAGAGGTCGAGCGTCATCGCGCCCAGGATCACCGGCTGCGTCCGCACGAATCGTACGCCCTGTGAGAGGCTCTCGCGCATCCCCTCGGACGCGTCGTGGGTAGGCACCCATCGGTACTCGATCGTGAAGATGCTGAACAGCGCCACCGCCATCAGCACCACCACGGCCGCGTAGGCCACCGTCGCGCTGCTGAAGCCGTACAGCAACCCACCGAGCGCGGGCCCCACCACGGCGGCGCTCTGCCAGCTGGAGCTGCGCCAGGCGACCGCGTTCGCGTGAAACTCCCGCGGAATGATGTCGGCGCCGAGGGCCTGGCGCGCCGGTGCCAGGAACGCGCGCGCAATGCCGCTCGCGAAGATCACGGCGTAGAAGGGCCATGCGCCGCGCGCGTGCCAGGCGGCCGGCATGCGCGCGAGCACCAGGAGCGCGATCGCGCACACGACCAGCGTTGCGAGCGCGAGCAGCGCGATTCGCTTGCGGTCAGCGCGATCCGCCACGTGCCCCGCGAAGAGCGACGTGGACACGAAGGGGAGCGCCTCGGCCAGCCCGATCAGCCCCAGCGACAGCGGGTCGTGCGTGATCGCGTAGATCTGCCAGGCGACCACCACGCCCTGCACCTGCGACGCGAGCGTCATCGTGAAGTAGCTCACGATGAACCAGCGATAGTCGCGATGGCGGAGCGCCGCGTAGGGATCGTGCGTCATCGCCGAATTCTAACGGCGGCGGCGCCTTGCGCGGCTAGCGCACCGTGAGCATGCCGCGCATCACGGGGTGTGCGTCGCAGTGATATGGGTGGTCGCCCGCTACTGGCGCGTAGTCCAGCGAGCTGGTGCCCGTGGAGAGCTCGGGCGTGGCGAACGACGAATCGCCCGCGGTGGCGGTGTGCGGCAGGATGTCGCGGTTCTCCCACCGCACGCTGTCGCCCGCCGCGATGGTCAGCGTCTCGGGCTGGAAGCGGAACTCCGTGATGCGCACCACGTGCATCGCGGGCGCACGACGTGGCGCGGGCGCGACCGCACCGGTCACCATGACGGCGACACCGGCCGCGGCCGCGCGAAGCCGCACTACTTCTTCCTGGCGGGGAGGATGGTGCCCTGGAGCTGCTCCGCGTGCGCGAGGTGCGCGGCGACCGCGGGGCGCACCGCGGACAGGAAGCGCTTCATGGACGTGTCACGCACCTGCGGAATGAGCAGCCCGTCCAGCGCGCCAAGCAGGCGGCGATGGTAGCTCACCTCGTTGATCGCGTAGGCGGAATCGAAGCTGTGCCCCTCGAGCTCGCGCATGATGTCGCGCTTGCTCGCCGACTCGTCGCGGAGGTCGAGGCTGATCTCGTGCTCCTGGGGCTCCAGCGACTGCACGCCGATGATCTCTGTGACCTGCGCCAGCAGGGCGCTGTGGTCGCTCATCATGCGGTCCGCAAAGCGCCGCACGTCCGCCGACTTCGAGCGCGTGGCCACGAGTCGCGCGTAGCTGATGTCGGTGTTGTTCGCGGCCAGGAAGATCGCCGCGATGTTCGCGTCGCTCAGCTGCGGGGGAGGCGCCACCGCTGACTTGCCCTGCTGGGCGACCCGGTCCGGGTCGGGCTTCAGGATCAGGCCGCATCCCATCATGGAGATGGCCACGGCAGAAACGATCACGGAGCGGGGAATGGCGACGCGCATGGAAACTCCAGTAGTGGGGTGCCAGATAGGGACGAGAGTCGGCACCCCGGAGCAACGCGCCAGGGCAAATCGCCCGTCCGGACCCCCGTCCGGACCCTCCGAATCAGGCGCTCTTGGGCGCCGGATGCTCGGTTGCGAGCGTCTGGGGAGCGTTGCGGCGTGCCCAGACCTGGAACGCTTCCAGCGACGCCAGGCAGAATGACGCCCATGCGAGCCCGACCGTGACCCCGGCGATCACGTCCGACGGGTAGTGCACGCCCAGGTACATCCGGCTGGTGCAGATGAGGACGATCAGGACGATCGCCACTCCCATGGTTGCGATGCGGGCCGAGTGCGTGCGCTGGAGGCGGGCCGCCAGGTAGGCGACCGTTCCATACACGATCGTAGCGCTCATGGCATGCCCACTGGGAAAGGACGAACTCATCGCGGTGGTGCCCCAGGCAATGATCTGGGGGCGAGGACGGTTGAAGGAGACCTTCATGATGTTGTTGAGCACGATGCCCCCGGCGGTGGCGAACAGCAGCAGCAGTGCCGATTGCCGATGCGTGGAAAGCCAGAGGAAGAGCACCGCGATCAGCACGATCATCATCACCACGGTGCCGGTGCCGAGGAGCGTGATCTCGAGCATCACGCGGTCGAGCAGCGGCGTGCGGTGCGCGCCGAGCCAGCGCAGCACGGCGTCGTCGAACTGCTGGGTGCTGCCCGCCCGCACGCGGGCGGCAATGCGCGCGAAGGCGGCCGTCGCCGCCACGGCCACCAGGGCGCCGGCGAAGAGCACGATGCCGAAGGCGGTGTATGCGCTGCCCACGTGACCCGCGAGCTTCCGAAGGATCCCGAACACGAGGTTCCACGCCAGCCGGAGCTGGCCCCTGCGTTTGTCGCGTCGGTCGAGCGAAGGCGAAGCCATGAATACGGTTGAATCAAGAGTCACGCCGGCCTAACTTGCGACCTTCGGCGCCGTGGCCAAGTGGTAAGGCGGCAGACTGCAAATCTGCTATTCGTGGGTTCGATTCCCACCGGCGCCTCTCCGATGAAAGGAAACCGTACTCCCGCGGAGCAGCGGGTCCTGAAGCTCTGGGTGGTGCTGTCACGCGCCTTCAACGCCGTGGCGCGCCACACCAATGACGACATCGGCCGCCACGACCTCACGCCGACCGAGTTCGCCGTGCTCGAGGCCCTCTACCACAAGGGCCCCATGCTCCTCGGCGAGGTGCAGCGATCGATCCTGATCACCAGTGGTGGCGTAACGTACGTCATCGACCGCCTGGAAACGCGGGGACTGCTCGAGCGGCGCCTCTGCCCCGGTGACCGCCGGGCGCGCTACGCGGCGCTCACCCCCGCCGGCGAGGCGCTGGTGGCCGAGATCTTCCCGGCCCACATCGAGCGGATCACGGCGGCCCTGGGCGGCCTCGACGCGGGCGAACAGGCCGAGGCAATTCGCCTGCTGCGCACCCTGGGACGCTCAGCGGCCGAACGCTTCGAGCCGGCACCCGCGGCGGCGGACTGACGCAGCCGCCGTCGCGCCTGTTGCGTGATGGCCTTCCGGGCGGCATGGTGAGGGAGTGGCGCGGCCGCCACGCCCTTCCCGACCCGGATTCCATGCGCCTCGCGAGCGTTACGTTCGCCATCGTTTTCAGTGCTGCGGCGGCCCGGGCGAGTGGGGCACAGTCGCAGGCGGGCAATGCCCAGGGGACTGGTGCGCTTGCCGGCACGGTGCGCGATACCCTCGGCCGGCCGGTGGAAGGGGCCGTGGTGCGCGTGCTCGACGAGGGCACCACGGCGCGGAGCGACGCGCGCGGCGCGTGGAGCATGGCCGCAGTGCCGGCCGCCCGGCTGCGCCTGGTGGTGCGGCGGCTGGGCTTCGCGCCGGAGACGAGCAGCGTGGTGGTGGAGCGCGGGACGCTGGCGCACCTCGACGTGCGCCTGTCGTCCTCGGTGCAGCAGCTCGAGGGCGTGAGCATCGAGGGGAGGGCGGGCGACGTCCCCATGAAGTACGTGGACACGCATCGCTTCGACCTCTTCTATTCACGGCGTGCACGCGGCGGCGGAATCTTCCTCACGCGCGACGACATCGACCGAAAGGAACAGGCGTCGGTGCTCGACCTGCTGCGGCTCTCGTCGAACGCGAACATCATGCAGCAGGGCAGCAGCGTGCGGATCGCGTTCCCGCGCTGCCCGGCGCCGCGCGACCGGCCGCCGGCTCGCGCGCGCAATTCCGCGGGCCAGCTGCTGCCGGACGCGCCGCTGAGCGAGTTCGAGAACCTGGTGTTGTTCGTGGACGGGATGCGGGTGCGCGAGGCGGCCGGCCGGCTGGCTGACCTGAGCACCACCGACATCGAGGCGATCGAGATCTATCGCGGGTCCACGGAGCTGCCGATCGAGGCGGCACGGGACCATGCCTGCGCGGCCGTCTTCGTCTGGCTGCGCTACGAGAGCAAGGACAAGTGACCAGGCTCGAGCCGCGTGCCGACGCGGAGCGCGACTCCCTGTTCGAGCGGGACCTGCTGCCCCACCTGCCGGCTGTCGCGCGCTATGCGCAGTCGCTCGCCCGGGACGAGGTGGATGCGGGGGACCTGGTCCAGGAAACTTTTCTCAGGGCTTACCGATTCTGGACCACGTTCAGGGCTGGCAGCGATGGAAAGCGGTGGCTCTTCGCGATCTGCCGCAACGTCTTCCTGGCGCAGCGGGAGCGGGAGAAGGTGGTGGTGCCGGCGGGGGACGAGCTCGAGCTCGAGACGCTGGCGGCGGTGCGGCAGCACAACGAGGCGAGCGACGATGGACTGGATGGATTGTTCGACCGGATCGACCTGGCGCCGGCCATCCAGGAAGCCATCGCCGCGCTCCCATCGGCGCAGGCGGAGGTCGTGATGCTGGTGGACGTGCAGGGACTGAGCTACGAGGAAGCGGCGGAAGTGGTGGACGTTCCCGTCGGCACGATCCGGTCGCGGCTCTATCGCGCGCGCCGCGTGCTGCAGGGCGCATTGATCGAGCAGGCGAGGGACGCGGGCTACGGCAAGTCGCCGGACTCCGGACGCACACCGTCACGTTGAGGGCGATGACCCGAACCGAATGCGAGCAGGCCATGCGACAGCTCTGGGCGTACCTCGACGGTGCGACCTCGGACGCGGACCGTGCCCGCATCGCGCAGCACCTCGCAGCGTGCGATGCGTGCACGCAGCACTTCAACTTCGAGCGCTCCTTCCTCGAGTCGCTGCGCCGGCTGCGCGAGGATACCACGGCGGACTTCACGTCGCTGCGCGACATGGTGCTCGGCGGGCTGCGCGCCCACGGATTCAAGGGGGGCGCATGAGCGGCCACCCGGGGCTGGTGAAGCGCAATCACTGGGTGGTGCGGCTCACGCACTGGCTGAACGTGATCGCGCTGCCGCTGATGATCGGGAGCGGGCTGCGCATCTTCAACGCGCACCCATCGTTCTCGCGCCCCGGCGAGGGCAAGTTCGCGCTCAACCCGTGGGACGGCCATGAAGTGCCCGATTGGCTGACCTTCGGCCGCTGGCTGGGCGGCGCGCGGCACTGGCATTTCGGCGTGATGTGGCTGCTCGTGGTGAACGGCCTGGTGTACGTGGGCTTCCTCTGGCTGCACGGCGAGTGGCGCGACGTGGTGCCGAGGCGCCATGACGCGCGCGACGCGCTGGAGATGGCGAAGTTCTACCTCTTCCTGCGCAAGGAGCACCCGCACCAGGGCAAGCACAACGCGCTGCAGCGCGGCACGTACTTCATGATGCCGGTGCTGGGCGCGCTGATCGTGCTGAGCGGCATCGCGATCTGGAAGCCCGTGACGCTCGGCTTCGTCACCGTGCTGTTCGTGAACTACAAGTGGGCGCGCGTGGTGCACTTCGGCTCGATGCTCGCGCTGGTGCTGCTGGCCGTGGTGCACGTGGTGATGGTGTTCGCGGTGGACCCCTACTCGCTGCGCTCGATGATCACCGGGTGGTACAACCCGCGGCTCTCACCGGAGGCGCGGAACGCGCGCCCATTCACGAACCTGCTTCCGCCAACGGAGGACACCGCCGCATGACGCTCGATCGTCGACGCTTCCTCACGCTGAGCGCCGCGAGCGTCTCCGCGGCGATGCTGGCCGCCTGCGGTGGTGACGCGGCGCGGCTGCATCCGCTGCTCGACCTGGCCACGCGGAAGAACGAGACGCTGGAGCGGAAGCTCTTCCGTTCGGGATCACGCAACCGCCCACCCGTGGACGCGGGCGTGGCTGGTGAGAGCTTTCCGAGTTACTTCGTGTCGAAGCACATGCCCGTGTGGGACCCGGCGGTGCGCGGCGCGTGGCGGCTGGAGGTGAGCGGTGCGGTGCGCAAGCCGCTGTCGCTGTCGCTCGACGACCTGGTGCGGTTGCCGCGCATCAGCCAGAAGGTGGACCACTACTGCGTGGAGGGGTGGAACGCGCGCGCGCAGTTCAGCGGGGTGCGCGTGAGTGACCTGGCGCGACTGGCCGGCGCAACGGAGGACGCGCAGTACGTGGACTTCCAGAGCTTCGACGATGACTACCACGAGAGCTGGGACATGGCGAGCGCCATGCACCCGCAGACGATCGTGGTGATCGCGAAGGACGGGCACTTCCTCAATGCGTCGTATGGCGCGCCGGCGCGCGTGCACTCACCCGTGAAGCTCGGCTACAAGAACACCAAGTACCTGACGAAGGTGGTGTTCATGCCGAAGCGGAATGGCGGGTACTGGTCGGACCTGGGGTACGAGTGGTATGGCGGCACGTAGTGCCGCGGTGTGCGGGGCTGCGGTTTGCGGTTTGTGGACTGCAGCTCCTCAGTCCCCGAGCTCCTGCATCAGTCGCCCCGCGAGCAACTTGATACCGGCCGGCGAGTCGTAGAAGCCGATCGCCAGGCGGCGGCGGATCTCGATCAGGCGATGGGGGGGCAGGTTGCCGTCGGACTGGTCGATTTGCATGGAGTTTTCGCTGGGCGCAGGGGAGGAGTCTGTCATACACTCTCAGATATCGTCACGACGCTTGAGAGCTTGACCGGCAGGAATTGCCGGACGATTGTGCCAACTGGCACGATCGAAGCGTCGTAGCGGATAGAGTCGGGCTCGAAGGGGACTTTCATGAGCCGCTGCGGCTTTCTGTCCCCCATCCCGAGCCCCTCAGCTCCCCAGCCCCCGTCTCCTCGAGCCCCCGCAGTCCATGGCGACCATCCTGTACGTGGACGACGAGCCGGCCCTCACGCTGATCGTGGAGGACACGCTCGAGCGCGCGGGGCACGTGGCGCTGTCGGCCAGCAACGTGGCCGAGGCGCTGGGCGTGATCTCGCGCAACTCGGTGGACCTCATCATCTCGGATTACAAGATGCCGGGGTTGAGCGGGCTCGAGTTCCTGGAGCTGCTGCGGGACGAGGGATACCAGATCCCCTTGATCATGCTCACCGGGCACGCGAGCATCGAGCACGCGGTGGCGGCGATCAAGGCGGGTGCGATCGACTACATCACGAAGCCGGTGCGTCCCGAGCAGCTCGAGATGGCGGTGACGCAGGCGCTAGAGGTGGTGCGGCTGCGCCGGGAAAACGAGGCGCTCAAGAGTGAAGTGATGGGGCTGCGCGGCGAGCGCGCGATCGTCGGCGACTCGCCGGCGCTGCAGCGGGTGATGCAGACGATCGCAATGGCGGCGCCGACGCGCGCCACCGTGCTGATCCAGGGGGAAAGCGGCACCGGCAAGGAGCTGGTGGCGCGCGCGCTCCACGACCAGAGTGAGCGTCGCGACCGCGCCTTCATCAAGCTGAACTGCGCGGCGCTGCCGGAGGGGCTGATCGAGAGCGCGCTGTTCGGCCACGAGAAGGGCGCGTTCACGGGCGCGATCAAGCGCGTGGAGGGCGCGTTCGAGCGCGCGCACGGCGGCACGCTGTTGCTCGACGAGATCACCGAGATGCGCCTCGACCTGCAGGCGAAGCTCCTGCGCGTGCTGCAGGAGCAGGAGTTCGAGCGCGTGGGCGGCACCGCGCAGATCAAGGTGGACGTGCGGGTGCTGGCGACCACGAACCGTGACCTTGCGGAGGAGGTGGCGGAGGGACGCTTTCGCGAGGACCTCTACTACCGGCTCAGCGTGCTGCCGGTGCACCTGCCGCCGCTGCGTGAGCGCCCGGAGGACATCCCCCTCCTGGTGTACCGCTTCGCGATGCGCGCGGCGCAGGAAGCGGGCAAGGAAATCAACGGCGTGGCGCCGGAGGCGCTGGAGATGCTGCAGCGCCGGCAGTGGCCCGGCAACATCCGCGAGCTGCAGCATGCGGTGGAGCGCGCGGTGATCCTCGCGACCGAGAAGGTGCTGACGCCGCGCGTGTTCGAGCAGGACCGGCCGAGCGCGCAGGCGCTGGCGAACCGCCTCACCCCGCACTCGGCCGGGGCCGCGATCCCGCCCCCCGATGGAGCGGTGCTCAAGACGCTCAGGATCGAGGACGCGGAGCGGGAGCTGATTCGCCGGGCGATGGAGAAGACCGGCGACAACCGGACGAAGGCGGCCGAGCTGCTGGGTATCTCGGTGAGGACGCTCTGGAACAAGCTCAAGGGCTAAAGAAAAAAAGCGCTCATGCTCGCCGTTTCGGCCCTTCAGGTCTTTTCAGTGCACGGTATGACGACCGGCATTTACTTCCGAACCCGGAAAAATCTGCCGGGTATACACGAAACATTTAGTGCGCAGTTTTCGTGTCAAGTTGTTGTTGATAAATGACTTACGGAGCAGTGCTCCAAGCGGTCCCGGGGTTGCCTTAGAAGAGTGCAGAGAAGAACGCACTCTCCCCTCCGCCGGACCCGCCAATGACTGCCAATCTCTGGGATGCCCTTGCTCGTGGCGATGAAGCCGCCCGTGACGAACTGCTCCAGTCCAACCTGAGCCTGGTGTATCACGTGGCGCGGCAGCTCTCGCGTCGCATGTCGGCCAGGGTGACCACGGACGAGCTCGTCAGCTTCGGGACCATCGGCCTCATTGGTGCCCTCGAGGCGTTCGACGCCGGGCGCGGGCTGGCATTCAGCACCTTCGCAGTCCCCCGGATCCGCGGGGCGATCCTCGACGAGCTTCGTCGCCAGGACCACGTGCCGCGCTCGATGCGCCGCAAGATGCGCCAGCTCTCCCAGGCGCGTGAGCGCTTCCAGTCCGCGAACGGGCGCGCGCCCTCCGACGTGGAGCTCGCGGAGGAGCTCGGCGTCGACGTCGCCACCATGTGGCAGTGGTCGGCCGACGTCGAGGGCGCCGTGCAGCTCTCGCTCGACCAGCCGGCAACCGCCGGCAGCGAGGATCGCCCGGAAGTGCGATTCGACCTGCTGCCGTCGCTCGACGAGCGCTCCGTGGAGGACGAGCTCACCCTCGAGCAGGAGAAGGTCTACCTGGAGGAGGCCATCCGCGCCCTCGGCAAGCAGGAGCGCATCGTGCTGTCGCTCTCCTTCTACGAAGGGCTCAAGCTGAAGGAGATCGGCGTCATCCTCGACCTCACGGAGTCGCGCGTCTCGCAGATCCGCACGCGTGCCCTGGCGCGCCTGCGCGAGCAGCTCGCCGGCCTGCGCGGCCCGGTCATCTCGAAGCTGGTCGCCTGACGAGCTGACAGGCGGCATGGCCGCTTCCGGGGGGTGAAATCGCGCACTAGCTTCGCGATCTCCACCGATCCGTCTCCTTCCCCCCCGGCGACACCATGCATCGCATCACGCGCCTCGCGCTGTCCCTCGCGCTCGCTGCCCCCACGATCCTCCCGGCGCAGAATGCGCCGAAGCCCACGCCCGGCTCCGAAGCACCAGGCGTGCGTGAGCCGGTGAACTTCGACACGCTGCGCGTCGGCGGCATGCGCTGGCGCAGCATCGGCCCCTTCCGCGGCGGCCGCGCGGTCGCGGTGGCCGGCGTGCCAAGCCAGCCGCTCACGTACTACATGGGCTCGACCGGCGGTGGCGTGTGGCGCACCGATGACGGCGGCAGCAACTGGCGCAACATCAGCGACGCACAGTTCCGCGTGGGCAGCATCGGCGCCATCGCGGTGGCCGACGACGACCCCAACGTGGTGTACGTGGGCACGGGCGAGTTCGCGGTGCGCGGCCAGTCGTCGTCGTACGGCGACGGCATGTGGAAGTCCACCGACGCCGGCCGCACGTGGGCGCGCATCGGCCTCGAGCGCACGCAGCAGATCGCGAAGGTGATCGTCCACCCGAAGAACAACGACATCGTGTGGGTCGCGGCGATGGGGACGCGCTGGCAGCCCGGCGCCGACCGCGGCATCTACCGCACCAACGATGGCGGCAAGTCCTGGAAGCTGCTGCTGCACCCGAGCGATTCCGCGCAGGCCGTGGACCTCTCCATCGATCCCACCAACCCGCGCGTGCTCTACGCCGCGTTCTGGCATCACCAGCGCACGCCGTGGCAGGTGCGGAGCGGTGGCACCACCGGCGGCATCTGGAAGAGCACCGACGGTGGCGACACCTGGAACAAGCTCGGCGGCGGGATTCCAAACCTGGTCGGCAAGATCGGCGTCGCGGTGTCGCCGGCGAACCCGGATCGCGTGTACGCCGTGGTCGAGGCGGACAGCGGCGGCGTGTTCCGTTCCGATGACGCCGGCAAGACCTTCCGTCGCGTGAACGAGGACCGCCTGCTGCGCGCGCGCGCCTGGTACTACACGAACATCATCGCCGACCCGAACAACGCCGACGTCGTCTACGTCCTCAACGCCCCGATCACGAAGTCCATCGACGGCGGCCGCACCTTCGCCCCGCTGCGCGCGCTGCACGGCGACAATCACGCGCTCTGGATCAGCCCGCGCGACTCGAAGGTGATGATCAACGGCAACGATGGCGGCGCGAGCATCACCTTCAACGGCGGAACGACCTGGTCCACGCAGGACAACCAGCCCACTGCGCAGATCTATCGCGTGAACACCGACGCGATGTTCCCGTACACCGTGTACGGCGCGCAGCAGGACAACTCGACGCTCGCCATCGCGAGCCGCTCGCCCAACGGCGCGATCGACCGCACCGACTGGTTCACGCTCGGCGGATGCGAGAGCGCGCACATCGCCTTCGATCCCGCGCACCCGCGCTACCTCTACGCGGGCTGCTACCAGGGGATGATCGACGAGTACGACCGCGACACGAAGACCACGCGCAGCATCATGCCGTGGTTCGGGCTCGGGCTCGCGCAGCCGTCCAACGAACTGAAGTATCGATTCAACTGGAGCGCGCCGATCGCGACGAGTCCGCACGATCGCAACGTCATCTACCATGGTGGCAACGTGCTGTTCCGCACGAGCGACCGCGGGCAGAGCTGGACGCAGATCTCCCCCGACCTCACGCGCAACGACAAGGCGACGCAGGGCTGGGGCGGCACGCCGATCACCAACGAGAGCGCCGGGGGCGAGGTCTACGGCACCATCTACTACGTCGCCGAGTCGCCGCTCGAGGCGGGGACGATCTGGACGGGGAGCGACGACGGCCTCGTCAACATCACGCGTGACGGCGGCAAGACGTGGACGAACGTCACGCCGAAGGGGATGGCGATCGGGCAGGTGAACGCGATCGAGCTCTCGCCGCACGACAAGGGCACCGCGTGGTTCACGCTGTTCCGCGCGAAGTGGGCCGACAATGCGCCGTACATCTACAAGACGACGGACTACGGCCGCACCTGGTCGCGCGCCGACGCCGGGATTCGCGGCGATGAAGTGGTGCGCGTGGTGCGCGAGGATCCCATGCGTCGCGGGATGCTGTTCGCCGGTACGGAGAGCGGTGCATATCTCTCGACCGACGGGGGCTCGAGCTGGAAGCGCTTCCAGCGCAACCTCCCACCGGTGCCTGTCACCGACCTGCAGTTCCGGAACGGCGACCTGGTCGCGAGCACCGAGGGTCGCGCCTTCTGGATCCTGGACGACGTGTCCCCGCTCGAGCAGCAGGCGGACACCGTGAACGCCGCGGCGTTCCTCTATCGCCCGCGCGACGTGGTGCGCACGTCGTTCGGCTCCTTCAATGCGCCAGGCGTGGGACAGAACCCGCCCGACGGCGCCATCATCAACCTCTGGCTGGCCGACGCACCGGATTCCACCGGCGTGAAGGTCGAGATCCTCGGCGCTGACGGCGGCGTGGTCCGCACGCTGTCCAGCAAGCGCGTGCCCGGCGCCATCGACCAGCCGCTGACAGTCATGAAGGGGCTCAACCGCTTCACGTGGGACCTGCGATCGGAGAGCATCGCGCGGTTGCAGGGGCTGTTCAGCTTCGGCAACCCCGAGGGCTATCGCGTGAACCCGGGGAGCTACACGGTGCGGGTGAGCGCGGCGGGCAAGTCGCTCACGCAGCCGCTGCGCGTGCTGCCGGACCCGCGCATCCAGGTATCGGAGGCGGACCAGCGCGCGCGGCAGCAACTCGTCGCCGCCGTGCAGGCGCGGCTGAACGAGATCTACAAGAGCACCACGCAGCTGCGCGCGGCCCGCACGCAGTCACGCAGCCTGGCCGACCGCGCCGCCGGGGTGCCGAACTCCGACAGCCTGCGCGCGCTGGCGAAGAGCGTCGCCGCTCGCGCCGACACGCTGGAGGAGCGCCTGGTGCAGCCGAGGACCACGAACGGGCAGGACATCCTCAACTATCGCCTCTCGTTCACCGAGCAGCTGTTCTTCCTCGCGAACGCCATCGACGGCTCGGAGACCGCGCCCACGCAATCCATGCGCGAGCGGGCCGATGCGCTCGAGGGCGAGTGGGGGCAGTACAAGCTGCAGGTGGACCAGGTGGTGGTCCGCGACGTGGCGCGGCTGAATGAGATGGCAGCCAAGATCGGGGTGCCGGCGGTGGCAGTGCCGGGGCCCGCTCCCGCAGCGAGGCCGATTCCCTGAACGAGGAGCTGGGGAGCTGAGGAGCTGAGGGGCTGAGGAGAGCACAGACAAGGAAGGGCGGCCGCGAACTGCGCGGCCGCCCTTCTGTTTTTCCCCAGCCCCTCAGCCCCCGACTACCTCACTCTCCCGACTTTGTCCCCCGGCCACTCCTTCACCGTGATCATCTGCACGTACTTCTTGCCGTTCACGGTGGTGGTCAGCCTGTAGGTGCCGGCTTCCACTCGCAGCAGTGACTGCGGGTCGGTGGGATCACCCTTCGTGCGCGGGCGCGGGCGATCGCGGTTCAGGTCCCACTGCACGCTCTGCATCCCGGAGTAGCCCGGGCCGCTCAGCCGTCGCACGGTGTCGCCCTGCGCGGTGGTGACCAGCATGTCCACCGGGCCGTTGAGCGCATCCTTCAGCCAGTAGCGGATGGTGGCGCCGCGCGGCGGGTTGCGCACCACGAAGGGCTGCGTGCCGAAGGCGGGATACGTGTTCGCCTGGCGATACTGCAGCGCCTCGCCCACCGCGAACAGGTGGAACTTCTCCGTGAGCAGCGAGTCGCTCATGTCCTCGAGCGCCGCCACGTTGAGCGTCCAGATGCCGCGGCCATGCGTGCCGATCACCAGCTCACGCTGTGCGAAGCTCATCGCGAACTTCTCGATCGGCACCGGCGGCAGTCCCCGCCCGAACTTGCGCCAGTTGCTGCCCGCGTCGAGCGAGACGTACATGCCGCGCGACGTGCCCGCGAACAGGATGCGCGCATTCTTCGGCGACTCGAAGATCGTGAGCGAGCCGCCGTCCGCCGGCAGCCCCGCCACGATCTCCGTCCACGTCTTGCCGTAGTCCGTGGTCCGGAAGAAGTGCGGGCGATAGTCGTCCCGATGGTGGCAATCATACGCCAGGTACGCCGTGCCCTCGGCGTGATAGCTCGCCGCGATCGTCGCGGCGAAGCAGCGCGTGGGCGCGGTCTTCGGGAAGTTCCCCGTGAGGTTCGACCACGTCTTCCCATAGTCGCGCGTGAGCCAGATCAGCCCGTCGTCGGAACCCGTCCAGATCACGTCCCTCGACTTCGGCGACTCGGCGATCGAGTAGATCGCGTGATAGGAAGTGTTCGTGTTCTCCGGCTCCGGGTGCAACCGGTCGGCGCGCGTCATGTCGGGACCCGCGAACTCCCAGTCGTCACCCTTCCGCAGCAGGCGGATGAGGCGGTTGGCGCCCACGTACACCACCGTGGAGTCGTACTGCGACTGGACGATCGGCGTCGTCCACCCATACGTGAGGTCGTACCCGCTCTCGGCGCCCGCGTCGAGGATCGCCGGCGCGATCGGCGTCCGCTCCCACGTCCTGAGGTTCAGCCTCGACATGTTCCCGAACTGCGACTCGGAGTAGACGGTGGTCGGGTCGTTGAAGGGCACCTGCACCCACATGCCGTCGCCGCCATTCACCGAGTACCAGTCGGCGTCGGTCACGCCGGTTCCGTCACGCGTCTGGCTCGGCCCGCACCACACGCCGTTGTCCTGCAGCCCCGCGCAGATGGTGTAGGGTGACTGCGCGCTGTCCACCGCCACCACGTACGCCTGGCCGATGGGGATCTGCATGTGCTCCCACGCCTTGCCACGATCGTTCGTGATGTACACCCCGCCGTCGTTGCCGAGGATCATGTGCTCGGGATCCGCCGGATCGATCCAGAGCGCGTGATGGTCCACGTGCACGTTGGTGAGCGTCTCGGGCTCGAAGGTGCGGCCGCCATCCTTCGACCCGAACAGGAACGTGGTCGTGAGGAACACCCGCTCCGGGTTCGTCGGGTCGATCCACGCGTCGTCGTAGTAGTAATGCGGGTTCGCCGCCACGTCATTCACGTGCGTCCAGGTGACGCCCGCGTCATTCGAGCGGAAGATGCCGCCGTACTGCCCGTTGATCGTTCCCTGGATCCCCTTGTCCACGGCGATCATCGCGTAGAGGATGTTGGGGTTCTTCTCCGACACCGAGATCCCGACGCGCCCGATCTGCTCGTGCGGCAGCCCGTTGTTGAGCTTCGCATCGCTCAGCTTCGTCCACGTCTTGCCGCCATCGGCCGACTTCCAGATCGCGCTGCCCGCGCCCACGCCCTGCATGTGCGAGCCGCCCCAGCGCAGGCGATGCCAGCTCGCCGCGTAGAGCACTTCCGGGTTCGACGGATCCATCTCGAGGTCCACGAAGCCACTCGTGTCGTTGACGAAGAGCACCTTGCTCCAGGTCTTGCCGCCGTCGATGGTCTTGAAGATTCCGCGGTCCGGCCCCGTGCCCCAGAGGTGCCCGAGCGCCGCAACGTAGACGATGTTCGGGTCGGTCGGGTGGATGATCACACGACCGATCTCGCGCGTTTCCGACAGCCCCATGCTGGTCCAGGTGCGCCCCCCGTTCGTGGACTTGAACACCCCGTTGCCCCACGACTGCGATCGCAGCGAGTTCTTCTCGCCGGTTCCCACCCAGACGATGTTCGTGTCGGAAGGCGCCACGGCCAGGTCACCGGTCGTCGTCGCCATCGCGCTGTCGCTGATCGCGCGCCAGGTGATGCCCCCGTTCGAGGTCTTCCAGACGCCGCCGCCCGCCGTCCCCACGTAGATCGTCTTGCGGTACGGCCGGGGAACCGCGAGCGACGTGACGCGACCGCTGTACGCGGCCGGGCCCAGGTTCCGCGGGGCGAAGGTGCCAAGGAAGCGCGTCAGCGGGTCCTGGGCAGCGGCTGCGGCCACCGCGGCCTTGAGGCTGTCGGCCTTGGCCTGCACGGTGTCACGCCGCACAGGCGTCTTGAGGAGGCTGTCGCCCTTGTTGTCCTGGGCGGATGCGGGGGCGGCGACCGACGCGGCCAGCGCGGCGGCGAACCCGAAGATGGCGAGGCGGGAGAAGCGCATGCGGAAGTGGATGGGATGAAAGTGACCTATAGGATACGACGGGTACGTGAACTCGGCACCCCCGGGGTGCCCAAGGGGGTATCGCCGGGCCGCAAAGCTCGGCAACTTGAATGACAGCCTCACGCCTACCTGACGGATGGATCCCTACAGCTTCAGCTTTGCGCTCGGTGCGGTCGGACTGGTGTCGATGGCTGCACTCGGCTTGGGCCATTCCGCGCACTCGGGCGCCGGTCACGCGGGCCACGGTGGCGTCGCCGGCCATGGCGGCCACGCCGGGCACGCTGGCCATGCGGGTCACGCCGGCCACGCCCACGCGCAGCACGGACACCCGCAACAGTCCCACGCGCAGCACGGCATCCGCTGGATGGACTTCGTGTCGCCGCGCGTGCTCTTCAGCCTGGCGCTCGGCTTCGGACTTGGCGGCACGATCGCCGGCGGGATGCCGTGGATCTTTCGCCTCCCGATAGGCATTGCCAGCGCACTGGTGCTCGAGCTTGCGCTCGTACGCCCACTCTGGAACGGCATGCTCATGTTCGCGTCGAAGCCGGCGATGACGCTGGAGTCCGCGATCACCGACTGGGCGACCGTCGTCACGCCCTTCAACGCGCAGGGTGACGGCGTGGTGTCCATCAAGCTGGATGGACAGATCCTCCAGCTGCTCGCCTGCCTGCCGGAGGGAGAACGGGACGGTCCCCGCCTCCGTGCCGGGGAGCAGGTTCGGGTCGAGTCGGTCGACCCGGTACGGAATCGCTGCACGGTGACGCGTCGCGCCACCTGATTCACCCACCAGGAGCTTTCCATGAATGGTTTCCAGAGCATCGGCATGATCGCGGGCGTCGTCGTCGCCCTGCTGGTCGTGTTGCCGATCATCGTCTCGCAATTCCTTCGCGACGTCAACGCCGGTGAGATCCGGCTCGTGAGCTGGCTGCAGGGCTCCACCGTGATCTACCGCGGGCCGGGCAAGTCGAAGGAGATCCCGCTGCTCACCACGGGCACCACGATCCCGAGCGCGGCGATCAACGTCGACATCGACATCACCGACCAGACCGCCGACATCGGCGACGACGGCATCCCGCGCCCCATCAAGGTGCAGGTGCTCTCGAGCGCCATCGTGTCCGTCGGCGATTCCGACGAGATGATCAAGACCGCCGCGAACCGCTTCTTCTCCAAGCCGCAGGACGAGCAGATGTCCACGCTGATCGACCTGCTCACGTCGAGCGGACGTCGCGCGGTGAACCTGCTCACGCACGACCAGCTGTTCTCCGCCAAGACCGCCGTCCGCACCCAGCCCGCGCTCGGCGCCGGCAACAGCGATGGCAGCGCCGTGACCATCGCGCAGCGCGCACCGCTCGCCGTGTCGCCCGGCATCGCAGACGAGGAGGACGACGATCCGCTCTCGATCATCATCCGCAAGGCCTGCTCGAAGGAGCTCACCGACCTCGGCCTCACCTTCAACTCGCTGAACATCAAGGTCGTGCGCTCCGACGTGGCCGAGGCGCGCCGCCGCCAGTCCGCCGCCGAGGCGACCGCGAACGCCGAAATTGTGGAAGCGCAGCAGAAGCGCCGCGCGCAGGAAGCGCGGCTCGAGGCGGAGAAGGTCATCAACGACAAGCAGCGCGAGCTCGCGCAGACGCAGGCGCAGAACGCGGCGATGATCGCGCAGGCCGAAGCCAAGCGGCAGACGGCCCTCGGCGAGCAGCGCACCGCGGAGCTGCAGGCCACGCAGATCGCGCAGTCGAAGGCCGACGCGCAGCGGCGCCAGATCGAGGCCGAGGCGGACGCGATCGCCGAGGCGATCAAGATCACGAAGATCGCCGAGGCCCAGGCCGACGCCATCCGCAAGGTGAACGACGCGGTGCGCGACGGCGGCGAGAACTACCTGCGCCTCAAGCAGCTCGAGATGATCCCGATGATCGCCCCGGCGATCGGCGAGGCGCTGTCGCGGGCGAAGCTCATCACCTTCTCCAGCGGCGGGGAAGATGGCGGCGCCGCTGGCTCGGCAGCGAGCAACCTGATGGGCGTGGTGCAGACGATCCTCGCGGCCGACATGTTGCGAGGGGGGATGCAGCAAGCCGACGACAAGGGTGTCTCGGCTCCGAAGAACGCGCTCCCGAGCGCGCTCGAGGACACCAAGCCCCCCGCGAAGCGCTGAGCACATGCCGAACTACCGCATCCTGGTGACTGACGAGGTCGATCCCGAGGGGGTCGAGCTCCTGATGGCAGAGCCACAGTTCCAGGTGGACGAGCTGCCCACGATGCCGAAGGAGGAGCTGCTCGAGAAGATCGGCGACTACGACGCATTCGTGGGGCGCAGCGCCACGCGCATCACGCCGGAGCTGCTGGCGCGCGCGAAGAAGCTGCGCGTGGTGGGCCGGGCAGGCGTGGGAGTGGACAACATTGCAATGGATACCGCGACGTCGCTTGGCGTCGCGGTGATCAATGCCCCGGCGGGCAACACCATCGCCGTGGCGGAGCTGTTCTTTGGCGTGGTGATCGGGATACTCCGTCACCTGCCGGAGGCGGCGCAGTCGATGAAGGAAGGGCGCTGGGACCGCTCGGCGCTGCTGGGCACTGAGCTCAAGGGCAAGACGCTCGGCATCGTCGGCGTGGGTCGCATCGGCTCCGAGATCGCGGTGCGTGCGCACGCATTCGGGATGACGGTGGTGGGCTACGATCCCTACATCGCCGAAGAGCGCTTCCGCGCGCTTCGCGTGCGCCGCACCGACTCGCTGGACGCGCTGCTCGAGGAAGCGGACATCGTCACGGTGCACACTCCGCTGAGCGATGAGACCAGGGGGCTGCTCGGCCGCAAGGAGCTGGCGCGGTTGCGAGCCGACTCGATCGTGGCCAACCTCGCGCGCGGCGGCATCATAGAGGAGGAGGCGCTGCGCGAAGCGCTGTCGAGCGGCCACCTGCGCGGCGCTGCGATCGACGTGTACGACAAGGAGCCGGCGGCCGCGGACCACCCGCTGCGCACGATGGAGGGCGTGCTGCTCACGCCGCACCTCGGCGCTTCCACGGAGGAGGCGCAGCGCAACGTGGCGGTCGACGTCTGCATCGCGGTGCGCGATGCGCTGCTGCACGGCGAGCTGTCGCGCTCCCTCAACGTGGCCGCGAGCGACGGGCAGTGGAGCGAGCTGCGCTCGGCGCTGCAACTCACGCAGCGCTCGGCATCCATGGCCCGCGCGATCCTGGCCGACCAGGGGATGCGCGAGGTGCGACGCCTCTCGATGCGCTGCGGACCCGCGCTCGCCGGTGGGGCCGAAGTGCTCCTCTCGGCGGCCGCGATCGGCGTTCTCGAGCAGGTAGTCGAAGCGGAGCGACTCAACCTCATCAACGCCCGCTCGCTGGCCGAGGGGCGCGGCATCGAGCTCTCATGCTCGGTGAGCGACCAGCTGGGAAATGACTACGCGGTGGAAGTGTCGCTGAGCGGCGGCATGCGCGAGCTCGCGGTGGGCGGCGTGGCGGCGCCGGGTGGAACGCCGGCGCGGTTCACGCGCATCGGCAGCTTTCGCGTGGACGTCGCGCCGCGGCAGACGCTGCTCGTGCTCACCAACCACGACGTCCCCGGCGTGATCGGTCGCGTTGGCACCGTGCTGGGCGACGCCGGCGTGAACATCGCCGAGTATCACCAGGCGCGGCTGGCGCAGGGCGGGGAAGCGCTCGCGGCCGTCTCGGTGGATGGAGAGGTCGACGCGAAGCTCCGCACCGCATTGCTGGCGCTGCCCGACGTGCTCACCGCAACCGTCGTCAACTTCCGCGGCGCGTGAGCGACGCGGCCGGCGCCGTGTCGCGCGATGAGGACGTGCGCCGCTCGGCGGCGCGCGACGCATCGGGGCTGGAGCTGATTCCCGAGGCGGTCGCGAGGCCGACGGAAGAAGGCGAGGTGGTGGAGATCATCGCGCAGGCCTTGCATGGTGGCGGAAGCGTGACGCCCGCGGGCGGCCAGACGAGCACCACCGCTGCATCCATCACCGACCGCGGGACCCTGCTGTCGCTGCGCGAGCTGGGCAAGGTGATCGAGGTGGATGACGCGGCCCGCACAGCGCGCGTGCAGGCGGGCGTGCTGCTCGGGGAACTGAAGCGGATGCTCGCCGAGCGAGGGCTGTTGTTCGCGCCGGATCCAACGAGCGAGGATGACGTGACCGTTGGCGGAGCCATCGCGTGCAATGCGAGCGGCGCGCGATCGCTGCGCTACGGTGCAACGCGGCCGCACGTCATCGGTCTTCGCGTCGCGCTCGCCGATGGCACCGTTGCCGACGTGCGGCGCTCCGGGCTCGAGAAGAACACCGCGGGGTTCGCGGCGGCGCAGGAGCCCGTGGACTGGTTCGTAGGCAGTGAGGGAACGCTTGGCGTGATCCTCGAGGCGGAGCTGGCATTGCTGCCGCTGCCGCAGAGCGTCACGGGGCTCGGCATTCCGTTCGCGAGCGAGGACGAGGCGCTGCGCTTCGTCGCTGCAGCGCGCCAGTCGCGCGAGGTGTCGGCGCGCTGCCTGGAGTTCCTGGACGAGGGTGCGTTCGCGATTGCGCGCGCGAGCCGCGGCGAGCCGTGGGCGGAGCAGGCGCATGCGTTCGTGTACGTGGAGGAGGTGCCGGAGGGAGACAACGAGCCCGCGCTCGACGCGTGGCTGGCGCTGGCGGAGGCACATGGCGCGCGTGACGCCGACGTCGTGGTGTTCCAGGGCGAAGCCGAGTTGCGCGAGGCGCGCAAGATGCGCCATGCCGTGCCGGCGGCCATGCACGAACGCGCCGCGCCATTCCGCCAGCATGGCGGGCGCCGCGTTTCCACCGACTGGGCCGTGCCGTATCGCCGACTGCCGGAGGCTATCGCACATTCCCGCTCGCTGGCCGCCAGTGCGGGGATCGAGCAGGCGGTGACGTTCGGGCACGCGGGCAACGGCCATCCTCACCAGAACTACGTGGCGCGCAGCGCCGGGGAGCTCGCGCGCATCGAGTCGGTGGTGGAGCAGACGCTGCGGCACGTGATCAGCCTTGGCGGCACCGTGGCGGCGGAGCACGGCATCGGCAAGATCAAGCGGAAATGGCTGCCGCTGCAGATGAGCGCCACCCAGCTGCGCGTGATGCAGGGGCTGAAGGATGCGCTCGATCCGAAGGGCGTGTTCGCGCCCGGGAACGTGCTGTGAGTCGCGCGCCGCGCTTTGCGTCGGTGGTGATCGACGTGGACTCCACGCTCTCGGGGATCGAGGGGATCGACTGGCTGGCGCGCCGGCGCGGGCCCGAGGTGGCGGAGCGGGTGGCGCAGCTCACGGACCTCGCAATGCGTGGCGAGGTTGCGCTCGATTCCGTGTATGGGGAGCGCATGGCCGCGGTGTCCCCCACGCGGAAGGACATCGACGCGCTCGCGAGTGAGTATCGCGCCGAGATGGCTGCGGGCGCAGGCGATGCCGTGCGCGCGATGCGGGCGGCGGGGGTGAAGGTGACGCTGGTGAGCGGCGGGCTGCGTCCTGCAATCCTGCCTCTCTGCCGGAGCCTTGGGCTGCCGGATGCGGCGCTGCACGCGGTGGAGGTGCGGTTCGGCGAGGGGGGAGTGTATGCCGGCTACGACACGGCGTCGCCGCTCACCACGCAGTCTGGCAAGGCGGGGGTCGTGGAGTCGCTCCAGCTCGCTGGCCCCGTGCTCGCGGTGGGCGATGGCGCGACCGACCTCGCGATGCGCAGCAAGGTGGACGCGTTCGCGGTGTACACGGGCTTCGTGCAGCGGGGCGAGGTGATCGCGAAGGCCGACCATGTGGTGGCGAGTTTTGCAGCGCTGCGCGAGCTTCTACTCTCATGACCATCCCGATCCTGCCCATCGGCCCGCGCTTCGGCACCTTCTTCTTTCCCGGACCCACCGAGGTGCGCCCGGAGATCCTGGAAACGATGCAGAAGAAGATGATCCCGCATCGCGGCGCGGAGTTCGAGGCGCTGTTCGCGCGGATCGAGGCGGGGTTGCGGGACGTGTTCCTCACGGGGCGCCCGGTGTACGTGAGCACGTCGAGTGCGAGCGGGTTGATGGAGGGCGCCATCCTCAACGCGCCGGTGGGGGCGATCCTCGCGCTGGTGAACGGCTCGTTCAGCGAGCGGTTCGCGCGCATCGCGATGTCGTGCGGGCGCGAGGTGGAGATGCTCACCGTGGCGCCGGGCCGCACCTTCGAGCTGGCCGACGTGGAAGAGCGCCTGGCCGCGAGGAAGTATGCGGCCATGACCGTGGTGCACTCCGAGAGCTCGACCGGCGTGCTCACCGACGTTCGCGAGATGACCGCCGCCGCGCACCGGCACGGCGCCATGTGCCTGGTGGACAGCGTGACGGGCGTGGCGGGTGCGCCGCTGCAGTTCGATGCGTGGGAGATGGACTTCGTGCTCACGGGCTCGCAGAAGGCGCTCGCGCTGCCGCCGGGGCTGGCCTTCGCTGCGGCGTCTGCGGCGTATGTGGAGAGCGCGAAGACGGTCCCGAACCGCGGCAGCTACTTCGACATCGTGGAGTTCGACGCGTTCGCGCACAAGAACCAGACGCCGAACACGCCGGCGGTGTCGCTGCTCTACGCGCTCGACGCGCAGCTGGCGGACATCGGCCGCGAGGGGATCGAGCGTCGCTGGGAGCGGCACGAGGCGATGCGCGCGGCCACCGAGCGCTGGGTGTACCGCTGCGCCGACCGCCTGGGAATTCCGTTGATGCACGTGGCGCCCGAGGGCGCGCGCTCACCGACGGTGACGGGGATCTACCTGCCGAAGGACGTTCGCAGCAGCGACCTGGTGAAGGCGGTGGCGGGCCGAGGCTACGTGATCGGGGCTGGGTACGGACCGCTGAAGGACACCACGTTCCGGATTGGGCACATGGGGGATCACACGCTCGATGGGCTCCATGGGTGCCTCGAGGCGTGCGAGAAGTCGTTGAGGTCGTTGACCTGAGAGCGCACATGAAAAGGGCCCCGGCTTTCGCCGGGGCCCTTTCATGTTCAACGCGCGCGATTACGGATCGCGGTCCTCGTCATCCCCGCCGAACCCGATGGTCGCGCCATCGGTTCCGCTGATGCGCTCCACGCGGAGGACCTGCTTGTACGTCTGGCCTCCCACGCTGAGCGTCACGAGGTAGTCGCCGGTGTTGACGAGCGGCGTGGCGCCGCCGCCGAATCCACCACCGCCACCGCCGCCCGCACCGCGCGTGCGGAGCCGCGGCGGGGTGATCAGCGTCTGGAACTCCTGGAAGCCACCCGGGAGCAGGTTCTGCAGCGCCTGGAGGTCGATGCCGGCTGCCGCAGCGCCGCCAGCGGCACCACGTCCACCACCACCACCACCACCGCCGCCGCCACCACCAGCTGCGCCACCGGCACCCTGGATCGGGCCTTCACCCGGGCGCGCCTGGAAGCCACCGGCGCCACCGAAGCCGCCGCGACCACCACCACCGCCGCCGCCGAACTGCGCGAGGGCATCCTGCGGGTTGTTGACGAAGCGACGCAGCGCATCCGTCATCGGCTTCGGGATCGTTCCGGCCTTCTCCATGGAGTCGAGCACGAAGTTCGAGCGGTTCGCGCGCTCGGCTGAGTCACGCAGGCCGGCCGGGCTGAGCGGGGCGCGAGGCGCCGCACGACCGCGGAAGTCCCACATCACGCGCTGCACGCCGACCGTACTCGGGCCGTTGAGCGTGCGGAGCGTGTCGCCCTTCGCATCGGTGATGATGATGCGCGCCGGGCCCTGGACGGGCGACGCGATGCGATAGACGATCTCGGCGCCATACTGCGGCGACGGGGCGGAGAACAGCTTCTGTCCCGCGCCGTTCGAGGACTCGCCCATGGCGGGTCCCTGGCCGTACTGGAACGCCTTCTTGGGCTCGAAGAGGTACACCGGCTTCGCGGCGACCGTGGCGGTCACCTGCTCGAGCGCGGCGACGTCCACGATCCAGAAGCCACGACCGTGCGTGGCCGCGATCAGCTCGCGATCGCGCGGGTGGATCTTCAGGTCGAACACGGGCACGGTGGGCAGGCCCGCCATGAGCGGCTGCCAGCTGTGACCGCGGTCGAGCGAGAACTGCACGCCCGAGGAGCTGCCGACGTACAGCAGGTCGCGATTGTAGGGATCCTCGCGCACCACGTGCAGGTAGTCGGAGGGATACGAGTTCTTGAGGCCCGGGGCGATCGAGTGGAAGCTGCGTCCACCGTCGTTCGTCACGAGCAGGTACGGCGTGAAGTCGTTCGTCCGATGCCCGTCGAAGGCGATGTAGAACGTCGCCGTGTCGAAGTGCGAGGGCTCGATGCGCGTCACGTACGTCTCGCTGGGCACGAGGCCCTTGAAGCGGTCCGTGAGGTTCTCCCACGTGGCGCCGTCGTTCTTCGTCTGCCAGACGTTGCCGTCATCCGTGCCGGCGTAGAGCAGGCCCGGGCGGACGTACGACTCGGCGAGCGCGACGACCGTGGCGTACGTCTCGGCGCCGGTGGCGTCGTTCGTGATGCCGCCGGTGGTGTTCATCGAGACGTCGATCTTCTTCGCGTCGCGCTTCGACAGGTCGCCGGAGATCGGGTACAGGTTGTCGCCCAGCTGCGTGGACTTGAGCACGCGGTTGCCCGCGGCGTAGAACACGTTCGGGTTGTGCGGCGACAGGAAGAACGGCGTGTTCCAGTTGAAGCGCATGTCGAAGTCCATCGAGTCCGACTTCATGCGCGTGCGGATGTCGGTGAGGCGCGTCGAGATCTCCTTGGTCGGCGGGCGGCTGGTGTCGCCGCGAACCACGATCAGCGAGTCCTCGAACTGGCGGTACCGCGCACGCCACGAGGGCTTCACGAGGTTGGTGCGCTCGCCGGTGGCCACGTTGTAGCGGCCGATGTTGCCACCCTGGCTCTCGCCGAAGATGATGTTCGGGTCCACGGCGCTCTGCGCGCTGTAGAAGCCGTCGCCGCCGTTGTAGGTGAACCAGTAGGCGTTGGTCACGGGGCCGTTCTTGCGACGGCTGGGTCCGCACCAGGTGCCGTTGTCCTGCGCGCCGCCGCAGATGTTGTACGGGATGGCGTTGTCGTAGCTCACTTCATAGAACTGCCCGATCGGGAGCTGCGCGCCAAAGGTGTAGTTGCCGCCCTTGTCGTGCGTCACCGAGACGCCGCCGTCGTCGCCGACGATGAAGTGCTCGGGGTCGTTCGGGTCGATCCACATCGCATGGTGGTCCACGTGGATGCCCTGCGTCGCCGTGCGGGCGGTCTTGCCGCCATCATCGGAGACCATGACGGGCGTGGACGAGAAGTACACGCGCATCGGGTTCTTCGGGTCGACGCGCACCTGGTTGTAGTAGAAGGGGCGCGTGTTGGCCTCGTTCGTATGCTCCCAGGTCTTGCCGCCGTCAGCGGAGCGATAGAGGCCGCTGAGCAGCTTCTGCGCCTTGTCGCCCGCCTTCGGCTTCGGGTTCGGATTGGAATCCGCCTCGACCGACGCGTAGACGACCTGCGGGCTGCTCATCGACACCGCCATGTTGATGCGGCCGAGCATCGTGGCGGGCCAGCCGCCACCCTGGATCTTGGTCCAGGTGTCGCCGCCGTCGAGGCTCTTCCACATCGCGGAGCCCTTGCCGCCCGACTTCAGGAAGTAGGGGCCGCGACTGCGCTGGTAGCTCGACGCGTACATCACGCTCGGGTTGCCGGGCTCGAAGGCGACGTCGATGAAGCCGGTGGAGTCGTCCACGAACTTGATCAGCTTCCAGGTGGCGCCACCGTCGGTGGTCTTGTAGAGGCCGCGCTCCGGGTTCGACTTCCACGCGGCGCCGAGCGCTGCGACGTAGACGACGTTCGGGTTGGTCGGGTGGACGATGATGCGGCCGATGTGCTGCGTCTTCTCGAGGCCCATCACCTTCCAGTTCAATCCGCCGTCGGTCGACTTGTAGATGCCGTAGCCGGGCTCGATCGTGTTGCGCGAGTTCTGCTCGCCCGTGCCTGCCCACACCTGCATGGTGTCGGAGGGAGCGATCGCCATCGATCCCATGGCGACCACTGGGTACTTGTCGAACACCGGACGGTAGGTGGTGCCGTCGTTGGTGGTCTTCCAGATGCCGCCGCCGGCGGCGGCGACGAAGAAGGTCTTCGAGGGGCTGGGGATGCCGACGACGTCGGCCACGCGACCCTCGAAGTTGGCTGGGCCGACCGTGCGCCAACGGAATCCGTTGGTCGCGACCGAGTCGATGGTTTGGGCCGAACTGGCGCTGGCTGCAACAGCCGAGAGCCCGACGGCAAGCGAGAGAGACCGAATACGGAGCATGTCGATTCCTGTGGTGGGACCGATTCGCCGAAATGCGACGAGGCGCGCCTGGGGAGGGAGGCGTGCCAAAACGACAATACCTCTACGTCGCCCCGTTGGCGAGTGTTGACCGGGCGGGGGTGGCCAGAATGCCCGGAACGCACCCAGCCGCCCGAAACTTGCACCAAATGAACGGCAGCTGAATCGCCTCGCGGCGGTACCTGAACCGCATTCTATAGATGCGCTGGACCCTTCTCGCATTTCTCGTCGCCGGATGGCTGATTGCCGCATCGCCCCCGTGGGCGAAGGTGATCGGCGTCACGCTGGCGCTCGTCGCGGCGCGGCGGATCACCCTGGTCGAGCGCTCCCGGCTGCGTGAATTGGTGGGGCTCGCGCTCACCGACCCGGTGGGCGGCTGCCTCAATCGGCGCGGCTTCGAGCACCACTTCGCGCGCGCCGTGAAGCGCGCGCGCGAGCGCTCGGGGAACCTGGCCATCCTCGCCATCGACGTCGATCACTTCAAGCGCATCAACGACGCGCACGGCCACCTGGCCGGCGACCGCGTGCTGCACGAGCTCGCGCAGCTGCTCTGCGCACTGGCGCGCCCCGCCGATCGCGTGGCGCGCGTTGGCGGCGAGGAGTTCCTGGTGCTCGTGCCCGACTGCGATGCCGAGGAAGCGGGCGCGATCGCCGAGCAGGTGCGGGCATCCGTTCACCAGCGGCGCTTCGCCGCGCTGCCGCCCACGGCGCGATTGACGGTGAGCGTGGGCGTCGCGGTGGAGGCGATGCACGACCTCGCGATGACTGCATCACTGCGTGCGCGCGCCGACGAAGCGCTCTACGTCGGCAAGCGACTCGGGCGCAATCGCGCGGTGATGTGGGCGCCCGGCATCCGCTCGAACGCCACGCCACCGCGCGGCGAGGTGCGCACGCCGACGTGGAGCTCGATCATCAGCTGACGCGAGCGTGGCGCGTCAGTGATGCGCACCCTATTGTGTTTCGCGAACTACCATGCATATACTTCATGCACGCGTCGGCTCGCCGTGACTACCGGGAGCGCGCAAGTCGGCGAAAACGAAAACGCTCCGGCCTTCAGTGGCCGGAGCGTTTTCGTTTTTCCTGGCTCGGGTGCGCCGGGGCCGGTTCCTCGGATGGCGCGGACTGAAGGGCGGAGAACTGCGCGGAGACTGCCAACTGCAACTGCCTTTGCCGCGGACTAGCTCGGAGGAGGGCGAAGGTGTCGCAGGCAGTTCCAGAAAGCGGTGCTGTTGCCGTCTCCGTGAGAGTCCGTATCAGTTCGTCCGCGCCATCCGAGGAGACCGGCCCCGGCGCTCGAGGGCCCACGCTGCTATCACACCACCGGCGGAATGCCTCCGGAAGCAAGCTGCCCCGGCGCCTGGTGCGACAGCTGCTGCTGCGCGAGCGCGGCCGAGCCGATCATCCCGCCGAGCCCCATGGACTCCACCGCGGTGCTCGGAACCAGCATCAGCGCGCCCTTCTCCTTCAGTCCCTCGTAGAGGATGTTCATCGCGCGCAGGTGCAGCGCGGTGGGGTTGTTCTGGTAGGAGTGCGACGCCTTCTCGAACAGGCCGGCGATCTCGACCTCGGCCTCGCCGAGGATGATGCGCGCGGCCTTCTCGCGCGACGCCTGCGCCTCGCGGCTCATGGCGTCCTGCAGCGACGTGGGAATCACGATGTCGCGCATCTCCACCGACTGCACCGTGACGCCCCAGGGGTTGGTGCGCTTGTCGATCAGCGCCTGCAGCTCATCCTCCACCTCCTCGCGGCCGCGCAGCAGTTGCGCCAGCGAGGTGCGGCCGATGATGTCGCGCAGGGCGGTCTGCGCGGCCCAGCTCACGGCCTGCGCATAGTCCTGTACCTCGAGTGCGGCCTTCTCGGCGTCGTACACCATCCAGAAGAGCACGGCATCCACGTTCACGGGCACCGTGTCGGACGTGAGCGATTCCTCGGCCGCGAAGTTGGTGGTGATCACGCGCTGGTCGATCCAGGAGGAGACGCTCTCGAAGAGCGGCAGGATCCAGAAGAGTCCCGGGCCCTCGAGGGCGCGAAAGCGGCCCAGGCGCAACACCACCGCGCGGTCCCACTGCTGGGCGACTTTCGGGGAAAGGGAGCTGAGTCCCCCGGCCAGGATGCCGAGGATCATCGAGATCGGGTTCTGCGTGATGGCCGTGACCGTCACGCCGAGCGCGATGAAGCCGAAGAGCAGCAGGATCGCGACGATGTTGGTGCGCGGCGCACTGATGGACGGAATGCTGGCTGGGGGCATGTGACTATCGAGTCTCCCGTGCGCGTCGCGCTTCGAGGTGACGGAGCACTTCGGGGTAGGTGATGCCGATGGCGCCGGCGTCGGCGAGGAGCGTGTCGACCATCAGGCGGAGCTCCCGCTCGCGATCGCGGGCCGGAGCGGGGGGGGTGTTCACGTCGCAGATGAAGGTGCCCACGCCGCGCCGCGTGGCGACGACGCCGTCTCGCTCGAGCCCTGCGTAGACGCGAGCGACGGTGTTGGCATTGATTCGGAGGTCGACGGCGAGCTGCCGCACGGTGGGCAGCTGGTCGCCGACCGCCATGCGCCCGGCCGCGATCTCGGCGCGAATGGCGCGCTCGAGCTGGGCATAGAGCGGGGTGGGGGAGGCGGGGTCGACGCGAATCATGTTGTTTGATTGTACTATGTATTTAGTACAAGTCAATGCCTGCCCGGTCGCACCAGGGCCGTCTCCTCGGATGGCGCGGACTAAAGGGCGGACAACCAGCGGAAACGACAACAGCACTGCTTTGGCAACTGCACGCCCTGACGTCCGGGAGCAGTTCCAAAAGCAGTGCTGTTGCAGTCTCCACGAAAGTCCGTATCAGTTCGTCCGCGCCATCCGAGGAGACCGGCCCCGGCGCGAAGGACCCAACGGCAGGTCCTTCGCTGCCCACAGGAAGACTACAGTCTCTCCACCATCCCAACGATCGCGTCCCTCGCCCGCTTGTCGTCCGACCGCGCGAGGTACTGGATCGCCCGTTTCCGCTGCTGCGGGTTCGTGTCCGTCTTCGCGACCGCGATCAGCTTGTCCACCGCCGCGGCGTCACCGGCCTGGGCGTAGATCGAAAGCAGCGCTTCCCGCAGCGTCGCGTCGGCCATGTCGTCGTAGAGCGCGATCATGTCCTTCGAGCTCGTGCCCGCGCGGCGCGCATACTCCAGCGCCCGGCGGCGCGCCGACTGCGTGGCGTTCTCGTCCTTCGCGATCGAGATGAACCACCGCGCCGTCTCCGCCCCTCCCGCCTCGGCGATCGACGACAGCGCCGCCTCGCGCGCCTTGTCGCCCGTGAGCGACGGGTACAGCTGGCGAAGCGCCGCCATGTCCGCCTGCGTCGCCCACTCGCGGCCCACGCCCCGGATCACCCCCGCCATCACGTCATCCTGCAGGTCGGTCCGCCGGAGCGCCGAGCGCAGCCAGGCGCGCGCGCGCGGGTCGCCGGAGCTCGAGAGCGTGGTCACGGCCTCGCGCATCATCCACCCACTGTTCGCATCGCCCGCCGCCGACACGAGCGCCGGGATGCCGGCACCCTGCGGAAGCCGGGCGATGGTGCGAAGCGCGGACTGGCGCACCGGCTGCTCCTCGTTGGCATCGCGCGCAATCGCCATGAGGGCATCGGTCACGCGCCCCGACACCGCGGGCACGTCCTCGCTCTCGCGCGGGATCCAGTTCATGGCCGAGCGTCGCACGTCGCGGGGACGCGTGGCGTCCCGCGCGATGGCGAGCAATGCGTCGGTGTTGTCCACGCTGTCGGCGATCATCGCGGGGAGCAGGGCATCGCGCCCGGCGCGCCCTTCATTGGTCGCGGCCAGGTGCATCAGCCACGCCGCGCCATCCCGCGTGGAGACGACACCCAGGTCGGTGGCACCGTCGCTCACGCGCGGCGTCCCTACGAAGGCGCTGAGTCCAACGATCTCGCTGCCGGCGCGATCGAGCACCACGCGCACGGGCCCGGCGGCGCAGCCCTCGCGGTTGGAGTCATAGCTGACGTAGTCGTTGCTGCCGTAGGTGGAGCTGCTCCAGTGGATGAAGCTCCGCCCGTCGCCGCACGCGCCGGGGCGCGCGGCGAAGGAGAACTGCAACCGGCCGGCCGGGGCGCGGCCGATGCGGTCCGCAAGTGACTGGGCGTGGGCAGCCTTCGGGACATGCACGAGGGCGCCGACGATCACCAGCGACAGGGCGCCGAGGCGCGGGATGCGATTGGTCATTTGTCCACGAGCTCCGTAAGCAGCTTGGCGACGCGGGGATCCTTGTTGCGGCTCAGGTAGTTGATGCCCATGCGGCGCAGGTTCGGATCGGTGGACGTGCGGACGATCTCTATCAGCTTGTCGGCGGCCTCGGGCTCCTTGCGCTGCGCGAGGAGCGAGACGATCTGCTCCCGCATGGCGCGCGTGTCCGCGGCGTCGAACATCTTGCCGAGCTCGGCGACGGGAATCACCGTGCGACCGATCCGGTTGAGCGCGGCGGCGCGCATCTCCGGCGACTCGTTCGTGTTGCGCGCGATGCCCACCAGGAACTGTTCGTTCTCGGCACCGCCGATCCGGTAGAGCGCGCTGAACACCGCGTCCTTCAGGCGCTGGCTGTCCAGCCGGCCGTACAGCGCGCGCAGGTACGTGGCCTCATCGGCGCCACCGCGCGCCAGGCTGTAGATCGCCTCGGCGCGCAATCCCTCGCCAACGTCCTTTCGGTCGATCAGCGCACGGATCGCCGAACGGCCCTTGCTGCCCTCCATCTGCGAGAGCGAGTTGATGGCGGCGCGCTGGATGCGCTCCTCCTTCGACGTGCGCAGGAGCTCTTCGATGGTGCCGCTCGCGTCGCCCGGCATGCGGCCAAGCGCCGAGAGGGCTTCCACGCGCACATCCAGGTCGCCGTCACCCCGCGCGACGTTGGCCAGGATGTTCGTGGCCACGGTGTCGTTGCGGCGCGAGAGCAGGAACAGCGCGCGACGCCGCAGCTCCGTGGAGCAGGCGTCCTTCTTCTCGAGCACGCGACGGAGGATCGGCAGCGCACTCGCGGGATCCATCTGCCCGAGCGCGCTCAGCGCCTCGACGCGCACGCTCAACTCTTCCCGGTCGCAGGCATCGCCGCTCTGCATGGCGGTGGCCTCGACCTTCGCCGCGGCCGACGCGTCACCACGAGCGGCCAGTGCGCCGCGCACACGAGTCGCCAGGGCCGACGCATCGGTCGCGAGCGACTCACGCGAGTAGCGCAGCCCGCTGGCGAGCCGCTGCGACTGTCCGTCGAGCACGCGAAGCGCCGACTTGAGCTCATCGGTGGTGCCGATGCGATAGCGGGAGAACGCCTCCCAGTAGGCGCAGTCGGCGGCGTAGGCCGACTTCGGATACTTCGCGGTGATGTCCGCGAAGAGCTGGGCGGCGCGGCGATACTCGCCGCGATTCAGCGCCTCGCGAGCGCCGCGATACACGGAGTCGGCGGGATCGTCCTGCTGCCACGACGCGCGCGGCGTAGTGGAGAAGCGCTCGCGACTGCCGAATACATCGGAGCTGAAGCCACTGAGCGTGCTGGCTCCGTCGAACAACGGGCGGGCCATGTCCATGGTCAGGCGCGCGTCCTCACTCGCCATGCGGAGCTGGTCACCCGCGAGGCGGAATGCGTCGCCTTCGAGGCGGGAGCGGTTCGCATCGAACAGCGACATGGCGGACGTGAGCTTCGCGTCAGCGACGGCGAGGTCGCGCAGGCCGCCGAGGTCGGCGCTGAAGCGCCAGTCGGGGGTGAGCCCGCTCAGGGGCTCCATGGCTGGCAACGGCGCCAGTGGAGCGAGCGGAGCCAGCGGCGCCATGGGCGCCAGCGGCGTGAGCGGACGGGCGGGTTCGGGCAGCTGCGCGGCGATCGCGTTGAACGCGAGGGCGGGCAGCACGGAGAGAATGCGAAGGCGCGACATGTTGGTCCTCAGTCGGCGGAAAGCGCGGCGGCGGCAGTGCGCAGCCGCGGGATGACGTTGTGCTGTTCGAGAGCCTGGTTGATCAGGTCCATCTCCGCCTTGCCGGAGTCACGCTGGCCGGGCGGAATGTTCACCACCTGCGCGAGCACCAGCTCCAGGTCCTCGAGCAGCGTCCGGAACCGCGGGTCCTGCGCGGCGGGCGAATCGAGGAGGAGGCGGGTGGTGAGCAGGAGGTCGTTCGCACGACCGGCGAAGCGCGCGTCCGCACCCCCGGCACGTGATTCACTCGGGAGCGACGCGAGCAGCGCGGCGGTCCGGTCGAGGTACTCATTCGCGGTGGGCTGCAGCTGCCCGGGCATCACCTCGTCCACGCGACTCACCTGGGCCACGGACATCACGCGCTGCGGCGCTGCGCCCGAGGAACCGTGCGGCAGCATCCGTCCGAGTCCCACGCCCAGGATGATCCCGGCCGCGGCAGCCAGCCAGCGCGGCGGGCGACGGAACCACTGTGCGTTCGCCGGCACGATCCGCAGCGTGGCCGATGGCGACGCGAACGCCTCGCCCTCGATCGCGCTCCACATCGCATCCAGCGGCAGCTGCTCGCCGGGCGCGTTGTAGTGGCGCTGCGCGAGCTCGCGGAGGCGCTCGTCCATCAGCTCGTCCATGGGATCGGGTGTTACGTGGTGCGATGAATCGTGCGTCATGTGCTTCACTCCTTCATGAAGACCGAGAGCGCTTCCCGCAGCTGCGCCCGCGCGGCGAACAGCCGACTCTTGCAGGTGCCTTCCGCCACTCCCAGCACTTCGGCGATCTCGCCGTGCGTGAATCCTTCGAGGTCGTGCATTACGAACGTGGTGCGATAGATCTCGGGAAGCGCCCCGATGGCGGCGTGCAACCTCTCCTTCAGGTCCGGATCCGCCTCGACCGAGGTGGAGGCGACGTCATGCTCGTCCAGCAGCGTCGTCTCGTGCTCGGAGCGCCGCTTGAGGCGACGCCTGGTGTCGGACCCCACCGAGAGCGCAATGCGATGCAGCCAGGTGCCGAGCGCCGAGTCGCCGCGAAAGCGCGGCAGCTGGCGAAAGGCGCGAACGAACGTCTCCTGCGTGAGCTCCCGCGCCACCTCGTCGTCGCCGACGAGGCGAACGGCAAGGCGGTAGATCCGGGGGGCGTGCGCATCGTAGAGACTGCGCGCCGCCACCCTGTCTCCCGCGACCACCCGGGCGATCAGCTCGGGTTCGGTCACGGCGCTGGTGGGCTCAATGGCCAAGGCGACTCGTGTCACGTGACTGGACTCGGCATGTTGGACGCAGGCAGCCTGAAAAGCGTTCGATCGGTGGGCACGAGGGGGTAAGGAATTGGTATTACAGCGCTCGGGAGGGGGCCGTCGCTTCTATAATGACGCACCCCACATCCTCCCCCGTAAATGCTTCGTCACCGCTTCATGTCCCGCGGTTGCCGCCTGCTGGGCGCCGCGCTCATTGCCGCGAGCCTCTCAGCCCCCGCCGGCGCGCAGGAGAAGGTCCAGGCGCCGCGCCCGGTGAAGGGCGCTACGGCGGTGCGGGTTCCCAACGGCGCGATCACGCTCGACGGGCGCCCCATGGAGGATGCCTGGAAGAACGTCCCCGTGATCCGCGACTTCGTGATGAAGGAGCCCACGGAGGGTGGCGTCCCCACCGACAGCCTCCAGGTCCGCATCGCCTACGACGACGCGGCCCTCTTCGTGGCCCTTCGCATCGTGAGCCGCAACCCCGCCGGCATCCAGGCGCCGGTCGCGCGCCGCGACAACATCGGCGCCGCCGAGCACGTGTGGATCTCGCTCGACACGTATCACGACCGGCGCACCGCATACTCCTTCGCCGTGACCGCGAGCGGCGTGCGCGGCGACTGGTACCACGGCATCGACAACGAGACGAACATCGACCTCGAGTTCGACCCGGTGTGGCAGGCGGCGTCGCATCGCGAGCCCACCGGCTGGACGGCCGAGATGCGCATTCCCTTCTCGCAGCTCCGCTTCAACGATGCGGCCGAGCAGGTGTGGGGAGTGAACTTCGACTTCTGGTCGCCGAGCAGGAACGAGGACGTATTCTGGATCCCGGTGCCGCGCAACGAGACGGGCTGGTCGAGCTGGATGGGCACGCTCACGGGCATTCGCGGCATCCACCCCACGCGTCGCCTCGAGCTGCTGCCGTACGTCGCCAGCGACGCGAAGCTCAATGCCGATCGCGACCGCGCGAACCCGTTCGACGATGGCCGCAACATCGAGAAGCGCGTGGGCGGCGACCTCAAGATGGGCGTGGGCCCGAACCTTACCCTCGAGGCCACGGTGAACCCGGACTTCGGCCAGGTGGAGGCAGACCCCGCCGAGGTGAACCTCTCGGCGTTCGAGACCTTCTTCACCGAGAAGCGGCCGTTCTTCCTGGAGGGCGCGCGCAACATCACGGGCAGCGGCGCGAACCTCTTTTATTCCCGCCGCATCGGCGCCCGCCCGCGCGGGGGAGCCGACGCCGACTACGTGGACTACCCGAATACCGCCGCCATCCTCGGCGCCGCAAAGCTCACGGGCCGGCTCTCGAGCGGCACCACGCTCGGCATGCTCACCGCCGTCACGAATCGCGAGAGTGCCCGGCTGTACGACGTGGGCACCGGCCTGCGACGCGACACGCTGGTTGCGCCGAGGGCGGGCTACTTCGTGGCGCGCGTGGGACAGCAGTTCGGCGCGGAGGGAAGCACTGCAGGCGCCATGGTCACGGCGGTGCAGCGTGACCTGGCGAGTGGGGAACCGCTGTCCGCGCTGTTGACGAGGCGCGCGTACTCGGCCGGAAGCGACTTCGAGATGCGCTTCAGGCAGGGCGCGTACTCGCTGGGCGGGTTCGTTGCCGGCTCGTACGTGGACGGCGACAGCACGGCGATCGGCCGGCTGCAGCGCTCGAGCGCGCGCTACCTGCAGCGGCCGGATGCGAAGTCGTATCACTACGATCCCTCTCGCACGTCGCTCAGCGGCTACTCGGCATACATGTATGGGTCGCGGAACAGCGGGAAGCACTGGCTCTACGACCTCACCGTGGGCACGGAGTCGCCGACGTTCGAGACGAACGACATGGGCCGCGTGGGCACCGCGGACGGGCTGGTGTCGGAGGGGAGCGTCACGTGGCGGGAGACGAAGCCCGGGGTGCGGCTGCGCAGCTTCAGCTCCGTGCTCAGCGGCGCCACAGAGTGGAACTACGACGGTGACCGACAGTACGGAGAGCTGCGCACCGACAACACCTTCACCTTCCCGAACTTCTGGCAGCTGACCGCGAGCGCCTTTCACGACGTCCGCGGCCTGGACGAACGCCTCACGCGCGGCGGGCCGCTGATGGGCACTGGCTACAACAACGTGGGGATCATCGCGCTGGCGAACTCGTCGGCCGCGACCACGCGCTGGCAGGCGCGCGTGTATTACGGCAAGGATGAATTCGGGGCCCCGACCAACCGGCTGAGCGGGCTGCTGTCGTTCAAGCCCACGCCGCAGTGGGCATTCTCGATGCAGCCGAACTTCCTGCGCATCGTCACCACGCAGCAGTACGTGACCACGCTCGGCGGCGGCCGGCTGCAGACGTACGGCAATCGCTACGTGTTCGCGCGCATCGACCAGAGCACCTTCATCGCGACCACGCGACTCAACTACACCTTCACGCCCGACGTGAGCCTGGAGGTGTACGCCGAGCCGTTCGCGGCGAGCGGGGCGTACTCGAAGTACGGAGAGCTGGCGGCGCCTGGCGCGCGCGGGTTGAGGCTGTACGGGACCGATGGCACCACCACGAGCTACAGGGGCGACACGCTGGTGGTGACGGACAACGCGACGCCCACTGCAGGCTTGCCGGCGACGTTCAAGCTGGCGCCGAACGACTTCAACGTGCGCTCGTTCCGCAGCAACGTGGTGTTCCGGTGGGAGTACCGCCCGGGCTCGACGCTGTTCGTGGTGTGGCAGCAGAACCGGAGCGCAGATGCGCCCTACGGTGACCTGGTGAGCATCGGGGACCTGGCGGACCCGTTCCGGTCGCGGGTGGGGTCGAGAGGGTTCGGGGCGAGTGGAGTGAGCCATGAGCTGAGCAACTTCTTTGCGGTAAAGCTGAACTTCTGGATACCGGCTTTGTAGTCATCCTGAGCGAAGCGAGGGATCTGCCGTTCGCAGTCACTGAAACTGCTTCGACTGCAACTGCCTTGAGCCACGGGTTTCACTGGCGCGCTGCGCGCGCGACACGAGATTCACCAGTGGCAGTTACAAAAGCTCCTCTCGGGCAGCCGAGGGGAGCTTTTTTTGAAGGCGCACCGAACCCGAGTCACGTCGCGAAGCGACGTCAGTGAAACCCGTGGCTCAAGGCAGTTGGCAGTTGCAGTTGGTAGTTTCCCGGGCCGCGGTGCAGCGAAGGGTCCCTGTTTGTAGTAGGATTTCCCCATGCCCTACCCCAAGGCGCTCCACAAGAACCTCACCGTCCAGGTCCTCGTCGCCATCAGCCTCGGCGTGCTGCTCGGCGTGATCTCGCCGGGCACCGCCAAGGCGATGAAGCCGATCGGCGACACGTTCGTGAACCTCGTGAAGATGGTGATCGCCCCGATCATCTTCCTCACGATCGTCACCGGCATCGCCAACATGCACGACCTGAAAAAGGTCGGGAAGGTGGGCGGCAAGGCGTTCCTCTACTTCGAGATCGTCAGCACCTTCGCCCTGGCCATCGGGCTGCTGGTGGTGAACCTCACGAAGCCGGGCGCCGGGCTCGACGTCTCGAGCATGGCCAAGGGCGACATCTCCGCCTATACCGCGCAGGGCAAGGCGATGTCGTTCGTGGAATTCCTCACGCACATCGTGCCGGGCAGCGTGGTGGACGCGTTCGCGAAGGGCGACGTCGTGCAGGTGGTGTTCTTCGCCGTGCTCTTCGGCGTGGCGCTGAGCATGACGGGCGAGCATGGCCGCCCGCTCCTCGACTTCTTCGAGCGCATCGCGCAGGTGTTCTTCCGCATCACCGCAATCGTGATGGTCGTGGCGCCCATCGGCGCCTTCGGCGCGATGGCCTACACCGTGGGGAATTTCGGCGCCAAGGCGCTGCTCCCCCTCGGCCGCCTGATGCTCGACGTCTACCTCACGATGTTCCTGTTCGTCTGCGTCGTGCTGAACATCATCGCGCGGATGTACGGCTTCTCGCTCTGGAAGTTCCTCCGCTACATCAAGGACGAGATCCTCCTCGTGCTCGGCACCAGCAGCAGCGAGGTGGCGCTGCCGCGCATGCTCGACAAGCTCGAGCGCTTCGGCTGCTCCAAGGCCGTGGTGGGGCTCGTGATCCCCGCCGGCTACTCCTTCAACCTCGACGGAACCTCCATCTACCTGAGCATGGCAACAATTTTCATCGCCCAGGCGTTCAAGGTGGACCTCTCCATCGGCCAGCAGGTATCGCTGCTGATGGTGCTCATGGTGACGAGCAAGGGCGCGGCCGGCGTCACGGGCTCCGGCTTCATCGTCCTTGCGAGCACGCTTTCCGCCCTCAAGGTGGTGCCGGTGGAGGGGCTGGCGCTGGTGCTCGGCGTGGACCGCTTCATGAGCGAGGCGCGCGCGATCGTGAACCTGATCGGCAACGGAGTGGCTACGGTGGTGATTGCGAAGACGGAGAACGCGTTCGACGAGGCGAAGCACCAGGAAGCCATCGCATGAAGTCGCGCTGGATGCTGCACAAGGACCGCTACGTCATGTACCTGGACTACGCCGACTTCGGCAACCGGCTCGAGGAGCTGCGGGTCGAGGTGGTCGAGGCTGACGGCCTGATCCTCAAGGAGCGCCCGAACAGCGTCGCAGTGCTGATCGACCTCCGCAACACCGTCGCGAGCGGCGGGGTGGTGAGAATGTTCAAGGAGAGCTCCGTCATCACCACGCCGTTCATCCGCCGCCACGCGCTGGTGGGCGTGACGGGAATCAAGCGTTACCTGGCCGAGAAGGTCGCGCTACTCAATCGCCGCCCGATGCGCCTGTTCGACACGCCGGAGCAGGCGCTCGACTGGCTCGTGTCCGACGGCGGCGGGCTGGAAGGCGGCGACATCATCGGGGCTGCGCCCACCGCGTGAGCTCGTCCGCCACCTCGGCGGGTTCGTCCCAGTGCACCCAGTGGCCAGCCGAGGGATAGTGAATGACCTGCGTGCTCGCGGGGAGGCCGTTCAACAGCTCGGCGCCGAGGAAGGGATCGCGGTCGCCCCAGAGGATGAGCGTGGGGACGTCGCCCTTCGGGCGGTGCGAATGCGCTGCGCCCGCCGAGCGAAAGGCCGCGCGATAGTAGTTGAGGGCGGCGGTGAGCGTGCCGGGCACCGAGAGCGCCGCCTGCTCGTCCGCCCAGTCCTGCTCGGTGAACGCTGCCTTGCGTTGCACCGCGTGGCGCAGCGAGGCGCGAATGCCGCGCAGCGCGTTGCGTCGCAGCAGGAATTCCGGGAGCAACGGCAGCTGGAAGAAGAAGATGTACCAGCTCTTCTTCGCCTGGCGCATCGTGCGCAGCGCCTTGAGGAATTGCCTGCTCGGCGGCGAGTTGAGGATCGCGAGGCGGTCCACCACCTCCGGATGATCGTCGGCGGCGCGCCAGGCGACCGCGCCACCCCAGTCGTGTCCCACGAGGAGCGCGATGCGACGATGGCCGAGTGCGTGCGCGAGGCCGATGATGTCGAGGGCGACCGTGGATGCGCGGTAGGCGTCGACGTCCTGCGGCTTCGACGAGTTGCCGTAGCCGCGCATGTTCGGCGCGATCACTCGGAATCCGGCGGCCGCGAGCGGCTCCATCTGGAAGCGCCAGGTGCGCGCGTGGTCGGGGAAGCCGTGGAGCAGGATGACGAGCGGGCCGGTGCCCAGCTCGAGGTACTCGAGCTCGATGGTGCCGACGGCGATGCGCTTGAACTCAAGGCGTTCGGTCATGGCTGCGGGCCTTCTTCGTAGAGGTCGGCGGTGTCGGCGCTCGCGAGCTCGGTGAGGAATTCTGCGACCCTCTCGCAGATGGCGGTCACGTAGCGCTCGCCCTTCTCGGCCGTGGCGGCCTTGGGGTCGCCGATGCCGGTGTCGGCGCTGACCTTCGTCCATTGGCGCGGCGCCCATGCCCAGCCCTCGCGGATGCCGGCCAGTTTCGACTGCTTCGCGGCGCCGTTGCCGGCGAGATCGAGTGGGAGGACGAGATCGGGTGCGAGGTGCATCATTACGCTGGTCTCGAGCTCGCCGGCGTGGTCGCCCTGGTCGTCGAAGTACGCCTTCGGATCGACGACCTTGTACCAGTTGATCACGGAGAGGAAGACGCGCGTGCGCGGCTGCAGCTCGCGGATCATCTGGCGAAAGTCGTTGCCACCGTGGCCGTTGAGGATCACGAGCTTGTGGATCCCCTGTGCGTCGAGCGACTGGCACACGTCAGCGAGCACGAGCGCCTGCGTCGAGGGGTTCATGTTGATGCAGAGCGGGATGTCGAGCTGGCCCGTCTGCACGCCGAAGGGGATGGTAGGCAGGACGATGGCCCTTGCTCCCTCGAGCCAGGCGAGACGCGCCGATTCGGCAGCGATGCGCTCGCTCTCGATGACGTCGGTGCCGTAGGGGAGGTGGAAGTTGTGCGCCTCCGTGGCGCCCCAGGGGAGGAGCGCGACGTCATATTTCGTGTGGCTGACGGAGTGCCAGTTGGTCTCGGCCAACAACCAGGGTTTCGGGGGCACGGGTAGCGGGGGCTCGGGTACGACCAATGCGGAACTACGAGGAGCGCGTGGCGATTATGGCACTGATACCCAATGGAGAGAAGCTCTCATGATGGACGAGACCCGCAAGAAGGAATTGAAGGAGAAGCTGACCGCCGAGCAGTACCAGGTGGCCTGTGAGCACGGCACGGAGCGCCCCTTTACGGGGCAGTTCTGGAATTCGAAGGAGGATGGGACGTACGTGTGCGTCGCGTGCGGCACCGAGCTCTTCGACTCGAACACGAAGTTCGACTCGGGCACCGGCTGGCCGAGCTTCTACGATGTGCTGAACGCGAAGAACGTGGAGACCACCGAGGATCGCACGTACGGCATGCGCCGAGTGGAGTGCCATTGCGCGAACTGCAAGGCGCACCTGGGGCACGTGTTCGAGGATGGGCCGAACCCGACGGGGCTGCGGTACTGCATCAACTCGGCTTCTTTGGAGTTTGAGAAGCGGTAGGGGCTAGGAGATCTTCATTCCATATTTTCGCGTCTTGAGGGAAAAGGAGGCCGTACCCCCTTCCAGATGTTGGATTACTGCGTCCTTCACGACGGGTCTGTCCATTGCGCCATGGGTGGCGAGCAGTGCTTGGGATGCGGAGGCAGTCAGGACGTGATACCGATCAGTGTCCGATGCGACGGCGACGGTCGGATTGTGCGTGGTGAGGATAAATTGGCGATTCGACTTTCGTTCGCGAATTTGTAGAGTTACGTCCTGATAGACCGAGGTAATGTCTAGTGCATCCTCAGGCTGATCGATTACGATCGGCCGGGTGCCTTCCGCCAGCGCGATGATGAGCAGTGCCGTACACTTCTGCCCAATCGACAGCTGTGCGAGGTCGTAGAAGTTACCGTCGTCCTTTCTGTAGCGAATGACTGGCCCGTCGTGCACAATGTCCTCATGCTCCAATGCTAGAATGCGCCTGCGGTCCGCGTGCGCTACTAGATGCCCGACAAGCTTATTGGCGAGCGCCGTAGTGATGGAGGCGCGCTTCGCTAGCGTTGATCCATCGTTTTGCAGCACCAGAGCGACCAACTCGGCAGGCAAGACGGTGTCACAGACCGACCGGATAGTTGCATCCTGCAAATGGGAACCGGTCTTCAGGACTGTCAATTCGTCGAGATAGTCGCTTCGATTAGCGCTGGCTGTGATTTGCAAATCGAGCCTGCCGCCCGAGGCGAGCGTAAGCTCTTCGTACTTTCGCCGTCGTAACTCAAATCGACGCGAACTCTCGCTCGCTAGCTCGACCAACAACTGATCGCGTGCGGTCTTCAATTTCGGGACGCCGTCAATCTGTTTCTGAAGCGTATGCACGGCCTTCCGAAGCGCAGTTCGCTCCTTTTCCAGGCGATCCTTCTGGGTCAGCAGCGCCGTCTTATCGCCTCCCTGCGCCCGAACCCACTCCTCGTATTGTTTCCTTTTTTTCGCTACGACATCATCCCAGCTCAGAGCAGCAGAACGGGCCTTCTTTGCCAGTTTAGTGACCGCCGATTCAAGAACCTTAGCGTTTGCCTTCAGCTTCTTCGCATCAGCATCGAGATCCGAGAGCAACGTTTGTAGTTCTGAATCCGATTCGAAGTCCTTCGGAAGCTTCGGAAGTGAGCACCCACCGATGCTTTCGCTGATCCCTTCAACTGCCTCTTCGATCTCCTCGACGAATCGGTCGATCTTTGTAAAGCAGTCGGTCTTTGGCTTCAGCTGTTGCAGAACGAGATGCTCCGCGGAAGCAAGCGACTTGTCCAGTTGCGCGATCTTCTCCTCGTTTGTGGCGAGCGCGCGCTGCCGCCCGTCGATTTCGTCCTCCGCGAGGGAGCAGGCCGCCACGTTTACGTCCAGAGTTCGAAGCTCCGTTCTTATGGCGCTCACGCGCGCGTCAATTGATGCGAGGTCGAGTAGGCCGTCGATCAGCCTCAGCTGCGCACTATTGTCTTTCGCAATCTCTAGCGCTTCTGTTTGGCTGTACGCAAGAATTGGGAAAAGTTCACCAAGGTTTCCTTTGAAGGAATTGCCAGACTCCCTGTAGAAGACTTTCATCGGATTGCTCGCGCCATCGTACCGCCGTTCCACGATCAATACTTGGTCAGCTTCCAGTTGGATCGTGGCCGTGACGATGCCACCAGTACCCAACTGTGCGTTCAACTTCGACTCCATATCCTGCTCAATGGTTTCAACAGGCGATGGCTGATCGAGAGCGAATCGAATCAACTCAACTAGAAGAGATTTCCCAACGCCCTTTCCGCCGATGATCGAATTGAGACCCTCGTGAAATTCAAACTCAATCTTCGCAAGAAAGCCTTGTGATGCTGATATCGCGAGAATACGAGGGTACAGTCGGTCAGGAACTAGATCGGAGCCTTCATCCGTAATTATCCGGACGTCTGGATCAAGAAAGCACTGCTTTAAGCCCTCGTGAGTGCACCCATCCATCTTGAACCAGCTGAATCGCGCTCCTACTCCATCAATGGAATGCCCATCGTCAGTAATCGGAGTGCGGTTATCAGACGCCCGATAGTAGGCGAGCCGACGCCGGAAATGCGGATCTTCTCCGCTTAACAGCGGCGAAGTCTTTTTTATGTGTTTGATCTCAACCGCAGCGAGATACGGCGAGTTCATTGTCCGGATGCGCTGCTGGCCGGACATGTCATTCATCACGCCCTTGGAGGAATCCGCGTGAGCGAGAATCGCTAGCGCCCCCTCCTCCGCGATGATTTGGAGGGCATCCTCCGGGCTTTTGGGCGAAACTGCATCCAGACTGCCGTACTGGTCTGAGGGGAAATCCATCTTCGCCAGGAGGTGCTCGATGGACTTCGTTGTCGCCTCTAGCGGAAAGAGGGCAAGAAGGTGAACTCCCGCCTTGCCTCCTGCGACTGTGAGCTCGACGCCTGGGAAAACGGTCAGACCAGTTCCCTTCGCGGCAGCTTTGAGCTTGTCGACCCAAGCTCCTGTATTGTGATCCGTGACCGCTATTCCGTGAATGCCACGGGCTATTGTGCGCGATACAAACTCCTCCGCAGAAATAGTCCCGACGTAATCGGCTGAAGCTGGCGTGTGAACGTGGAGGTCGAGCTTGAGCCACCTCAAGCCGTGATTCTGCTGAGTCATAGAACGCTGGTTGAGAGGATTGGGGCTCGGCACACTAAGCTGCCTCGCCTAAACCGTCTCCGGAAGTCACGCAGCGTCTCACAGGATTGGCGATTGACCACTCCCAATGGCCATGCTGGCTTGAGCCCTTGTGGATGATTGGAATCATGGGGTATCTATGGTCACCCTCTGAGGCGGTCTGCGCTCTGCCGAGACTTCGTCACGCATCGGGGTCACGTTGGCGGATCGAGACTCGCCACGCGAGCCTGGCACCGGACCACGAACAACCGAGAAACACGGGATGCACGTCCACGTATTCTTTTCTTGGCAGTCAGACAATGCAGGAAGGCACGGAAATGTGATTGGGCGAGCCCTCGCTCGGGCGACCGACTGCGTGGCTTCGAATGAATCCATTGCATTTCGTCCAACGGTCGATCAGGACACGCGCGGTGTTCCGGGTACGCCTTCGATGGTATCGGCGATCCTTCGGAAGATCGATCTTTGTAGCGTGTTTGTGGCTGACGTCACCCTCACATTCGAGGGCATCGAGAGCAGTCGAAAGTCACCAAACCCCAACGTGCTTCTCGAGCTTGGGTATGCGTTGCGCCGACTGGGCCCAGAAAGAGTTCTCATTGTTCTGGACACTGCTTTTGGTGCGCCCGAGCAACTGCCGTTCGACCTTCGAGGAAGCAGAGCAATCACATACAACAGCGTCGACGATCCGCAGATAGTGGAAGACCGCCTGTTCGATGAGTTCACGGCTGCCCTCCGATTAATCCTGAGCAACGCAGGTCCGCCGGCAGACATCGCACCGCCGGTTCATCTGGAGCTTGAGTTCACAAAGGAGCGTCTCGAGCAGGAGCGTCACGAATATCGACTTCATGTAAGTGTGACAAACCGTGGCAACGAACTGCTTCGCGATTGGGCAGTCGAGGTACGTTTTCCTGGACCACTCCTACACCCCAATCGCCAGTATCCCGTCGTAGGCAACCACCTTCCTGATCGGCGAGTGGTGATGCGACAGATAGAAGCAAACCATAGCGGTCCGATATACCCAGGCGAGAAGAAGGAACTGATGGGAATCGACTACATCATGACTCGCGAGTCGCGCGAAGAAGCAGATATGTTGTTTGCGCAAAAAGTTGAAGCATTCTTCTTCGCTGAGGGAGCGCGCCTAGCCTCAGCTTTTCGATTGGTCCGTGAACTGCAGGTATTCTAGCCACGAGTTGCATCGGATCCGAACCATGCGGCGAAGCACGAGCAGGCAGGGAGTCGAACGAGCAATTCCCCAATACCATTGTCCGAGCGGCTCGGGAGCAAGATCAGGAGTGGAATGAGACTTTCGGAGAAGAGCATCGAACTCAACTTTTGCGCGCAGCTTCAGTCCCGGCTTGGGAAGCGCATCTTGTGGTTCGGCCTCACTCAAGCACAGGAGAAGAAAGCTGGCTTTGACGCATACACGCGTGTAGGTGGGCGCCTTCTCATCTTGCAATTCAAGGCGTCCGCGTATGTATTGAAGAATGGCGCACGTCGGTTCCACGCGCCGCATCACCAGCTCGACGCACTAAGAAAATCGGGGCGTAGGCGACAGAACAGCGTCTTCTATGTATTTCCCGGAATTGGCACCTCGGTGGAGTTGGCCCGCGATCCGGACTTGGTGAAGCAATGCCAATTTCTTGATGCCGGTAGCATCCCCGATTCGGTGAAGCAACCGACGAGGCCCGACGGCAAGCCGCGCAAGAATAAAGTTCATCACGTTGATGTTTCGGCAGGAATAGCAGTAATTCATTCGGAACCGGTAACAGCGCGTCTCGTCGGCGCGCGACAACTTCTTGAATCGCCGAGTCGTGGATCGCGCGATGACATGACGCTTGAAATCGGACCCATCACAGCCGCACTTGAAGGCGAATACGAATGGTTCGAGGATGCTACTCGAACGATTCGCGGCGCTGCATTGGCCGCGATAATTCTAGATTAGAAATGAGATGGGGATGTCGGCGGTCTTGTATTCGCATAGTTACGGAGCTGGAACGACTACTTCGTAACTTGAGGAGTCTGCGTCCCGCGAGAAGTGGTACGTTGGATTGTGTCGACCGCCGGCGAGTGAGTGTTCGCCCACTCAAACGGCGCTTAGTGCAAACCGTGTAATCTCCGGCCGAACATTGAACCTTACCCGCTGCAAATGCCCCAGCCCGCGGTTGATGTAAAGCCGCCTTCCCGTCCCCAGCACCTCCACCTCCCCCGCCACATACCGCCGGTTCTTCACCGGTAGCAACGGCGGCGGCAGGAACGGCGGCTTGCACTGCCCGCCATGTGTGTGCCCTGCCAGCACCCACCCTCGATAGTCGCCCCACTGCAGTTCGTCCTGGGCATCGGGGTTGTGACACAGTACGATCGCGGCATCACCCGAGCGCTGCGCCAGCGCCCGCATCGGGTCAGCGGTCCCGCTCCACAGGTCATCCGTCCCGACGAAGTCGAGCCCCTGCACGTTCACCGACTCGTTGCGCAGCACGTGCACGCCCGCGTGCTCCGCGATGCCCTGCACTCGCCCCGCGACCTTCATGTCGCGCCAATATAACCCGTAGTCGTGGTTGCCGAGCACGCCGATCGTCGCCAGGCGGCCCCGCGGCATGTGCCGCATCACGAGCTTCAACTGCTGCCACTGCTCTTCCTGGCGGTTGCCGCGGTGCGTGAAGAAGTCGCCCGTGATCACCAGGATGTCCGGTGCGAGCGCGGCCACGCGCGCGAAGCTCTCGATGATGTACGAGTCGTCCACGTCGGGGCCGATGTGGATGTCGCTCAGCTGGATCATGGTCTTGCCGACCAGCGACGCCGGCAGGTTTTCAATCGGCAGGTCGCGCTCCACCACCTTGACCCAGTGCGGCTCCACGCGCCAGGTGTATCCGCCGAGCGCAGCGGCGCCCGCGAAGGCGCCAAGCACTGCGCGTCCAACAAAATCGCGTCGCGAGATCGACATCAGGTCAGGGCAGCGCCACAGATTTGCATCCCACTCCTTCACACGCGAGCGCGACGAACACTTCGCTGCGAATGAGCCAGCGTCCATCTCGGCGCACCCACTGGGCCGAGTAGCGACCGGTGATAGTGCGCGGCCCGTTGGGCGAGCCGATGTTCGCGCGCCACGTTCCCGTCTCGAAGGCGAGTGGCCACACGGCGCTCACGTCGACGCCGGTCGTCTCACGCGTGTACACCACGCTCGTGTCGCTGCGATCGGTTCCCACGATGCGCAGGTACTCCGCGCGCCCCACACCGAGCGCGCCCAGGCCGCGCCGAATGGTCACGTCATCCGTCCAGTAGCTCGCGGTCGCGGCGGTGTCGCCGCGCGCCATCGCATCGTTTTGCGCGAGGCGCGCGCGTCGTATTGCATCGACGTCAGTCGTCAGGCTCACTGCAGGCTCAACGGGCACGCTTCCTACGTTGGTGCTGTTGACGAACCGGAGCGTCACGCCGAATCGGAGCAGAAGCAGCCCGAATCCGTCGGTCGACGGACGGGAATCGGCGCGTGCCTCGAAGGTCGTTCCCACACGACTGCCGCGAGCGCCGATCGCGATCGAGGCATGCGGACTGAACGATCCTCCGAGGTCGCTGCGGCTCACGTTCATGTACGAGAATCCACCACCGAGTGCGACGAGGCTGCCCTCGCCCCTGAACCAGCGATGCTGGTAGGTCGCGCCGAATGCGCTGGTGCTCGGTGCGGGGCCGGTGCATCCCTGGGCAACCGAACCGGATGCCGGAACGACGCAGGGCGTATCCTTGCGAACGGTTGCGCTCCATTCGAGCTCGAACGCTCCCGGCGCATTCGCTCCACTGGAAAAGCCGATTCCGGCGCGACCGCCGAGTGTCAGCTGTCCATCGACTCCGGCGCCGCTCACGTACACGGGGCCCGCGGAGATGAACGGATAGACCTCCTGCGCCTCGAGCGACGCTGCCGCTCCAGTGAGGAGCACAGCCATCATCGCGAACGCACGCCGCGCTCGGCTTCCATGTGTCATCAAGTTGCTCCGGGGGTCAGCACAAGCTCGTAAACATCGTGGGTTCAACATCTTGGCTCCCGAATCGGCTAGATTCAAGCATGACTGGTACACAACCGACATTCAATTCGCTCAAGCTCCATCCCAACCTGCTCAAGGGGATCAAGGAGCTGGGCTTCACGCGTCCCACGCCCATCCAGGGCGACGCGATTCCGCCGGCGCTCGAAGGGCGCGACCTCCTCGCCTGCGCCATGACCGGCTCGGGCAAGACCGCCGCCTTCCTGCTCCCGATCCTGCACCGCCTCATGGAGAAGCCGCGCGGCACCACGCGCGCGCTGGTCGTCACGCCAACCCGCGAGCTCGCCGCGCAGATCCTCCAGGTGCTCGAGGAGCTCGCCGTCCACACGCCGATCACTGGCGCGGCCGTGTTCGGCGGCGTCGGCATGGGGCCACAGGAGCACGCATTCCGCAGCGGCGTCGACGTCCTCATCGCGACGCCGGGCCGGCTCCTCGACCACCTCAAGTCGCCATACGCGAAGCTCGACAAGATCGAGATCCTGGTGCTCGACGAAGCCGACCGCATGCTCGACATGGGCTTCCTGCCCGACATCAAGCGCATCATCAGCAAGGTGCCACCCAAGCGGCAGACGCTGTTCTTCAGCGCCACCATGCCGGGCCCCATCGGCGCACTCGCGCGCGAGATGCTCGACAAGCCCGCCACGATCAACCTCGAGCGGAAGTCGGCGCCTGCCGTCGGCATCACGCAGGCGATTTATCCGGTCGCCGCCGACCTCAAGTCGGCGCTCCTCACGGAGCTGCTCAAGCGCGGCATCATGCAGCAGGCGCTCGTGTTCACGCGCACCAAGCACCGCGCCAATCGCGTCGCCGAGTTCCTGATCAAGAAGGGGATCAAGGCGGAGCGCATCCACGGCAACCGCTCGCAGGCGCAGCGCACACAGGCGCTCGCCGGCTTCAAGGATGGGACGTACACGGTGCTCGTCGCGACGGACATCGCCGCGCGCGGCATCGACGTCGACCAGCTCGAGCACGTGGTGAACTTCGACGTACCCATGGTGCCGGAGGATTACATCCACCGCGTGGGTCGCACCGCTCGCGCCGAAGCGACGGGTGACGCGTTCACCTTCGTGTCGCCGGAAGAAGAGGGCGAGCTCTCGGCCATCGAGCGCGCAGTGGGCAAGCGCCTGCCGCGCGTGACGCTGCCGGACTTCGACTACAAGGCCCGCTCGCAGGAGAAGCTCGAGGTGCCGCTGGCCGAGCGCATCGCGCAGATCCGCGCGAAGAAGGCGGAGGATCGCCAGCGCGCCAAGGCGAAGCTCGAGCGCAAGGAGTCGGGGTCGCGCGGTGGTTCGAGCTCGAGTCGCGGGCCGTCGACGCGGTCGTCGTCTTCCACGTCCGGCTCATCTCGGCCAGCAGCTCCTGCTGCGCGCGGCGAAGCGCCAGCGCGTGGCGAGGGTGGGTCGCGCGGGGCTGATGACCAGAAGCGTCGTCGTCGTGGTGGACGTGGGCGTAGCGGTGGCGGGTCTGGGTCTGGTCCATATTCAGGCTAAGGCAACGAAACAAATTGGCCGCGGTGCAACGCGGTACAACGCTGAACTGCTCGTCGTTGCAGTTCACAAAGCAAAGCAGGACCCCAATGTGTTATCGGGGTCCTGTTTTGCTCTTGATGGCGTCCCGAGGTGCGGTTCAGCGTGGGCCGAAGGCCCACCGCGTTGCACCGCGGCTCATTGGTTAGTTCGGCCCCGGCGCAGCGAACGGCAGATCCCTCGCTTCGCTCAGGATGACTACTTGGCGGTGCGCTTCGTCCTCCCAACCCACTCCCGCACGCGCTTCTCCAGCACATCCAGCGGCACCGCGCCTCCGCCGAGCACCACATCGTGAAACGCGCGCTCATCGAACTTCGCCCCCAGCGACTTCTCCGCCTCGGTGCGCAGCCCCCTGATCCGCAGCTGCCCGATCTTGTACGCGAGCGCCTGGCCCGGGTCGTTGATATAGCGGTCCACCTCATTCACTATATCCGTCTCGGTCTTCGCGCTGTTCGCCTTGAAGTACGCGATCGCGGAGTCCCGGCTCCATCCGTACTCGTGCAGCCCGGTGTCGAGAACGAGCCGGATCGCGCGCCACATCTCGTACGTCATCTGCCCGAACCTGCTGTACGGGTCCGTGTAGAGCCCGATCTCGCCACCAAGGCTCTCGGCGTACAATCCCCACCCTTCTATGAAAGCGGTGGTGCCGCCATAGCGGCGGAACTCCGGCACTCCCTCCAGCTCCTGCGCGAGCGCGATCTGCAGGTGATGCCCCGGCACCGACTCGTGCATCGATAGCGCCTCCATCTCCCACTTGGGCCGCGCGTCGAGCTTGTAGGTGTTCACGAAGTACGTGCCCGCACGCCCCACATCCGGCGCGCCCTGCTGGTAGTAGGCAGTCGTGACCGAGGGAGCAGAGCTCGACGGAATCGTCGCGACGCCATACGTCAATCTCGGCAGCTTCCCGAAGATGCGCGGCAGCTCGGGGTCGATGCGCTTGACGATGTCCCGATACGCGCGCACGAGGCTCGCCGAGTCTGTGAAGAAGAACTGCGGGTCGGTGCGGAGGAAATGCACGAACGCCTGGAAGTCCCCGTGAAATCCGACGGCCGAGATCAGCGAGTCCATCGACGTCCGGATGCGCGCGACTTCCTTGAGGCCGAGCGCGTGAATCTCCTTCGGCGTCATTCCCGTGGTCGTCTGCACCTTGGCCTTGTACGCATACCACGCCTTCCCATTCGGCAGCTCGCTCATGCCGATCGACTCGCGCGCGCCGGGGATGTACGTGTTCGCCAGGTAGTCGCGAAAGTCGTGCAGCGCCGGCTCGAGCGCGTGAAAGGCCGAGACCGCGCGCGACGTCAGGCGGTCGCGGTCCTCCTGCGACATGCCCTCCGGCATGTGGCGGAAGTCCAGCAGCAGCGGGCTCGCCATCGGATCACTCGTGAGCAGGTCGTCCACCTGCCTGGGGACGTCGCGCAGCGTGACCGCGGGCGGCGTCACCTTGTCGGCCAGCCCCTTCTCGAGCAGCTCGCGCGTCTGCGTGAACACCGCCGGCGCAGACTCGAGGCGCTTCAGCAGGTTCTCGTAGTCCGCCACGGTGGAGTGCGGCGAGGCGAGGAACAGGTTGACGACGTACTGCTGTGGCCCGCCCTCCTGCGACACCGCGAGCAGCTCACTCGGGAACTTCGTGCCCTCGACGTTCAGCTGTGACTGTCGAAGGAACAGGTCGTAGTTCAGCTGGTCGCCGGCCGAGAGCTTGTCGCGGTCGATCGAGCGGATTGCGCGCAGGGGTCGCAGCATCTCCTTGTTATACCGCTCGAAGGCCGCGAGCGAGTTGTCGGACCAGCGATCGTCCTGCCCCGGGTAGCCGTTGTACGTCGCGTTTTCCGGGAAGGTGACGTTGAGATACTCCCAGTCGAGCGCGAGCAGCTTCTTCAGCCGGGCCGCGTCGGCGCCCTTCGCGGCGGTGATGGCGGCATAGCGCGCGTCGAACTGCGCAGGCGTGTCCTGCGCGACGGCGCGCGCGATGGGGAGGGCGAGCGCGAGGACAGCGAGGCAACGGAGTATTCTCATGCCCGGATTCTGGCGCGGCCATGCGCCCCCCGCAACTGGACGGGCTTTACACGGGCCGATACGTTCTGCGTCATGCGAACCTCCTTCCGACTCCTCGCGCTGGCCAGCTTCCTTGGCCACGCCAGCACGCTCTCCGCCCAGGTAGACGCTCAGCTCCTTTCACCCCTCCGCTGGCGCATGATCGGCCCGCATCGCGGGGGCCGGACCGTGGCCGCCGTGGGCGTGCCGGGCACGCCGACCACCTTCTATCAGGGCGTGAACAACGGCGGGGTCTGGCGCACCACCGACTACGGGCGCACCTGGGTTCCGATCTTCGACTCGGCGCCCACGGGCTCAGTAGGCTCGATCGCGGTCGCAGCCTCCGACCCGAACGTCATCTATGTAGGCAGCGGCGAGGGACTGCAGCGCCCCGACCTCTCCACCGGCGACGGCGTCTACAAGACCACCGACGGCGGAAAGACATGGACGAACACGGGCCTCCGCGACGGTCAGCAGGTGCCCGCGATCATCGTGGACCCGGCCGACGCCAACCGCGCATTCGTCGCCGTGCTCGGCCACCCCTACGGGGCCAACACGGAGCGCGGGATCTTCCGCACCACGAATGGCGGGCGCACGTGGGATCGCGTGCTCTACAAGGACGAGAACACGGGCGGGATGGACCTCGCGTTCGACCCGTCGAACTCGCAGGTGATCTATTCAGTGTTGTGGTCGGCTCGCCAGTCTCCATGGGAGTCAGGATCGTCGGTCACGCTGTCCGCCAACAATGGTCTCTACAAGAGCACAGACGGCGGCACCAGCTGGCGCAAGCTCGGCGAGGGACTGCCGAGCGCCGCTGATGGACTGGGGCGCATGGGCATCGAGGTCGCGCGCGCGAACCCGAGCCGCCTCTACGCAATTGTCGGAGCGCAGAAGAACGGCGGGCTCTATCGCAGCGACGACGCCGGCGAGCACTGGACGCTCGTGAACAACGACGAGCGGGTGTGGGGGCGCGACGGAGACTTCAATGAAGTGCGCGCCGACTCGAAGAACGCCGACGTCATCTACGTCGCGAACGTCGTGACGTGGAAGTCGGTGGACGGTGGAAAGACCATCCAGTCATTTCGCGGCGCTCCCGGTGGCGACGACTATCACCGCCTCTGGCTGCATCCCACCGACCCGAAGACGATCCTGCTCACCAGCGACCAGGGCGGCGTGATCACGCAGAATGGCGGCGAGAGCTGGAGCTCATGGTACAACCAGCCGAGCGCGCAGTTCTATCACGTAAGCACCGACAACGCATTTCCGTATCGCGTGTGCGGCGGCCAGCAGGAGAGCGGCAGCGCGTGCGTCCAGAGTCGCAGCGACGACGGGCGCATCACCTTCGCCAACTGGCATCCCGTGGCGGCCGAGGAGTACGGGTATGCGGTGCCCGATCCGCTGAATCCCGACCTGGTGTACGGCGGCAAGATCAGCCGCTACGACCGGCGGAACGGACAGGTGCAGGACGTCAGCCCCAAGGCGTTCCGGGACGCTGACTATCGGCTGGTTCGCACCGCGCCGATCGCGTTCAGCCCGGTGGACAAGCGCACGCTGTTCTTCGCGAGCAATCGCGTCTGGAGCACGCGCGACGGCGGCGAGCACTGGACGATTCGCTCGCCCGACCTCACGCGCGCGTCGAGCGCGGTGCCGCCGAACTTCGGCGCATTCGCGGCGCTCGACCCGGCGAAGGGCGTGCATCATGGCGTCGTGTACGCGCTGGCGCCGAGCCCGCTCGACATCAACCGCATCTGGGCGGGGACGGATGATGGGCTCGTGCAACTGACGACGGACGGGGGCGCACACTGGCGCGACGTCACGCCGCCGGCGCTGCGCGACAGGCCGTGGTCCAAGGTCTCGATCATCGACGCGAGCCACTTCGACGCGCACACCGCCTACGTCGCGGTGAACACCTTCCGGCTCGACGACCTGCGCCCGCACCTGTTCGCGACGCACGACGATGGAAAGACGTGGACGGAGATCGTGAACGGCATTCCGGCCGAGGGGATCACGAACGTCATTCGAGAGGATCCGGTGCGACGCGGGCTGCTCTATGCGGGCACGGAGCGCAGCGTGTTCGTGTCGCTCGACGACGGCGCGCACTGGCAGTCGCTGCGCAACAACATGCCGGCGACGAGCATTCGCGACCTGGTGATCAAGGACAACGACCTGGTGATCGCGACGCACGGGCGTTCGTTCTGGATCATGGACGACGTCTCGGCGCTCAGGCAGCTGGCTGCAGGCATGCCGACGAAACCGGTGCACGTGTTCAAGCCGGCGGTTGCGACGCGCGTGCGATACAGCGCCTGGCCCGACACGCCACTGCCGCCCGATGAACCAGCAGGAGAGAATCCGCCCGATGGCGCGGTGATCGATTACTGGCTCTCGAGCGCGGCGACCGGCCCGGTGACGATCGAGGTTCGCGATGGCGCCGGCCGCATGGTGCGGCGCTACTCGAGCACCGACACGGTGAGCGTGCCGCGCGACACCGGCAACTGGCCGTGGTACTGGCAGCGGCCTGGGCAGCGCGTGGCGACGAGCGCAGGCGCGCATCGCCTCGTGTGGGACCTTCACTTCACCGCGCCGAAGGGCGACATCAGCTATCCCATCTCCGCCACCCCGTTCAACACGCCTCCGGATCCCAAGGGACCGTGGGTGAATCCGGGGACGTACAGCATCACGGTGAGGACGCCGAGCTCCGAGGCGACGACGACGCTCACGGTGCGCATGGACCCGCGCGTGAAGAGCGCGCCGGCCGCGTGGGCGAAGCAGTACGCGCTCTCGCTCAAGGCGTACGATGCGCTGGCGCGCGTGAACGCGGTGGCCGGCGGCACCGATGCGCAGAAGGCGACGCGCGCTGACGTCGCCGGGCAGTTGCAGGCGCTGCTCGACCTGTTCCAGGGGAGCGAGTTGACGCCTACGTCGCAGGCTGAGGCGGCACTTGGTGCGGTGCTGGCGAAGGTGCCGAAGGTCCTTTCGCCGTGATGCTCCTGTAGTGAAATGGGGACGGCGGGCTGTTCCGCACTGCGGACAGCCCGCCGTTTTTCTCATGGCGACGTCAGCCGTGCAAGCCGAGCCGTGCGAACGACTTGCGTGAATCGGATGGGTGCGGCACCGCGGTTGCCTTGTAATGGGGCGAAGACTTTCCCCAGGAGTCCAGAAGATGAAGCTCAATCGATTGATCCTCACCGCGGCTGCCGTCGCCGCGATCGCGCCCTCCGCTTTCGCCCAGGGCACTGTCCGCGACGTGGTGCTCGGCCGCAGCACGCCCACGCAGCGGGACACGCGCGGCACCACGCGCACGTCCAATGGCGGCGTCTACGACAGTCGCAACAACGCGAACGTCCCGCCGGGCCAGATGCCGCCGAACGGCATGTGCCGCGTGTGGATCGATGGCGTGCCCGCCGGCCAGCAGCCGCGCGCCGAGAGCTGCCAGCAGGCCGAGCGCGATCGCGTGCGCTACGGCAGCAATGCGCGCGTGATCTACGGGAACAGCAACAGCAATGGCCGGGTGAATGGCCAGCAGTATCCCTCGAACGGGCAGCAGTACCCGAATGGCCAGGCGCGCCGTCGCGACGACAATGACGATGACGATCGCAACGTGCAGGGCCGCAGGAATGACAGCTACAGCAAGGGGAACGGGCAGTACAAGGGCAAGAAGGACAAGGACTGGAAGAAGGACAATAAGAACAAGCAGGACAAGCACGACGACCGCGACGACCGGTAACGGTTCGTCCCAGTCGAATGAAGCGGGTGGCGCCTCCTCTCCGGCGTCACCCGCTTTTCATTTGGCTTCCCTTGTTGCGCTCCATACGTAGGGGTCTTGTGGCGTACTCGCATCCTGGGTCTACTCGGAAGGGGCCGCGGACGAACGGAAGCGGAACTCCGCGGACACTACAGAAGCAAGGCAAAGCCTTGGTAACTGCACACGCATGGGGTTCGAAGCCCATGGGTGTGCCGTATCAAAGAATCAGTTGTCGTGGTAGTATCCGCGGAATTCCGCTTCAGTTCGTCCGTGGCAGTTTCCGAGGAGACCAAGGACGCCAGTACGCCAAGTGACCCCTACGTGTGGAGCGCAAGGGAGTCGCTTCCCACACCCGCCCGGCAGCGATATGTTCGCGGCGTCACCCGACCCCGGAGCATTGCATGCTGAACCGTCGCTTCCTTGGCGCGCTGTCCACGTTCACACTGTTCGCCGCGTCGCTGGGCGCACAGGTGCAGCAATCCGCCATCAGCTACCCGGCCACGAAGCAGGTCGAGCACGTGGACGACTACTTCGGCACCAAGGTGGCGGATCCCTACCGCTGGATGGAGGAGCTCGATGCGCCCGACGTGAAGGACTGGGTCGCGAAGCAGAACGCCGTGACGCAGGCGCAGCTCGCGCAGATGCCGATGCGCGAGCACTTCAAGCAGCGCATCACCGAGCTCACCAACTATCCCCGCATGAGCCTCCCGTTCATCGAGGCCGGCCGGATGTTCTACACGCGCAACTCGGGACTGCAGAAGCAGAGCCCGTGGTTCATGCGCAACGGGATGACGGGCACCGAGCAGATGGTGTTCGACCCGAACGCGCTCTCGGCCGACGGCTCGCTGGCGCAGTCGGGATTCTCGCCGTCGCCCAACGGCAAGTACCTGCTCTACGGCGTGTCGGAAGGCGGCGCCGACTGGCGCGTGCTCTACGTGCGCGACCTCGCGAGCGGGCGGCAGCTCTCCGACACCGTGCGCTGGCTCAAGGGCGGTGGCTCGAGCTGGACGAAGGATGGCGAGGGCTTCTACTACTCCCGCTATCCCGAGCCGGAGAAGGGCAAGCAGCTGCAGAACGCCATTCGCGACGGCTCCATCTACTATCACCGCATCGGCACCACGCAGCAGCAGGACGTGAAGATCTATTCGCGCCCCGACCAGCCCGAATGGTTCGTGGGCGGTGGCGTCTCCGAGGACGGCAGGTATTTCTGGGTCTACGTGAACGCGGGCTCCACGAACAACAACCGCCTCTATGTCGCGGACCTCGGCGACCCGAAGCACCCGAAGGTCACGGCGCCCATCAAGCCGCTGTTCGAGAAGGGTGATGCGTCGTATGGCGTGATCGGCAACGAGGGAAGTCGCGTCTTCCTGCAGACGGACCTCGGTACGCCGAATGGCAAGATCGTCTCCTTCGACATCTCCGATCCGTCGCCTGCGCACTGGCGCACGCTCGTGCCGGAACAGAAGTACCCGATCGACCAGCTGACGAAGTTCAAGGGCGGGCTCGCCGTGAGTTACCTGGTCGACGTGAAGTCGGAGGTGCGCCTCTTCAGTCTCGAGGGCACGCAACAGGGAACCATCCCGCTGCCGGGGATCGGTACCGCCGGGCAGTTGAGCTCACGCGAGGATGCCACGGACGTCTACTACTCGTTCACGTCACCGCTCTATCCGCCGAGCTCCTTTCACTTCGACCCGGTGACGAAGCGCAGCACGCCGTGGTTCGTGCCGAAGCTCGGCTCCTTCAACCCCTCGCTCTACGAGACGAAGGAAGTATTCGCGACCTCGAAGGACGGCACCAAGGTTCCGGTGTTCCTGACGATGCGAAAGGGAATGAAGCTCGACGGCAACAACCCGGCGATGCTGTACGGATACGGTGGATTCCAGATCAACACGCAGCCGGGCTTCTCCACCGCGGCGGTCGCATGGATCGAGCAGGGCGGCGTGTGGGGCACGGTGAGCATGCGCGGCGGCACCGAATACGGTGAGGGCTGGCACAGGGGCGGCATGCTCGACAAGAAGCAGAACGTGTTCGACGACTTCATCGCCGCGGGCGAGTACCTGGTGAAGGAGAAGATCAGTTCTCCCGCGAAGATGGGCATCATGGGCGGCTCGAATGGCGGGCTGCTCGTGGGCGCAGTGGAGGAGCAGCGGCCCGACCTGTTCGCGGTGGCGCTCCCAGCGGTGGGGGTGATGGACATGCTGCGCTACCACAAGTTCACTGGCGGCAACGCTTGGGCCACCGAGTACGGCTCGAGTGACTCGTCGAGCCAGTTCCCCTACCTGCTGAAGTATTCGCCGGTGCACAACGTGAAGGCAGGAACCTGCTATCCGGCCACGCTGATCACCACCGCCGACCACGACGACCGCGTGGTGCCGAGCCATTCGTACAAGTTCGCGGCAGCCATGCAGGCCGCGCAAAGCTGCGCGCGCCCGGTGCTGATCCGGGTCGAGACGAATGCATCACACGGCTATCGCCCGCTCGACAAGAGGATCCAGGAGCAGGCGGATCTCTGGGGCTTCGCCGCGGCAGGGATGGGGATGAGGCTCACTGTGCAGCCGTAGGCTGCAGGGGCACGGGAATACAGGGGCACGGGGGCTGGGGAGCTGAGGACTAAATGAAAGGGCGGCCGCGCATAGCGCGACCGCCCCTTCGTTGTCAGTGCAGTCCCCAGCCCCTCAGCCCCTCAGCCCCTCACACCCGCTTCTAGTACCGGTAGTGATCCGGCTTGTACGGCCCATCCACCTTCACGCCGATGTACGCGGCCTGCTCGGCGGTGAGCTGCGTGAGCTTCACGCCGAGCTTGTCGAGGTGCAGGCGCGCGACCTTCTCGTCGAGGTGCTTCGGCAGCACGTACACTTCCTTCTTGTACGCGCCCGTGTTCGTGAACAGCTCGATCTGCGCCATCACCTGGTTGGTGAAGGAGCTCGACATCACGAAGCTCGGGTGGCCGGTCGCGCAGCCGAGGTTCATCAGGCGCCCCTCAGCCAGGATCATCACCGAGTGGCCGTCGGCGAAGCGATACTCGTCGTACTGCGGCTTGATGTTGATCCGCTCGATGCCGGCAACCTTCTTCAGGCCGGCCATGTCGATCTCGTTGTCGAAGTGGCCGATGTTCGCGACGATCGCCTTGTCCTTCATCTTCGCCATGTGCTCGGCGGTGATGATGTTGAAGTTGCCCGTCGCCGTAATGAAGATGTCGGCGGTCGAGAGCACGTCGTCGAGCGTCGTGACCTGGAAGCCTTCCATGGCCGCCTGCAGCGCGCAGATCGGGTCGATCTCCGTGATCACCACGCGCGCGCCCTGGCCGCGCAGCGCCTGCGCGCAGCCCTTGCCCACTTCACCGAAGCCGAAGACGACCGCCACCTTGCCGGCGATCATGACGTCGGTCGCGCGGTTGAGGCCATCGAGCACCGAGTGACGGCAGCCGTAGAGGTTGTCGAACTTCGACTTCGTCACGGAGTCGTTCACGTTGATGGCGGGGAAGAGCAGCGTGCCCGCCTTCATCATCTCGTACAGGCGATGCACGCCCGTGGTCGTCTCTTCCGTGACTCCCTTCAGGTCCCTGGCCACAGCGGTCCAGCGGCCCGGGTGCAGCTTCGACTCCTGGTTGATCAGGCCGAGGATGACGCCCCACTCCTCGGGATCGTTCTTCGGGTCGAACGCGGGAATCTTCCCGGCCTTCTCGTACTCGGCGCCCTTGTGCACGAGGAGCGTGGCGTCGCCGCCGTCATCGAGCAGCATGTTGGGGCCGGTGCCATCCGGCCACATGAGGGCCATGTCCGTGCACCACCAGTACTCCTCGAGCGTCTCGCCCTTCCACGCGAACACCGGCACGCCCTTCGGCTCGTCCACCGTGCCGTGCGGGCCGACCACTGCCGCGGCCGCCGCGTGATCCTGCGTCGAGAAGATGTTGCACGACACCCAGCGCACGTCGGCGCCGAGGTCGGTGAGCGTCTCGATCAGGACAGCCGTCTGCACGGTCATGTGCAGTGAGCCCATGATCTTCGCGCCGCGCAGCGGGAACTTGCCCTTGTACTCCTCGCGCAGCGACATGAGGCCCGGCATCTCCTGCTCGGCGAGCCGGATCTCCTTGCGCCCGAACTCGGCCTCGCCGAGGTCCTTCACCTTGAACGGCTCGCGTCCCGCCTCACGTGCTGCGGTGAACGGATCGAGCTCGGTTGCGATCGTGGCCATCGTGTTCGGTCTCCTGGTGCGTGATTGAGTGGTGGTGCGTGGTGCGAGTGGTGCGAATCGTGACGCCTGCTATGCCGCGCGGGCCGTGACTGCCTGCAACGCGGGTCCCTTCGCCGCCGCATCCACCGGGAGCGGCGTGCATCGAACGTTCGTGAATCCTGCGCCTTGCAGCCATTCCGTGAGCTGCGCGCCCTCGAATCCAAGCCATGCGTGCCCCATCTGCTGGCGGTACTCGGCGCGGTCGTGCGGCAGCATGTCCATCAGCAGGATCCGGCCGCCCACGCGCAACGAGCGTCGCGCCTCGGCGAGCGCGCGATCCGGCTCGGGCAGGTAGTGAAGGACCAGCAACATCATGGCGACGTCGAGCTCACCGTCCGCCACCGGCAGCGCCTCGAGCTCGCCAAGGCGCGTCTCCACGTTCTCGTGCTCGTGGAGGCGGCGGCGCGCGACGGCGAGCATGGACTTGCTCGCATCGATCGCGACGACTCGCCGCACGAATGGTGCGAGTGCGGCAGCGGACTGCCCGGTACCGCAGCCGAGGTCGCCGACCGTGAGATCGGGGTCCACGAGGGCGAGCAGGCCGCCGAGCAGGGACGTGACGCCGAACAGCTCAGCGCGCACGGCGTCCCACTGTCCCGCAGCGCTCGCGAAGAACTCGCGCGATCGCGCGCTCCGCTCCGCGACGATGCGCTGGAGCCGGCGATGGTCCTGCGCCGCGGCGGGCGCGTCGGTCACCTGCTCGCGCACCAGGTGCCAGAGCTTGCGGGCGCCGGCGTCGAGTCGCGCTTCCACGGCATACAGGCGGCTGGTGCCCTCGGCGCGCACGCTCACCCATCCGTCGTCGCCGAGCAGCTTGAGATGCCGGCTGACAGTGGACTGCGGGAGCTGCAGCACGGCGCAGAGCTCGCCCACCGTGAGCTCGTGCCGCTCGAGGACGAGCAGCAGGCGGGCCCGGGTGGAGTCGGAGAGTGCGCTGAGGCGTTCGAAGACCGTGGATTCCATTCGTCTATGCGGATATACGGATGGAAGCTAGCAAACGGGGTCGCGCCAGGCAAGGGTCTCCCGCACCACGGCCGAACTGCCTTATGCCACGGGTTGCACGGGCGTCGCTGCGCGACGCGACACGGGTCTGAGTGGCCATAAAAAAGCTCTCGAGTTGGTCCAGAACTCTTTTTGCTAAAAGCAACGGCAGTGTCGCGCGCGCAGCGCGCCAGTGAAATCCGTGGCATGAGGCAGTTGCAGTTGAGGCAGTTTCAGTGGCCCAAAAGAAAGAGCGCCCCGGCCGCGATGGCCGGGGCGCTTTTCCTTCAGTCGAACGGGCCGGGTGTTACAACCCCAGCGCCCGACGGACGCTGATGCGGCCGCGGCCGAACTGCGGATCGGTCCCCGGCTGCCCGAGGTCCGCCGCAGACTTCTCGATCGCCGCGCGGATCTTGCTCGGCTGGCCATGACCCATCTCGGCCACGAGGAGGCCGGCGAGGCCGGCGACGTGCGGGGTCGCCTGGCTGGTGCCGATGTAGCCCGTCACGCGGTTACCCGCCTGGCAGCCCGCGAGGACCGGGACGCCAGCGCCGGTGAAGCCCGCGAGGCGCGTCTTGCTGCAGTACGACCACACCCACGAGTAGGCGTCGGTGCCCCACGGCCACGCCGAGTACGCAACGCCACCATTGCCGCCGGGACCGGCGACGCTGATCGCGGAGCGACCGAAGTTCGTGTAGTAGCTCGAGAGGTCCGGGGAGCCCGAAGAGACCACCGGGCCGACCGCGGAGACGCAGATGACGTGCGACTGGTTGCAGTACGTCGAGTTGAAGTTGCCGTCGTGATCGAGGTCGGCGGCATCATTGCCCGCGGCGACCACGATGAGCATGCCCTTCCTGTTCGCGTAGTTGAAGACCTTGTTGATCAGCGACGTGAAGCGACCGTTCCCGGCCTTCGAGAAGCCGCCGCCGAGGCTCATGTTCGCGACGTCGGCGCCGTGATCGGCGGACCAGAGCACGCCGTTCAGGACCGCGCTCAGCGTGCCGGAGCCCGAGGCGGAGAGGACCTTCACGCCGATCAGCTTCGTCTTCGAGCCGACGCCCGCATGCACCGCGGCCTTGCTCGAGACCTGCGCCGCCACGTTGGTGCCGTGCCCGTTGAAGTCGCTGATGTCGTTGCGCGTGGGGAAGTAGTGCGCGCGCGTCGCGTTGTCCGAGGCGACGAACGAGGCCGAGCGCGAGAGGTCGACCAGTCCGTTGAGGTCCGGGTTGTCGTAGTCGATGCCCGTGTCGATGATCGAGACGGTCACGCCGGCATCGCCGAGCTTGCCGGCCGCCCAGGCGTACTGCGCCTCGATGTCGCGCATGTTCCACTGCCAGGAGTAGCGCGGCGCGGCGGCGGGGTTGCTCACGCTCTCGATGGTCACGTCGCCGATGGCGTTCGCGTCGGCGTCCATGGTGCTGCCGGCGGGAAGGTCGAGCGAGAACTCCTCGTCGCCCTGCACTTCGCGCACGCCGTTGAGCGCGCCGAGCGCGCCGGGATTCGAGATGCCGGAGACGACGGCGATGCCGGCTTCACCGTGGACGGACTCGATGGTGCCGCCGAGGGCTGCGATGTCATCGCCGAGTGAGGGGCTGAAGCCCTGCGGGCCGGCATTGAGGATGTACTTGCCGTTGCCGGAGGCGGCGACGCTGGCAGCGGCGTGCGTGCCGGTGGCGGTCGCTGCGGTAACGGTGGGCTCGGAGGAGCAGGCGGCGAGCGCGAGCGCGCCGAGGGCGGGGATGAGGCGGCGAATCGAGTGCATGTAGCGGAGACCCTGTGGTGGGAGTGGGGCTTACGAGCGAACTCATCGTGGGGAGCCCGGAACCAGCGTCGGTCCCGCTGAGCAGCCCACATCATGCGATGCGGAGCTGACCTTGTCAATTCGTTTGTTTGTAAGAGACGCGCTCGCCTGCCGATTGACCCCGGGGCTTCATCCGGTCACTATCCCGCGTGCCCCCGCAGCCCATCTCGCGCCCCGACGGCTCGCTGCTCGCCGTCAGGCGCGCCGCCATCACGAACGACTGGCGCCTCGCCATCCTCGCGTCCTTCACGGTCGCGACCTTCGTGCTGCGACGGGTGGGATTTCCGGCGCCGCAGGCGATGTTCTTCCTCTTCTGCGGCTGGACCCTCCTGGTGCTGGCCTTCGGCATCGCCTTTCGCCAGCTGCACACGTCGTTCGCCGCGAACACCCTGCACACCGTGGTGTGGTGCCTCGACGTCACCTTCCTCAGCGCCGTATACACGCAGATCGGCGGCGGGTGGTGGCTGGGGCCGACCAACCACGCGTTCGTCGTGGTCTTCGCGTATGCGTCGCTGCCGCGGAAGCGCGCCGGCATCGTGGCCGGTTACGCGATCGTCGCCTACGTGGCGCTGAACATCCTGCTGGTGAATGGGTGGGTGAGCACGGAGCAACCCTTCTTCGGGATCGAGCCGCTCGCCGGTCGCGCGGGACTCGCCGTGACGGTCACCGCGCTCGGCACCATCGCGCTGATCGCGTTCGCCATCGTGCAGGACGGCTTCATCCGCATCATGCGCTCATCGGAGATGCGCGCGCGGGCGCACGAGGAGCGCCTGCGCCAGGCGCAGAAGATGGAGGCGCTCGGGCGCCTGGCCGGCGGCATCGCGCACGACTTCAACAACCTGCTCACGGTGGTCACCGCGCACACGCAGTTCCTGGCGCGCGGCATCGAGCCGGGCACGTCGCGCCGCAAGGACGTGGACGCCATCCACGACGCCGCGATGCTCGCCGGCACCCTCACCAACCAGCTGCTCGCCTTCAGCCGCAAGCAGGTGGTGCAGGAGCGCATGCTCGACCTCAACGAGCGCGTCCGCTCCATGGACCGCATGCTGCACCGGCTGCTCGACGACCGCATCAGCGTGCGCACCACCTTCCACCAGCGGGAGCTGCCGATCGTCGCCGACCCCGGGCAGCTCGACCAGCTGGTGCTCAACCTGGCGCTCAACGCGCGCGACGCCATGCGCAACGGTGGCACGCTGACCATCGAGACCGACGTCGCCTTCCTCGATCCCGAGTCGGCGCAGGAGTCGGGTCACCCCACGGGCGAGTACGCGCTCCTGCTCATGCGCGACACCGGTCACGGCATGAGCGAGGCGACGAAGCAGCAGGTGTTCGAGCCGTTCTTCACCACCAAGCCGGAAGGCGAGGGCACGGGACTCGGGCTCGCGACCGTGGCCGGGATCGTGGAGCGCTGCGGCGGCTGGATCGACCTCGACAGCGAGGAGGGCAAGGGCACCACCTTCCGCCTCTACCTGCCGCTGGGCGAGCTGCCGGCCGTGCGCACGTCATCGGTGGCGCTCATGCCGCCGCGCGGCGGCACAGAGACGGTGTTGGTGGTGGAGGACAACCAGCAGCTGCGCGACGTGACGTGCGCGATCCTTGAGCACCACGGCTACGCCATCTTCTCGGCGCGGGACGGCAAGGATGCGCTGCGCAAGCTGCAGGAGCGCGGCGGCGTGGTGGACCTGATCGTGAGCGACCTGATGATGCCGGAGCTCACCGGGCAGCAGATGATCGAGCAGGTGTGGGTGAAGCGCCCGGAGATGCGCGTGCTGTTCGTGTCGGGCTTCGCCGAGGCGGATGCGATCGCGCGAGGCCTCACGCATCCGGGTGTGGCGTTCCTCGGGAAGCCGTTCACGCCGGATTCCCTGGCGCGGCGAGTGCGGGATGTCCTGGACGGGGTCGCACCGCCCGCGATGAAGTGAATCGCCGAGTCGAAAAGACAAAAGCAGACACGAACATCACGAATGGCCGCTAACGCGGCCGCACGAAGACATCATTCAAGGCCGCAGTCTTTAGTGGAGCCGCGTTAGCGGCTCTTCGTGTCATTCGTGTCCAGGCAGTTGACGAAGCGAGTTCCTGCCTGGATGCAGAAAGGGCACACCGAACCGAGTCCGGTGTGCCCCTCCTGCATCACTGCATCACTGTATTACTAACTCAACGCTGTCACTTCGACCCATTCAGCAGCGGATTATTCTGCTTCTCCACGTCCGGCAGCGGCAGGCAAAGCGCCGATCCATACTGCCCGCCGCCGTAGAACGTCGTTCCGCTCGCAGGCGCTGGCGTGATCTGATAGCGGATCAGGTCTCCGAGGTGCTGGCTCTCGAGGTAGAGCTCGCGGCGACGCTGGTCGATCAGCGCGCTCCTGAGCTCCGCAGCGGTGGGCGCCACGAGCGGCGCCTGGTTGCCGCGCGCGCGATAGGTGTTGATGATGTTCGTCGCGTTGCCCGCGTTCGCCGCCAAGTCCGCCTCGGCGATGATGAGCTGCGCCTCGTCGTAACTCGCGATGCGCGTGGACGACGCCTGCGACGTGAACTTGCCCTGCAGGTAGATGGGCAGCCCGTAGACCGAGTTGCGCTTCTGGTCGAGGGCGGGCACGCGCGGGTCGTTGAGCGCGCGATACGACGCGGGCACCCCGGCCAACACGTTGGTGCCACCGGAGAACCCGTACTGGCGATTGGTGCGACGATCGCTGGGGTCGCCGGCGCTCGACGTCGCCATGAAGGTGAAGCCCGTTGGCACGAGCACCGCGTCGGCACGCGCACCGGCCAGGTTGCCCAGGTCGAGCCGGGTGCGGGCGCGCCCCACGTACGCCAGGTTGAGAACGCTCGCGCCCGCAGCGCCCGCCGCCTGCGCCTCGGTGATCGCTCGCGTGAACGTGGCCTCCGCAATGGCGAGTGCCTGCGCGCGCGTCATCTCGGTGCCCCAGGCGATCTGCCCCGCCGCGTCGTACACGGAGAAGACGATCGAGCAGAAGCCCTCCGACAGCAGGAGCTGCGAGTAGGCCTCGTACGCGCTCGACGTCGCAAGGATCACCGCGCGGTTCGGAACGTCGGCGTCCGACGCGCCTGCCACGATGCGGTGGAGGTTGTTGGCGGAGACGCGCGACGCCTGGAGCGGCGTGTACGCGCCCGCGCCGCCACAGCTGCTGGTGCTGTAGCGCGAGTCCTTCGACTGGAAGGTGCGCTGGTCGTAGATGAAGAGGTCGGCGGTCTGGGTGTAGTTCTCCAGCTCCTCGCCGATCAGTCCTCCGAGCACGGCGTAGCCGCCGAAGGCGCATTCGAAGTCCGCCTGCGCGCCATTGAGGAGCAGCTGCGCGTTCGCGGCTGACTCGAGTGGGCCGGCGGGAATGCGGCTCGGCGCGTCGACGCTGAGCAGGTCGGAGGTGGAGCACGCCGCCAGCATGCCGACGAGCGCCGCCCCGGCGCCTGCAAGCACTGCCGCACGTCGTGTCCAGCGCGCCGCCCGTTCACGGGATGAAGTCACGTTCATTCGTGTCACCTGTATGTGGGCGCGATCCGCCGTGGCGAATCGCGCGAGCATTAGAAGGTCAGGCGGAGGGTCGCGAGGAACTGCTGGGACTGCGGGAGCACCGTCTGCTCCCACGAGGTATTGCCGCCGCGGCTGCCGGAGAAGAAGGTGCCTTCCGGGTCCGTGCCGGTGTACTTCGTCCAGGTCTTCAGGTTGCGACCCGAGATCGCGATCTCGGCGCGCTGCGCGCGGGCAAAGCGCTGCACGAGCTGGTCGGGAATCGAGTACGATGCCGAGAGCTCGCGGATGCGCGCGAAGTTGGCCTTGGTGATGAGGAAGTCGAGGTAGGTGCGGCTCGAGTAGATCTCGGCGATGCGCACCGCGTCGTTCTGGAAGTTCTGCGGGGCGAAGTTCTCCTCGCAGCGGCTGTTCACCGTGCAGCGCACGCGCGTGTTGCCGTCGAGCTTCTTGTGGCCGTTCTTGAAGTCGAGCATGCCGTACACGTGGAAGCGCTGGAACGCGGTGACCGTGGTGGAGAACGATCCCTCGACCGGCGGCACCGAACGGCCGAGATAGACCATCGGGGCCGAGGCGCAGGGAACGGCCGCGCCGCCCTCCTTGCCACCGGAGCCGGGGATCGTGTCGGCGCACATCAGGTTGCTCGTCTTGCCGGCGGCGTCGATCGACGCGCTCAACACGCGACGCTCGAACCATGCGCCCACCGGGAAGCCCACCTGGTGACGGACGAAGCTGCCGCCTGACACGAAGGACTGGCCGCCCAGGTCGAGCACCTTGTTGTCGTTCGTGGCGAAGCTGAACGACATGTCGATGCCGAGCTTGTCGCCGCGGTAGGGGGTGCCGCGAACCAGCGTCTCCCATCCCCAGTTGCGGACGGAGCCGGCGTTGAACGGCTGCGTGCCGGCGAAGCCGATCGAGGGACCGACCTGCCGGTTGAGGATCGCGTCGGCGGTCTTCTTGTTGTAGTACGTGACCTCGATGCCGATGCGGTCATTGAGCGCGGCCGCGTCGAAGCCGGCCTCGATCTCCTTGCCACGCTCCGGGCCCAGGTCGGGGTTGCCGATCTCGAGGGGGCGCACCGCGGGCGTGCCGTTGGGGCCCACCGCGGAGGTGTACGTGCGCAGCGACGCATACGTCGCCGGCTGCTTGCCCGCCTCGCCGTACGCGCTGCGCAGGCGCAGGCTGCTGAGGTGGTTGAGCATGCCGTTGCCCTTGAAGAAGTCCTCGTCGCTGATGACCCAGCTCACGCTGAACTTCGGGAAGAGCGCGTTCTTGAAGTTCTTGCCGAAGGCGCTGTGCTGGTCGGAGCGCACGGCGGCGGTGAGGAACAACCGGTCGCGCCAGGCGACCTGCTCCTGCCCGTACACACCGAGCGACGCGTCCTCGCTGAACGACTCGGCCGTGCTGAAGTTCTGCGTGGCCGCCGACACCGAGGAGAGCCCGGGCGTGGGGAACACGGAACCGAACGACTCGAGGGAGTGGAAGCTCTGGCGGTAGTACTGTCCACCCACCGACGTCGTGGTGTGGATGGAGGGCGAGTAGTTCCACATCGCGTTCGCCGCGTAGTCGGCGGTGCGGTAGCGCGTCTGTCCATCCACCACGTCCGAGGCGCCGAGCGCGTCGGAGCCGAAGCTCGGGTGCGCCACGAGCGAGTCGATGCGCGGCTGGTAGACGTGGTCCTGCGTGTTGGTGAGGTCGGCGCCGACGGTGAGGCGCTGCGTGAACCATGACACCGGCGTATGGTCGAAGCGTAGGCTGCCGGTGAAGCGGTCGAGGTCCTGCCACATGCGATAGAGGTCGTCGTACTCACTCGGCAGTCCCGAGTGATAGCACTGCTTGTAGCGGTCGGTGCAGTTCTGCGGCGCCATGGAATAGATGGTCCACACGCGACCGCCGAATCCGCCCTCGGCGGGAATGCGGGTGGGGCCGGAAACGACGCCGGTGCTGAGCGAGATCTTCATCGAGGGCATCGGCGTGAGGCCCGCGTTGAAGCGACCGCTGTAGTGATGCATGTTGTTCGACGGCTCGGGGCCGCCGGCATCCTGATAGTTGCCGCTGAGGTAGTAGTCGAGCGCCGAGACGCCGCCGTTCACCGCGACCTCGAGCTCCTGCTGGCGCCCGGTGCGGAACTGCTTGCCGTGGCGCGCCTCGATGTCATCGTAGGTGATCTTCGTGAGCGTGCTGCCCACCATGCCGAAGTTGTCGGGGAAATACTGTCCCGGGTTCGACAGGTAGTTACCGCCCTGCCGCAGCGTCATGTTCCAGCGCGCGGCGCCATTGCGTCCCTTCTTCGTGATGATCTGGATCACGCCGTTCGAGGCCTCGGTGCCGTAGAGCGTGGCGGCCGAGGGACCCTTGAGGATCTCGACGCTCTCGATGTCGTCGGGATTGAGGTCGTTGAGGCGCGAGATCACGCCACCGCCGAACGACGATTGCACCGCGGGACCGGAGCCCTGCGCGTTGGTGACGCGCACGCCGTCCACGTAGAGCAGCGGCTCGGCGGAGAGCGAGAGGCTCGAGATGCCGCGAATGCGGATCTTGGCGCCCGAGCCGATCTGCCCGGTGCCGGGGATGATGACGACGCCCGCGGCGCGCCCGTTGATCAGGCTGGTGACCGAGGGAATCGGCGCCTGGGCCACCACGTCGGCGGCGTTGATCTGCGACACCGTGTTGCCGAGCTCGCGGCGCGTCTGCGCGCCGGCGGTGCCGGTGACGACGACCGCCTCGAGGCTGGCGGGATTCGTGATCATCGAGACGCGCACGTTCTCATCGCCCACTCGCGCCGTGGCACGCGCGGCTCGAAAGCCGATGCGTCGCACGTCGATGGTCACCGACGATCCGGAGAGTCCCGTGAACCTGAAGTGTCCCTTGTCGTCGGACACCGTTCGCTGGCTGCTGCCGACGATGGTGATCTGTGCGGCGGCGATCGGGTCCTGCGACCCGAGTCCGGTGATGGTGCCGGCGACCGACCCGCCCTGCGCCGCCAGCGAAGCTGGCAATGCGAGGATGGCGATGGTCGCGCGGAGGAGAGATGACAAGCGTGTCATGGGGGCCCTTGGGAGAAGGGAATGGGGAATGGCGCTACCATATTGCGCCCCTGATGAGGCGGCAAGAGGGGATTGGAGATAGAATGGAGATTCGCGGGTGACCGGGACCGGGGGGCGCTGGTTACGCCTTCTGGAGCCGTTCACCGAGGAATCCCTGTCCACTCGTCCGCTGCGCACCACGCCCGTTCCCGCCGCGCCGATGGTGACGTCGTCGCAGGTCGCCCGCGCGAAGCTGGGCGACGCCGAGGCGTTCGCCCAGATCGTGCGCGCGTACCACGCGCGTTGCGTGCGCTTCGCGCGCGGAATGCTGCGCGACCAGGGCGCGGCGGAGGATGCGGTGCAGGAAGCGTTCGTGCGGATGTATCGCGCGCTGCCGCGCTACGAAGAGCGCGACCGGTTCGACTACTGGCTGTTCCGCATCCTCGCGAACTGCTGTCGCACCGCGAACGCCTCGCTCGAGCGGCGCGGGGAGCAACAGCTCTTCGACGAGGAGTGGGACCGCATCGAGCGGCCCGGCGCACTCGACCTCGTGGCGCGCCTCGAATCGTCGGACGCCATTCGCCGTGCGGTGGCCGAGCTGCCCGAACATCAACGCGAGATCTTCCTGTTGTTTCACGTCGAGGGCTTTTCCTACGAAGAGATGGAGCGCATGACGGGCATCGGGCGCTCGGCGCTCAAGATGCGCGTCAAGCGCGCCTGCGACATCCTGCGCGAGCGACTGGAGGGACTGCTCCATGGCTGAGCGCGCGGAGCGAGACCCGGTGATCGAGCGCGTGGTGCACGAGATGCGGGCCACGTCGCCGTCGAGCGACGCGACCATCGCGCGCGTGGTGGCGGCCGCCGTGCAGGCGCGCGAGATGGGCGTGCTCGAGGAAGCCGAGGATGTGCCCGTACGGGTGCGCACGCCGCGACGGCTGGTGCGCTGGCGCGTGGCGGGATGGATCGCCGCGGCTGCCTCGCTGACCGGCTTCGCAGTGGGCGCGTCGATCACGGCGTGGCGCGATCGCGCGGTGCGCGTGGTGGCGCCCGTGGAAGGTCAGTCCGTCGCGGTCGCGAGCATGGCTGCGCCAACAGGCGCGCCAACAGGCGCGCCGAGTGCGGCGCTCGCGAGCAATTCCGCCGCTGAGGACGCACGCGTGGTCACGCAGTTCGTGCTCGCGCGCCCAGGCGCGGCGTCGGTGGCGCTCGTGGGCGACTTCAATGCGTGGGACAAGGCTGCCACCCCGCTCGCGCAGGAGCCGGGCAGCGGCGTGTGGTCGGTGGCACTGCCGCTCGTGCCGGGTCGTCACGTCTACGCGTTCCTGGTGAACGGCGCGGAGTGGGTTGTCGACCCGCGCGCCCCCAAGGCGAATGATCCCGACTTCGGCGTCGCCGGATCGGCCGTGGTCGTGGGGCGCCCGTGAAGTACGCCGCACTGTTCGTCGTGCTCGGTGCCGGCGCGCTCGGTGCGCAGGACGCGCGGCTCGCGCGGCGGCTGGACGCGCCCACGCAGGCAGCGGTCCTGAAACTGATCGACGTCGCGCGCTCGCGCGGCCTGCCCACCGAGCCGCTGGTGGAGAAGGCGCTCGAGGGCGCCACGAAGCGCGCGCCGCGCGAGGCGATCGAGCGTGCGCTCACTCGCCGCATGGATCGACTGCAGCTGTCGCGCGAGACACTGGGTGCCGCCTCGAGCGATGCCGACGTCGCCGCCGGGGCGACCGCGCTCGAGGTCGGGGTGCCGACGGATGCGATTCGCGACCTGCGCGCCATTCGTCCCACGCGATCCGTGGCCGTTCCGCTCGCGGTGCTGGCCGAGCTGGTCGCGCACGGCGTGCCGGTGGCGAAGGCGTCGCAGATGGTGGCGGTGCTCATGCGGCGCGGCGTATCGGAAGGGCAGCTGGTGGCGCTGGGACGGGACGTACAGGGTGACATCGCGACGGGTGCGTCGCCGGAAGCGTCGCTCGACGTGCGCACGCGCTACCTGGTGGCCATGCTGCCCGTGCCCGGCGCCAACAACGGCCTGGTGAACTCGGCGATCCCCTCGGACCTGCCTCGCAAACCGTAGCCCGCGTTCCTACGTTGAGGGCGTGCGATCCCGCCTCGCCCTGCTAACGCTGGCCATCCCGACGTCGCTCGCCGCCCAGCTGGACGTGCGCCTCGACGCCGGCGCCGCGCGCCTCTCGCAGCGCTCGCTGCCGGTGCGCAGCGCGATGACCTCGGCGCTCACGGTGCAGGATGCCGGGCGGGCGTGGTCGGTGTGGAGCTCGGCGCTCGCTGCGCGTTCCGACAGCGACGCCACCGCGCAGGGCGTGGGCGTCGCCACGGTGTTCATGCCGGTCGGAAATCGCCTGCGGATCGAAGGGGGCGTGGTGGGCGCCGCATTCGGTGCGTCGCGCGCGCTCCCCGTCACCGCGGCCAGTGGCACCGCGCGCGGACAGCTGCTCGCGGGCAACGCGTGGATCGAGGCCGGCGGATCGAGAGGCCGCGTGTGGCGCATGGGATCGAGCGCACCCCTCACCACCATCTCGGCCGGCGCGGGCTGGCGGCGGGACGCGCTCACGCTCGCTGCCGGCGCGAGTGCGGTGCGCGCAGATACCCGCTACCGCGACGCATCCCTCATCGCGCGCCTCTCGCGTGCGCGGTGGGAGCTCGGCGCCGCCGCCGGCGCGCGACACACGAGCGATGTTTCGCCGGGCGATGCCACATGGGGCGAAGTGGATGCGGCCTGGTGGCTGTCGCCACGCGTGGCGCTGGCGGCCAGCGGCGGGCGCGCCCTGGAGGATGCGACGCGAGGCGTGCCCTCCACGAGATACGCCACCGTTGCAGTGCGCGTGGCGCTGCGGTCGCGAGCCTGGTCACATGCGGCCACGCGCGAGCGGCCTGCGCTCTCGATCGAAATGCACGGCGAGCAGCAACTCCTCACCGTGAGCGCCGCGGGCGCGCAGCGCGTGGAGTTGATGGCGGACTTCACGGGATGGGAGCCCGTGGAGCTCACGCAAACCGGCGCGTCGTTCAGCATGACGCTCGCTCGAGTAGCCGCCGGATCGCACCACGTGGCCATTCGCGTGGACGGCGGCGCGTGGCTGGTGCCCGCCAACCTCTCACCAGCCGATGACGACTTCGGTGGCCGCGTGGGACTGCTGTCGGTGCCGTAGTCGCCGCGCGTTCAGGGAATGGAGCCGATCCTTCCAATGAACAGGATCGTGCCCGAGAGCCGCTCGCGAATCACGAGCACGAATGGCCGGTCCACGGTCACGTCCACGAACTGTGGCGCCGACGTGAGCACCACCGTCACGCTCGTCGCTGCGGCAGCCTCGGTGCCTTCCTCGTCCACCTGCACGAAGGTCTTCTGCTTCACCGAGGAGATCTGCACGGGCACCGAGGGCGACATGCGGCTGAAGTCCGCCGCATCGCTGAACGCGACGCCCATTCCGAGCGCGGTGAGGTCCGGCCCCAGCTCACGCTCCCACTCGAGCCGCAGCTTCGGCAGCGAAAGCGACACTGCCCGCTCGCGCATGGCGCCAACGATCGCGGCGAATGCGGGCGCGTCGAGCGAGGCCACGAGCGCATTCGCCGTGGTGCCGGCCTTCGGCAGGAGCACGGTCATGTTCCAGGCCGCGTTCCCGTATGGCAGTTCCACGGCCTGCCACGTGGAACCCTCGGCGTAGCTCACCTGCCCGCTGCGATGCATCATGCGCACCTGCAACGCGCCTGACTGCGTGGTGAACGGTGCGTCGGTGGTGCGGCTCACGTCGAACTTGTCGCGCCAGCTTCCCTTGAAGTAGAGCGCATTGATGAGGAACATCACCGCATCCCCGGGAATGGATTCCACGATGGTCGGGATCTTCCCGTTCGTCGCGGTGCTCACCCATCCGTTGATCGTGGGCACGGCCTGCGCGCTGCCGAAGTCCAGCGCCTTCGCCTCGGCGCCGAACCAGCGCTTGTCCTCGTCGATGAACGCCTGGCTGAAGGGAAACTGCTGGCGCCACCAGATGGAGTTTGCCACGCGCACGTCGGTGGACGGGTCGAGCGACGTGAGCAGCGCGGTGAGCGTGCTCCAGCTCTCGCCGATCGCCTGGCGGTCCATGGTGGCGGGAAACTCGAGCGACGCGCGCATCGCGCTGAAGGTGCTGCCGTTCGCGCCGTTCATCGCCATGCCGAGCGCGTAGCTGGCGCTGAGGGGAGACGCGAAGGCGTTGTCCGCGGGCGCGGTGGTCACCACCTGCCGGAACAGCGAGAAGGTGAAGGCGTTCGCGCTCGAAACGGTGCTCGCCTCGCCCGCCGAGAGGGCACGCGGGAGGGTGGTGAGGGCCGTCGGCTGCCCACCCTTGGGGGACACGCCGGTGGTGCTGGAGCAGGCGCCCCCGAGCAGCATGCTGGCGAGCGCGAGCGTACGCAGGGACATGGTGGCACCAAGGTGGCGGTTACATGCCCAACCGTCAGATTGTAGCTGGCGTCACCGGCTACGAGACCACCCTGTGAGGATGACATGACCCGAACGACTCCGCGCATCGCATTGCTCACGCTGGCGCTGCTGGGCGCCTGCGGCAGCGAACAGAAGGTGAGTGACACGACCCACGCTGCCGCCGACACCAACGCGTCGGTCGCCCCGAAGTCGAGCTGCCCCGGCGACAACGGAGGCCTGACGCTCGCCAGTGGATTCTGCGCCACGGTGTTCGCCGACACGGTGGGCCCGGCGCGCCACGTGGTCGTGAGCGCGGGCGGTGACGTCTACGCCACCATGCAGACGGCGACATGGGAGAAAGGCAGCGCCGCCAAGGCCTATCCTGCCGTGGTCGCGATGCGCGACACCAACCACGACGGCGTGGCCGACGTGATCGCGAAGTTCGGGCAGGCCGGCGGCACCGGCATCGCCATCCACGACGGCTTCCTGTACGTGGACCAGCAGACGAAGATCACGCGCTACCGGATGACGGCGGGGCAGCTGCTGCCGGACACGACGCCGCAGGTGGTGCTCGACGGCCTTCCGATGGATGGCGACCACAAGGCGCGCAACATCGTGATCGGCGCCGACGGCGCGCTCTACGTGAACCTCGGCTCCGCCTCGAACTCCTGCCAGCAGAAGGACCGCACCCCGGAGTCGCCGGGGAAGGATCCCTGCGTGGAGCTCGAGACGCGGGCCGGCATCTGGAGGTACGACGCCGCGAAGCTCGGCCAGCACTTCTCGAAGGCCGGCCGCTTCGCCACGGGCATCCGCAATGCCGTGGGCCTCACCGTGGACGCGAAGGGGCGCGTGTGGACCACGCAGCACGGCCGCGACCAGGTGGACATGTTCGCCGCGCACTTCACGCACGAGCAGAACGCGGAGGTTCCCGCCGAGGAGCTGGTGCAGGTGAACAAGGGTGAGGACTTCGGCTGGCCATACTGCTACTTCGACCCGACCGCCAAGGCACTCGTGCTTGCGCCGGAGTATGGCGGCGACGGCAAGAAGGTGGATCGCTGCGCGAGCAAGAAGGCGCCCTTCGCCTGGTTCCCCGCGCACTGGGCGCCGATGTCCGCCCTCTTCTACACGGGCACCATGCTGCCCGACCAGTACAAGACCGGTGCGTTCATCGCGTTCCACGGGTCGTGGAATCGCGCGCCCATGCCGCAGGCGGGCTACAAGGTGGTGTACACGGCGCTCGCGAATGCCCCGTGGGGCGGGAACTACGAGACCATTGCCGACGGATTCGCCGGCGGCAACATGCAGCCCGACGCCGCGAAGCATCGCCCGGTGGGACTGGCTCAGGCGCCGGATGGCGCGCTGTTCATCACGGATGACAAAGGTGGCAGAATCTGGCGCGTGACGTATACACCGAAGTAACGTACGGGATACCTCCTTCCCCGGAGCCGTTCCATGCGCTGCCGCTTCGCAGTACTGCTGTTGCTCGCCACTCCGCTCACCCTGCACGCCCAGCGCAAGGCGCGGACGATGCCGTCGCTCGACCCGGGCAACGGCCAGTCCGGGCCGCGCGCGGAGCAGATGATGCCGCAGATGTCCCGCAAGGACTACGAGCGGAGCACCACCATCGGCTACCTGCTGGACTGGAAGAAGAAGCTGCACCTCGAGGAGCCGCAGGTGGCGCGCCTCGAGGTGCTCCGCGACTCGCTGCGCACGCTGGCGGCTCCCTCGCTCGAGACGATCGACTCGGCGCGCGGTGCCGTGAAGGGAATCTCGATGGGCCAGGAGATGCCGGCTGAGGACCGCGAGAAGGTCATGTCGGCTCGCGGCGCGGCGCAGGGCGCAATGAACACGCTCCGCATGCTGGAGCTGGGCTCGGCGGTCAAGGCGATGGCGGTGCTGACCGACGACCAGCGTCCCGAGGCCGAGAAGCAGCTGCAGGAAGAGCACAAGAAGGCCGACGAGGAGCGCCAGAAGAATCGCGGCGGCGGCGGTGGTGGCGACGCGAACTTCGGGGGCGGCGGTCGGAGGCCGCCCCTCTCCTGACCGCTACCTGATCTTTCCCCAGCGGGGAAACTGGTCGTCCGACCCGATCGACTTCGTCACGTTGCGCGCGCTGGATCCGTCCGCCTTCGCCACGAAGATGTCGCGCCGCCCGCCCACGAAGCGGGCGAACGCGATCCAGTGACCGTCGGGCGACCAGGTGGGATCCATGTCGTCCTCGGTGCCGGGGATCAGCATGCGGAGCCCGCTGCCGTCGGCGTTCATCACCCAGATGTTGCTCGGCTCGCCGCCCACGGTGCGGGCGAAGAGCAGCTTGCTGCCGTCGGGTGACCACGCCGCCCCGTCGTCGCCCATGCTCACGCCCGGCGCGCTCACGCTGATGCGACGCAGCTCGGTGCCGTCCACGCGCATGAGGTGGAGCTCCACCAGCCCCGAGCCGGGCCCCGACGCCTTCTGCGACGAGAACGCGAGGCGCGTCTCGTCCGGCGAGAGCGAGGGCGACTGCTCGTCGAGCGTCATCGTATCCAGCAGCGCGAGCGCGCCGCTCGCCAGGTGGAGCTTCCAGACCTTCTGCTCCACCGTCGAGTAGAAGTACAGCGTGCGCTCGTCGCGCGACCACTCGGGAAAGCCCACGCGCGCCGCCGCGGTGGTCACCACGCGCCGGTCGCTGCCGTCGGAGTTCATGGTCCAGAGTGAGGTGCCGTTCGCGAAGGCGATGCGGCTTCCCGATGGCGAGACGGCCGAGAAGATGTCGCCACCCAGCCCGGTGGGTGAAAGCCGGATCGGGTCGCTGCCATCGGGACGCACGCTCCAGAGCGCGGAGCCACCGGTCGCCAGCGAGGTGAAGACGAGGCGGGTATCGGCGGCTGGCGTATCCGCCGGGTCGGCGACCACGGGTGCGACCGGTGCGCCCGCGTCATGGCCGCAGGCCGCGAGCAGGAGCACGAACGGAAGGACCAGGCGATGGCGCATGCCGGAGCTTATGACAAAAAGCGGGCCCGGTCCACAGACCGGGCCCGCCACCCCGCTTCAGCCGCGCAAACATCCGTGCACTCGCCTGCCTACCAGATGCGGGCGCGCAGTGCCTGCGCGCGCACCATCGGGTCGTTCGCCATGCACTTGAAGGCCTCGGCGAACTCGGGCATGTTCGAGAGCGGGCCGTTCACGCGCCAGTAGTTCGGCGCATGCTCGTCGGCGCTCACCAGCATCCGCGTGTACTCGTCGCGCGCCTTGCTGCGCCACACCTGCGCCCACGCGAGGAAGAAGCGCTGCTCCGGCGTCCAGCCGTCGATCGTCCGGCGCGCTTCCGGGTGCTTCGCGAAGTGATTCTCCATCGCCGCGTAGGCGATCTTGAGACCGCCCAGGTCCGCGATGTTCTCACCGAGCGTGAGCTTGCCGTTCACGTGCGTGGCGGTGTCGAGCATGGTGTAGCTGGCGAACTGGTTCTCGACCTGCTTCGCCTGCGCGTTGAAGCGGTCGTTGTCGCCCGGCGTCCACCAGTCGCGCAGGTTGCCCTGTGCGTCGTACTGCCGGCCCTGGTCGTCGAAGCCGTGCGTCATCTCGTGCCCCACCACCGCGCCCATCGCGCCATAGTTGAACGCGTCATCGGCGCTCGCGTCGAAGAAGGGGAACTGGAGGATGCCCGCGGGGAACACGATCTCGTTCATTAGCGGGTTGTAGTACGCGTTCACCGTGGGCGGCGTCATCCCCCACTCGTTGCGATCCACCGGCTTGCCGATCTTCGCCCAGTTGCGCGCCGTCTCGTAGCGGGTGGCCGCGCGGCGATTTTCCAGGTACGTGGACGGCGACACGGCGATGGACGAGTAGTTCTTCCACGTGTCGGGGTAGCCGATCTTGCGCTGGTAGGCCACGAGCTTGTTCGACGCCTGCTGCTTCGTGGCCGCATCCATCCACTCGAGGCCCTTGATCTTCTGGCCGAGCGCCTCGGTCAGGTCGTTGATGATGGAGAGCGCGCGAGCCTTCGCGGCGGGCGTGAAGGCGACCTTCACGTACTCCTGCCCAAGCGCGTCGCCCAGGTGCCCGTCGGTCTGGCGGATGCAGCGCTGCCAGCGCGGGTTGAGCACCTTGCTGCCGCTGAGCTGCTGGCTGAGGGTGAAGTTCTCCTTCACCACGTCGGTCGACAGTGCCGACGCGTTGGCGTGGATGGCGCGCCAGCGGAGGAAGTTCTTCCACTGGGACACCGGCACGTTCGCGACCAGCGAGTCCATGGCGGAGAAGAACTCCGGCTCGGCCACGATCAGCTGCGTCACGCCCCTGCCGCCCTGCCGCGTGATGAACGCGTTCCAGTCCATGTGCGGCGTGAGCTTGTTGAACTCCGCCACCGTCATCTTGTGATAGGTGGCGCTGGGGTCGCGCAGCTTCACGCGCGAGTAGCTCGCATTGGCGATTGCCGTCTCGATGCGGAGCACGTCGTCAGCGCCCTTCTGCGCGTCGGCCGCCGAGAGGCCGGAGAGCTGCAGCATGCGCATCACGTGGCCCGCGTAGAAGGTGCGCACGGCCTTCATGTGCGCCTCGTCGGTCAGGTAGTAGTCGCGGTCGGGCAGCACCAGCCCGCCCTGCCCAGCCTGCGCGATGATCGTCTTGCTGTCCTTCGCGTCCTGGTCGGCACTCGCGCCGAATGGCGCAAGGCCATCGGAGAACTCGAGCTCATTCAGCGCGCGGGCGAGCGAGCGGGAGTCGGTGATGCCATCGATGCGCCTGAACGCGGCCGACAGCGGCGCGAGCCCGAGCTTGTCGATCGTGGTGGTGTCCATGCAGCTCGCGTAGAACGCGCCCACGCGGTAGCGCGAGGACCCGGGCTTTGCGGCGCCGCGCTTCACGTCGGCGGCCGCGGCCTCGAGGATGGTGCGAAGCTGCGCCTCGTTGTTGTCGTTCAGCTCCAGGAATCCGCCGTACATGGGATACGACGCCGGGATCTGCGCGCGCTTCGCCCAGCCACCATTGGCGTAGTTGTAGAAGTTGCCGCAGGCCGCGCAGGTGGTGTCGAGGTTGGCCGGGTCGAGCGCCTTGTGCACGGGCGCCTGGGCAGCGGCAATCGAGGCGGCGGCGACGAGAACTGCCGCCGAGAGGCGGAGGGAGGGGCGAGTCATTGTGGGCGGATGAGGGTGCGACAGGAAGGACCGATCTCAATCTACCCCCGTCCTCGGCAATGGTCACGCAGTGCAGGGCAAGGGTTGACGCCAGCCCTCGCCCGCTCGTCATTCCCCGTACCTCATCCCCCGCCATGCCCTCCTGGATCACGCAAGTCCTGCAGGTCTTCCAGACCCTTCGGCAGATCGCGCCCTACATGCGATTTCGCCGGCGGACGCTGGTGCTGCTGCTCGGCGTGCTCATGCTGGCGAGCCTGCTCGAGGGCATCGGCATCGGCCTGTTGATCCCGCTCCTCTCGCTGCTCACGGGCGACATCGCGCATGCGGGGGGCGCCATCACGCTGCTGCAGGGGTGGTTTCCGGGCGGCTCCCGCAGCTTCTACCTGCTCACCTGTGCGCTGCTGGTCGTCTGCTCGATCGCGTTCAAGAACTGGTTCATCGTGATCGCGGCCCGCATGACCGCCGCCGCCTCTCGCCGCGCGACCGTCAACCTGCGCGAGGCGATGTACGACCGGCTCGCCATCGCGGAGCTCGGGTTCTTCGACCGCACCGCGGCGGGCGCGATCGCGCGACTGATGATGGAGGAGGTGCCGCGCGCCGTGAGCACGCTCACGGCGAGCCTCCAGGTCTTCCAGCAGATGGCGATGACGCTGGTGTACATCGCCGGATTGATCCTCATCTCGTGGAAGCTGGGCAGCACCGTGCTCGTGCTGGGCGTGCTGCTCGGAAGCGCGATCGCCCTGGTCTATCGGCGGCTGCAGCAGGGCGGTCACGACTACACCGCGCTGAGCATGCTGCTCTCGGCGCGACTGTCGGAGACCTTCGCCGGCGTGCGCGCGGTGCGCGCGGCGAACGCGCAGCGCGCCGAGCAGCGGCGATTCAAGGAATTGAATGGCCGTCAGTCGCGCGCCGAGGAACAGAACGTCGCGGGTCACGCCACCATCCAGCCGCTGGTGGAGACGCTCGCCGTGCTCGGCGGCATGCTGGTGGTTGCGTCGGCGTATCGCTGGCTGGTGCTTCCGGGCAGCCTCTCGAGCGCGGCATTGCTCGCGTTCGGCGTGCTGCTGCTGCGCATCATCCCGCTGCTCAGTCGCATCTACAGCTCGCAGGGCTACCTGGTGTACGCGTCGGAGGGCGTTCGCGTCATCAACAAGTGGCTCGAGTTGCCCGAGCGACCGGCGCGTCCCTTCGGGTCAGCCCTCATGCCGCCGATCGCGCAGGGGATCGTGATTCGCGACCTGACCTTCGCATACGGCGTGGGACGTCCCGCGCTGGATGCGCTGACGCTCGAGATCGAGGCGGGACAGTTCGTGGCGGTGGTGGGCCGCTCCGGCAGCGGCAAGTCCACGCTGGCGGCGCTGCTGATGCGACTGCGCGCGCCGTCGGCGGGAACGGTGCTGGTGGATGGGGTGGACTACTGGTCCATCGGTGCCGACGAGTGGCACGGGAGCGTGGCGCTGGTGGAGCAGGACGCCTTCCTCTTCAACGACACCTTCGCGGCGAACGTGGCCTATGGCCTGGACGACGTGTCGCGCGCCGACCTCGAGGGCGCCGTGCGTCGCGCGCACCTGGACGACGTGGTGCAGGAGCTTCCGCAGGGATATGACACCGTGCTCGGCGAGCGCGGCGCCACGCTGTCGGGCGGGCAGCGCCAGCGCCTCGCGATCGCGCGGGCGCTGGTTCGCAACCCGAGAGTGCTCATCCTGGACGAGGCCACCTCGCACCTCGACACCGTGAGCGAGCGCATCGTGCAGGCGGCGCTCGAGGACGCGGCCGAGGGCCGCACCACCATCGTGATCGCGCACCGGCTCTCCACCGTGCGGAACGCCGACCGGATCGTGGTGATGGAGGATGGGCGCGTGGTGGAGCAGGGAACGTGGGACGAGCTGGAGCGCAGGCAGGGGGCGTTCGCGGCGCTGCTCAGCCACGGGGTGCTGGTCCAGTCTGATGAGCCGGCCGAGGTCACGCTTCAGTCGTAGGGGTCTCGTGGCGTAATCGCCTTTTTGGTTCCAACGGAAAGGGCCGCGGAGTTCAAGTCAGTTCGTCCGCGGGAGTCTCCGTTGGAACCGCAGGTCTGTACAAGGCGAGCGAAACGAAATGCGGCTGGGATGAGGTCGGTTCGGTCCCTCGCCCCCCGGCCCCCGCCGGCCTACATTAAATAGGGCGGACCACCCTGGTCCGCCCTTTCGTCTTTCCGGCAGATTATGTCCGCGAAACGCACCTTCGAGACGCTTCCGCGCTCCGGAGGGGGGACCGGCCCCAGCCGGCCGACGCTCGTCACCAACGAGCGACCCATCCCCCCCACCGGCCACGTCGAGCGCAATCCCGGCATGCCGCTCGACCTCGACGTCGTGCGGTCCATCCGGGTCAATCGCAGCGCCGTCGAGCGCCGCGCCGCCACGCTCCCCACGCGCCGCACGGTCAAGAAGGAGTGGCAGGCCGCCTGGCTGCTCCGCGCCATCACGCTGATGGACCTCACGACGCTCTCCGGCGACGATACCCCCGGGAACGTCCGCCGGCTCTGCGCCAAGGCCCGCCGCCCCGTGCGCCAGGACATCCTCGAGGCGCTCGGCGCCCAGGACCTCGGCATCAGGGTGGGGGCGGTCTGCGTCTATCACGGCCTGGTGCCCACCGCTGTCGACGCCCTTCGCGGCAGCGACATTCCGGTCGCGGCGGTCAGCACCGGCTTTCCCGCTGGCCTGAGCCCGTTCGAGCAGCGCCTCGAGGAGATTCACGCCTCGGTGGCCGCCGGCGCGCGCGAGATCGACATCGTCATCACGCGCGCCCACGTGCTCACCGGCAACTGGTCGGCGCTGTACGACGAAGTGAAGGCGTTCCGCGAGGCCTGCGGCGACGCGCACATGAAGTCCATCCTCGCCACCGGCGAGCTGGCGACGCTCACCAACGTGGCGCGCGCGAGCGTGGTCGCGATGCAGGCGGGCTCCGACTTCATCAAGACGTCCACCGGCAAGGAGGGCGTGAATGCCACGCTCCCCTTCGGCATCGTGATGACGCGCATGATTCGCGAATACTTCGAGGCCACCGGCTACGCCGTGGGCTTCAAGCCGGCGGGCGGGATCCGCACGGCCAAGCAGTCGCTCGAGTTCCTCTTCCTCATGAAGGAAGAGCTCGGCCGCCGCTGGCTGGAGCCGGACCTCTTTCGCTTCGGCGCCAGCTCGCTCCTCACCGACATCGAGCGCCAGCTCGAGCACTTCGTCACCGGCCGCTACGCCGCGGCGCACCGCCACCCAATGCCATGACCAGCGTCGCCGAGATCTTCCAGACGATGGACTACGGCCCCGCGCCGGAGAGCGACAAGGACGCGAACGGGTGGCTCACGCTGCACGACCGCGCCTTCGGCCACTACATCAACGGCGAGTGGACTGCGCCCCTCGACACCTTCGAGGTCATCAACCCTGCGACGAAGAAGGTGATCGCGCGGGTGAGCCAGGGAACCACGAGCGACGTGAACGCCGCGGTGGCGGCCGCGAAGGCTGCGCTCCCCGCATGGCGCGCACTGCCGGGCCACGCTCGCGCGCGCTGGCTCTACGCGCTCGCGCGCGAGCTGCAGCGCAACGCGCGCCTGTTCGCCGTGATCGAGAGCATGGACAATGGGAAGTCCATTCGCGAGACGCGCGACATCGACATCCCGCTGGTCGCGCGGCACTTCTATCACCACGCCGGCTGGGCGCAGCTGGCCGCCACGGAGTTCGAGGGCTACACCGCCGTCGGCGTGGTCGGGCAGATCATCCCGTGGAACTTCCCGCTGCTCATGCTCGCGTGGAAGGTCGCGCCGGCACTCGCGGCAGGGAACACGGTGATCATGAAGCCGGCGGAATTCACGCCGCTCACTGCGCTGCTGTTCGCGGAAATCTGCGAGAAAGCCGGGCTGCCGCCCGGCGTCCTGAACATCATCACCGGCGACGGTGAGACCGGCAAGGCGATGGTGGACCATCCGGACATCGACAAGATCGCGTTCACCGGCAGCACCGAGGTCGGTCGCGCGATCCGCAAGGCGACCGCGGGGAGCGGCAAGAAGCTCTCGCTCGAGCTGGGCGGCAAGAGCCCGTTCATCGTGTACGAGGACGCCGACCTCGACTCCGTGGTCGAGGGCGTGGTGGACGCGATCTGGTTCAACCAGGGGCAGGTCTGCTGCGCGGGCTCGCGCCTGCTCGTGCAGGAAGGCGTGGCCGACAAGCTCATCGCCAAGCTGCGCGCCCGCATGGAGACACTCCGCATCGGCTCGCCGCTCGACAAGGCGGTGGACATGGGCGCGATCGTGGCGCCCGTGCAGCTCGAGCGCATCCAGCAGCTGGTGCAGCAGGGGCAGGACGAAGGCGCCACGATGTGGCAGCCGAGCTGGGCGTGCCCCACCGACGGCTACTTCTATCCGCCCACGCTCTTCACGGAAGTGCAGCCCAGCAGCACCATCGCGCAGGTCGAGATCTTCGGCCCGGTGATGGTGACGATGACCTTCCGCACGCCGGAGGAGTCCGTGGCGCTCGCGAACAACACGCCATACGGCCTGGCGGCGAGCATCTGGACGGAGAACATCAACCTCGCGCTCGATATCGCGCCGAAGATCAAGAGCGGCGTCGTGTGGATCAACGCAACCAACCTGTTCGATGCGTCGGCCGGTTTCGGCGGCTACCGCGAGAGCGGCTTTGGCCGCGAGGGCGGGCGCGAGGGAATGTTCGAGTACCTGGTGCCGGCCTGGGAGCGCGAGCAGGGCAGTGCGCAGCGCAATGGCAAGCACGCCGCGGCGAAGGTCGCGAAGAAGAGGGAAGCCAGGACGACGACAGGCTCCCCCTCCGACATGCCGTCGCTCGATCGCACGCCGAAGCTGTTCATCGGCGGCAAGCAGGCGCGCCCCGATTCCGGCTATGCGCGCAAGGTGTTCGGCGCCGACGGCGCATTCATCGGCGAGGTGGGCGAGGGCAACCGCAAGGACATCCGCAACGCGGTCGAGGCGGCGCATGCCGCGAGCAAGGGCTGGTCGAAGGCGACGGGACACGCTCGCGCGCAGATCCTCTACTACATCGCCGAGAACCTCTCGGCGCGCCGCGACGAGTTCGCGCAGCGCATCACCTCGTTGAGTGGCGCGAGTTCGCGTGACGCACTGCGCGAGGTGGACGCGTCCATCTCGCGCCTGTTCACGTACGGGGCGTGGGCCGACAAGTACGACGGCGCGGTGCACAACGTGCCGATTCGTGGCGTTGCGCTCGCGATGAACGAGCCGATCGGCGTGATGGGGCTCGCATGTCCCGACGAGGCGCCGCTGCTCGGCTTCATCTCGCTCGTGGCGCCGGCGATCGCGATGGGCAACACGGTGGTCGCAATCCCGAGTGAGCAGTGGCCGCTGGCGGCAACGGACTTCTACTCCGTGCTCGACACGAGCGACCTGCCGGGCGGCGTGATCAACATCGTCACCGGGCCGCGCGAGGCGCTGGCCAGGGTGCTGGCCGAGCATGACGACGTCGAGGGCATCTGGTACTTCGGCCCACAGTCGGGCGTGAAGGACGTGGAGCTCGCGAGTGCCGTCAACATGAAGCGCACGTGGGCGTCGAAGCACGCGCGCGACTGGACTGACGCGGCGCAGGGCGAGGGGCGTGAGTTCCTGCGCGAGGCAACGCAGGTCAAGAACATCTGGGTTCCGTACGGCGAGTAAGGCCCGAACCAACAACCTCGTGGTGACCATGCGCCCATCTTCCCGCTGCTCGTTGCTTGCGCTCGCGTTGCTCGCCGCGTGCGGCGGGAGCGCGACCGACTCGGGTACGATCACGACCACGGGCACCGTCACGAACGGCACCTTCAACACCTCGCCGCTCGTGCTCGACCAGGTGTCGTCGATCATTCCCCTGGGCAACATGCTGCCTCCGGACCAGGTGCTGCCGGCGGATCATGTCTCCTTCGTGATCGCCGGCACCTCCGGCGCCACGGCGGGGCGCACGGTGGTCGCACCGGGGAAGGGCACCGTGGAGAAGGTCGGGAGCAACCGCATCACGATCGCCTCCGGCGGGGCGATCCACTACTGGCTCCAGAACATCACGCTGCTCTCCACGCTCTCGGTGGGAACGGCGATCACGGAAGGCCAGACGCTCGGCACCACGACCGGCAAGAACGACATGCTCGACTTCGGCGTGTACAGCGACCTGGTCGCCGTGCGCAACCTGCTCTCACCGGGCCGCTATGCCTTCGAGACGCTGCACGCCATCGCGCCACTGCCGCTGTTCGGGGACCCGAGCAAGTCGTACCTCTCGGCCAAGGTGAAGTCGTCGGTGGACCAGAACGGGAAGCTGGACTGGGACCAGACCAACAAGCTGGTGGGCAACTGGTTCTCCTCCTCGCTGCCCCAGGATGCGAGCAGCACGGTGGCCGCGGCCAACCCGAAGCAGGTCGCCTTCGGCTATGACGCGGTGTCCACCGGGCAGGTGCGCATCTCGATCGGCGGCCAGCTCTCGATCACGGGGCTGTTCGCGCCATCGGGCGATGATCCCACGCCGGACGCCGTGAACTTCTCCACCGGCAAGGTGCTCTACACGCTCTATCCGCCGGTGAACAAGCCGGATCGCACCGCGATCGGCTACCTGCTGGTGCAGATGGAGACGCCCACCCAGATCCGGGTGGAGACCTTCGCGGTGCGGCCGGCCACGCTGGCATTCACGACAGCCGCGCAGGTCTACGTGCGGTAGCGGCAGTCCGGCGGCCGGAAAGTCTGCCGGAACTGCGGGACCCGGTTGGCTCCTTTGGTGAATACAGGGGTATGACCCCTTGCAACCAATGAGGAGACCCGATGTCGCGTTTCCAGTTTTCCCTGAACAACAACGAGCACGTCCGGCAGGCCGGCGTGGTGCAGTCGGCAACCTTCGATGAGGCGCTCGAGCTGCTGCGCGCCCGCGTATCCGCCAAGCCGGGCGACGTCCTCGAGCTTGGCGTCCCCGGCTTCCCGCCCGCGCAGTTCGACTGCGTAGCCAGCCTGCTGGATGGCAAGGCGGCGTGGTCTCCGAGGGGCAGGTCGCTCGCGGCGTAGCCGCGAGCTCCCCAGCTCCCGCACTACCGCCCCATCCAGTACGTCGCCTTCACCAGGAAGACGTTGGTGGGAATCGTGTGGAAGATGTCTCCCACGTTGCTGCCGGCGTCGAACTCCCCGCTCGGGTCGAAGCCGCTGCGCTGCTGCTGCCACACGAAGAACAGCGCCGAACCCGGGCGGTACTCCCACCGCACCACCGCGTTGCCGCGCAGCGAGCGCACGTTGAAGTTCGGGTTCTGGATGCCGAACGATGGCGAGCTGCCCGCGCCGTCGGGATCCACGGAGTAGCCGACCACCGCGCCCTTCGTGTCGGTGAGCGGCGCGATCGTCCCCTGCTGCGAGCCGTACTTCGCGAAGCGATACGTGCCGGGCTGCTGGAACTCCATGTACCCCGTGTAGCGCCCCGCCGCCACGAACGGCTGCGCGTACATCTGCAGGCTCAGCGTGGGGGACAGCGTGACGTCGATGCGCGTGTCGAGGCCGAGCGTCGTCTGCTGCAGGTCGGCGAAGACGTAGCGGCGACCGTACGTGTTCGTCGCATTCGCGTCCGTCACCGCCTGCACGTACTGCACGGCGCCATCGTCCACGCTCATGTTGGGGCCGAAGCTGATGTGCACGTTCGAGGAGGGGCGCGCATCCACCGACACGTTCCCACCCACGGAGGTGCTGCCGTAGTCGTCGCGCTGCCAGTTCGCGCCGGCATTGTAGAAGAGTCGCTTGCGGCTGTCGGTGCCCGCGTACACGTTGGCGTTCACCGACGAGGGCGTCTTCGCCAGCGGGCCGCCGCGGAGGAGCCGGTCGCTGAACGTGCTCGCGTTGAACCCGCCGCCAACTCCCGCGTTCCAGAGGTTGTTGAAGGTGAAGTTGCTGCCGAAGGCAACGGCATTGAAGATCAGGTCGTCGTCGAAGTTCCACGCCTGGTTGGTGTACGCGTACGCACTCCAGTTGCGCAGGTGCTTCGACTGCTCGAAGCTCTGCCGGCCGCCGAGCAGCGAGAGGGAGCGATAGTCCGTGCGGCTCTGGAAGCCCATGTCGTTCAGCTCGAGGCCCGGGCTCGATTCCTTCACGGCAATCGAGGCGAAGTTGGTGCCGTTCAGCTGGAACGCGACCTCGCCGATGTGCCCCTGGAGCGACGTCAGGGCGGGATTGAAGCGCGACGATTTTGCATCGGGTCGCTGGTAGTAACGCGCGCTCGAGCGCTCCGTCGCGGTGATGGTCGGAATCGAGCCATCCACGCGCGATGCGCCGAGGAAGCCGGAGAGGATGTACTTGCGCTGCTGCATGTCATGCTCGAAGTCCACGCCGCCGAACAGGGCGCGGTGGCGCAGCAGGTTCACGAACACGGTGTCGCCGGCGTCGCGGTGAGTGCCCTGCAGTATCGCCCCGATCGTGGTCGCGCCACTGTTGAAGTCCCGCCGTACCCGACCCGCCAGATAATTCGTGAGCGGCTCGACGGGCGTGTCATAGCGCTGGCCGGTGACGGACTGCACGCTGGCCTCCTGCACGCGCGTCACCGCATCGAGCAGGCCCACGGTCCAGGGGCCCGTCTTGCCGGAGAGCTTCACCGCGCCCGCAATGCGGGCCTGTTCCGGCGCATCCACGTAAGCCACCGTTGGGCCGCCGACGAAGCGCTGCGGCTGCCGTCCGACACGGCGCGAGTAGAAGAAGTTCTGGCTGCCGTAGTCGTTCTGCCGCACCACCTGCCCGAAGTTGAAGATGTCGGAGCCCTCCAGGAAAAAGGGCCGCTTCTCCGGGAAGAACGACTCGTAGGCCGAGAGGTTCACCACGGCGGGATCCACTTCCACCTGGCCGAAGTCGGGGTTCACCGTGGCGCTGAGCGTCAGGCCGCCCGGCACGCCGTACTTCAGGTCAACTCCCGCATTCGCCTGCGATGCCGTCTCGTGGAAGAAGGGATTGGCCTTCTCCCCGGGTTCGCGCGTCGCGCGCTCACTCACGTACGGCGTCACCTCGATGCGCTGTGGAACCGCCACGTCCACCAGCCCGGCCAGGTCGCCGAAGCGCGAGACGAATCCGCCCATCTGCGGCGTCCACGGGCTCCACGTATCGCGCTCGTTCCGGCGCGCGATGTCGCGCTGCACCTGGAAGCCCCACACCCGCTCCTGTCCGGCCGCCGACTTTCCGTAGCGCAGCTGCGAGAGGGGAATGCGGTACTCGGCCACCCAGCCCTGCGAGTCGATCGCGGTGCCGACCTCCCAGATCGCGTCCCAGTTGATGTCCTCGGGACCGTCGTTGGAGGTGTACACGTCCTTCTTCACGCCCACCGGGTTCGCCGAGAAGCGGAAGGAGGTACGGCGGTCGTGATACGAATCGATGATGAGGTGCACCCAGTCGGTGTAGATGCCATTGGCAGCCGTCGCGTCGCGACGGCCAAGCTCCGCGGCGATCGAATCCGGGTGCGGGTCGAACATCCGAATGCCCACGTAGATGGCGGCGTCGTCGTACAGCACGCGCACCTCGGTGCGGTCGGGCGCGGGCTTTCCCTGCGCGGGATAGCTCTGCGTGAAGTCACCGGTGACCTCGGCCTTCGACCATGCGGGCTCGTCGAGCCGGCCATCCAGGTGAATCTCGGACGTGCGGCGCGCCGCATGCGCCACGCGCACGGGAGTGGCCGATGGACCCGATTGCTGTGCGACCAGGGCGGCGGGCAGGGCGAGTGCGGCGATGGCCGCCCCGCGGTGGAGCGCGGAACGCGAGAAGCGCATGACTGGTCCAGGGGAGGGGAAGGACTTCCCGTATTGGACGGTACAGTTGCGCAAAAGGTTGGCAGGCGGAAGTGCGAGCGGCGTGAGGGTTTGGCCCGCGCGCTTACACGACGCTTACGCCCCCTCGGGACGCCTGGTCAGGGCGTGACCGCCACCCACTGATGGCCGGGAAACCGGCTGCCGACAATCGCGCCGATCAGGAACCCACCGACCGCCCCGATCGCGATCCCCCGCAGGCTGTGGTCCGGCTTGTTGCAGTCCGCCTGCGCAACGCCGCAGGTGGACGCATCGTTCGGCGTGGCGTTGTTGCGCTCCGCGTAGGCGAGACCCACCACGCCACCGAGCAGCGCGACGGAGAGTCCGAGGCGCCGCGCGCCGCTCCAGCGCGGCCGGTTCCGCATCTGCTCGATGCGCGTGTAGTCGTTCTCGTGGAGGGCCATGTACCGGTCGGGCACGAAGGAGTGCATGATCAGCGAGTCCCCATTCACGGCCGACAGGGTGCCGACGATCACCGGCGGGCGTGACGGCGACGGTTCGCGCGGCGCGATCAGGCGCGTGTCCCGGCCCACCTCGATGTGCTGCGCCTGCACGGTCACGGGCCCGAGGATGAGGGCCGCCAGCATGATGATGTACTTCGTCTTCACGAATCGCTCCCGGGAAATGCTCGATCGCGCCGGCGTGTCCGGCGACTGACCCAAGCTACGGTCGCGTACCGCCCCCGGAAAGAGCGCGAGGCCGCTCGATCAGCGCGGCGCCGGCAGCGTCCAGATATCGACTCGGCCCAGCCCCGACACGGGAATGGCGACGCGATTCCGCTTCGTGTCCACGCCGATGTCGGCGGGCACCGGAACGTGACGGATGACCTGCGTATCGCGCGCGCCGTCGATGATGTGCAGGCTCGAGTCGGCCCAGCTCGAGACGAGGATGCGTCCGTCGCCGAGCACTTCCACGCCGTCCCATCGGCCACGGCCGGTGGCGAGCTGCGTCCGGGTGCTGTCGTCGCGCGGCATCGAGTACAGCACGCTCCGGAAGTCGTCGAACGTCACCACCAGCCAGCGATTGCGCTTCGCATCCCACGTCAGGCCGTTCGGCTTGGGATAGGGTGCACCCGCAGCGATCACGCGCACCGAGCGGCCCGCGCCGATCACGAAGATCCGGTCGCCGGTGGTGTCGGGAAGCACGCCGACCTCGCTCAGCACCACGCCAGTGTCGGTGACGCGAATGCTGCCGTCGGGACCCATGGCCACGTCGTTCAGCAGCGTGGGATGCCACGGCGTGAGGTCCACCTCGCCGAGCGGCGCGCCAGTGTTGCGGTCGAACGCGCGAAGCACGTCGATGTCAGCCACCCAGAGGGTGTCGCCATGAATGGCCATCCCCTTCGGGGCATTGAGCGTGACGCCGCGCACGCCGCCCTGTGCCAGGATGCGCGAGTCGGCGATGTTCGCCGCGTTCACGCGCGCGAGGTAGCCGTTGCCGTCCTTCCACGAGCCGAACAGGAACATGTTCGACACGTAGAACGCGTCCAGCTCGGCGTCATAGCGCACCGATTCGGGTGAGAGAAAGCCAGGGATCGACGCGACCCGGCGCGCCCCCGATCCGGCTTCGTCGTTGGCGGTGGAGTCCACGGCGGCGTGTGCCTCGCGGTCGGAGCAGCCGGCGAGCGCACCCGAGCAGGCCACGAGCGCCGGCGCCGCCAGCCTCAGCAATGCGAATCGGGCTTTCATGCGCCGGTTCCCGTGCAGGAGCCGGGCCTTCGCGCGCCCGCGACGCCTACTCGGCTATCGGCTCCGGCCTGGGTACGGGCTGGGCGAACGCGATGCCGCCGGCGATGGAAACCAGGTAGCAGAGCACGCCAACGAGGAACACGCCGCGGGCGATCCTCGTGTCGTTGTTCGTCTGGCCCCACGCATCCAGGATGTTCATCCAGTCATGGCCATCGCTGCCCTGCTGGCCATCCAGCAGCGTGAGCTGCAGGGCGCGCGCGTCGCCGATGTAGACGCTCACGTCCCAGAGGTTCTGCGCCACCCACCACATCACCGCCGACGCCGCGAACCGGTCCCCGCGCCTGAGGAAGTACGCCACGAAGAAGCAGGGGAACATCACCTGGAACAGCGAGCCACCCAGGAACATCATGGTCTCGCCGAAGGGGCCGAAGATGATGTGCCCCGTCTCGTGAATGCCGGTGTCGATGGCATGCACGATGGTTTCCATGGGATCGCGCATGATCGCGAACCCCCACCAGGCGAGCACCGCCACCAGCGCCAGCCGCATCCACACCACGGCCTTCTCCGGCAGCTGGACCGTGCCTTCGCTCGTGGTCACGCGTCGCCCTCCGCGAGCGCCCGCAGCGCGCCGAGATCGGCCACTGAGTACTTCCCCGAGCCCGCGGGCTCGATCACGCCACGCGTTCGCAGCTCCCGGAGCCCGCGCACCACCACCTCGCGCACGGTGCCCAGCTCCTCGGCGGCCTCCTGCTGCGAGCGCCCGAGGGAAAAGGCATCACCGTCCGCGGCCTCGTGCCGCGCGAGCACCAGCGCCGCGAGTCGCAAGAGCGCCGGTTGCGTGGTGCGATGATCCACGCGCTCCACCAGCATGCGCACGCGCGCCGCCATTCGCGCCAGCAATGCCAGCGCGACGTCGCCGTCCTCGCGCACCGCCGCGATCACCACGTCGCGCGTGAGCACCAGGCAGCGCGTGTCCACCGCTGCCACGGCGGTGGCGGGATAGTCGCCACCCTCGAAGAGCGGCACCTCGCCGAGCGTGCCCCCGGCGCGCTCCACGTGGATCACGTGCTCGCGGCCCGCGGCGGAGCGCAGCACGCGCACCTCTCCCTCGAGCACCATGAAGAGCCCACGCGCCTCGCTGCCCTCCGTGAAGATCGTGGTCCCGGCCGGGTAGCTGCGCTCGATCGCGCGTGCGCGCAGTCGCTCGGACACGCCTGGCGGCAGCTCTCCCAGCAGGCCGGCGGCGCGAGGGACTTTCGTCCCTGCGCCCCCGGCACGCGCGGGCGATGCTGTACCTGCAGGCCCCGAGTCCTTCATCTTTCGCTCACCCGAATCCGCAAGGCCATGTTCACGTACGCCTCGATCGACGCTCCCCGGCGCGCCATGCTGCTCGCCGCGCTGCTAATCATTCCGACGACCATCCACGCGCAGGATCACACTACCCACGCCGGCCACGCCGCGATGGCCGCAGCCGGGGACACCGCCTTCAAGGGAATGAAGGAGCGTGGCGCGAAGGTGATGGGCGTGGACCAGGAGTCCTCGCTGCACCACTTCGACGACCTCGCGAACGGCGGCCGCATCGCGCTCGAGCGCGACACGACTGACAGTGCCGGCATCACCGCGATACGCGCACACATGCGCGAGATCGCGGCGCAGTTCGCCAGCGGCGACTTCTCCGCGCCCAGCGCGGTGCACGCGACGAACGTCCCGGGCACCGCGACGATGAAGGCCAACGCCGCGCGGATTCGCTACGAGGCGCGCGACCTGCCCGGAGGCGCCGAGGTGCGCATCACGACGTCCGACGCGGCTTCGACACGGGCCGTGCACCGCTTCCTCGCGTACCAGCGGAAGGAGCATCGCGCGCCGGGCGTTTCAATGCCCTGAGCACGGCCGGCGACGGCTTCCACTGGTAACTTTTCAGTGCAAGGCGACCGTTGCCGAGGAGGAACACGCCCTCCTGCTCGAGGCGGTGGCGCTGGGGAATCCCGGCGCCCTCGCCCCCCGCGCGCATGCTGATCGCGCCCTGCGCGTTCACCACGCGATGCCAGGGCACGCGGGAGCCCGCCGGCAGCGCCGCCATGGCGTATCCCACCTGGCGCGCGTGCCCTTCGTACCCCGCGAGCGTGGCCACCTGGCCGTAGGTGGCGACGCGCCCCTTCGGGATGCGCCGCACCACGGCGAGGATCCGCTCACGCGATAGCACCGGTATGTCCCGGGCGCGCCTACTGCTCGCCGCGCTCGCGGGCGAGCAGCCGTTCCTTGCGCGACACGCCCCAACGATAGCCGCCCATGGAGCCATCCCCCCGCACTACGCGGTGGCAGGGAATGACGAGGGCCACGGGGTTGGTCGCGCAGGCGCGAGCGACCGCGCGCGCCGCCGTCGGCTGGCCGAGCGACTCGGCGACCGCCGCATAGGAGCGGGTGCTGCCGCGCGGGATGCGCTGCAGCAGGCGCCACACCTTCCACTGGAAGGCGGTGCCCTTCACGTCGAGGGGGACGTCGGCGGTCGCGTCGCCCTCCACCATCCGTGCGACGGAGGACGCGAGCGCGCGCATGTCGTGATCGTCGCTGGTGAGCTCCGCCTTCGGGAAGTGCGCGGCGAGCTCCTGGGCCAGCGTGCCCGCGTCGTCACCGATGGTCACGCTGCACACGCCCTTGTCGGTCGCCGCCACGAGCATGGTGCCGAGGGAGGTGGGCACCGTGGTGTAGCGGATCGTCGCGCCGGGGGCGCCGCGGCGGACCGCCGCGGGCGACAGCCCTTCGTGCATGGTGCGCTCGTAGACTCGGCTACTCGCGCCGTATCCAGCTTCGTACGTGGCTCGGCTCACGGTGTCTCCCTTGTGCAGTCGTTCGGTGAATCGCTTGCGCCGCAGTGCGTCGCGGTACTCGCGGGGCGAGACGCCGATGACGCGCGCGAAGGTGCGCTGCAGGTGTGACGGGCTCACCTTCACGCGTCGCGCGAGTTCTGCGAGCGTCCACGGCTCGAGCGGCGCCTGCTCGATCAGTCGCGCCGCCCGCACCGCCGCGCGCTCGGCGTGGTTGACGAGCCCAATGTCGTCAGGCCGGCAGCGTTTGCAGGACCGATATCCCGCAGCGCGTGCCTGAATGCCGCTGGGGAAGAACGACACCCGGTCGCGGCGCGGCCGGCGAGAGGGGCACGAGGGGCGGCAGTAGATGCGCGTGGAGCTCACCGCGTAGACGAACGTGCCGTCCCGGGTGCTGTCCCGCTGCTCCACCGCCGCCCATGCCTTGTCTGCGCGCATGGAATGAAGATATGGAATCGCGGTGAGGGGACTACCCGGATGTTGCGATCGAACCAGGCTTTGGGTGCGGGGCGCTGGCGCACAAAAAGACTATCGCTCGCTTCGCTCGCGCACGCCGAAAGGCGCCGGAGGAGCCGAAAAGGCCACGAAGACAGTGCCGTCGCCGTTCTTGCGGCGCAGTTTCGGCCCTTTCAGCGATTTTCGGCGTGCCCAATTCTGTTGGGCCAGCCTTACACGTTCTTGATCTCCCCCACCAGCGCCGTCAGCGATCCCTTCGCATCGCCGAACAGCATCGACGTCTTCGCGTCGTAGAACAGCTCGTTCTCGATCCCCGCGAAGCCCGCACCCATGCTGCGCTTCATCACGATGATCGTGCGCGCCTTGTCGGCATCCAGGATCGGCATCCCGTAGATCGGCGAGGTGGGATCCGTGCGCGCGGCCGGATTCACCACGTCGTTCGCCCCGATCACCAGCGCGATGTCCGCGCGCTCGAACTCGGAGTTGATCTCGTCCATGTCGTACAGCTTGTCGTACGGGATGTTCGCCTCGGCCAGCAGCACGTTCATGTGCCCCGGCATTCGTCCCGCCACCGGGTGAATGGCGTACTTCACCTCGCCGCCGCGCTTCTCGATCTGCTCCGCCATCTCGCGCACCGCATGCTGCGCCTGCGCCACGGCCATGCCGTACCCCGGGATCACGATCACCAGCTGCGCGTACGCGAGCTGGATCGCGGCGTCCTCCACGCTGATCGATCGCACCGTCAACCCTTCCGACGTCTTGCCGCCCTTCGCCGCGGGCGCCGAGCCGAACGCGCCGAACAGCACGTTCGAGAACGAGCGGTTCATCGCCTTGCTCATCAGGATCGAGAGGATGAACCCGCTCGCGCCGTCGAGCGCGCCGCACACGATCAGGATCACGTTGCCGATCGCGAACCCGGTCGCGCACGCCGCGAGCCCCGAGTAGGAGTTCAGCAGCGCCACCACCACCGGCATGTCCGCGCCGCCGATCGGGATCACCAGCAGCACGCCGAACACGAAGGCCAGCCCGAGCAGCGAGTAGAACAGCACCTGCGCCGCGGGGTGCGCGATGAGCCACCCGAACATCACGAGGATCACGAGGAACAGCAGGGCGTTCGCGAGGTTCTGCAGCGGAAAGGTGATCGGTTTCGACGGCAGCACTTCCTGCAGCTTGCCCGCCGCCACCAGCGTGCCCGCCACCGTGATCGACCCCAGCAGCACCTCGAAGCCGAGTGCCGCCATCTTCGCGGTCGCCACCACGTTTCCGTCGTGCATCTCCGTGTAGTACTCGGCCACGCCTACCAGCGTCGCGGCGAGGGCGGAGAAGCCGAGCGACAGCGCGATGCGCTGCGGCATGGCGGTCATCGGCACCCACTGGCCCATGGGGTAGCCGATCACCGCGCCGATCACGAGTCCCGCCGCGATCCAGCGGTAGTCCACGATCGTGTGGTTCACGAGCGTGCCGGCGATCGCGAGCACCATTCCCAGCGCGGCCTGCTGCATCCCGCGGCGCGCGAGGTCGGGACGCGTCAGCGAGCGGAGGCCGAGGATGAAAAGGACCGAGGCCGCGAGGTACACGACCTGGATGAACAGCTCACGCATCGTCGAGCGCTCCCGTCACGCGATCCGCCGGCTTGGGCTTGCCGCGCTGGAACATCTTCAGCATGCGGTCGGTGATCAGGAACCCGCCGACGATGTTGCTCGTCGCGCAGACCACCGCGATGAACCCAAGCACTGTCGCCACGTTGCTGTGCCGCGCGCCGGCGGCGATCAGCGAGCCCACCAGCGAGATCCCCGAGATCGCGTTCGTCGCCGCCATCAGCGGCGTGTGCAGCAGGGGTGGCACCCGCGAGATCACCATGTAGCCCGTGAACGCGGCGAGCACGAAGACGTACAACTCCAGCATCATCATGCGCGGGCCGCTCCATTGTGGGTGACAACCATGGCGCCGGTGATCTCGTCATTCAGGTCGATCGTCATCGTGGTTTCCTTGCCCGTGAGGTGCTGCAGCAGCGTGAGGACGTTCCGGCTGAACATCTGGCTCGCGTGAAAGGGCACGCTCGACGCGAGGTCGAGCGGCGCGAGGATGGTGACGTCATGCGCCACCACCGTCTCTCCCGGCACGGTGAGCTCACAGTTGCCACCACTCTCGGCGGCCACGTCCACGATCACCGAGCCCGGCCGCATCGTCGCGACCATCGCGGCCGAGATGAGCTTCGGCGCGGGCCGGCCGGGGACCTGCGCGGTGGTCACCACCATGTCAACGTCGGGGAGGTGCGCCGCCATCGCAGCCAGCGTCTTCTCGCGCTCTTCATCCGTCTGCGCGCGCGCGTAGCCTCCCTTCGCCTGCGCGTCCGCCGAGACGGAATCGCCGCCGACGAAGGTCGCCCCCAGCGACAGCACCTGCTCGCGCGCCGCGGGCCGAATGTCGAAGCCGCTCACGACCGCGCCGAGTCGCCGCGCGGTGGCGATCGCCTGCAGCCCCGCCACGCCGGCGCCGATCACGAACACGCGCGACGGCTGGATGCTGCCCGCCGCGGTAGTGAGCATCGGGAGGAAGCGCGGCAGCAGCTCCGCGCCCACGAGCACCGCCTTGTAACCGGCCACCGTGGACTGCGACGACAGCACGTCCATGGACTGGGCGCGCGTGATGCGCGGCACCAGCTCGAGCGCGAGCCCGGTGAGCTTGCGCGCCGTGAGCGCCGACACCAGCTCCGCGTTGCGCCCCGGCTTCATCAGGCTGATGACGGAAGCGCCGGGATCGATCAGTGCGATCTCCCCGGCGCTCGGTGGCTGTACCTTCGCGACCACGCTTGCGCCCGCACACGTCTCGGCGGCGCTGGCGGACAGGGTTGCCCCCGCGGTCGCGTATTGCGCATCACGAAACCCGGCGCGCGCACCGGCGCCCTGCTGCACCACCACCTCGTGGCCGGCCTTCACCAACCGGCCGATGCTGTCCGGCACCAGGGCGACGCGTCGCTCCCCAGGGGCTGTTTCCGTCAGTACACTGATCCGCATGGCGGGGAAGATGATAGCCGGGGTAATGTTTGTGTAGGAAGGGTGCCCGATCACTGGCACCTTCGGGTACGCAGTGCGTAATACCAGTGTTGCCATTTCCTACCAAATCCGGAGCTCGCATGACCCGATCCGTCAACCGGCCCCTGGCCGCCCTGGGAGCGTTGATGCTCCTGCCGGCGCTGGGGGTTGCACAGATGAGCCAGCCGGCTCCGCTTCCCCTCAAGTACACGGGCAAGCCGACCACGCCCGCGATCTCGGCGGCCGACGCCATGACGCGCCTCTACATCTTCGCCGACGACTCCATGATGGGCCGCGCGACAGGCACCATCTACCAGGTCAAGGGCACCGACTACATCGCCGCCGAGGCGAAGCGCATGGGCCTGGTGCCCGCCGGCGAGAACGGTGGCTGGTTCCAGAACATCGGCATGTTCGACCGGAAGATCTCGCCCCTCTCCAAGGTCACCGCGGGCGGGCACGACTTCATGGCCGGCACCGACCTGCTCTTCCGCGATGACGGCCCGATGCAGCGCACGTACGCCGGCGCGCAGGCTGTCTTCGGCGGCGTCTTCACCCCCGACGGCTCGCAGCTCATCGCCCCCGCCGACGTCGCCGGCAAGGTGGTCGTGATCACGGTGCCGAACGGCTGGCAGGCGAACCGCGGTGGGCTCATCCAGCGCTACTTCACTGCGGCCGCCATCGTCATCGCGAGCTACGATGCAATGCCCGCCGATGTCCGCACGCAGCTCAGCGAGCCGACCTCCTACCAGAAGGGAGGCGACGACGGCCCGGCCCTCCCGGCATTCTTCTATGCGTCGAAGACTGCGGCGCAGGCGATCATGGGCGCGTCGCTCGACGGAATGGCCAGGGGCACGGCCGGCACCACGCTCGGCGGCTCCTTCTCCTACGACGAGACGCAGTCCCTCGGCCGCAACGTGGTCGCGATGATCCCGGGGTCCGACCCGAAGTTGAAGAACGAGTACGTGGCGTTCGGCGCGCACAACGACCACATCGGCTTCACCAACCAGCCGGTGGACCACGATTCACTGCGCGCCTACAACACGGTCGTGCGCCCCGGTGGTGCCGAGGACCCGGATCGCAAGGCGACGGACGCCGAGTGGATTCGCATTCACGCGATGATCGACAGCCTGCGGAAGATCCATCCGCCGCGGCTGGACTCGATCAACAACGGCGCCGATGATGACGGCTCGGGCACGGTGGGCCTGCTGGAGATCGCCGAGAATTTCGCGGCGGCCAAGGTGAAGCCGAAGCGCTCGCTGCTCTTCGTCTGGCACGCTGGCGAGGAGCTTGGAATGCTGGGCTCCGGCTGGTACACGGACCATCCGACCGTTCCGCGCGATTCGATCGTGGCGCAGCTCAACATCGACATGATCGGCCGCGGCAGTCCCGACGACCTGAAGGGTGGCAAGCCCGGCTACCTGCAGCTGATCGGGTCGAAGCGCCTCTCCACGGAGCTCGGCACCATCGTGGAGCAGGTCGGCAGCAGCGCCGTGCCGGCGTTCAGCTTCGACTATCAGTACGACACCAACGGCAACCCGAACCAGTACTACTGCCGCAGCGATCACTACGAGTATGCGCGCTACGGCATCCCGATCACCTTCGTCTCGACCGGCGGCCATCGCGACTACCACCAGGTGACGGACGAGCCGCAGTACATCGACTATGCGCAGCTGGCGCGCACCGCGCAGCTCGTGCACGACGTCGGCCTCAGGGTCGCCAACCTGGACCATCGCGTGGTGGTGGACCATCCGAAGCCCGATCCGAAGGCGCCCTGTCGCCAGTAGTGATCCCGCAGGGCAGTGATGCAGGAACTACGAGTAGCGCGGGCAGGTGGCGAGGGTCGCCACCTGCCCGTAGCTTTTCCCGCATGTCACGACTCCGGCTCCTGGTTCCCCTGGTTGCGTCCCTCGGCTGCGCGAAGGCGGCGAAGATGATGCCGGGAGCCGAGAAGCGGGAAGTCGCGGCGGCGGCGAAGGAGACGGCCGAAGCGCTGCCGACTGGCTTCGCGCGCTCCACCTCCGATGCGAAGCTCTCGCGCACGCTCGAGCTCCGCGACGGCATGACGCGCGCGAACGCATGGCGCTCGATCAACGACCTGCTCGGCCAGCGCTTCATCGTGGACGTCGTGGACCAGAAGGCGGGCTTCGTGATGACCACGTGGCAGGCGAGCTGGCTACGGGATGGCGTGCCGGACCTCCGCTATCGCACGCGTCTCGTGGTGCGATTCCAGGGCGACGACGGTCGCCAGCTGCAGGTGCGTTGCGAGGCGCAGTACCAGCGCGGCGATGAATGGGACGTCGGCACCGACAGCACGCTGCTCGACTCGGTCGCGGCGGACCTCCGGGCGCGGGTCGGCAAGAAAGCCTAGGGACGGCGGTCGCGGATCTCCTTGAGGATCCAGTCGGGCCCTTCCTTCACGAAGATCCCCTCGTAAAAGAGCGGTATCGCGCCGGGCGAGCCCGAGGTGTGGTACACGAAGCGCAGGTGCAGGCTGAAGCCCACCTGCACGGCCTTCCCCAGCGCCGCGGCGCGCAGTGGCCGCACCTGCGCGTGGATGTTGTCGGCGAGCGCGAACACGTTCTTCGCCCAGAAGGTTTCCTGCTGGGGCGTGAGGCCGGGGTACGCCTGGCGCACCTTCGCGAGGTCCTCGGACTCGATCGCGCGCGCATACCGGCCGAGCGCCTCGCGAATCAGGATCGCATCCGGACGCTTGGAGACGCCCGGCATCTCGAGCACGCTGTCGATCTCCGCGCGATTCTCGGCGCGTCGCTCCGCGCGACGCTCGAGTGGCGTGAGCGCCGCGCGTGACGCCGGCGTCGCAGTGTCCCTCGCTGCCGGTACCGCGACGGGGGGAGTGACCGCCCTGGGCAGGACACTCGCGACCTTGAGCGAATCGTGCTTCGTGGTATCGGCCGCGCGCTTCGCGCTGTCCACCGGGGCCACGATCAGCGGCGCGGGAGCGACGGCCGACACGCTCTCGGCCTTCACCGGTGCCGCTGGCGCCGTGGGCGCCGCGGACGAGTAGTTGCTCACCACCATGGCCGTGATCGCCACGGCCACGAGCGCAGCCAGGCCGCCTATCACGAATACGCGCCGGCGGCTGGGCGGCTTGGGTGCCGCCACCATGGCGAGGGGCGTGGTGTGCGCCAGCTGGTCGCGAGACGCCGGCTCCATGGTGACCGTGGGCGCGCTGCGCGGCGTGGGACGAAAGCGCGGCTGGTACGCGGAGCCGGGCTCGAAGCGGCCCATGAGGATCTCGTGCACCTCCGACGCGGTGGTGTACCGCTCCGCCGGCGAGCGCGCCATCATCTTCGCCACCACGTCGTCGAGCGACTCGGGCAGCTCCGGCACCAGGGAGCGAATGCGGGGCGGCTCCTCACTCAGGCGCTTCTTGATCATCTGCTCGCGCGTGGGCGACTGGAACGAAGCCGCGCCGGTGAGCATCTGGTAGAGGATGCACCCGAGGCTGTAGACGTCGGTGCGTCCGTCGAGCGGGTCGCCGAGCAGCTGCTCGGGGCTCATGTACTCGGGAGTGCCGATCACGAGCCCGGTCTTGGTCAGCGAGCCGGTGTTCGCGTCTTCCACGGCCTTGGCGATGCCGAAGTCCACGACCTTCGCCACCTCGCGCCCGCCCTTCGTGTTCCCCACGATGATGTTGTCGGGCTTGAGGTCGCGGTGGATGATGCCGCAATCGTGCGCCGCGGCCAGCCCGTCTGCCACCTGCCGCGCGAGGTCGAGCGCGCGCTTCACCGGCAGCCGCTTCTCCTCGTCGAGCACGCTGGAGAGCGGCTTGCCCTCCACGAACTCCATCACCAGGTAGACCAGGCCGTCGCTCTCGCCGAAGTCGAACACGGCCGCGACGTTCGCGTGCATGATCTTCGCCGCGTTCGACGCCTCGCGGGCGAATCGCGCCGCCGACTCGGGATCGTTCACCAGCGCCGCGCTCATCACCTTCAGCGCGCAGTGGCGGTTCATCTTCACGTGCTCGGCGAAGTACACGCGGCCCATGCCGCCCTCGCCGATGCGCTTGAGGATCAGGTAGCGATCGGCGACCACCGTGCCGATGAGGGGGTCCGCACCGCTGTTGAGGGGGCGCAGCGGCGAGCCGTCCTCCGGGCAGTAGCGCGACTGGGTCTCATACTCGCGCCCGCAGGTGGGGCACATCTTCCGCACGGCGACGGCCCCCTCCGGCTGGGGGGTCGGCTGCCTGGCGAGGAGCCCCGAGCCGAGCCCGCTCTTGCGCAGCGGCGGCGATTTGGGAGCGTCGGCCGGGGCGTCGCCGTTGGACGCGTCGGGGGGAGGGGAAGACTCGGACATCTATAGAGGACCTGCCCGTAGAGTATCGCCGCGAAGGGGGCGGCGAAAGATCCCCGCCGCCCAAATCGCTACTGCCAGCCCTTCCGGGACCTCAACCCTGTGACGTGCGCCACATGATGGCGGCCGTGCCACGCGTAGAGCTCGAGGATGAAGTCCAGCGCGATGTCGCCGCGCTCCGAGTGGCGCATGGTCCGCTGGAACTGCTCCGGCGACATCGCCCGGAAGGTGGCGACCCAGCGCGCGTGCAGCGCGTCGAGCAGGGCGAGCGACTCCGTTACGAGCGGGCCCCGCCCATCGGGGAGCCTGGCCCACTCGTCCTCGTCGTACGCCTTGATGTCGGGGTTGTCCTCCACGAGCGCGGACTTCGTGCGGAGGTAGGCATGCATGTGGCTGTCCGCCACGTGATGTACCACCTGGCGCACCGTCCAGCCGTCGGGACGGTACGGCGTGTCGAGCTGCTCGTCCGTGAGCCCCTGCACGGCGGCGCGAAGGGCAGCTGGTGCAGCGGCCACCCGCTCCATCGCCGTCGCCCGGCTGTATCCGTCGTACGAGGACGGAGGGGCGAACTTACCCACCGGGAAGCGAAGGTCGTCGGTCATGTGAGGAGGGGCTGGTGGGGAATGCCGCAGTGCTCGCGAAAATCTAGACGGCCGCCGGGTAGAGCCGTAGGGTGCCGGGCGTGCGACGAAACCCTGCCCGCTCGAACGCCTCCCGATGTGGGCTCATAGTGGCCGGCATGTCGTCGATGCGCTCGATGTCCAGGGTGCGGCGGCTGCCGCCACGCGCGTACGCCGCGGCGAACGCCCGCGCGGCTTCGGTCACGTCATCCCCGGAGAGTCCCTCCCGCACGCGCACCCGCCGGCCACGCGACTCGCTCGACAGCATCACCTCGCCGGCGCGCAGCACCAGCGACGCGCCGCGACCGCGAGGCTGGTTCAGCGCGTCGCGCGCCACGCCCGGCAGCCGGGGAAGCGCATAGGGATTGGCGGGGTCGCTGGAGGCGATGGCGATCATCTCCGCGCGGGCATCGGGCTCGGCCCGCAGCAACTCGACCGCGTGCGGCAGGGCGAACTGCGCACCTCCCAGTCCCTCGACGAAGTATCCGCGACGCACTTCGCCTCGAAACTCGAGGCGCTTGAGCTCCCGATAGATCAGCCGCCATCCGACCGCCGGGCGCTCCATGCGCCACCAGTCTCGCGACACTACTCCGTAACGGTCAAGCCACTGACGTGCAATCTCCGTTGCCGCCGCCTCTTCCTCCATCGGCTGCGCGCGAATCAGCGACCACCGACCCGGCCACGATCGCTCTCCCCCAGCCTGGTCAGGCCGCCTCCATTTCGGCAACCGCCGCAGGTTCGCCCGGCGTTGCACGATCGGCCGGGGGGTGAACTCGGCCGGCAACCAGCGGGTCGGGTCCACCTCCTCCGCGCGCTTCGCCACCGCCGGACGCCAGCGCGCCACCAGGCGCATGGCGTCCACGGTGTCGTTCGTGGCGAGGCCCGCGGCGACCAGCTCGCGAATCGCATCACGAAGCCCCGGGGTGCCGAGCCCCGTGGCCTGCTGCAGCTCCGGAAAGAAGCTGGCGCCGCGCTGGTCGAGCGCGTCGCGCACGCTCGCGGCGCCCGCAGAGAGCGTGACGCTTCGCTCCGCGCTCCACGCTCGCTCGGTTCCGCGCTGCACGAAGCGAATCCCCTTCAGCGTATCGCTTCCATCCTCGCGGCGCCCGCCGTCCCCCAGCCACGCGAGCTCGCCCGAAACGCTGAGCATCGTGAGGTCGTCGAGCGACGCATTCTCCACGCGACTCGGCAGGAGCAGCCGCTCCCATTCGTCCGCCGACCTGGAGAGTCCGTAGAGCTGCCGCACGATCGCCGCCGCGCCGTCGGCGCCGCGCAGGCGCGCGTCCGGACTCACGTGCTGCCACGTGAGCAGGAACTGCGCGAAACGCGGCAGCGCGACAGCCCGGATCTGCTTGCGCATTGCCGCCAGCTCGCGGCGGCGCGCCTGTTCCACCAGCCTCCGCGAGGCCCAGCGGCTCGCGCCCGCCACGCCGCCGAACAGTCCGCGAACGAGCCGCCCCTGCTTCTGCCAGTCCTTCAGTCGCTTCTCGAGCCAGCCCGCGTCCAGGTCGTAGCGCGCGCGCACCTCCTCGAGCGTGAAGGGCGACGCGAGCGCGATGTAGCGAATCAACAGCTCGCGTCGCGCGGCCTCCGGCGTGAGCACCGCGCTGCGCAGCGCACTCGGCACCACCGCCGGCGCCTCGCCGAGCGCCGCGCCGAACACGGCGAGGTAGCGAGGCCAGCTCTCCACCAGGATCACTCGCTCATCGGGCCCCTGCGACGTGGGAATCGCGATGCGCGTCACGCGCCCAGCCGCCAGCAGGGCGGCGAGCGGATCCTCGGCGGGGCGCTCGCCCTCGGCCGCGATGCGCTCGCGAACCTCCAGCTCGGTGAGGTCGCCGGCGCGATCGAGCAGGATCGCCAGTTCGTCCGCGGTGCGCGCCTGCCGCTCGGGTGCCGTGCCGCGACGCCGCGCGAGCATCTCGTCGAGGGCGCCGATCGTTCCCTCGTCAGCGCCCTCCTCTCCCAGCAGCTCGTCGAGCATCGCGCGGTCGAGCGAGAGGATCGCCGCGCGCTGCTCCGCGCGGGGCGCATCGTCCGCGTACATCCAGTCCATCACGAACCCGAACTGCAGCGAGGCCGAGAAGGGCGACGCAACCTCGGTCGCCGCCACGCGCACCGAGATGCGCCCATCCGCCAGCGCTCCCAGCACCTCTCGCAGCGCAGTCATGTCGAACGCGTCCTGCAGCACGTCACGATACGTCTCGACCAGGATCGGGAAGCTCGGGAAGTCGCGCACCGTCTGCAGCAGGTCGAGCGCCTTGAGCCGCTGCAGCCAGAGCGGCATGCGTCGCCGCGGGTTGCCGCGCGGCAACAGCAGCGCGCGCGCGGCGTTCATCCGGAAGCGCGCGCCGAACAGCGACGACGACCCGACTTCGTCCAGCACCCGCGTCTCGGCTTCGGCGTAGCCGAGGTCGCGCAGGAAGTCGAGCGGGGGCGCGCCACCCAGGTCGGGAAGGCGCAGCAGGATCCCGTCATCGGTGGTGAGCACCTGGATCTCGTGCGGCGGGATCTCGCGCCCGTCGCGCGCGCCCCGCGCACCAGCCAGCCCCTCCACCAGCCGCTGGCGGAGCGCCATCCCCCACGGTGCGTTCACGCGCCCGCCGAAGGGAGTGTGCAGCACTACGCGCACCGACCCCACCTCGTCGCGATAGTGCTCGATCAGCAGCACGCGATCGTCGGGCACCACTCCCGTGACCGCGCGCTGCTGCTGCACGTACTCGGTCATGGAGGTGATCGTCTCCTCGTCGGCGCCATACCGGTCGGCCATGCCCCGCACCTGCTCGAGCGTGCGGACGTCGGCCAGCTCGCGCCGAAGTGCGCCCACGCGCGGCGCGAGGTGCGAGGAGCGTGCGCCGTACTCGCCGTGCCAGAAGGGCATGCGTGCCGGCGCACCCGGCGCCGGCACCACGATCACGCGATCGTGCTCGATCGCCTGCACGCGCCACGTGGAGGAGCCGAGCTGGAACGCATCGCCGATGCGCGTCTCGTGCACGAACTCCTCGTCCAGTTCGCCCAGCCGCGTGCGATCGGGAAGGTTCACCGTGTAGAGGCCGCGGTCGGGAATCGTCCCCGCGTTCACCGTGGCCACGATACGCGCCGAGCGAGACGGGGCGAGCCGGTCGGTTGCCCGGTCCCACACCATGCGCGCATCGAGCTCGCTCGCGACGTCGCTCGGATACTTGCCCGACAGCATCTCGAGCACCTCGTCGAACGCAGTGCGCGACAGCCGGTGGTACGGGTACGCGCGGCGCACGAGCGCGAACAGCCCGGCGCTCGTCCAGTCGTCATCCACCGCGACCGCGGCCACGAGCACCTGCGCCACCACGTCCAGCGCGTTCTGTACCACGCGCGTGGGCTCGACGTCGCCCTCCTTCATCGCCGCGACGATCGCCAGCGTCTCCATCGCGTCGTCGCGAAAGGTGGGCACGAACACGCCGCGACTCACCGCGGTGATGGTGTGTCCGGCGCGACCGACCCGCTGCAGCCCTGCCGCTACGCGCTTCGGCGACTGCAGCTGCAGCACCAGGTCCACGGAGCCCACGTCGATCCCGAGCTCGAGTGCGGAGGTGCTCACCAGCGCGCGCAGCTCCCCGGCCTTGAGCTGCCTCTCGAGGATCATGCGCCGCTCGCGCGACAGCGACCCGTGGTACGGGAGCGCGAGCTCCTCTCCCGCGAGTGCGTTCACCCGCGCCGCCATCCGCTCCGCCTGCGCGCGGTTGTTCACGAACACGATCGTCGTGTTCGCCTCCCGGATCTTCGCGAGCACCAGCGGCGCCACGTGCGGCCACACCGTTCCGCCGCCCACATGCCCCAGGTCCGGCACCGGCGAGCGCACGGTCACTTCCGTCTTCTTCACCAGCCCGCAGTCCACGATGCTCACCGCGCGCGGCGTCTCGTCGTCGTGCTGCCCGCCGAGGAATCGCGCGATCTCCTCCAGTGGCCGCTGCGTGGCCGAGAGCCCGATGCGCTGCGGCGCATGCTCGCATCGCGCGTCGAGCCGCTCGAGGGTGAGCGCGAGGTGTGCACCGCGCTTCGAACCGGCGAGCGCATGGATCTCGTCCACGATCACCGCGCGCACCATGCTGAACATCCCGCGCCCCTTGAGCGACGTGAGCATCAGGTGCAGCGACTCGGGCGTGGTGATCAGGATGTGCGGCGACTTGCGCAGCATGCGCGCGCGCGCCGAGGGCGGCGTGTCGCCCGTGCGCACGGCGACCCGCATCTCCGGGAACTTCTCGCCCGCCGCCTCGAACCGCGCGGCGAGTTGCGCCAGCGGGCCCTCGAGGTTGCGCTGGATGTCGTTGTTCAGCGCCTTGAGCGGCGACACGTAGAGGATGTGCACCGCATTCGCGAGCGGCGAGCCCAGCCCTTCCACCAGCAGCGCGTTCAGCTCCCAGAGGAACGCCGTGAGCGTCTTGCCCGTGCCGGTCGGCGCGAGGATGAGCGTGTGCGCGCCGCTCGCGATCGTCGGCCAGCCCAGGCGCTGCGGCTCGCTCGGCTTGCCGAGCGTGTCCGCAAACCATCGCCGCACGATGGGATGAAAGGGCTTCAGGGCAGGATGCGGGCGCGGAGCGGTCACCATTGCATACTATTCGGCCATGTCACTCTTCGCACCCCTCGAGCTGCGCGGCGTCACGCTGCGCAACCGGATCGTCGTGTCGCCCATGTGCCAGTACTCCAGCAACGATGGCTTCGCCGACGACTGGCACCTGGTGCACCTCGGACAGTTCGCCACGGGCGGGGCATCGCTCGTGCTCACCGAGGCGATCGCCGTCACCGAGGACGGGCGCATCAGTCCGCAGGACCTCGGCATCTGGAAGGATGAGCACGTCGAGATGCTGGCGCGCATCACGCGCTTCGTCTCTGCGCAGGGAGCGGCGATGGGCGTGCAGCTCGCACACGCCGGCCGCAAGGCGAGCACCCGCCGGCCGTGGGAAGGGCGCGGCGCGGTGACGGTCGAGCAGGGTGGATGGACGCCCATCTACGCGCCCAGCGCAATCCCCTTTGCCGACGACTGGCAGGTGCCGCAGGAGCTCGACGAGCAGGGCATCGCCCAGCTGCAGCGCTCGTTCGCGCGCGCAGCCGAGCGTGCGCTCGAGGCCGGCATGACCGTGATCGAGCTGCATGCCGCGCACGGCTACCTGCTGCACGAGTTCCTCTCGCCGCTATCCAACGTGCGCACCGACCGGTACGGTGGCGACTTCGCGGGACGCACGCGCATGCTGCTCGGGACGGTGGACGCCGTGCGCGCGGTGTGGCCGGAACGGAATGCGCTGTTCGTGCGCGTCTCCGCCACCGACTGGACGGAGGGCGGATGGACCCCGGACGAAACCGTGGAGCTCGCGAAGCTGCTCGGCGCTCACGGCGTGGACCTCGTGGACTGCTCCTCGGGCGGCAACGTGGCTCGCGCGCAGATCCCGCTGGGGCCCGGCTATCAGGTGCCCTTTGCTGCGCGCGTGAAGCGCGAGGGCGGCATGCGCTCAGGTGCGGTGGGGATGATCACCGAGCCGGCGCAAGCCGATGCGATCATCCGCAATGGCGAGGCAGACGTGGTGTTCCTCGCGCGCGAGCTGCTGCGAGATCCGCACTTTGCCCTGCGCGCCGCCAGGGAACTCGGCGTCGAGGGGCCCTGGCCGGTGCAGTATGAGCGGGCCAAAACGTAGGCTCGCGTAACTACGGGGCCTGGGGCGTGTGGCTGGGGCTCGGGCGAATGGGCATGTGTAACGACGGCGTGGGGCTGAGGGCGTGAACAACTGGGCTTGGGTGTCCGTCTCGAGCCCAATCAGTTCACGCCCGTAGCCCCACGCCGTCGTTACTCACGCCCGAGGACACTCGCCCCAGCCACAAGCCTCACGCCACGCTGTTACTCAAGCCCCGCTGTTTTCGGCGCGCGGTCGCCAGTTACATAACGATGGCATCCGCGATGTTCACGCGCAGCTGCGCGCCCTCTGCGAGGCACGACTCGTACTTCGTGCTCATCTTCGCCGCCGCGGTGCCGGCTGCCGCACCCGCGGCCGCGCCGATCACCGTGGACTTCGTGCTCTTGCCGAAGATCTGGCCGAGCACCGCGCCCGCGATCGCGCCGCCGATCACCTTCTTCGTGTCGGAGTTGCCCGCCTTCGCCACCTGCGTGCGCTCGAGCCCCGCGTCCGTCGCCACCTGGCCGGTGACCGGGAACGTCATGTCGCCGATGATCACCGACTTCACGCGCAGCGAGAGCTGCGGGTTGTCACCGCTCGACACGGCCGCCACCTCGAGCACCACCCGCGATCCCGCCGGGATGCGCGCACCGTTCGAGCCGGTGACGTCCTGCATCACCGTGGCCGTGAGCTTGTCACCCACCAGCGCGCTGGTGCAGACCTTCGAGTTGCTCGTCATCGAGATCCCCGACCCGGCGCCGATCTGCCCGCGAGCCGGTGCCGGCGCGGGAGCCGCGGCGGGCGCCTCGGCCACGCGCGTGGGTTGCGGCACGGGCACCGGGGCCGGGCGACGCACGGTCGACGTCACCACGCGCCCGCCACCACGCTGCGGTGCGGGCGAGGCGGCGACGACGGGCGGCTGCGGCGACCGGGTGGGAGCCGCGCCGAGCGCGGTGTCCTGGAAAGTCGGCTGCGCCTGGACCTGGCCCGCGAGGGCCATGTCCCGGGAGAGGTCGGAATCGGCGTTCTTCGAGCGGCTGTCCTTGCAGCCGGCCACGAGTGCGCCGGCGGCGAGGGTAGCGATCAGCGCGCCGCGCAGCTGCGCCGGGCGGGCAAGGAGAGGCAACATGAGCGTGGCTCCGGTGGGATGGTGCGTTCCCACTCTCTACCCCGGGCGCGGGGCGGAGTTCACCGCCAGGCGCCCAGGATGGCTCCCATGATCACCATCATCAGCACGCGGTATCCCGCATTGATCATGAAGAGGCGTCGCGGGTAGTTGGCGTACATGTAGTCGGACAGGAGCGTGACCGCATAGACGCCGACGCCGAGCAGGAGCCCCACCTTCACCCCCGTGACGACGGTCACGGTGCCCTCGTAGAACTTTGCGAGCACGAGCTCGATCGAGAGCGCGGTGACCAGGGTCGCGATGAACCCGACGGTCATCGCCTGGCCCATCTTGCCCATCTCCTCGCGCTGCTTGCCGAGGTCCGCCATCCACTGCGTGGCGAAGAGCGGCGGGGAATACCAGGCGGCGCCGAGCGCGTAGCCGGCAATCGTGGCGACGAGCACGGCAATCCAGTTCACGTGGTAATCCATCATGGCGTTTCCTCTGCGAATCGTGGGGGCTGGGGCAGGCTCGGCCAGATTGCCGATCGCAAGAGGGACGTCGGCACGGTGAGGAGGGTCACAGTCGTGCCCGCCAAATGTTTACGCCTCCAGCCGATACCCCGCCTTCCATACCGTCACGATGTGCCGCGGCTCCGCCGGGTCCGGCTCCAGCTTCCGGCGCAATTCCGCGATGTGCGTGTCCACCGTCCGGCTCATCACGTCGCTGCCATACCCCCACACCTCGCTCAACAGCTCCCCCCGCCCGCGCACGCACCCGGGGCGCTTCGCCAGCGCGAGCAGCAGGTCGAGCTCCTTGGGTGTCAGGTCCACGGTCTCTCCCGCCCGCCGCACGTGGCGCGCGCTCGCATCCACCTCCACGTCCCCGAACTGGATCAGCGCCCGCTGCTCCGGTAGCGGCAACAGCGACACGGCATTCGCGGGACGCGAGCGACGCAGCAGCGCCTCGATTCGTGCGAGCAGCTCCAGCACCCCGAACGGCTTCGTGACGTAGTCGTCCGCCCCCAGGCGGAATCCCGCGACCTTGTCGGCCTCCTCGCCCCGCGCGGTCAGCACCAGCACGGGGACGTCGAGCCCTGCGTCGCGCAGCGCCTTGAGCACGCGGAAGCCATCCAGCTCGGGCAGCATCAGGTCGAGCACCACGAGGTCGGGGCGCTCCGCCAGCGCGCGCGTCACGCCCACGCGGCCATCGGCGGCGAGGAGCACCTCGTGCCCCGCGATCTCGAGGCTGTTCTTCAGCCCGTACGCGAGGTCCGGGTTGTCCTCCACCACCAGCACGCGCGAGACGGCAACCTGCAGTTGTGGGGCGACGGCGGTGCTCATGACGGCAGTCCTCGTGAATGATTCGTCAGTGCGACGGCAGCAGCGATGGCGCGGGCGATGTTCCCTCGACGCGCGATTCCGCGCGCGCGGGCGAGGTCACGACGACGGCAGGGGGAAGCTCGATCACGAAGCGCGCGCCGCCGGCCGGCGAGCTCTCGATGCGCACCACGCCCTCCTGCCGCTCGATCAGCTCCCGCACCACGGCAAGCCCGATCCCGCTCCCGGCGACCGACGAGTTGGCATCGCGCGGCAGGCGACGGAAGGGCTCCCACACGCGCTCGCGCTCCGACGCGGGAATTCCCGGCCCCTCGTCCTCCACCGCGACGCGCGCGCGATCGCCGCCAGTGAGCGTGATGCGCACGTCCTGTCCATCGGGGCCGTACTTCACCGCATTGTCCAGGAGGTTGATGAGCACCTGCCGCAGCGCGCCCGCGTCCACCATCGCGCCCACGCGCTCGTCGAGCTGCAGCGTGAGCGTCACGCGTCGCGCGCGCGCCAGCGGGGCGAAGGCGTCGCGCACTTCCATGAGCAGGGGCGCCAGCGCCACGGTCTCCACGCGCAACGGCACCTTGCCCCGCTCCCCGCGCTCGAACGCCAGTACGGTGTCGACCAGGTGCGAGAGGCGGCGCGCCTCCTGGTCCACGATCTCGAGGGAGCGCTGGCGTTCCTCCTCGTTCCGGATCCAGCCCATGCGCAGCAGCTCCGCGAACATGCGGATCTGCGCGAGCGGCGTGCGCAGCTCGTGCGACACGCTCGACACGAAGTCGGCCCGCATGCGCGCCAGCGCGGCCTCGCGCCGCAGCTGCCGGAACGCCACGACGATCAGCGCGAGCGTGAGCGCCAGGAGCCCCAGGATCATCGGCACGCGGCTCGGCGCCGCCGCGCCCACCAGGAGCTGGTTGGCGACGTCCGGCTTCAGCGTCGCCTCCACCGTGAGCGCCGACAGGAAGCGCTGCTGGATCTGGTACGAGGACCGATAGGCGGACTTGTACTGCTTCTGCGACGCGTACACCACGTGGCCTTCGTCGTCCGTCACGCGAATGGAGACCATCGAGTCGGAGCGCAGCTTGCCCGTGATGGAGGGGGGCAGCAGTGGCCACTCACGCATCACCTGCGGGAAGATCGCCTGGCCGAACGCCTCGGGAGAGTTCACCAGCCCGTACGCGATCACCGGTGTGTTGGCCGTGTCGCGCACCACCGAGTAGGCCACGGCGCGGTGCTGCCATCCCACCTTTCCGACGAACGCCACGGCGCGAAAGTTCATCTTCGCGTATTGCGCCACGTGATGGCGCAGGCTGTCCACCAGCCATTGCCGCTCGGCCGCGTCGGGCGCCGAGTCGCCGGCGATCGCCACCGCGCCATTGCGCAGGTCCACGCGGAAGTAGTACGCCGCGGGGAGCACGAACGCGCAATTGCAGCGCTTCACCTCGTCGTTCGCGTCGATCAGCATCGTCGGCGCGGGCAGGTGAGACAGGTCCGCCGGCCCGAGGTCGGACACGGGCCGCATCAACTCCGAGATCGAGAGGTAGATCTCCTCCTTGGCCGAGGAGGCGAATTCCCAGGCGGCCACGCCCGCGTATTCGCTGAGGGCCGTAGTCGCCGTGCGCCGCTGGTCACGTTCCGCGCGCCATCCCTGCAGCGCCAGCGCCGCCATGAACACGAGCGCGGCCACCAGCGCGGCGAGCGTCGGCAGGCGCCGTACCCGGTGGCGCAGGTGGCTGAGGCGCGAGGCGCCCTCGGGCGGGGGAGCGGGGACCATGTTCCATCATAATGGCGGCTGGAGCGGCCGGCTGTCAGCGATCTGTCAGGCCGCCGCTCGCCCTTCCCGGGCGGACGCGGTAGCTTCGCGAAGATGGCTTCCCGCCCGTCACGGCCTACCTCGCCCGCTCAAGCTTCGCTCGCCGACCTTACCGCGGCTCCCGTGCGCACGCTCGGGAGCGCGGTGCTGGCCTCGGCCGAGCGAATCGCCGCTGCCCTGGCGCTCGAGCAGGCCGAGTTGCCGGCGACCCTCGCGAAGTCGAGTGGGGAGTGGAAGGGCTCGGAGGTGGAGATCGTCAGCCGCGCGTGGAAGGGGAGCAGCGTCGCGTGGGCGCGCCTCGCCTGCCTGCACGGCGAGGGCGTGGAAGCGGCGAGCCTGCTCGTCATCAGTCGCTCGTCGTACGCGCTCCCGACCCTCGGCGCCGACCTCGTGTCCATCGGGGGCCGGGGAGGAATGGTCAGCGCGGGACTCGAGCTCGACCCCGTGGGAGACGCACCCGTCCGTCGCGCGGTCCGCATGCCCCGCGCGCGCGTAGCCGGCGAGCGACTGCCGCGTGTGGCGCAGATGCTCGATGCATTCGTGGATGAATGGATCACCACCGCGCGCGTCGCGCGCGAGGTGGACCCGCTCCTTCATCCCACCGTGCTGCGCGACCAGGAAGCGTTCGCCCGCGCGCATCGCACGGGCGACAAGTCGCTCGGCCTCATCGCGCGCATCTTCGACCCGCGGTGGGCCGAGAAGTTTTTGGCGCAGGTGTTGTTTCCGGACCTGGGCTCGACGCGGTAGGGCGGTTTGGGGATTGGGGTTTGCGGCTTGCGGAACTGCATCCCGGCATCATCCCGCCCGCGCCGGCCACAGCTCCGTTTGCGGCAGCTCTCCCTCGAGCTGCAGGCGCACGCGATCGGCCAGCGCCTCGATGGCGGCGGGATCGGACTGCAGGTCGTAGTCGCGCACGTCGAGAAAGAGCACGGGGCAGTAGCGAAATCCCGCGACCCACGTTTCGTACCGCTCATGCAATTGCGCCCAGTACGCCTCGGGCGTGTCCTTCTCCATCGCGCGACCGCGCCGCTGGATGCGCTCGAGGATCACGGGGAGCGGCGCATAGAGATAGATGAGCAGCCGCGGCGGGCGTGCTGCGGGGCTGTAGAGCAGCTCGCGATAGAGCTGGCGGTAGAGCTGCCAGTCGTCGTCGCCGAGCAGCCCCTGGTCATGCAGGCCGCGCGCGAAGATCTCCGCGTCCTCGTACCAGGTGCGGTCGAGGATCCAGCTTCCGCCGGTGCCGCGCATGCGTCGCAGGCTCGCGAACCGCGTGGCGAGGAAGTGCAGCTGCAGCTGCAGCGCGTGCGTCCGCATTCCCTCGGGCCCGTCGTAGAACTTCTCGAGCCACGGGTTGTCCTCGTCCACGCTCTCGAGCGCCAGCTGCAGCCCGAATCGCGCGGCGAGCGCGCGCGTGAGCGTGCTCTTGCCGGCACCGACCATTCCCGCGACGCCGAGGATCATGAGAGCAGGATGACGGGTATTGGGGGCTGAGGTGCTGAGGAGTCAGGCTGGTCATGAACGGTTGGGCAGTCCCCAGCCCCCCAGCCCCTCAGCTCCTGACTACCCGATGGTCAATGTATCCGTCGCCGCCACGTAGCTCGTGCTGAACGCCCGCAGCGAGCGGCCCGCGGGGCCCTCCACCACGTGTCCGTCGCTCGCGAACTGCGACCCGTGCGTGGGACAGTAGAAGCGCTGTCCCTGCACGCGCGTGCGGTTGACCTCGTGCGTGCACGTCATGTCGAACGCCGAGAAGGTCGCGCCGCCGGTGCGCACCACCGCCACCTGCGTCAGCACCTCCACCGGCTGCCCGATGGTGGCGAGCGCCGCGAAGTCCCCGACCTTGATCGTGGTCGGTCCGCTCAGGGTGGCCGACGGCCCCAGCCCGATGATGCCGTCGCCACACGCAGCCACCAATGCCGCCACCGCCGCAAGCGCTGCGGAACGACCGAGAAACTCACGCCGGTTCAGGCAGTCGTCACAGGACATCGGTCGTTCCCCGTTCCCTTTTTAGAGGCGAACCAGCGCAGCCTTCCACTCCGCGGCATCATCGTCCTCGCGCAACAGCTTGTCCACGTCCACCACCAGGTTCGCGCCGTCGCGACGGATCGCATACCGATCCATGCTCCGGGTCGCGCGCCCCTCGATGAACTCCCCGTCCATCCGGTAACGGGACTTGTGCTTGGGGCACTGGAAGCGCGACTCGCTCGCATCCCAGCGCAGCGCCGTGTTCTGGTGCGGGCACGCCAGCCCGAAGGCGTACGCGACCCCCGCGCTGCGCGCGATGATCACCGACTCGTCCTTGTCGATCTGCACGCCGTCCGCGGCGGGAATGGGGTACGCGTGCTCATTCCGCGCGCCGCCTTCGCGGCGGCCCGACACGAACTCCAGCGGCAGCGCGCGCGCCACCGACGGGGTCATCCCCGCTGCCACGAGCGCGCCAAGGGCCAGGCGCCCCATGTCGCGCAGGAACGCGCGACGGTCGCCAAGGGCCTCACATCCGGTGCAATCGTCCGGTGCTTCATGCTGCGTCATGCAATCCTCGACGTCGGATTTACGAGAGTGAATGCTCAGGCCGCCTCGACGAGCACGACGCCGAGCAGGGTGATCAGGAGCCACAATGCCAGGCTGATGACCGCGCTCCGGCGCAACGCGCCCCACCGTGCGCCCCGCTCGGCCCGCTGCATCAGCAGCCCATTCCCGAGCAGCGCGAGCACGAGCGCCATCTTGCTCCAATACACCAGCGAGACCGCAAAGGTCTCCACGTCCGACGCGAACAGCAGCACGCCACTGAGCACGGTCACGACGAGCGCGCCGATCACCACCCGGTGCGTACCCGCGAGATCGAGCAGGTGGCGACGCTCGGCGTCCGCGTCACCCGCCGCAACCCGCAGCGTCGAGCGATCGGCCGCCACCGCGATCCCGCCTCCCACCAGCAGCGCCCCGAGATGCGCGAAGGTCACTGCGACGGACACCACCTTGGAATGGGAGTACAGCTCCGACCAGGGCTTCACCGCATCGGACAGCGTTTCTACGAAGGGCATTGGCGTCAGTGGCTCGAGAGCTTCATGGCAAGGCCGCTCACGGTCGTGAGCGCCATCGCCGAGAGCGCGATGGTCCGGTGCTGGCTGCGCGCGTTCGCGTCAGTCTCGGCCCGGTTCGACAGCACTGCCCCTGCATACGTAAAAGCCGCGTCCGCCGTTAGCATTGCCAGCGCGTGCAGGTTGCGCTTGGTCCGACCCTGGGGCTGGTTGCGCGACTCCCACCAGTTCCAGCCGCCCGTGACCGTGTTCACCGTGAACATCCCGGCGAGCAGCGAGGCGCCCACCCGATGCCCGTTCCGTGCCCAGGAGGGAGCATTCGCGCCCTTGTTCCACACCTGCTGCCCGGCGACCCATTGCAGCCCGAACACGGGGATCGTCGCGTAGGCCACCCATTGATGAATGGCGAGGCGCGTGGCGTAGGAATCGCTCACTTCCACCGCGCGGACGCGCTTGTGCAGGGTATCACCCCTGTTCAGCAGCGGCGCGCTCGCAGCCATCGGCCGCGGCGCGGGAGCCTGGCGAAGCACGGAGTCGGCCCCTGCGGCTGGGCCCGTCGCCACGGTGAGCGCGGCGGCCAGCAGGTTGAAGATCAGCGTTCCGGTCATGGCGCGGGAGCAAGGGGGGCCTGCGTCGCCTTGTCGTTGCGGCGGCAGCGCCCGCCGTACACGATTGATATGTCAACTATCCTAACACCTTGCCCGTCCGATACCCCAATCCTGAATGAGTGAGCAACCTGCCCGTCCCGGGGCCGACGAGTGGCTTCCCACGCTGGAATGCCTGCTCCGGGGACTGGCCCATGGAATGGGAAACCGGGTGAGCGCGGTCTCGGCGCTGGCCGACCTCTCGAGCGACGCCACCGGCCTGGACGAGGACTTTTCACTCACCGACCTGCTCCGAAACGAAGGGGTGGCGATGCGCACCATGCTGCAGTCGGTGCGAATGCTGGCGCCGGACGGCCGCTCGCGCCCCGAGGCGTTCGTCGCCTCCGAGGCTGCGGCCGACGCGCTCGAGCTCCTCCAGCTCCACCAGGACTGGAGGCTCTGGACGATCGACGACTCGGGCCTGGCCGCCGGACCCGCCTTCGCGCTCCGCGCCCCGCGGTGGGCGCTCGTGCATGCGCTGCTCGCGATGACGTCACGTGCCGTGGGCATGAGCGAACCAGCCACGCTGCGCGTTGCACTCGAGGGTGACGATGCCTCCGTCACGTTCTCCGTAAGTGCGTCTCCCGCTGCCGCATGCTTGCAGGGACCGGGCGAATACCTGGAAGGACTGATGCCCGACCTGCACGCCACGCTTCACCAGGAGGGCGGCACGCTTCGGCTCACCCTGCCGTCGCTCGCCGAACTCAGGCGACGCGAGCGCGCATGACCGTGGTCGCGATCTCGGGGGCGAGCGGGTTCATCGGCGGTGCGCTGGTGCGCGACCTCACGGCCGCGGGACATGACGTCAGGCGCTTCGCGCGGCACGGTCCCGTGCGGTTGCCGGGCGACATTGCCTGGGATCCCGAGGCGGGCACCCTCGACTCCGCCGCTCTCGCAGACGCCGACGTCATCGTGCACCTGGCCGGCGCCCCCGTTGCGCAGCGGTGGAGCGCGGCCGTGAAGCGCGACATCCGCGACAGTCGCGTGCACGGCACGCAACTCATCGCGCAGTCGCTCGGCGCACTCGCGCGCACGCACCCGAAGCCACGCGTGCTGCTCAGTGGATCCGCGGTGGGCATCTATGGCGATCGCGGCGACGAATGGCTGGACGAGCAGTCACCCGTGGGCTCCGACTTCCTGGCGCAGGTGGGCGCCGAGTGGGAGGGCGCCGCACAGCCGGCCAGCGACGCAGGCGTGCGCGTGGCATTCCTGCGCACCGGGTTCGTGCTGCATGAGTCCGGGGGCGCGCTCGAGCGCATGCTGCCGCCATTCCGGCTCGGCGCCGGTGGGCGGCTGGGCAGCGGCGCGCAGTTCGTCAGCTGGATCTCGCTGCACGACGTGCTGCGCGCCATCAGGCACCTCATGGATCACCCGGTGCGCGGGCCGGTGAACATCGTGGGCCCCGCACCGGTGACGAACGAGGAATTCACGAGTGCGCTCGGGCACGCGCTCAACCGACCGGCGGTGATCCCGGTGCCCGAGTTCGCACTCGCGCTCGCATTCGGCGAGATGGCGCGCAACGTGTTGCTCGCGAGCCAGCGCGTGCGCGCCACCGTGCTGCACTCCACCGGCTTCCGCTTCGACGACGACACGCTCGAGGGCGCGCTGCAGCGCGCCCTCCGCTGACATCAGGCGAGCGTCGGGTGTCGCAGGTGAAAGTCGGTCACCGACTGGTAGGCGTGCGCGAGCGCGAGCGCCTTCTCGTCGTCGTAGAGTGCGCCGAGCACGGTGAGCGACACCGGCACCTGCGGTCGCGGTGAGGGTGCCGGCGTCGCCGGCGGCGTCCATGGTTCGCCGGCCACCGCGCTCGCCGCCACGCCGGGTCCCAGCACGCTCGCCTCGCGGAAGCCGTGCGGCAGGATCACCGCGGGATGTCCCGTCATGTTCGTCGCGCTGAGCTGGCCGGCGGCGTTCGTGGGCGTGACGATGACGTCCACGTCGCGGAAGAGCTCACGCCACTTCTCGAGCGCGAGCGTGCGCACGCGGTTCGCATTGATGTAGTCCACCGCGGGGATGAATCGCGACGCGCGAAACGTCGTCGGCCAGTCGCCCGCGCCGTGCTGCACCATCTCGTCGATGCGGCCATTGCGTGTCACTTCGTCGAACGCGGCGCCCGCCTCGGCCTGCAGGATCACGCCGAGCGCCTGCGCGTTGATGTCGGGCAGCTCTACCGGAATCAGCGTCACGCCGAGCTTGTTGCGCAGCACGTCGAGCGCGGCGTCGTCGTACGCCTTGAGTCCGTGCACGATGCGATCGGCATTCTTCGGGTCGCGCTCCGGCAGGTCGAACGCGCTCCTGATGTAACCGACGCGCAGCGCCTTCACCGATTTCGACGCATCCCACGGGAAGGCGACGTCCTTCACCGTGCGGTCGAGTCCATCGGGTCCCTGGATGGCGGAGAAGACGAGCGCGCAGTCCTCGGCGCTGCGGCAGATCGGGCCGATCTTGTCCATGCTCCACGAGAGCGCCATGGCGCCGGTGCGCGGGACGCGGCCGAAGGTGGGGCGGAGTCCGGTGGTGCCGCAGCGAGTGGAGGGCGACGAGATGGAACCAAGCGTCTCGGTGCCGATGGCGAAGCCCACGAGGCCTGCGGCGGTGGCGGAGGCGGGGCCCGCGGACGAGCCGCTGGATCCCTGCTCGGGCCACCACGGATTGCGCGTCACTGCACCGAACCAGACGTCGCCCTGCGCGAGCTCGCCGAGCGAGAGCTTGGCGACGAGGATCGCTCCGGCATCGTCGAGGCGGCTGACGACGGTCGCGTCGCGGTCGATCACCTGGGCCTTGTACGGGCCCGCACCCCACGTGGTGGGATAGCCCTTCGCCGAGAGAAGGTCCTTCGCTCCCCACGGGATGCCATGCAGCGGACCGCGGTGCTTGCCGCGTGCAGTCTCGGCGTCCAGTGCCCGGGCCTGCGTTCGCGCGCGCTCCTCGGTGAGCGTGATGACACAGTGGAGCACGGGGTCGAATCGCTTCAGTCGCCCGAGGTACATGTCAGTGAGGGCGAGGGCGGTCACCTTGCGGCGCTTCACCAGGTCGGAGAGGATGGTGATGGGCGCGAAGGCGAGCTCCTCGAGCGAGGGTGGAGTCGCCATGAGCGGCACGCGGCTCGGCTTCATGATGCCGCGGGGCTTCACCGGCAACGCCATGCCCGGGGGCAGCGGGTCGAAGCTGAAGGCTGGCGCGACGGCGTTGTCGAGCGGAACCTTGTGCAGCGCGTCGATGGTGGCGCGGTAGCCCTTCACGTTGCGGAGCACCTGCTCGCGTTGCGCATCGGTGAGGGTCACGCCCGCGATCTCCTCGGCGGCGGCGAGGGAGGCTGGGGTGATCTCGAGGCCGGACTGGAGGCGGGACCAGACGACCCCGGGGAGCAGGGAGCTTCCGAGGCCGAGTGCGGCGAAGTGTACCAGAAACACTCGGCGGTCGCTATTTCCGGCGCGCTGCGTCATTGATTACCCTATGATGGTGCCATGATGGCGTCAAATCCAGAAGGCGCGGTGTCGGTATGAAACATCCTCCGATCATCCCGCGTGGTGTGTTCTACAAGATATGACTGAAATCATCACTGAGGGTGTGCTGTTCGTCGTGCTGCTCGCGACGGTGGCCACCCTTTTCTACTACGCAGTCCTCTACGGCACGTCAGCTGGAATGCGGGTCCGCCAGACGCGGAACCGAAAGAGGCTCGATCGCGCGGCCGAGCTGGCGTGCCCCATTCATGGGCCGCAGCGATCAGACAACCTGGTTCGCCTCACCAGCGGGGACAGCATCTGCCCCGAATGCTACAAGGAGACAGTACATGGGTACCTCGATCGGTGACCGCTTCAGCATGGGCACGAACTCCCAGGACGGGGGCGAGTTCCGCACGAAGCTGCGCCGCATCATCATCGGCGCCGCGGCCCTCTTCGCGCTGGTGTTCCTGCTCCCGAGCACCTTCACGTACATCAACCCGGGCTACGCAGGCATCGTGATTCATCGCGCTGGTGGTGGGGTGGACCCGATCCCCCTGGGCCCGGGGATCCACGGGCGCATTCCGTTCGCCACCGGGATCGAGGAGTATCCGGTCTTTCTCAAGACACTCGTGCTCACGCGCGCCACCTCCGAGGGTTCGGCGCTCAACGACGAGATCAACGTGAACAGCGTGGAGGGACAGCCCCTGTCCACCGACGTGTCGCTCTCGTTCCAGCTCGACCCGGCGCAGACGCCGAAGCTGTACCAGACCTTTCGCACCGACATCGATGCCATCATGCACGGCTTCGTGAAGCAGACCATTCGCCAGGCCATGCAGGAGGTGGTGGGGCAGGAACCAGTGGCGGACATCATCGGTCCCAAGAAGGCCGAGGCCACCCGTCGCGTGCAGGACCTGATCAGCAAGCGACTCGCTCCGTTCGGCTTCCAGGTGATGCAGTTCACCATCAATGAGCTGCGTGCGCCCTCGACCGTGATGGAGGCGATCAACACCAAGAACGTGATGCAGCAGCAGGCGCTCACGGCGCAGAACGAGTTGCAGAAGAACACCTTCCAGTCGCAGGGCGACTCGATCAAGGCGGGTGGTCGCGCAAAGGCGATCCTGGCCGAGGCCGAGGCGCAGAGCGAGGCCAACCGCAAGCTTTCGGCGAGCATCACCCCCACGCTCGTGCAGTACGAGATGGCGAAGCGCTGGAATGGACAGATGCCGCAGGTGACGGGTGGAGGGATGCCGTTGCTGCAGCTCGGCAAGGCGCCGTAACTGCGGGCTTTGGGCTTTGGGCTTTGGCAGGAGCGGGCGGTCATCCTCGGGGGTGACCGCCCGTTCCTTATATTTCCTGCCATGCCGATTACGTCATTTGCAGCACTTCCCGATAACGCTCGCGTCTGGATTTTTGCCAGTGACCGGCCGCTGCTGGCCGCTGACGCCCACGCGTTGCTCGGCGAGGCGGACCAGTTCCTCGGCGCATGGAAGGCGCACGGTGCGCCCCTCGCCTGCGCGCGCGAGTGGCGCGACGACCGCTTCCTGGTGATCGGCGTCGATCCCACGGTCGAGCAGGCATCCGGATGCTCGATCGACGGACTCTTCCGCGCGCTGCAGAAAGTCGAGCGCACCCTCGACACGCGACTCCTCGCCGGTGGTCGCGTGTTCTACCGCGACGCTGCCGGTGACGTGCAGCGCGCCGGCCGCGACGAGCTGGCCGCGCTCGCGTCATCGGGGACGCTCACTCCCGACACGCCGGTGCTCGACCCGTCCATCACGAGCGCCGCCGACTACCGCGCGCGCTTCGAGCGTCCGCTCACCGAAAGCTGGGCCGCGCAACTCCTGCCGCAGCTCGCGACCCGCACCTCGTAATCCTCGCATGCACATTTCCGACGCCATTCGCGACCGCCGGTCCACGCGCCGCTTCACCAGCCGCGAGGTGACCCGCGATGAGATCGAGACGCTGCTTTCCGCCGCGGTGCTCGCGCCCAACCACAAGCTCACGCAGCCGTGGCGCTTCCACGTGCTTGGCCCCGAGGCGCGCTACGCCTACGGACTGGCGCTCGGCAATCGCAAGGCGAAGAAGATCGAGGATCCGGCGGCGGCGAACACGATGCGCGAGAACGTGGCGAAGGAGCATCGCGCGCTGCCGGTGATGATCGCCGTCGCCGTGGCGGACACGCAGGACGCCGAGGCGCGCGAGGAGGATTACGCGGCCGCGATGATGGCGATCCAGAACCTGTCGCTCACCGCGGTGTCGCTCGGCCTGGGCACGCACATCAAGACGGGCGCGATCATGAACGACCCCGCCGCGCGCGCCGCGGCCGGCGTGGGCGACGGATATCGCATCGTGGCGGTGGTGAATGTCGGCGAGGCGTCCGAGGCGGCGCCCGCGAAGGTTCGGCAGCCGGCGAGTGCGCTCACTACGTGGATGCCGTAGGGCGAACTGCTTGAGACACGGATTTCACTGGTCGCGCCTTGGGCGCGACACACTGATCCAACCATCCAAAAAAAAGAACAATCATCCCGGCCCGGCCGGGGTGATTTTTCTTCAGCGGCCACTACCGCAGTACCAGTGTGCCGCCGCAGGCGGCCAGTGAAATCCGTGTCGAGAGCAGTTGCAGTTGAGGCCTACGCCATCCACCGATCCAGGTTCTCGCGCACGAACTGATCGTCGGCAAGCCCGGGATTCTGCCGGCATACCCGGTCGATCTCCTCAGCCTGCCCCGCCGACAGTTCCTCGTGCTCGTCCAGGCACCAGCGACCCGCGAGCAGTCCCTGCCGGCGCAGGATCTCGTGGATCCCGGGAATGCAGCCGGCGAAGCCATTCGCGGCGTCGAAGATCGCTGCGTTCGCATCGGTGAGTGCGGCGCCGGTCGCGAGCAGCTTCGTGTCGATCGCGCCGGACTCGCGCGCCGCGCGCGCCTCGGCATGCAGGCGCACCGCCGAGTGCGTCCACACCGCCCACTGGCCGAGCAGGCCGCCCACGATCGAGCGTGAGCCGCGCGAGGTCGCGATCGGCGTCACGAGGTCGCTCACGATCGCGTCGTCGTTGCCGGTGTAGAGCGCCACGTCGTCGCGGCCCGCGTCGGCCACCCCGCGCACCACGTCGAGTGTCTGGTATCGGTTGAACGGCGCGATCTTGATCGCCCACAACCTCGGCACCCGTTCCGCAAGCGCGCGCCAGAACGCGTACGAGAGCGGCCGCCCTCCCACCGCGGGTTGCAGGTAGAAGCCGAAGAGCGGGAGCACCTCGCTCACCGCCGCGCAGTGTTCCACCAGCTCGCCGTCGCTCGCGTCGCGCATGGCTGCGAGCGAGAGCAGCGCCACGTCATAGCCGAGTCGCTCCGCCACAACGGCCTCGCGCACGGCCTGCGCCGTCTCGCCGATCACGCCGGCCACCCGCACGAACGGCGTGTCGCCGGCGCGGCGCCATTCGTCGATCGCGCTCGCAGCCAGCGCCAGCACCGGTTCGTACAACCCAAGCTCGCGAATCGCGAACTGCGTGGTGTGCACGCCTGCTGCGATTCCGCCCGCACCGGCATCCATGTAGTAGCGCAGAAGCGCGCGCTGTCGCCGTTCGTCGAGCGTGCGTTCGCTCGTGAGCGCGAGCGGCATCGCCGGAATTGCCTGCCCCGCCGCGAGGTGCGCCCGCACGCTCATCAGAAGCTGCCGTCCCTCGCCTGGAAGTGCGTCGGCTTGCCGAGCAGCGGCCGGCCGGCCGAGACCCACGACGCGGTCCAGCGCGCGAGCGCGTCGATGTCCACCTCAGGGGCCGGGAGCAGCTCGCGCATGCGGCTCGCGTCGCTCAGCAGTGCGTCCGGCGCCTCGCTGCCGCTGAACTCCGGCGCGCGCCCCAGCGCAGTGCCGACCATGATCGCAAGATCGCGCACCGAGTGCTTCGCTCCGGTGACGTTCACCACGAGCGGCGGCGAGCTGGCGTAGGGCAGCAGCTCGAGCGCGACACGGTTCGCATCGCCCTGCCAGATACAGTTGACGTACCCCATGGTGAGGTCGATCGGCTGCGCGTTGAGGATGCGCGTCGCAAGGTCGGTGAGCACGCCGTAGCGCAGGTCGACGGCGTAGTTCAGCCGCACGATGACGACGGCGGTGCCGTTCGCCGATGCGTAGTGCTCGAACACGCGCTCGCGAGCGAGGCAGCTCGCAGCGTATTCGCCGATGGGCGCCGGCATGTCGCCCTCGCGCGAGCCTTCACCGTCGCGCGACGTGAGCGAGTAGACGTTGCCCGTGGAGAAGGCGACGACCCGCGCGTGCGGAAAGCGCTCGGCGCAGATCGCGGGCACGATCGCGTTCATGGCCCACGTGCTGGCCGGCGCGTCGCGCGTGCCGAACTTCTGCCCCGCCATGAAGATCACGTTGGGCGCGTCCGGCAGCTGCGCGACCGCCGCGCGATCCAGCAGGTCGCAGGAGATGGTCTCCACGCCGTTCACCTGCAGCGCCCGCTCCGCATCGGCGTTGTGGAAGCGGCTCACCGCGATCACCCGGCGCGCGGTCGAGCCGTGGTCGGCGCGGGTTGCGGCTTCACGCGCCATGCGCGCGAGCGTGGGCCCCATCTTGCCGCCGGCGCCGAGCACGAGGATGTCGCCCGGGCATTCGTGCAGCGCGCGGATGGTCTGCTCGCGAGGCTCGCTGAGCAATGCCTCGAGCTCCTCGACCGAATGCGGTCCCTCGCCGCTGGCGCCTGCCGCGTCGCTCATGCGCGCACGTAGTCGGGGCGCCAGTCGCGAATCTCGCGCTTGATGTCGTCGGGCTTCGAGAGCTGGCCGGCCAGGCAACGCTCGACGAGCGCCGGGAGCTCGGCGTCGCCGGCAAAGCGAAGCGCGATCAGCTGGCCAAGTCGCAGGTCGCTGATGCGAGCGCGTTGCTCCGGGGGAAGCATGGCGAGGAGGCGGAGGCGCATCTCGAGCCCGATCAGGCGGTTCTGCACGATGAGCACCATGCTGCGCGCCACGAGCAACCCGGCAACGAGTCCCGCGGCGAAGAGCACGCGCCAGGCGGAGAGCCAGGTGGGGTAGCGCAGCGTGTGCGCGATCTCGAAGCCCACGTTGGCGACGAGGATCGGCATCGCCACGTAATGGTAGAGCGGCTGGAAGCGCCGGTGATTCGCGTAATCCTGGACCTTGTCGGCCATGTGATGCGTGGTTGAGGTCCGGTGGTTCCGAGGTCAGCTCGCCGCGGCGAGGGCTGCGTGGCGCTTGATGCGGCCGAGCATGGCGGTGAGCCCGGCCTCGCGGCCGGCGAGCCCGATGCCGTCCATCATCTGCCGGACGAAATCGGGGGGAATGTCGAGGATGGCCTGGGGCGTCTCGCCATTCACGGCCTGGAAGAGGATCGCGAGGAAGGCGGCGACGGTGGGCGACTGCCGCACGTTGACGTCGGCGTAATAGTACATCCGTCCGTCGCGGAACTCGGGAAAGAGGTCCACCCGGGTCTGGCACTCGTGGACCATGAAGTCGTTACGGTCGAGCTCGCGGAAGCGCTCGGGAAGTGGCTCGAGCTTCTTGGAGTACGAGACCAATGCCTGCATCTTTTCCTCGCGCCCGAGCGAACGAAAGCGCGTGAGCACGCGTTCGACCGTGGCAGGGAGGGGCGGGGTGGCGTCGTCTGGCATGCGTGAAGGAAAAGCGACGACGCGCGCGTCCGTCAAGCGCGAGACAATCACACGAGCGAGGAGTCAGGACAATGCCGACGAGGACTGCGAGTGCAACGTGGAAGGGAAAGCTGCGCGATGGCAGCGGCACCTTCAAAGGCGAGATGGGGATCGGGGGGAGCTACTCGTTCGCGTCGCGCTTCGAAAATGGCGCGGGGTCGAACCCCGAGGAGCTCGTGGCGGCGGCGCTGGCCAGCTGCTACAGCATGGCGCTGAGCGTGGGGCTGGACGCGGCCGGGATGACGCCGGAGCAGATCGACACGAGCGCCGCCTGCACGGTGGAGAAGGTCGGAGACGGCTTCCAGGTGACGAAGATGAAGCTCACCTGCCGCGCGAAGGTCGCGAATGGCGACGCCGCGAAGTTCGAGCAGGTCGCGCAAGCCACCAAGGATGGCTGCCCGATTTCCAAGCTGATGAAGGGCAACGTGGAAATGACACTGGACGCCGCGCTGGCCTGAGCTCGCGGCTCAGGCGCCGTAGAATTCCTTGATGCAGAGGGTGACGACCTTCTGCAGCAGGCGCGTCTGCTGTTCCGCGGTGGGGAGGGAGTCGAGGGCCGGAAGCGCGTACCACAGGTCCTTGAGCACCACGAGCAGCTGCTCGGGGTGCATGTCCCGCTCGCGCGCCGCCTCGGACAGCTCACGCAGTGCGCCCCGCAGCGAATCGGCATCCTGGCCGTTCTGCAGGAAGGCCGTGAGCGCGCGACGAACGGACTCGAGAGTCTCGCTCGGAAGCGGCTGGGGCGGGGGAGGCGACCAGTCTGGCGCCATCATCATGCAGGAGCAGCGAGAACGGGGAAGGATGCGACAGTCGTTCGCGCACCACGGAGGGAATTCGCGTACGGGACGAATGTTTACCTCGGGTCTGGCGACGTCAAGTGACATTTCACTAAACGGACAAATCAGGTGTGTTTCGCGAACACAATCGTCCACTGGCGTACGGATTGCCGCGAATAGTTCGACGAGCTCCCCGCACGGCGGCACCTTCCTCGTAGTTTCCCCTGCGACATGTCCCCGCTCGACGTCCTCGTCCTGACCGCCGACGCGCTCGGCAGCGCCCTGCTGGGGGCGGCGGTCGAGCTGTCCGGTCATCGTCCCGTGTTTCCCCAGGCGCGAGAAAGCGCGCGCGCCGCGCTGCTCAGGGTGCGCCCCAGGGTGGTGCTCGTCGAGCACTCCCATCCGGAAGGCGGCGACGAGCGATTCCTGGGGCCCGCGATCATGACCGGTGCGCGACCGATTCTCGTGTACACGGGCGGTCACCAGGATCCACATGGGCTCGCTTCCGCCCGGGCACTGGCCGAGCGGCTCGGTGTGCCACTCTGCATCCTGCCAGAGGAGAGCGAGGAGCTGGCCAACCTGCTCGACGCGGAGGCGCGCGCGTAGCATCTTGCGCGGATGCCGACATCCGCTGAAGCCACGCTCCAGAAGTGGAGCGACGTACCCCTCGAGAACCTCTCCCCGCTCCTCGACCGGCGCCTGATCACCGGCGACCGCATCATGCTCGCGCACGTGCTGCTCAAGAAGGGCTGCATCGTGCCGCGACACCAGCACGAGAACGAGCAGTTCACCTACATCCTGTCGGGCGCGCTCCGCTTCTGGATCGGCGAGGATGAATCGCGCGAAGTGATCGTGCGCGAGGGCGAGGTGCTGCACCTGCCGAGCATGGTGTGGCACAAGGCGGAGGCGATCGAGGACACGCTCGACTTCGACATCTTCAGCCCGCCGCGACAGGACTGGATCGACAAGACCGACTCGTACCTCCGCAAGTGAGCGACGCGTGGACCTCGGACTGAAGGGCAAGGTCGCACTCGTCGCCGCGGCGAGTCGCGGGCTGGGACGCGCGATCGCGCACGAGCTGGCGGCGGAGGGCGCGCGCGTGGTGATGAGCGCCCGCGGCGAGGAGGCGCTGCGCGCGGCGCGCGACGAGATCGCGCGCGACACCGGTGGCGAGCTGATCGCGATCCCCGGCGACGTGAGCCGCGTGGATGACCTCGTACGCCTCGCGCGCGAGGCGGAGCAGTGGGGCGGTGGACGCGTGGACATCGTGGTCAACAATGCGGGTGGTCCACCATCGGGACCGTTCGAGGACCTGCCGTGGGACAAGTGGGCCGACGCGATCGACCTTACGCTGCGCAGCGCGGTGGAGCTCACGCGGCTGGTGCTCCCGGGCATGCGCGAGCGAAAGTGGGGACGCATCCTCAACGTCACCTCGATCACGGTGAAGCAGCCGGTGGAGGGACTGATGCTCTCGAACTCGATCCGCGCCGCGGTCACCGGATGGGCGCGCACTCTTGCCACCGAAGTGGCGCCGCACGGGATCACGGTGAACAACCTGCTGCCCGGCTACACGAAGACGGACCGCGTGCTCGAGCTCGCGAAGGCACGCGCCGCGCGCGAGGGGATCAGCGAGGAGGAGGTCAACGCAAGGCAGGAAGCGGCGATCCCGATGAAGCGCATGGGCGAGCCGCGGGAGTTCGCCGCGCTGGCCGCGTTCCTGGCGTCGGAGCGCGCGAGCTACATCACCGCGCAGAATGTCGCGGTGGATGGAGGGTGGATCCGGGGGTTGCTGTAGATCGCCATCTCGGAAGTGCTGTTTCAATCAGGAAGCTGATTGCCTTGCCGCGGCCATCTGCCGTTGCCGTTCAGCGGCCATTCGCGCGCGTAGTACTGCTCAGGCCGTCACGGCCGAAGATTCTCTCGCCCGCCGAACCGCCAGCTTTTTCTGCGTGTCGCACGCATCGCAGTTGCCGCACTCCCACTCGGAGTCCGTCGCCTCCCCGAAGTACTGCAGGACGAATCGCGTGCGGCACTGCGCGCTCTGGCAGTACGCCACCATCGCGCGCAGCTTCGCGCGATCCTGCACGCGTCGCTGCTCGTAGTCGGTGAGGTCGGCGCTCAGGTCGACGGACGTCAGCCGCTCGCGCGATACGCGCTCCCACTCGCCGCCGCGATACTCGCGCACCAGCCCATGCCGCTTGAGCAGCACCAGGACGATGCGCGCCTTGCGGCGGGCGACGTCCGCCTGCTGCGACAGCTCGTCCACGTGCACCCGCTCGCCGATCGGCACGCGCTCGAGGATGAGCGCGACGCGCGCCGCCTCCTCCACGTCGGGATACTTCCCGCCCAGGAAGTACGACTGCACGCGGCTGTCCTCCACGCGGTAGAACACCGTGCACGTCGCCGGCTGGCCATCGCGACCCGCGCGCCCCGCTTCCTGGTAGTACGCCTCTACCGAGCCGGGAAAATGGTAGTGGATCACGAAGCGCAGGTCCTGCTTGTCGATGCCGAGGCCGAAGGCATTCGTCGCGACGATGGCCTTGTACCCATCGGCCATGAAGCGCTCCTGCGTCTCCTTGCGCTCATGCGCTCCCATCTTGCCGTGATAGAGCCCCACGTTGAACTCCGCGCCGAACAGCTCGTGCAGCCGCTCGGCTTCCTTCACCGTGGCGCAGTAGATCACGCCCACGCCGGGAAGCTCGCCCAGCATCCGACGCAGCTCCTCGTCCTTCTGCTTCGCGTTCACCGTGCGGTCGATCTCGAAGCGCAGGTTCGGTCGCGCGAAGCCGCTCACGCTCACCTGCGGGTCCGTCATGCCGAGCTGACGGGCGATGTCGGCGCGCACCTCCTCGGTGGCGGTTGCGGTGAGCGCGAGGATCGGCGGGCGCCCCAGCCGCTTGATGATCGAACCGAGCGTGAGGTAGTCGGGACGGAAGTCGTGTCCCCACTGGCTCACGCAATGCGCCTCGTCGATCACGAACAGCGCGACCTTGCGCTGCAGCAGGCGCTCGAAGAACTCGCGGTCCTTGAAGCGCTCGGGGGTGAGGTAGAGGATCTCGCCCTCGCCCTCGAGCACCTGCCTCGCCGTCTCGCGCGTCTCGGCGGTGTTGAGGTGCGAGTGCATGGCGAGCGCAGCCACGCCCTGCGCGCGCAGCTTGTCCTGCTGGTCCTTCATGAGTGCGATCAAGGGGCTCACCACCACGGTGAGCCCCTCGAGCATCAGTGCCGGCAGCTGGTAGATGATGCTCTTGCCGCTGCCGGTGGGCATCACGACGAGCGCGTCCTGGCCTGAGAGCGCCGCGCTGATGGGCTCCCACTGGCCGGGAAGGAATGCGTCGTGACCGAAGCGCTCGCGCAGGATCGCGAGCGCTCGCGTGCGGGAAACCTTTGGGGACATGCAGGGAGAAAGGGCAGGAAGCGTTCCTGCCCCTTCCCCACGCGAGCTCAGCCCTGCGATGAAACCTTGAGCGGCTCGCTCGAGATCTCGATGCGCCGCGCACGGGCGCCCTGCGCCTTGGGCACGGTCACGGTGAGCACGCCGTCCGCATGTGCGGCACTGATGCGCTCGGCGTCCACCGACTCGGGGAGGCGCAGCGAGCGCTCGAAGCTGCCGCTCACGCGCTCGTTGGTGAACACGCGCATCTCGCCCGCCTCGGCGTTGAGGGTGTTCGGCTTGGTGCCCCGAATCGTCAGCACGTTGCGCTCGAAGTCCAGCTCGATCGCATCGCGCGGCACGCCGGCCAGCTCCGCCGAGATGACGTACGCGTCGCCGTGCTCCGTCACATCCATCGCCGGCACCCAGAGGCGGGCGGCGGAACCATGAGAACCGGGCGCCTGGAAGGCTTCGTCCAGCGCGCGGTTGAGGGTGAGCATCCGGTCAAGCGTCGAGGTGAGGGAACGGTTGTACATGAGGGCATCCTCCATTCGGTTGATTGCCCGCTCCACGAGTTCCATGAGTGGCGGGGTTGCGGCCCAGCATCCGCAGCGCGAGTGCCGGGAAAAACTGCCACCGTGGCAAATTTTCCGGCGCTGGTGCACGCGTCGGTCTGGCAGTTCGACACACGCCCTGCCAACTCGATCGACCGTCCATGCGGCGCCGTTGCCGGCAGCGCGCGCGGCTATCTTAGGGCCGTGAAGATCCCCGCAGCCCGTCCCAAGGCCGACCTGCCCACGCCCGCCCGGCGCTTCGACTGTTTTGCGATCGCCGCGCCGGGCTTCGAGGGGATCGTGTGCGCCGAGCTGCGCGCGCTCGGCATCGACGCGAAGGCGGTCGAGGGCGGGGCCGAGTGGAATGGCGAGCTCGAGTCCGTCTATCGCGCGAACCTCTGGCTGCGGAGCGCGACGCGCGTGATCGTGCGGCTGGCCGAGTTCAAGGCGAAGGCCTTCTACGAGCTCGAGCGGCACGCAAAGAAAGTCCCGTGGGAGCTGGCGGTGCAGAAGGGGCGCCCGGTGCGGCTGCGCGTGACGTGCAAGAAGTCGCGCCTCTACCACTCCGACGCGGTGGCCGAGCGGCTGGCGAAGTCCATCGAGAACAAGCTGGGCGCGGAGAGCGTGTTCACGTCGGAGGCCGATCGCGACGACCATGACGCCGACGGTGGCGCTCGCGAGCCGGAGCAGCTGTTCATCGCGCGGCTGAACCACGACACGTGCACCATCAGCGCCGACGCGAGCGGCGCGCTGCTGCACATGCGCGGCTACCGGGGCGAGGCCGGCAAGGCGCCCCTGCGCGAGACGCTGGCGGCGGCGCTCCTGCTGGGCGCCGGATGGACGGGAGAGACGCCGCTGCTCGACCCGATGTGCGGGTCGGGGACGATCGCCATCGAGGGGGCAATGATTGCGCGCCGGATCGCGCCGGGACTCAAGCGCCGCTTTGCGGTGGTGGACTGGCCGGTGCACGACGCGCCTACCTGGCGCCGGGTGCATGCCGAGGCGGAAGCGGCAGCGCTGCCGGCGAGTCCGGTGCGGATCGTCGCGTCGGACCGCGACCAGGGCGCCATCAACTCGGCCCGTGCGAATGCGACGCAGGCGGGAGTGGAGGCCGACATCGAGTTCTCGGTTAAGCCGCTCAGCGCTGCCGAACCGCCGCCGGGAGTTGGGCTGCTGGCGACGAACCCTCCCTATGGGGTGCGGATCGGGGACCCGGTGGAGTTGCGGAACCTCTATGCGGCGGTGGGAAACCTGGCGAAGCAGAAGGCGCCGGGGTGGACGCTGGCGATGTACGTCCCCGACGCTCGGCTCGGACGGGCGGTAGGGTTGCCGCTCGAGACCGTGGCGGAGACCAGGAATGGCGGGCTGGCGGTGACGCTGGCGAGGTCAGTGATCCCGGCGCGCTCCACGGTTGCATAACGCATAGCATTATAATGGCAACCGTTATTCAGGTAAGTGCATCGAAGGGCGGCGTCCCCAAGCTGCCGTTGCTGTTGGCGCGCGTAACGGTCAACGGCCTCGAGGGTGACAAGCAGCGCGATCGCCGATTTCACGGCGGTCCGGAACGCGCCCTCTGCCTTTACTCGATGGAGCTGATCGAGGCGCTGCGTGGCGAGGGGCATCCCATTCAGCCGGGCGTGGTGGGGGAGAACGTCACGATCGAGGGGCTCGATTGGCGGCTGGTGGAGCCGGGCGTCCGGCTGCGGATTGGAGGGGTGCTGGCGGAGGTATCGAGCTACACCGTGCCCTGCAAGACCATCCGTAACGCGTTCAGCGACATGGACTTCACCAGAATTTCGCAGAAGCTCCATCCGGGGTGGAGCCGGGTGTACGTGCGGATCCTGGAGGAGGGGGGAGTGAAGCCGGGGGACGTCGTGACCGTAGTCCCCTGAGCACGCGCGAGGCGCTCGCCACGCAGCATCCAGGAAGTCATCGGGCCGCCTCAACATGGCGGCCCGATGCATTTGCACGATTCCTGCACTGCACGAAGCTCTTTTCGACCAACCGTACGTCCCTACCGTACGCCCGAGCTCGGCACCCTGCTTGCAGGGTCCGACTGTCGGCGTTTAGCACCGCAGTCTCCTACCTCCACCCGCAGGAGTGCACCCGTGGGCATCGGCGAACGACCGGATCTCACCGAAGACCCCCAAGAGGGGAACGGTCGCGGCGCAAAGCGCCGCAACGGACGAAAGTCCGCTAACGGAAAGTCCCGCTCGGCGGCCCGATCGGCCGCCGCTACCGATACCGAAACCGAGGTCCCCGTGGGCGGCGGCATGGGTCGAGCCCCCAAGCGTCGAGGCGCCGATCGCGGCAACAGCCGCGCGCGCTCCATGCGCGACCTGCTGCGCGGCCTGCGCGCCATGGACGCCGGCGACTTCGCCGTGCGCCTGGCCGCGGAGGACGAGGATCCGGAGTTCACGGAGCTCGTCGACGTCTTCAATCGCGTGGCCGAGAAGCGCGAGCGCTTCACCGATGAGCTGGTGCGCGTCTCCAACGCCGTCGGCCGAGAGGGCCGCATGCGCGAGCGGGCCGCCATGCCGGGCTCGGTGGGACGCTGGGCCGAGTCGGTGGACGCCATCAACAACCTGATCACCGACCTGGTGACGCCGACGACCGAAGTGTCGCGCGTGATCAAGGCGGTGGCCGAGGGCGACCTCTCGCAGAAGGTGGAGCTGGAGATCGACGGCAAGACGGTGCAGGGCGAGTTCTACCGCATCGGCTCCACGGTGAACCGGATGGTGGACCAGCTCAACGCCTTCGCCAGCGAAGTGACGCGCGTGGCGCGCGAAGTGGGAACGGAAGGCGTGCTGGGCGGGCAGGCGAACGTGCAGGGCGTGTCCGGCACGTGGAAGGACCTGACGGACTCGGTGAACGCCATGGCCAGCAACCTCACTGGCCAGGTGCGAAACATCGCGCTTGTAACGACGGCCGGGGCAAACGGCGACCTCTCCCAGAAGATCACGGTCGAGGCGAAGGGCGAAGTGCTCGAACTGAAGGACACGATCAACACCATGGTGGACCAGCTCACCGCGTTCGCCTCGGAAGTAACGCGCGTGGCGCGCGAAGTGGGAACGGAAGGCATCCTGGGCGGGCAGGCCAACGTGCAGGGCGTCAGTGGAACGTGGGCCGACCTGACCAATAGCGTGAACGCGCTGGCCGGCAACCTGACCAACCAGGTGCGAAACATCGCACTTGTAACGACGGCCGTGGCAAACGGCGACCTCTCGCAGAAGATCACCGTGGAAGCGCGCGGTGAGGTGCTCGAGCTGAAGGACACCATCAACACCATGGTGGACCGGCTCCGCACCTTCGCCGACGAAGTGACCCGCGTGGCGCGCGAGGTGGGCACCGAGGGCATCCTCGGCGGACAGGCGAGCGTGCCTGGCGTGGCCGGCACGTGGAAGTCCCTGACCGAGAACGTGAACCAGCTGGCGGCGAACCTCACCAACCAGGTGCGCAACATCGCCGATGTAACGACGGCCGTGGCAAAGGGCGACCTGAGCCGCAAGATCACGGTGAGCGCGCAGGGCGAGGTGCTCGAGCTCAAGAACACCATCAACGTCATGGTGGACCAGCTCAACGCCTTCGCCGGCGAAGTGACCCGCGTGGCCAAGGAAGTGGGTACCGAAGGAAAGCTCGGCGGCCAGGCGCGAGTCGAGGGCGTGAGCGGCACGTGGCGCGACCTGACGGAGAACGTGAACGGCATGGCCGCCAACCTCACCGTGCAGCTGCGCGACGTGAGCGCAGTGGCAACCGCCATCGCCAACGGTGACCTGAGCCGAAAGATCACCGCCGAGGCGCAGGGCGAGATCCTCCAGATCAAGGAGGTCATCAACCGAATGGTGGACCAGCTCAACGCCTTCTCGGGAGAAGTCATCCGAGTGGCGCGAGAGGTGGGCACCGACGGCATCCTGGGCGGCCAGGCCAACGTGCCAGGCGTCGCCGGCACATGGAAGTCGCTCACCGACAACGTGAACGTGCTGGCGTCGAACCTGACGTCGCAGGTGCGAAACATTGCGGATGTAACGACAGCCGTGGCAAAGGGTGACCTGACCAAGAAGATCACCGTGGAAGCCAAGGGCGAGGTGCTCGCCCTCAAGAACACCATCAATACCATGGTGGACCAGCTGTCCGCCTTCGCCTCGGAAGTGACCCGAGTGGCGCGCGAAGTGGGTACCGAAGGAATCCTTGGAGGTCAGGCCAACGTGCCAGGCGTAGCCGGCACGTGGAAGGACCTGACCGACAACGTGAACTTCATGGCCTCCAACCTCACGAACCAGGTGCGAAACATCGCCCTCGTGACGACGGCGGTGGCCAACGGAGACCTCTCGCAGAAGATCACCGTGGAAGTCCGCGGCGAGATGCTCGACCTGAAGGACACGGTCAACGCCATGGTGGAGAAGCTGCGGATCTTCGCCGACGAAGTGACGCGCGTGGCGCGCGAAGTGGGAACGGAGGGCCGGCTGGGTGGACAGGCCAACGTGCCGGGCGTAGCCGGCACCTGGAAGGACCTGACCGACAACGTGAACGCCATGGCCGGCAACCTCACGGTGCAGGTGCGAAACATCGCCGATGTAACGACGGCCGTGGCACGCGGCGACCTCAGTCGCAAGATCACGGTGGACGTGCGCGGCGAGATCCTGGAGCTCAAGAACACCATGAACACCATGGTGGACCAGCTCAACGCCTTCGCCAGCGAAGTGACGCGCGTGGCGCGCGAGGTGGGAACGGAAGGAAAGCTGGGCGGACAGGCCAAGGTGCCGGGCGCCGCGGGTGCCTGGCGGGACCTGACCGACAACGTGAACGGCCTGGCGTCCAACCTCACCAGCCAGGTGCGAAACATCGCCGACGTCACCACGGCCATCGCCAACGGTGACCTGTCGCAGAAGATCACGGTGGAGGTCCAGGGCGAGGTGCTCGCCCTGAAGAACACGATCAACAACATGGTCGACCGACTGCGACTGTTCGCAGACGAAGTGACCCGAGTGGCCAAGGAAGTGGGCACGGAAGGAAAGCTCGGCGGACAGGCCGAGGTGCCAGGCGTCGCCGGCACCTGGAAGGGACTGACCGACAGCGTGAACGCCATGGCCAACTCGCTCACGGCCCAGGTGCGAAACATCGCCGACGTCGCCACGGCCGTGACGAAGGGTGACCTCACCCGGCAGATCACCGTGGAAGCGCAGGGCGAGCTCGACGAGCTCAAGCAGAACATCAACCAGATGATCGGCAACCTCCGCGAGACCACGGAGCGCAACCAGGAGCAGGACTGGCTCAAGACCAACCTGGCGAAGTTCAGCCGCATGATGCAGGGGCAGAAGGACCTCGAGTCTGTCTCGCGCCTCATCATGAGCGAGCTCACCCCGCTGGTCTCCGCCCACCACGGCGCGTTCTTCATCGTGGACACGGAGAGCAACGGCAACATCATGCGCCTGATCGCGAGCTACGCGTATCGCGCGCGGAAGCACGTGGCCAACCGCTTCTCGCTCGGCGAGGGCCTCGTTGGCCAGGCGGCGCTCGAGAAGCAGCCGATCCTGCTGCAGAACGTGCCGGACGATTACATCCAGATCACCTCCGGCCTGGGCGAGGCGCCGCCCCGCAACATCATCGTGCTCCCCATCCTCTTCGAGGGTGACGTGAAGGCGGTGATCGAGCTCGCCAGCTTCCTCCCGTTCAGCCAGATCCACCAGACGTTCCTCGACCAGCTCTCCGAGTCGATCGGCGTCGTGCTGAACATGATCCAGGCGAACATGCGCACCGAGGAGCTGCTCGAGCAGTCGCAGAAGCTGACGCAGGAGCTGCAGTCGCAGTCGAAGGAGCTCCAGCAGCAGCAGGACGAGCTCAAGCGCTCGAACTCGGAGCTGGAAGCGCAGGCGCGCACGCTGCGGCAGTCGGAAGAGCTGCTCAAGGAGCAGCAGGAAGAGCTGCAGCAGGTCAACGAGGAACTCGAGGAGAAGGCCTCGCTGCTCGCCGAGCAGAACGCGAAGGTGGAGCAGAAGAACCGCGAGGTGGAGTCGGCCCGCCAGGCGCTGGAAGAGAAGGCGCAGCAGCTGGCACTCAGCTCCAAGTACAAGAACGAGTTCCTCGCGAACATGAGCCACGAGCTGCGCACGCCGCTCAACTCGCTGCTCATCCTCGCGAAGCTGCTCACGGAGAACAAGGACAAGAACCTCACGCCGAAGCAGGTCGAGTTCGCGCAGACGATCCACTCGAGCGGAACGGACCTGCTCAGCCTGATCAACGACATCCTGGACCTGTCCAAGGTCGAGGCTGGCAAGATGGAAGTGAACCCGACGGAAATGCCGGTGGCCGAGGTGAAGAGCTTCGTGGACCGGACCTTCCGCCCGCTCGCCGAGCAGAAGAGCCTCGAGTTCAAGGTGGAGATCGAGGACGACACGCCGACGCCCATCTACACCGATGGGCAGCGGCTGCAGCAGGTGCTCAAGAACCTGCTCGCCAACGCGCTCAAGTTCACGGACAAGGGCGGCGTGACCCTCACGATCCGGCGCGCCGAGAAGTCGCGCCGCTTCGCGAGCCGCATCCTGGACCAGGCGGCGGACGTCATCGCCTTCCAGGTGACCGACACCGGCATCGGCATCGCCAAGGAGAAGCAGCAGCTGATCTTCGAGGCGTTCCAGCAGGCGGACGGCACCACGAGCCGCAAGTACGGCGGCACGGGACTCGGCCTCTCCATCAGCCGCGAGATGGCGCGACTGCTCGGCGGCGAGATCCGCGTGGAGAGCACGCTGGGCACGGGCAGCACCTTCACGCTCTTCCTGCCCGCGCGCTACGTGCGCACGGAGCCGGCAGCGGGTGAGGAAGGGGGGAACGACCGCGGACCCGATGGCGGTGGGAGCGGCGGCGGCGGCGGACGCGGGCGCAACCCGCGCCGGCCCACCGAGAGCGCGCGCTCAGTCGAGCGGAAGTCGCGCGAGCCCGTGCAGCTTCCCTGGCGCAGCGAGCAGGCCGGGGCGGGCGCCGCGCGGGAGGGCACGTCGATGGACATGACGGCGTCCTCCACGGTGCTGGATGAGCCGACATGGGAAGAGCGCGAGGCGAGCTGGGACCCGATCCCGGTGGAGCAGCTGCCGAAGCCGGAGGGCTTCGAGGACGATCGCGACGAGATCGAGGATGGGGACCGCGTGGTGCTCATCATCGAGAACGACGTGAACTTCTCGAAGATCCTGCTGGAGATGGCGCACGAGAAGGGATTCAAGGGCCTCAACGCGCTCGATGGCGACGCAGGCCTCAAGCTCGCGCATGCCTTCGAGCCGGACGCGATCACCCTGGACATCGACATGCCGGGGATCGACGGCTGGGAGGTGCTCGACCGGCTGAAGCACCACCCGGACACGCGACACATCCCGGTGCACATCATCACGGGGATTCGCGAGCGCCAGCACGGCCTCAAGGCGGGCGCGATCGCCTACCTCGAGAAGCCGGTGACGAAGGAGGCGCTCGAGGACTCGTTCGGCCGCATCGCCCAGTTCATCGATTCGCCGGTCAAGCGGCTGCTGATCGTGGAGGACGACGAGACGCAGCGGAACAGCATGGTGGAGCTGATCGCGCACGAGGACGTGGAGATCACCCCGGTCGGCACGGCCGACGAGGCGCTTCGCGAGCTCGGAACGGGTCATTACGACTGCATGGTGCTCGACCTGGGCCTGGACGGCACAAACGGCTTCCAGCTGCTGGAGACGGTCAAGGCGGACGCCCGCATGCGGGACCTGCCGATCATCATCTACACCGGCAAGGAGCTCACGCAGGAAGAAGAGACGAGCCTCCGGCGCTATGCGGAGACGATCATCGTGAAGGACGTGAAGTCTCCCGAGCGCCTCCTCGATGAAACGGCGCTGTTCCTGCACCGGGTGGAGGCAAAGCTTCCGGAGCAGAAGCGCCGGATGCTCGAGCGGCTGCACAACACCGATGCGGTGTTCGCCGGGAAGCGGGTGCTCGTGGTCGATGACGACGTTCGCAACATCTTCTCGCTCACGAGCATGCTGGAGGATCATGGGATGATCGTGCGCTTCGCCGAGAACGGGCGGGATGCGATCGCCGACCTGGAGAAGACGCCGGACATCGACCTCATCCTCATGGACGTGATGATGCCGGAGATGGACGGATACGAGACGACCCGGGCAATCCGGTCGAAGGGCGAGTTCAAGCAGATCCCGATCATCGCGCTCACGGCGAAGGCGATGAAGGGCGACCGCGAGAAGTGCATTGCGGCGGGCGCCTCGGATTACATCACCAAGCCGGTGGACACGGAGCAGCTGTTGAGCCTGATGCGGGTATGGCTTTACCGATAACCGGCGACACTCGTGGAATTCCGGGACCTCCCCCGAGCTACAATGCCGACCTCGAGCGCATCGAGATCGAACTGCTGCTCGAGGCGATCTACCGGCACTACGGGTTCGACTTCCGGTCGTATGCGTATGCGTCGCTCCGGCGGCGGCTGTGGAAGCGGCTGACGGGGGAGGGGATGAAAACCATCTCCGCCCTGCAGGAGGGTGTGCTCCACGACCAGGACGTCATGGAGCGGCTGCTGCTGGACCTCTCGGTGAACGTCACCGCGATGTATCGCGACCCGTCGTTCTACCTCGCGTTCCGGCAGCGGGTGATCCCGTTGCTGCGCACGTGGCCGTTCATCCGCATCTGGCATGCGGGCTGTTCGACCGGGGAGGAGGTGTACTCGATGGCGATCCTCCTCGAGGAGGAGGGGCTGTACGACCGGGCGCGCATCTACGCCACGGACATCAACGACGTGGTGCTGCAGCGCGCCCGCTCGGGGATCTTCCCGCTCGACCGCATGCAGGAATACACCGAGAACTACCTGCGCGCCGGTGGCAAGCAGTCGTTCTCGGAGCACTACACGGCCCTCTACGACGGGGCGCTGTTCAACAAGGCGCTGAGCCGGAACATCGTGTTCTCGCAGCACAACCTGGTCACCGACCGGTCGTTCAGCGAGTTCCACGTGATCTTCTGCCGCAACGTGCTCATCTATTTCGACAAGCAGCTGCAGAACCGGGTGCATTCACTGTTCTACGACAGCCTGGCGAACTTCGGCGTGCTCTGCCTTGGGGCAAAGGAGTCGCTGAAGTTCTCGAAGTACGAGGATTGCTACGAACGGATCGACGAGCGTGAGAAGATCTACCGGAAGATCAAGTGAGCGGGGAACGTGAGCGTAGGCTACGAGCTGGTGATCGTGGGAACCTCGTGGGGCGGGCTGGATGCCCTGCGGACGATGGTGGGCGCGCTGCCGGCGGAGTTCGGCCTCGCGGTGATCATCGTGCAGCACCGTCACCGGGAGTCGGGCACGCTGCTTCGCGGCTTCCTGCAGGACATCACGCCGTTGCCGGTCACTGAGGTCGAGGACAAGATGCCCATCGAGGCCGGAGCGGTGTACGTGGCGCCGCCGGACTATCACACGCTGGTGGAGTGCGGCAGCTTCTCGCTGTCGTGCGACGAGCCCGTGCGATACAGCCGTCCCTCGATCGACGTCGCCATGCTCAGCGCCGCGGATGCGTACACCTTCCGCGCGGTGGGCGTCGTGCTCACGGGCGCCAATGCCGACGGCGCCGCCGGGCTGCGGCGCATCGTGGATCGTGGCGGCCTGGCCGTCATCCAGAAGCCCTCCGAGGCGGAGAGCCCGGTCATGCCGGAGGCCGCACTCGTGTCCGTGCCGAGTGCGCGCGTGTTCGGGCTGCTGAAGGCGGCGCGATTCATCTCCTCGCTCCCGGTGTACTCGCCGCCGAAGGACGGCGCCGCATGAGCGAGGAGGCGATGCGGGTGAGCATGGAGAACGAGGCGCCGGTCGACATCCTCCTGGTGGATGACCGTCCGGAGAACCTGCTCGCGCTCGAAGCCATCCTCGAGCCCACCGGGCAGCGGCTGGTGCGCGCGAGCTCGGGCGAGGAGGCACTGCGCAAGCTGCTCACGCACGACTTCGCGGTGATCCTGCTCGACGTCCAGATGCCCGGGCTGAACGGCTTCGAGACGGCGGAGCTGATCAAGTCGCGCGAGCGCACGCGATTCATCCCGATCATCTTCCTCACCGCGATCAGCAAGGAGGAGGAGTACATCTTCCGCGGCTACTCGGTGGGCGCGGTCGACTACCTCTTCAAGCCCTTCCAGCCGGACATCCTCCGGTCGAAGGTGATGGTGTTCGTCGACCTCTACATGAAGCAGCGCCGGCTGCAGGAGCAGGAGCACCGGCTGCGCGATGCGGAGCGCCGCGAGCTCGAGCTGCGCCACATGCACGAGCTGCTGCAGTCGGAGCGCCGCTACAGCGAGGTCGTGAACTCGGCCATGGACGCGATCCTCACCTTCGACCACGAAGGCAAGGTCTCGCTGTTCAACGCGGCGGCGGAGCGCATGTTCCGGATGGCGGCGGGCGAGGTGATGGGCAAGCCGATCGAGACGCTGTTCCCGCGCGACATGAGCGCCGAGATCGTGCAGCGCATGTGCGAGCACGGCATCGCGAATCGCAAGGAGCATTCGGGGCTCGACTCGGAGCGCAGCGCGCACGTGGCCGAGTTCATCGCGCAGCGCAGCAATGGCGACGGATTCCCGATCGAGGCCTCGGTCTCCTGCATGGAGGCGGGCGACGAGCGCACCTATACGCTGATCGTGCGCGACGTCTCCGAGCGGAACCGCGTGGCCGAGGCGCTGCGCAAGCAGGCCGTGTCGCTCGAGGCGACCACCGCGGAGCTCACGTCGCTGAACGACGAGCTCAATGCGCGCCAGGAGGAGCTCGAGCGCGCGATGACCGCCCGCAGCCGCTTCTACGCCTCCATGAGCCACGAGCTGCGCACGCCGATCAACGCGGTGCTGGGCTACAGCACGCTGCTGCTCGAGCAGATCTACGGGCCGCTGAACGAGAAGCAGGAGGAGGGCATCCGCCGCACGCACAAGGCGGCGAAGCACCTGCTGGAGCTGGTGAACGACGTGCTCGACCTCTCGAAGATCGAAGCGGGCAAGATCGACCTGCGGCTGCAGCCGGTGGCGTTCCCGTCGATCGTGGACGACCTGTTCGTCACGGTGCGCCCGCTCGCCGACCAGTACGGGTCCGAGCTTACGCTGCAGCATTCGGGGGAGCCGGTGCGCATCGTGAGCGACCCGCGCCGCCTGCGCCAGATCCTGCTCAACCTGCTCTCGAATGCCATCAAGTTCGGCAAGGGCGAGCCGATCAACGTGAACGTCACCGGACTGCCCGGTGGCGGCGTGCGCATCGAGGTCTCCGACAAGGGCGAGGGAATCCTGGCCGAGGACCAGCAGCGGATCTTCGAGGAGTTCGTGCAGCTTGGAAAGTCACAGCTCACCGAGGGGACGGGGCTCGGGCTTCCGATCTCGCGACGGCTGGCCGAGATGCTGTGCGGCACGCTGACGGTGACGTCGAACCCGGGCGAGGGAAGCGTGTTCCGGCTGGAGCTGCCGGCGAGCGCGGAGCCGGTCCGCCCGCCGCGCCCGACGTCCGAGAACGAGATCATCCAGCCGGCGAGCGATGAGCGGTCGGTGGCGCGGCGCGATGCCGTGATGCCCGGGGCGAAGGAGCTGGAGCATGCGCATGTGGCCGATAACAGCATCCCGACCGGGCTGGCATCCAGCGATTGAAACGCGGATGGCCGCTGAACGGCAACGGCAGAAAATTGCCAACTGCAACTGATTGTTTGTAACTGCTCATCAGCCGAGCCAGGGCGCGGTGTGCACTTCAATCGGGATGCCTTACGCCCTGCGGCGGCCATCTGCAGTCGCCGTGCAGCGGTCATCTGTGTTTCAGTCGCGAGATGCCGGCGAGGTCGAGATGCTTTTATCGGCCAGAACAATCCCAGGGTCAGAACTCGAACCCCACCCCCACATTCAGGTGGTGGTTGATGAACTTCCCCGCCGAGTAGGTCGTCTCCAGGCGGCGCACTTCCGCGCCCACGAACAGCGGGCCTGACCCGCGCAGCAGCGCATGCGCCGCGCAGGCGCGATTGAGCAGCCTCGCGCCCGCCGCGAGCTCCGCATCCTGCGGATCGTCCACGCCGCAGCCCACTCCCAGCAGCAACGGTTGCGCGACGCGCACGTTCGCCTGCGCCCATCCGGCTCGCGTGCGCGGTGGCTTCAGCCCCACGCCGGCGTTCTGCCCGATGGCACCGCCGCCCAGTCCACGCACGCCGCGTCCCGCGTATCCCTCGCCGCGCAACTCGAGGCGCGAGCCGAGCGGGATGCGCGCGTCGCAGGCGTAGGCCTCACCGCGAACGGTGGTGGTCGTCGAGATCGCGAGCCAGCCGGCATGCGCGCCGCAGCCGATCTCGCCTGCTGCATCGTCCTCGCCCCACGCGATCGATCCGCGCGCCTCGAGGAATGGACGCCGCGAGCGCTCGGCGACGTCGACGTCGGTGTCGAACGCAGTCGCTGCATCGCCGCTCGTGGGCGCGAGCACCGCGCCCTGCAGGCCGAAGCGCACGGGACCCGTGCCGTGAATCCCGGCGCGCAACTGCGGCAGCCAGAGCCAGAGGTTGCCCGCGGCCACGAAGTCGGGCGTGCCGAGTGCGGCCACGCCGCGCGGATTGAGTCCGGCGATGAGCGGCTGCTCCTGGCCCACCAGCAGATCCGCATGCGTCCACTGCACCATGGCGCGCGCGGTGCGCAGTCGCAGCAGGGGAAAGGTGCGCCCCCCACTGGACGGTTGCTGTCCGCCGAAGAAGTCGGCGTCGAGGTCACCGGTGAAGCGACCGGCGAGCACGTCGCTCACGAACACCGAGAGGCCGAGCGACGTCTGGCGGATGGACATTCCCCCGCCACCGATCGGCAGCGCGGAGGCGGAATCGGGGCGGACGAACTGCGGGTCGTCCACGTTGTTCACGCGGCGCTCATTGGAGAACGCGTTGACGATCACGCGGCCGTGCAGCTCGAGGCGCGCGCGGGAGCGGGATTGCACGCCACTCGTCGCCTGGTCGGCGACCTGCTGCTGCAGCGCGGCGATCGCGTCTTCCGCACGGCGAAGCCTTATGGCGAGGGAGTCCTGCTGCCGCGGGAGGGAGTCCGGCGTCATGCAGCCCTGGCCATGGAGCCGAGCGGCGCCGAGGAGCACGGTGACGGCGGTCACGCCAGCGAGGTGCAGCCGGTTCCTTGACGGCGCGGCTCGATTGGCGGCAGAGTTGTACTGTGGGGTACGATTGGACATGACTCTCATCAGGTATGCCGGAATGCGGGCTCGGCCAGCGATGCTCGGAGTGGTGATGCTGCTGTGCGCGGCGGGTGTCGGGCGCGCGCAAGGCAGCGTGGGCGGGCAGGTGACGATCCTGGAGCGCGCGGGTGAGACGACGGAGGACCTGGGCGACGTGGTCGTGTTCCTCGAGAGCCCCACGGGAGCACGGCGCAACCTGGTGCCGGTGAACACTGGCATCAACCTGCAGTCGCGGCAATTCTCGCCGCGAGTGCGCGTGGTCACGCAGGGGAGCCGGATCGACTTCACGAACCAGGACCCGTTCAACCACAACGTCTTCTCGAAGGCGCCGGGCGGCGCGTTCGACACGGGCGTTTACGGGCGCGGCAAGACGCGCGACAACACGTTTCGCGAGGCGGGCGTGTTTCCCATCTTCTGTGACGTGCACCCGCGCATGACGGGCTACGTCATCGTGATGAACACGCCCTTCTATACACAGCCGGGCACGGACGGCCGCTTTGCGCTCGACCGGGTGCCCGCCGGCCGATACGTGCTGCACGTGTGGCACGACCGCGCGACGGAGATGACGCGCACCATCGACGTGCCCGCCGCGGGCATCGGCTCGCTGTCGGTGCAGCTCGACGCGCGCGGCTGGCGCTACGTGCAGCACAAGAACAAGTACGGCAAGGACTACGCGAGCGCCTCGGGCGACCGCTACTAGCTCGAGACCAGCACCAGGAGAGGCATGAAGCTCGGACTCACCTCGCGCATCCTGCTCGGCACGGCCGGCAGCGTGGTGCTCGCCCTCGCGCTTGCGCTGGGCATCGCGAGCCGCGCGGTGAAGCAGAACGCGACGCGGGACGTGGACCGCAGCCTGGAGGAGACAGCCGCGCGGGTGCAGGACGCGCTCGACTCGCGCCAGCAGGTGATGCTCAAGGGCGCGCGGTCGTGGGCCGAGGTGGCGAACGGCGTGCGCTCATCCACGCTGGCGAGCGTGGACTCGCTCGAGGCGGGCAATGGCTACGACCAGGCGGTGGGCGCGGCGCAGGCGATCGGTGCCGACTGGGCACAGGTGGTGAACGCGGCGGGCGTGCGGCAGGGGAAGAGCGACGAGCCCACGGCGTTGCGCGATTCCCTGGGCTCGTCGGCGCTCGTCGGCGCGGCGCTGGAGGGCAAGACGTCCACCGGCTTCGGCGTCGCGCACGACACGCTGCTCTTCCAGGCGATCGCGGCGCCGATCTTCGGCGCGAGCGCGAGCGGCTCGAGCCAGGGGCGCATCATCGGCGCGGTGATGGCGGTGCGCTTCCTTTCCGACACGCTCGCGGCGGAGATCGGCCGCGGGACGAAGAGCCAGGTGGTGTTCTTTGCGCTCGACCAGAACGACAAGCCGCACCTCACCGGCGCGACGTTCGCCGACCGCGGCTCGCTCGAGGACTTCGTGGGCAGCCGGATGATGGTGAAGGACACGACCCGCGGCGAGATGAAGGGCGAGGTGGTGCAGGCGGGCGTGGCGCAGGGGATGATGCGCGACGAGACCACCGTGAACGGCACGCACTACATCGGCTACGGCCGGAAGCTGATGAGTGCCCGCGGCAACGCCGTGGGCGGGTTCGTGGGCTTCCGCTCGCGCGATGAGGCGGAGATGGGACTCGACGCCACGCGCAACGCGATCTTCCTCGCGGCCGTGGGCGGGCTGCTCCTCGCGTTCGTCACGAGTGGGCTGGTGGCGCGACAGGTCGTGCGTCCCGTGCAGGCGCTCGCGAGCGCGGCGCGGCGCGCGAGCGAGGGAGACTACGCGGCGGAGATCCCCGACACCGGCTCCGACGAGATCGGCACGCTGGCGAGCGCGTTCCGTTCACTGCTCGCTGACCTGCGTGACAAGCAGGCGCTGGTGGACTTCCTCGGTGCGTCTGCGAGCGGTGGGCAGCGCACGTATCCGATCGCGTCGGGTTCCGCTCCCACGCTGCAGCTCGTGACGGGCGAGGACGACTCGCTGCGCCCGGGACAGACCTTCGCCGGACGCTACGAGGTGAAGAACGTGCTCGGCGTGGGCGGCATGGGCGTGGTGTACAAGGCGGTGGACCGCGAGCTCAACGAGACCGTGGCGATCAAGACGCTCAAGCCGGAGATGCTGCAGCAGGATCCCACGGCGCTCGAGCGCTTCAAGAGCGAGATCCGCCTGGCGCGCAGGATCTCGCATCGCAACGTGGTGCGCACGCACGACCTCGGCGAGGTGAGCGGGCGCTATTACATCACCATGGAGTACGTGGAAGGGAAGTCGCTCAAGGAGCTGATCCAGGCGCGCGGGCGGCTGCCGCTCGCGGTGGTTCTGCCGATCGCGAAGCAGCTCTGTCGCGCGCTCGAGGTCGCGCACGAGGAGGGCGTGATCCATCGCGACATCAAGCCGCAGAACATGGTGGTGGAGGGCGACGGCGTGCTGAAGGTGATGGACTTCGGCATCGCGCGGCTCGCGACGCGAGCGGCAGGGCAGGGCCACACGCAGCAGGGGATGATCATCGGGACGCCCGAGTACATGGCGCCCGAGCAGTTGATGGGCGAGGAGATCGACGTGCGGGCGGACCTCTATGCGGTGGGCATCGTGCTCTACGAGTGCCTCACGGGGAAGATGCCCTTCGAGGCGGACAACGTATTCACGCTGATCACGCGGGTGATGGAAGACGTGCCCGTGGCGCCGGCGCAGCTCGCCCCCATGCCGCAGGCGCTCTCCGACCTCGTGATGCGCACCATGGCGAAGGACCGAAAGGACCGGCCCGCCAGCGCGCGCGAGCTGCACGACCTGCTCGACCAGCTGAGCAGCGCGCTGGCGGCCGTCGCATGACCGTTTCCCACTCCGGCGGGTATATTTGAGCATGCGAGTGTTGTGCGTGGCGCGCCATGAGTATCTCAGCGCGCATTTCTGCCGGTATTTTTCCGAGCTCGGCCTCGAGTCGTTCGCGGCCGTGGGCGCCGCTGATGCGGAGGAGCAGGCCCGCGTGCTGTCGCCGGATGTGGTCGTCTGGGACTACGACCTCCTGGCGACCACGGCGCTCGCCGCATGGGAGCATGATCCCACGCTCTCCACGCTGGCGGTGGTTGCGGTGAGCCTCACGCGCCGCCCCGATGAAGCAAGCATGCTCGACGCGAACGGCATCGGTGGCTTTCTCTACCTGCCCACGCTCGATGCGGACTCCGCCATGCGACTGCTGCGCGGCGCCCGCCGTCGCCGCGGCGTGACGCCGCCGGGCTCGCTCAGCTGGCCCGGCGCCTCGCCGGTCGAGCGGCCACTGCACCCGTAGGGTGACGGGCGCGAGCCTGTCGGGCGGCATGGACCACGCACGCCTGGAACCGGGCTCCGAGTTCAACGCGCGATCCGCCATGGACGCGCTCGGTGAGGCCATCGCCGTGATCGCGCCGGACTGGCGGGTGCGCTACATGAACTCGCCGTGGGAACGCATCCTCGGCGTTGGCGCGGACGTCGCCGTGGACTCCGACCTCTGGACCACCTATCCGGCGTTCACGCTCGAGCCGGGCGGCGAGATGCTGCGCGCCACGCTGGCCGACGGGCTCACACGGCGCTACGACCTCGAGTACTCCGCCCCCGAGGAACGCAGGAGCTATGGCGTGCGCGTGGCGCGCGACGGGCAGGGATTCCTGGTGATCGCACTCTCGCGACCGTTCGCGTCACTGGGGCGCGTGCGCGACACGGTGCTCGAGGAGCGCAACGAGGAGAACGCGTCGCTGCGGCAGCTTGCGCGGCAGATGGCCGAGGTCGCCGATCACGACGAGCTGCTTGCCATCCTCTGCGATGCCGCGGCGAGCCAGTGCGGCGCTGATGGCGCGGCGGTGATACGCGCGGTGAACGAAGTGGACGGTGAGCTGGTGGCCGCGGCGGGCGCGCTGGGCCCCGCGCGCTTCCTGCGCTTCGCGCTCGCCGGTTCGCTCGCGCAGGAAGTGCTCGAGTCGAAGAAGGTCATGATGGTCGAGGCGTTCAGCGAATCGGACCGCCCGCTCGCGCGCATGATACCGGGCGTCGAGATCGGGCCCATGCTGCTCGCGCCACTGGGCGCCCACGAGGAGCTGCTCGGCGTGCTCGTGATCACGCGCGACCCGCGGTCCGTGGCGTTCGGCAGCCGAGAGGCGCAGCGACTGCGCGTCATTGCCGACCACGCGGCGCTCGCCATCTGGAAGTCCGAGCTGCTCGAGCAGGCGACGGCCGCCGACCAGGCGAAGAGCCGCTTCCTGGCGACCATCTCGCACGAGTTGCGCACGCCACTCACCGCGCTCACGGGCTATGAGGAGCTGCTGGTGGACCAGGTGGTGGGTCCGCTGGCGCAGCCGCAGATGGAGATCCTCGAGCGCATGCGCTCGGTGACGCTGCACCTCTCGGCGATGATCGAGGAGGTGCTTTCGTACTCGAGCATCGAGGCGGGCGGGGAGGTCATGCGCCCAACGGAGTTCCTGGCGGCGGACCTGCTGGGGGCAGCGGCGGCGGTGGTCGAGCCGCTGGCGAACCAGAAGTCGATCGACTTCCAGTGCCACATCGTGCGTGACCCGGGGCGCATGGTGAGCGACGTCGACAAGGTGCGGCAGATCCTGGTGAACCTCGCGGGGAATGCGATCAAGTTCACCGATTCGGGAGTGGTGCGGCTGCTGCTCGATCGCGAGGGGAACCAGGTCTTCTTCCGCGTGCGCGACACGGGCATCGGGATCGCGCCGGCGGACCTGGGGCGGCTCTTTCGCCCCTTTTCACAGGTGGACGTGGGCCTCACGCGACGGTACGGCGGCACCGGCCTTGGCCTCTACATCTCGCAGCGCATCGCCGGGCTGCTGGGCGGGCGGATCACGGTCGTGTCGGTGGCGGGGGAGGGGTCGGAGTTCACGCTCATGCTGCCGGTGGGGAGTGAGGCAGGGGGGCAGGAAGCGCGCACGCAATCGTCAAGAGCGTAGCGAGGAAGGTTCCGTCCGCTCCGGCGCCGTGGCGCCGGTCTACGCGAAGCCTGGTTGAGCGGCAGTTCCAAAAGCAGTGCTGTTGCAGTCTCCGCGAAAGTCCGTATCGGTTGGTCCGCGCTATCCGAGGAAACCGGACCCGGCGCGCCCACGTGCCTGCACCACTGCATCACTCTCTATAGATTTCAGGGAGGCCCCACCCCCACTCAGATGACCCTCCCCGTCACCGGCGTCTTCAACGACGGCTACATCAGCGAGCTCTTCGACAACTACCGGCGCGATCCCGCGTCGGTCGACGAGAGCTGGCGCCAGTACTTCCGGCTCGCGGAGCGGCTCGGCGGCGGCGGGCCCGCGACTGGCGCCCCGAGCGCCGACCCGGCGTTCCTGCGCAAGGTGGCAGGCGCGGCAGCCCTCGCCGCAGCGGTGCGGCAGTTCGGGCACATGGCGGTCCAGCTCGATCCACTCGGATCCGCGCCGCCAGGCGCCGCCGAGCTCACGGCCGGATTTCACGGGCTCTCCGAGCAGGACCTTATCGCGATTCCTGCCGAGGCGCTGGGCCTCTCCGGCGCGAATGCGGCCGAGGCGATGGCCGCGCTGCGCGAGGCGTACAGCGGCGCGCTCGGCTACGAGTTCGAGCACCTGGGCGCTGAGTCGGAACGCAACTGGTTCCGCAGCGCGATCGAGGCAGGGACGTTCACGCAGCCGCTGACCGCCGCCGAGAAGCAGTGGCTGATCGAGCGACTGACGCGCGTGGACGGCATCGAGCGCTTCCTCGGCCTGGCCTTCGTGAACGCGAAGCGCTTCAGCATCGAGGGGCTCGACGTCATGGTCCCGATGCTGGATGACGCGATCGCCTCGGCGTCGGCGCTGGGCGCTCGGGTGGCGACGATCGCGATGGCGCATCGCGGCCGGCTGAACGTGCTCACCCAGGTGATGGGGAAGCCGGAGGCGAAGCTGTTCGCGGAATTCCAGGGGCGTCATGACGCCACCAATTCTGCGAGCGATACGGGCGACGTGAAGTACCACATGGGCTTCGTGGGCGCGCGCACGCTTCCCGACGGCACCACCGTGGAGCTCCAGCTCGTGCCGAACCCCAGTCACCTGGAGTTCGCGGGATGCGTGATGCAGGGCGTTGCGCGCGCGCGCCAGCGCACGGCCGGCGCCGCGCCGGGCACCCGTGACGAGGCGAGCGTGCTGCCGATCGTCATCCACGGCGACGCCGCGTTCCCCGGCGAGGGCATCGTGGCGGAGACGATCAACCTCTCGATGCTGCGCGGCTACCGCGTGGGTGGCTCGCTGCACATCATCGCGAACAACCAGGTCGGCTTCACCACCGATCCCACGGACTCGCGCTCCACGCACTACTCGAGCGACGTCGCGAAGGGGTTCGAGGTGCCGATCGTGCACGTGAACGCCGATGATGCGGAGTCGTGCATCCATGCGATCCGCATGGCGGTCGCGTACCGGCAGCGCTTCGGCAAGGACTTCCTGATCGACCTGGTGGGCTACCGCCGCCACGGGCACAACGAGGCAGACCAGCCGAGCTTCACGCAGCCCAAGCTGTACGACCTCATCAAGGCGCACCCGACCCCGCGCGAGATCTATGGCTCGAGGCTGGTGCGCGAGCGCGTGATGACCGACGAGCAGGTGCTGGCGCTCGAGAAGGCGAACAGCGAGCGGCTGCAGCAACTCTTCGAGTCCACCAGGAACACGCCGGATCACGAGGAACACCCGACCGACAAGCCGCGCAGCGCGCCGCCGCCGCCGGCCATCGAGACGGCGGTCAAGAGCGAGCAGCTGGTCGCGCTGAACGAGCGACTGCTCACGTGGCCCACCGACTTCAAGCTGCATCCCACGCTGCAGCGCACGCTGCCGCGTCGTCGCGAGGCGATGAACTCGCGCGGCATCGACTGGGGACATGCCGAGGCGCTGGCGTTCGCGTCGCTGCTGGTGGAGGGCACGGGCGTGCGCATCACCGGCCAGGATGCGGAGCGCGGAACGTTCTCGCATCGCCAGGCGGTGCTGCATGACGTGAGCACCGGCGCGACGTACACGCCGCTCGCCAACCTGCCCAACGCGAAGGCGCCGTTCGAGATCTACAACAGCCCGCTCTCCGAGACGGCCGTGATGGGCTTCGAGTACGGGTTTAGCGTCTGCTCGCCGCACGACATGGTGCTCTGGGAGGCGCAGTTCGGCGACTTCGCAAACGTCGCGCAGCCGATCATGGACCAGTTCCTCTCGGCCGATCGCGCCAAGTGGGGACAGGATTCCGGCCTCGTGCTGCTGCTGCCGCACGGCTACGAGGGACAGGGTCCCGAGCACTCGAGCGCCCGCCTCGAGCGGTTCCTGCAGATGGCCGCGGAGGGGAACATGGTCGTGGCGTATCCCACGACTCCGGCGCAGTACTTCCACGTGCTGCGCCGCCAGGCGATGCGCGCCGAGCGCCGCCCGCTGGTGCTGATGCAGCCCAAGTCGCTCCTGCGCCTGCCCGCTGCGGCGAGCTCGCTGGACGAGTTGACCACGGGCCGCTTCCAGGCAGTGCTCGACGATACCGCAGTCACCAACCGCGAGGCCGTGAAGCGACTGGTCCTCTGCTCGGGGAAGATCTACTACGACCTGGCGAACGCGCTGCGCGGCGACGAGAAGGCGCCGGGCGCACTCGCCGAGTTCGCGGGCCAGGCCGCGCTGGTGCGGGTCGAGGAGCTCTATCCGTGGCCGCACGACGAGCTGGCGGCGGTGGTGGACCTCTACCCGAAGCTCGAGGAGGTCACCTGGGCCCAGGAAGAGCCGAAGAACATGGGGGCCTGGAGCTATCTTTCGCCGCGCCTGCGCGCGTCGACGGGAAGCCAGGTGGCCATCCGGTACGTGGGTCGGCCCGAGCGGGCCAGTCCCGCCGAGGGCTACCACGACGCGCACGCGGCGGAGCAGGGGCGCATCGTGCGCGAGGCGCTCACCGTGGCGAGCGGCTCGAAGAAAAAGGCGAAGGTCTGATCGGAGACAGTGCTTGCGCATCCGTACTCTTGCGGTCGGTGTTGCTGGACTGATGATGATGGTGGCGCCGCGCCTCCTGCCTGGGCAGGAGCGCGGCGCCGCTGCGTTGGGTGACGCCGTTCGCGCCGTTGGGCCCAGTGCCCGCGTGCTCGTGGTGGGCGCGCACCCGGACGACGAGGACACACAGCTCATCACGTGGCTGGCGAAGGGACATCACGTCGAGACGGCGTACCTCTCGCTCACGCGCGGCGATGGCGGCCAGAACCTGATCGGCAACGAGCTCGGGAACGGGCTGGGCGCCATCCGCACCGAGGAACTGCTCGCGGCCCGCCGGCTGGATGGCGGTCGCCAGTACTTCACGCGCGCCTACGATTTCGGCTTCTCCAAGTCGGCTGAGGAGACGCTCAAGCACTGGCCGCGCGAGCAGCTGCTGCGCGACGTAGTGACAGTGATCCGTGCGTTCCGGCCCACGGTGATCGTCGCGATGTTCAGCGGCACGCCGGCCGATGGCCACGGCCATCACCAGCTCTCGGGCATCCTGGCGCGCGAGGCGTTCGATGCCGCGGCAGACACGGTGCGCTTTCCGCGCAGCATGACGATGGGCATGGGCGCCTGGGCGCCGCGCAAGTTCTTCCGCGGCGCCTACACCACGCCGCGTCCGCAGGCGACGGTCGTGTTCAACACCGGCGAGTACAACCCGGTCCTCGGTCGCTCGTACGCGGAGCTCGCCTCGGAGAGCCGCTCGCAGCACCTCTCGCAGGGCTTCGGGATCCTGCAGAACAAGGGCGTGCGCTTCGACCACGTGAAGCTCGAGGCGCTGCGCGCGACCGCGGGTGGCAGCGTGCAGGCGGCCACGGGCGCCGAGCGCGACGCGTCCATCTTCACCGGCATCGACACGAGCTGGTCGCGCTTCACCGCGGTGCGCCTGTCGCCGGATTCGCGCTCGGCGCTCGATTCACTCGGGGGCGCCATCGCCGCCTCGCAGCGCGCGCTCGACGTGTTCGATCCGCAGCGCGTGGTCGCGCCGCTCGCGACCGTCGCGCGACTGGCGGTCAAGGCGAGGCTCGGCTTCGAGTGCGAGGAGAAGGGCATCGCCGAGTGCGCGGGCGAGCTGGGTGACCTGGCGGTGTCGCTGGAGACGCTGCATCGGCGCGCCACGGAGGCGCTGCTCCAGGCAGCCGGCGTGGCGGTGGAGGCGACCGCCGACCGCGAGCGCGTGGCGGTCGGTGACAGCGTGGAGGTGACCGTGAACCTCTTCAATCGCGGGCGCGCGCCGATCAGCTATCAGTGGGGCGTGCTCGAGCAGGGGCGCACGCTGTCCCGCATCGGCGGCGCGTCGGCGGAGATCGCACCGGACAGCTCGCTCAAGGTGAAGGGCCAGCTGCTCGTGGATCGCACGTCGAATCCGTGGTGGCTCACGCGCCCGCGCAAGGGCGACGTGTTCGACCTGGTGGCGCGCGACACGATCGCCGGCGTCCCGGCCGTGAAGGAGCTCGTGATCGGCGAGGACCGCGTGGCCACGAGCACCGCCGACATTCGCCTCGGCATCGCGGGCACCGAGGTGAACGCGATCGTGTCACCGGTGATCTATCGCTTCGCCGATCCGGCGCGCGGTGAGGTGCATCGCCCACTTGCCGGCTCGCCGGGACTCGCGGTGAACCTCGAGCGCGAGGTGGAGTATGCGCCGGCGGGCGCATCCATCGATCGCACGGTGCAGGTGCGGGTGGTGTCGGCGCTGCGCGGCGTCACCGATGCGAAGGTCACGCTCGAGGTGCCCACCGGGCTTCGCGTGGACAGCGTGTCGCGAACCGTCACCGTACCGCCGCTCGGCGGCGCCACGGTGGTGTTCCGCCTGCAGGGGACGCTCCCCGCCGGCCGTCACGCGCTGCGCGCGTTCGCCGAGGCGGGAGGCGTGCGATACAGTGCCGGATACTCGACCATCGAGTACGCGCACATTCGTCCGCAGCGGCTGTATCGCGAGGCGGTCACCACGCTCGTGTCCACCGACGTGAAGGTCCCGGCCTCGCTGAGCATCGCCTACATCCAGGGCGTGGGCGACAACGTGGCACCCACGCTGCGGCAGCTCGGCATCCCGGTGACGATCATCGATCCTGCCGAGCTGCCGCGCCTCGACCTGTCGAAGTTCTCCACGCTGGTGGTGGGGCCGCGCGCCTACGAGGCCAACGAGTCGCTGGTCGCGAACAATGCGCGCGTGCTCGACTTCGCGCGGCGCGGTGGCACGGTGGTCGTGCAGTACGGGCAGTTCGAGATGGCGCGCCCCGGCATCATGCCATTTCCCATCACGCAGACGCGTCCCGCGGATCGCGTGACCGAGGAGGATGCGGCCGTGCGCGTGCTCGATCCCGCATCCACGCTGATGGCGGGCCCCAATCGCATCGACGACCGCGACTTCCGCGACTGGGTGCAGGAACGCGCGCTCTACATGCCGCACACGATGGACGGCCAGTACCACACGCCGCTCTCGATGAACGACACCGGCGAGCTGCCGCAGGACGGAGCGATCATGGTGGCGGCGCTGGGCAAGGGGACGTACGTCTACACCACGCTGAGCTTCTTCCGGCAGCTGCCGGCGGGCGTGGCGGGCCCTGCCAGGCTGTTCGTGAACGTGCTTGCGGCAGACCCGCGGGCCGCGCAGGGTGCGAAGCCGCCGGCCGCCGTGGTGCCGAAGCCGTGAGGACTTCCATTCAGCGCCTGGCACCACTCGCGCTCGCGCTGCTCTCCGCCTGCTCGAGCGACAAGCGCACGCCGCTCGTGATCTACTCGCCGCACGGCAAGGAGCTGCTCTCGTCCGTGGAGCTCCGCTTCGAGGCCGCGCACCCCGACGTGGACGTCCAGTGGGTGGACATGGGCTCGCAGGACGTGCTCGACCGGTTGCGCTCGGAGAAGACCAACCCGCAGGCCGACGTCTGGTTCGGCGCGCCCGCGGAGACGTTCATGCGCGGCGCGCGCGATTCGCTGCTCGCCGCCTACAAGCCGACGTGGGCGGCCAGTGCGCCGGAGGAGGCGCACGACGCGAGCGACTTCTGGTACGGCACCTACATGACGCCCGAGGTCATCGCCTACAACTCGGCGGCCGTGACCGCGGCGGAAGCGCCGAAGGACTGGGACGACCTGCTCCTCCCGAAGTGGAAGGGCAAGATCGTGATTCGCGACCCGATCCCGTCGGGATCGATGCGCGCGATCTTCGGCTCCATCGTCGCGCGAAGCGTGGCGCAGACTGGCAACACGGCGGCCGGCTGGGAATGGCTGGCGAAGCTCGATGGCAACACCAAGGAGTACGTCCTCAACCCCACGATCCTCTACCAGAAGCTCGGCCGGCAGGAAGGGGTGGTCAGCCTGTACAACATGCCGGACATCGCCACGCTCGAGCAGCGGCTGCACATCCCGGTGACGTACGTCATTCCCTCGAGCGGTACGCCGCTGCTGGTGGACGCGATCGGCGTGGTGCGTGGCGCGCCGCACCCCGCGCTGGCGAAGCAGTTCTACGAGTTCGTGACCACGCAGCCCGAACTGCTCACCGCGGCCCGCAACAACCTTCGCATCCCGGCGCGCAGCGACATCCCGCCCGACTCGCTGCCACAGTGGATCCGCGATGCGCAGGCGAAGATCAGGCCGATGCAGCTGGATCGCCGGCTGCTCTCCGACAGCCTGGATGCGTGGATGAAGCACTGGGACGCGAGCATCCGCAACAGCCGCCGAGGGAAGTGAGCGCCAACTCGCTGGTGCTCAGCGGCCTGACGCGCCGCTTCGGGAATGACGGCAGCGCCGCCGTGAGCGACCTCTCCCTCGAGGTGAAGGCGGGCGAGCTCCTCGCACTCATCGGCGCCTCCGGCAGCGGCAAGACGACCACGCTCCGCATGATCGCCGGCTACGAGATTCCCGACGAGGGTCGCGTGGTGCTGCGCGACGCGAGCGGCGCCGAGCGAGACGTGACCCGTGAGCCGCCGCAGCGCCGCGGCTTCGGCATGGTGTTCCAGCACTACGCACTCTTTCCGCACCTGCGCGTGGTGGAGAACGTGGCCTTCGGCCTCGAGGCGCGTGGCGTTGGAAAGACGGAACGCGAGTCACGCGCGCGCGCCACGCTCGACAGCGTGGGGCTGGCGCACGCGGCGGACCGCACGGTGCAGGCGCTGAGCGGCGGCGAGCAGCAGCGCGTGGCACTCGCGCGCGCGCTCGTGATCGAGCCACCGGTACTGCTGCTCGACGAGCCGCTCTCGAACCTCGACCCCACGCTGCGCGAGCACACTCGCGAGGAGCTGCGCTCCATGCTCCACCGGCTCGGGGTGACGGCGGTGTTCGTCACGCACGACCAGGAGGACGCCTTCGCCGTCGCCGATCGCGTGGCCATCCTGAAGCAGGGGCGCCTGCAGCAGGTGGGCACCCCGCAGGAACTGTATCGCACACCGGCCTCGCTCGACGTCGCGCGCTTCGTGGGGCGCGGCGTGATGCTGCCCGCCGACGTGCGCGGGGATCGCGTGTCGGTCACGATCGGCGACGTCACGCAGCAGGCGCCGCTGGCCGGCAATCACGCCGAGGGCAGCGTGCTCGCGGTGCTGCGGCCGGAGTCGCTTGCACTGCGCGCCAGCGACGGCCCGGGCTGGAAGGGGCGCATTACCGCGCGTCGCTTTGCCGGTGGGCACGAGGTCTATCGCGTGGCACTCGACCACTCCGCGGAGTCCATCGAGGTCACGAGCGAGCAGGAGCTGGTGGAGCACGCCGGCGTGCACGTGGTGCTGCGCGACCAGCCGGTCGCGGTGGTGCCGGCGGGATGAGGCGCGGCACCACGGCGCTCTCCCTCGCGCTGCTGGCGGTACTGCTCTGGAGCGTGGTGTATCCCAACGTCTCCGTGATCGTGGGGACGTTCTCGCACGGCCTGGCCGACTGGCGCGCGTTCGCCGAGAGCCCGGCCGATCGCGAGGCGCTCTGGAGCACGCTGGTGATCTCGGTCGGGTCGGTGATCGCCTCGCTCGCGATCGGCGTGCCGCTCGCCTTCCTGCTCACCCGCATGGAGTTTCGCGGGCGTCGCGTGCTCTCGGCGGTCGCGACGCTGCCCGCCGCGCTGCCGCCACTCGTCGGCGTGCTGGCATTCCTCTTCCTCTACGGCGAGAGCGGCGTGATCACGCGAGGCGTGCAGTACGCGCTGGGCATGGAGCACGCGCCGTGGACACTGACCGGCCTCTGGGCGATCATCTTCGTGCACGCGTACACGATGTACGTGTACGTCTTCCTGTTCGTCTCCGCGGGGCTCGAGCGCTACGACAGCTCGCTCGATGAAGCGGCCGCGGGGCTGGGCGCCGGCCGCGCGCTGCGGCTGCGTCGCATCACGCTTCCCCTGCTCACGCCTTCGCTGGTGGGCGCGAGCCTGCTGGTGTTCATGAGCGCACTCGGCTCGTTCAGCGCGCCATACATCTTCGGCGGCGGGCAGCGCGTGCTGGCCACGCAGATCCTCAACTCCAAGCTGAATGGCGAGATGGGCCTCGCCTATGTCGAGACCGCGGTGCTTGCAATCACCGCGGTGATCGCGCTGCTGGTGTTGCGCGCGATCGAGCGCCGGCGCGAGTACGCCATGGCCGGCAAGGGCCGCATTTCGCGCGTGGCGATCGCGAATCCGGTCTGGCGTCGCGTGGCGCCCGCGCTCGCGGCGCTGCTGGTGATCGTGCTCATCCTGCCGCACCTGATGGTGGTGCTGGTGTCGTTCGCGCGCGACGGCGCGTGGACCACGCAGGTGCTGCCCCCCGAGTACACGCTCGACAACTTCCGGCGCCTGGCCACCGATCCCGCGCTCTGGACGCCGATAAAGAACAGCGTGCTGATGGCGGTGATCGCCACGGCGGCCAACGTCGTCATCTGCTTTTTTGCCGCGTACGTGATCGTGCTGACGAAGGCGCCGGGGCGGAAGCTGATGCAGCTGCTGGTGGTGCTCCCATGGGCCATCCCTGCCACGGCGATCGCGCTCGGCCTCGCGGCGACCTTCGACCGCAACGACCCGGCCACCGCGCGCGTGCTGCTCGTCGGCACCTTCTGGATCCTGCCGCTCGCCTACTTCGTGCGCAACATTCCGCTCGTGGCGAATGCCGTGGAGGGGTCGCTGCGCCAGATGGATCCCACGCTCGAGGATGCAGCGCGCGGGCTCGGCGCCAACTGGTGGATGACGTTGCGCAAGGTGGTGCTGCCCGCCGCGCGCCCCGGACTCGTGGCGGGCACCATGCTCGCCGCCGTTGCGGCGGTCGGCGAGTTCGTGGCCAGCGTGGTGCTGTTCACGCACAACAACCGCCCGATCTCCATGGAGATCCTGTCGCAGCTCCGCGACCTGTCGTTCGGCACCGCCGCCGCGTACTCGGTGCTGCTCATCGTGCTCGTGCTCCTGATCACGCTCGGCGCGAAGCTGGCCGAGGGGAGCGTGGTGGACGCAGAGCGGAGCGCGCGGTGATGGGAGCGGTGACCGACGACACGCGCACGCATGTGGTGGTCATCGGCGGCGGATTCGGTGGGCTGTACGCGGCGCGCGAGCTTGCGCGCATGCCGGTGCGCGTCACGCTGGTGGACCGCACGAATCACCACCTCTTCCAGCCGCTGCTCTACCAGGCGGCCACCGCGACCCTGGCGCCGACCGACATCACCGCGCCGATCAGGTACCTGCTGCGCGACGCGACGAACACCACGGTGCTGATGGCGGAGGTGAACTCGATCGACCCGGTCGCGCGCGTGGTGCACTGCGACGATGGCGCGACCGACCTGGCCTACGACTACCTGCTCCTCGCCGCCGGCGCCCGTCACTCCTACTTCGGGCACCCGGAATGGGAGTCCGCCGCGCCGGGGCTGAAGAGCATCGACGACGCCATCGTCATCCGGCAGCGGTTCCTGGGTGCCTTCGAGCGCGCGGAGAAGGCGACGTCGGATCGCGAGCGCGATGCCTGGCTCACCTTCGTGATCGTGGGCGGCGGGCCGACCGGGGTCGAGCTGGCGGGGATGTTTCCCACGATCGCGCGCCGCACCTTCGAGCGGGACTTCCGGCACATCGACGCCACGCGGGCGCGGGTGATCCTCGTCGAGGGCGGTGCGCGCATCCTGCCGAGCTTCAATCCCGAGCTGGCCGCGAGGGCCCACCGCGACCTGGAGGAGCTGGGCGTCGAGATCCGCACGAGCACGATCGTGACCGGCATCGAGAAGGGGTGGGTCACGATCGGGGAGGAACGCATCGCGGCTGGCACCATCATCTGGGCGGCTGGAAACGTGGCGAGCCCGCTCGGCGCCTCGCTCGGGGTGCCCCTGGACCGGGCGGGCCGGGTGATCGTGAACCCGGACCTCTCGGTGCCTGGGCATCCGGAGGTGTTCGTGGTCGGTGACCAGGCGGCGATTCCCGCGCCGCCCGACCGTCCGGTGCCGGGAGTCGCGCCGGCCGCGATGCAGAGCGGTCCGCATGCGGCGAGGAACATCCGGCGACGGATGGAGCACCTGCCCACGCGACCGTTCACGTACGTGAACAAGGGGGACATGGCGACGATCGGCCGTCACCGGGCGATCGCGCGCGTGGCGGGAATGAACCTGGTCGGCATTCCAGCATGGTTCTTCTGGCTCTTCCTGCACATCCTCTACCTGGCGGGCTTCCGGAACCGGCTGAGCGTGCTGGTGGAGTGGGGCTATGCGTTCCTCACGTACCAGCGCGGCGCCCGGTTGATCACTGCGCCGCGGGCCTCGCCGGAGGGTTCGCGCACGCCGATCGGCCCGTGGTGAAAATCAGTGCGTGAAATCACGCGCGCGGGGCGGATTTCTCATTGACAGGAGTGTGAGCGACGGGCAATCTGAGGGTGAACGCCGCTGCTGGCCTTCATGGCCGGACGTCGTGCCGGCGCCGCACCCGCATCCCTCCCCGTCGTGGCCAATCCACAGGCCGACATCTCCGCTGGCGCACAGGGCGAAGCCCATGGGCGATTCGACGCCCTGCTCGAGGCGCTCTCGCTCGCCATCGCCGTCTTCGACGGCAATGAGCGGCTCGTCACGGCGAACGCGCGCTACCGCGAGCTGACGGGGCTCGACGCCGACCAGCTCAAGCAGCGCCCGGTGTACGACGCGTTCCCCAACGCGCTGGCTGACCTCACCGAGCAGATCGACGACGCGATCGACGGCATGCCGACGATCGCCCTGCACGTGCCCTTCCAGCTGAAGAGCGGCGTGCGCCTGGTGGAGGTGACCATGACGCCGCTGGCCGACGCCAACGGGGTCAAGGGGCTGCTGTTCGCCGGCAATGACGTCACGGAACGCGAATCCCTTCGAGAGGACCTCGCGCGAAGCATCGCGCAGCTCGAGTCCATCTTCGACGTGATCCCGGATTCGGTGCGCGTGGTGGACCCCGAGGGGCGCACGCTGCGCTCGAACACGCAGTCGCAGCAGGATCACGGCGCCGTGCAGCCTGCCACGCTGCAGGAGCTCTGGCAGCTCGACCGCCCGCGCACGCTCGAGGGCACGAGCCTCTTCGTGCACGAGCACCCCACCGCCCGCGCCCTCAAGGGCGAGCGCGTGCGCGGCGAGCAGATCGAGGTGCGCCGCGGTCCCGAGGGGCGCACGATCATCGAGGTGAACGCCAACCCGCTCTACGACGAGCGCGGCCGCGTGCGCGGCGCAGTGACCGTGGAGCGCGACGTCACCTTCCGCGTGAAGATGTCGCAGCAGCTCGCCGAGGAAGCACGCCGCAACGCCGAGCTCTACGAGCGGGTCTCCACGGAAGCGGAGCGACTCGAGCGAATGGTGCAGGAGCGCACCGCCGAAGTGCTGGCGCTGCAGGAAGCGCGGTCGCGCGAGCGTCGCCTGGCCGCCGTGGGACAGCTGGCTGCCGGCGTGATGCACGACGTCAACAACGCCCTCAACCCGATCATGGCGGCGGCGTACCTGCTCGAGGCCAACGCCGAGAATCCAACAGCCGTTCGCGACTACGCGGTGCGCATCGCAAAGGCCGCCGAGACGGGCGCAGCCACCGCCGCCCGCGTGGGCCGATTCATTCGCCAGGATCCCCTCCAGGGCGTGCGCGAGGAGATCGTGGACCTGTCCATGATGGTGGACGAGGTGATCGCGATGACGCGCCCCCTGTGGCAGGAGCGGTCGCGCGGCGGCGTGGTCGAGCTCGATCGCCAGCTCACCACCGGCGCGATCGTCAGCGGCGTGGCGGGCGAGGTGCGCGAGGCGCTCCTCAACCTGGTGCAGAACGCCCTCGACGCCATGCAGGGCGGGGGCACGCTGCGCGTGAAGACCGCCGTGCATGGCGAGCAGGTGAGCCTCGAGGTCAGCGACACGGGACACGGCATGAGCGCCGAGGTGCGCGAGCGCGCCTTCGAGCCCTTCTTCACCACCAAGGGGCAGCGGGGAACGGGCCTCGGCCTGGCCGAGGTGTACGGCATCGCGAAGCGCCACCGCGGCCACGCCGAGATCGAGTCCGAGCCGGGAGTGGGCACCACCATCCGGATGATCTTCCCCATCTCCACCGCCAGTGAGCGCGGGGGAGACCCCGAGCGCCCGCGCCCCCGCGCGCCCCGCAGGATCCTCTTCGTGGAGGACCACACCGACAGCCGCGAATTCGTCACCGCGCTGCTCCAGACCGAGGGGCACACGGTGACCGCGGTGACGAGCGTCCAGGAGGCCCGGGAGCAGCTCGACGGGCCAATTCCGTTCGAGGTGCTGATCACGGACATCGGGCTCCCCGACGGCACCGGCTGGGACCTGGTGGCGTACACCCGCGCGCGGTTCGCCACCATGCGAATCGGCGTCGTGACCGGCTGGGAGCCGCGCAGCGGCATGGGCAGTGAGGCGGACTTCATCCTCCGCAAGCCGGTTCGCACCTCCGAACTTCTCGGGCACGTAGTGGGAGATGTCGCCTGACGCGCTGGCGCAGGGCGCTCCGGCCCCTCAAATTCCGGCGTGATGACTGACACCGCCCAGATCCGCGTGCTGATCGCCGAGGACGACGCAAACGCGCGTTCCCTCCTCGTTGACCTGCTCTCCGCGCTAGGCCACCTCGTGGTTGCCGAGGTGGGAACGGGTCGCGAAGCGTTCGAGAAGGCGCGCGAAGTCGTGCCCGACGTCGTGTTGCTCGACGTCCACATGCCCGATGGCTCGGGGATCGAGGCCGCGGAGCTGATCACGCAATCGCTGCCGGGAGTCGCCGTGGTGCTTTTCAGCGGCGACCAGCAGCTCACGCTGAGCGATCGCGACGTGACCGCCACCGCGGCGATTGCGTTCCTGCCGAAGCCCGCGCCCCCGCGCGTGCTCGACTCCACGCTGCGCCTCGCCGCCACGCGCGCGCGGGAGCTCAGCTCCGCGCGAAAGGATGCAGAGTCGGCCCGCAGCGCGCTCGAGAACCGCAAGACCATCGAGCGGGCGAAGGGCATCCTGATGCGGCGCACCGGCTCCTCGGAGCAGGAGGCGTATCGCATCCTCCAGCGCACCAGCCAGGATCGCTCCGTGCCGATGGTCGAGATCGCGAAGGCGGTGCTGGCCAGCGAGCCAGGGTTCCAGGAAGACGAGGCCTGATGCGCGGCGGTGGCCCGGCGATGGCGGCGCTCGCGCTGCTCGCGGCCACGAGTTGCAACCATCCCGACACCACCAGCACCTCGCCGGGCGCGCTGCCGGTGCTGCGCGGCGTCGACGGAAGCTGGGCGGTTTCCATCACGGAGCTCGACGGCGACGGGATGCGCTGCACGGTGAAGGGCAGCAAGTGGGACATCTCCGTCAACGGCACCGCGGTCGGCGGCACCGCGTCGGCCGACGCCTTTCGCGCCACCTGCGTGCCGCTCGGCGCCGACCCGATTCCGCAGGGCACGCTGCTCCCCTACTTCACGATCGGGCCGCTCGAGGGCACGCTGGTCGAGACGCACCTCAACATGCGGATCGTGAGCGAGGAAGGCGTGTGGCGCTTCGATGGCAACGTGAGTGGTGCCACGCAGATTGCCGGTACCGCGACGGAGACCGAGACGATCAACGGCCGGACGCGCGTGCTGTCCGGCTACTTCTCGGCCATCCGCAACTAGCGCTGCCGGCTCAGTCCATCAGGCTCGCGGGCACCTTGCCGCCATTCGCGGCCATCTTCTGCATCACCTGCTTGTGCAGCCAGATGTTCATCGGCGCCGAGTCGTTCATGTCGCCCGTGTAGCCGAGCTCCTGTGCCAGCGCCTTGCGCGTGGCAAGGTCGTTCTTCATGCCGAGCAGCGACATCATGTCCACGATCGACTCGCGCCAGTTGCTCTTGTGCCCGCTCTTCGTCTCGAGCGCGGTCATGATCGCTTCCACGTCCACCTGTTGCGCTGCCGGCGCGGGCGCGGCTGCGGCTGCCGAGCCCGGGCCGCTGTCAGGCCGAGTGGTGGCCGGCTTCATCGCCTCGACCAGGTCTGCGTGACCGGTCAGCTTGTCCCAGAGAGTGCCGAAGATGCTCATGATCGCCTCGAGAGGAGTGGATGATGCGCGACCCGCTCTCGCAAGAGAGGGGCCTCATCCACCCTGCACTGGACGCGCCGCGTACTTCTCCATGTCGAGCCCGAGGTAGATCGTCCCCAGCACCAGGAGCGCGCTCACCACGAAGGGCGCGTGCGTCGAGCGGTCGAAGAGCCAGCCCGCCAAGGTAGGGAACGCCACGCGCGCGGCGCCGCCGAACGTTTGCTGCACGCCCATGTAGAGGCCGCGCTCGTGGCTCGGCGTGACGCGCGACAGCATCGCCGTCACGCAGGGAAAGGTGAAGGCGGTGCCGAGCGGGATGAACGCCACGAAGATCGCGAGCGGCAGGAAGGGGAGCAGCGCCACGCCGCGCGGGGGCAGCACGTCACCCAGTGCATGCGCGACGGCCTGCGGATCGGCGATCGGATAGAGGAAGGGCAGTGCGCCCAGCCCGATGCCGAGCAGTACGAGCCCCACGCGCGACAGTCGCGCCTCGCCGTACTTGTCCACCGCGCGGCCAAGGAATCCGGCGCGCGTGATCACGGAGATCACGCCCACGTAGGTGAAGAAGAACCCGATGGTGTGCTTCGTCACGCCGAAGCGCTGCGCCAGGAAAAGGGCGAGCACGGCATTCACGCCGGTGAACGCGCCCATCGCCACCGCGTAGATCCAGATGAGCCGCGACGCCGGCTCGGCGGGATGCGAGATGACGCGCAGCACTGCCTCGCGCGAGCGGCCGCGCACGCGCGGATTCGCCTTCGCGTCGGCGAAGTCGCGTGACTCGTGCAGGAAGATCCACGCGAAGATGATGTTGATCACGCAGAGCCCCGCGGCCACCAGGCCCGGCGTGGCGGCACCCCTGCCCGCGAGGCTCACCATGCCGATCAGCGGGCCGAGCGCCACGCCCGCATTCGTCGCCGCCGACAGCCATCCGAGGCTCTTGGCGCGATCCTCGGGGCGCGTGGCGTCCGCGACGTATGCCTGGATCACGCTCACCGTGCCGCCACCGGCGCCCTGCACCAGTCGCGAGAGGAACAGCAGCCAGAGCTGGCCGGCGTATGCGAATACCACGAAGGCGATGGCCGACGCGCTGAGGCCCACGATCAGCGCGGGGCGCCGGCCGTACGTGTCGGAGAAGCGCCCCCACATCGGCGCCGAGACCAGCTGCGCGATCGAGAAGCTCGACATCAGCAACCCCACCTGCAGCCCCGAGGCGCCGAGCGACTTCGCGTAGAAGGGGAGCAGCGGGATCACCATCAGCAACCCGAGCATGTCCACGAACGCGGTGATCATCAGCACGATGAGCTTCCGGTTCATGCGGCCGTCCGATGGTGCGTCCAACCCGACTGCTCCAGCGGTCATTCCGGCGCGCGACCCAGCGCCGCCGGCGGCACCGCGCGACCCACCACGCCCGCGAGCGCCACGATGGTCAGCACGTACGGGATCATCTCCACGAACTGCGACGGAAACGCGCCCACGCCCTGCAGGTGGATCTGCAGCGTCTCGGCGGCTGCGAAGAGCAGGCAGGCCAGCGCCACGCGCTTCGGGTCCCAGCGCCCGAAGATCGTGGCGGCGAGCGCGATGAAGCCGCGCAGCGCCGTCATCTGGTCGGTGAACTGGTGCTGGTCGAGTGCGAGGTACGCGCCGCCCAGGCCGGCGAGGATGCCCGACAGCGCCACCGCGGTCCAGCGCACGCGCGTCACCGGCACGCCCAGGGAAATCGCCGCGGCCGGGTGTTCACCCACCGCCCGGATGCGGAGGCCGAGCGGCGTGCGATAGAGGATCCACGCGACGAGCGGCAGCGCGAGGAAGCCCATCCACACGAGCGGGTTCTGCGCGAGCGCGCCGAAACCGGAGCCGCTGGAGGTGACGTTGAATCCCGGGACGCGCGGGGAGTTGGACGAGCTGTCGTAGAGGAAGCGCAGCAGCACGCGCGTGAGGCCGATCGCCAGCAGGTTCACCGCGATCCCGACCACCACCTGGTCGGCGCGGAAGCGGATCGCGCCGAGTCCGTAGAGCAGCGCGAACACCAGGCCACCGAGCGCGCCCGCGGCGAGCCCGATCCAGGGGTTGCCGGTCGCGAGGCTGCCGACCGCCGCGCCGAAGGCGCCGCCGAGCATGTAGCCCTCGAGCGTGAGGCCGATGATCCCCACGCGCTCCGTCATCACGCCGCCTGCGGCGGCGAACAGGTAGGGGATGGCGATGCGCAGCGTCTGCGTAAGGAAGGCGAGCGCCATCATGCGTCGTTACTCCGGCGAAAGCCGCGCAGCAGGCGCCGCACTTCCGGCACCGAGGTAGCCACGGCGATGATCACGACTGCCTGCAGGACGTCCACCATCTGCTTGGGCACGAGCGCGTTCACCGCGAGACCGCCCTGCGAGAGCGTGGCGAAGAGCAGCGCGGCGAGCACGATGCCCACCGGATGGCTGCGTCCCACGAGAGCCACGGCAATGCCGAGGAAGCCGGCACCGGTCGCGAAGCCTTCCTCGTAATAGCCCTTGTAGCCGAGCACGTAATTGAGGCCGCCGATGCCGGCGAGTGCGCCGGAGATCGCCATGGCATGCCACCAGACGCGGCCCACCTTCACGCCGCCATACTCGGCGGCCGCTGGCTGCAAGCCCGTGGCGCGCAGCTCGAAGCCGGCGCGCGTGCGAAAGAGGAACCAGCCCACGAGCACCGCGGCCGCGAGCGCGAGCAGCAGGACCACGTTCGCCGCGGAGCCATGGAAGGCGGGGAGGAACGCGTCGAGCCGCGGCAGCCTGCCACTGGCCAGCTCACGCGTGTGCAGCGTGTCCGGCACCTTGAAGCGTGAGGAGATCAGGTAGTTGAGCAGCGCCAGCACGACGAAGTTGAGCATGATCGTCGTGATGACCTCGTGCGCGCCGAAGCGTGCCTTCAACCAGCCGGGCAGTGCGCCCACCGCGCCGCCCGCGAGCGCCGCCGCCAGGAAATACACCGGCAGGAGGAGCAGCGCGGGAACACCGGCGGGGATGGCGAGGCCGACCACGGCGGCCATGAAGCCGCCGGCGGCCAGCTGCGACTCCGCACCGATGTTGAAGAGGCCGGCGCGCAGGCCAATCGCAACGGCGAGCCCCGTGAACGTGAGCGTGGTGGCCTTGTAGAGCACCTGCCCCAGTCCGTACGCGTTGCCCCAGGTTCCCTCGAGCAGCATCCGGTACACCGCGCCCGGGCTCTGGCCGAACAGCAGGATCAACGCATCGCCCACGAGCATCGCCACCAGCAGCGCGACGACCGGCGGGAGCACCGCCTCCTCGAACTTCTCGCGCGTCATCATGCGGCGTGCTCCGCGCCGGTCATGAAGGCGCCGAGCCGCTCGATCGTCGCTTCCGCGCGCGGCAGCAGCGCCACGATCTTCCCCTCGTACATCACGGCCACGCGATCCGAGAGGGCGAGCACCTCGGCCAGGTCCGCCGAGACCAGCAGCACGGCCTTGCCGGCCTCGCGCGCCTGGCGCAGCTGCGCATGAATGAACTCGATGGCGCCCACGTCCACGCCGCGCGTCGGCTGGGCGGCGAGCAGCACCGTGAAGTCGCGCGACATCTCGCGAGCGATCACGATCTTCTGCTGGTTGCCGCCGGACAGCGCGCGCGCCGGCAGTGAGGAATCCGTTGGGCGAATGTCGTACGTCGCGACCTGCGTGGTGGCGTTCTCGGCAATGCGCGCATGGTCGAGCAGCGCGCCCTTCCGGAAGCGATGCTGCTGCCCGAGCACCAGGTTGTCGGCGATCGAGAAGTCGAGGATCAGGCCGCGCTCGTGCCGGTCCTCCGGAATGTGCGACAGCCCCGCGTCGCCGCGCGGGCGCACGGCCATCGAGGTGACGTCGGCGCTGCCGAGGTGGATGCTGCCGCCTCGTGGCGCGCGCAGTCCGGCGATCGCCTCGATGAGCTCCGTCTGCCCATTGCCTTCCACGCCGGCGATGCCGAGGATCTCGCCGGGTCGCACGCTGAACGACACGTGATTCACGGCGGTGACGCCCCGTGCGCCCTGCACCACCAGGTCGCGCACCTCGAGCGCGGCCGCGCCCTGTTCCTGCTGGTGCGCGCCGGCGGTGGTGGACGCATGATGCGCCATGTCCGCGGCGAGCGTCACGTCGCGCCCCACCATCAGGCGCGCGAGGTCGGCGGGCGACGTGCCGCGCGTGGCGACGCGACCGACCGTCTCGCCCTGGCGCATGACCGTCACCGTGTCGGAGATCGCCATCACCTCGTCGAGCTTGTGGGTGATGAGCACGATCGTGTCGCCGGCGTCGCGCATGCCGCGCAGCACCTGCCAGAGCTCCTCGATCTCCGGCGGCGAGAGCACCGCGGTCGGCTCATCGAGGATCAGGATCTTCGCGCCGCGATAGAGCGCCTTGAGGATCTCGACTCGTTGCGCCTCCCCCACGGAGAGGTCGCGCACCATGCGCGCCGGGTCCACGAGCAGGCCGGTCCTCTCGCTGAGGGTTCGCACCTCGGCCACTGCGCGCGCGCGATCCAGCTGGCCGCCCTTCGTGAGCTCGCGACCGAGGATGACGTTCTCGGCCACGGTGAGCGTGGGCACGAGCATGAAGTGCTGGTGCACCATGCCCACGCCACTCTCGATGGCCCGCGCGGTGCTCCAGCCGGTGACGTCGCGGCCGCTCACCTCGACCGTGCCCGCATTGGGCACGTACATGCCGCTGAGCACGCGCATCAGCGTGGACTTGCCCGCGCCGTTCTCCCCGACGAGCGCGTGAATCTCGCCGCGGGCCACCTCCAGCGACGCGCCGCGATTCGCGCGCACGGGGCCGAAGCGCATCTCGATGCCGGACATGCGCACGGCCGTGTCCTGCTGCTGGGGCGCGTTGCTCATCGCGAGCTCGGCACCTTGATCCGGCCCGCGATGATCTCGGCGCGAATCTGCTCGAGCTGCGCCCGCACCGCGGCGGGAATCAGGGCCTTGTTGTGCTCATCGTACACGTAGCCCACTCCCTGCTCGGCGAGGCCGAACTGGTAGATGCCGCCCTTGAAGGTGTTCTCCTTCGTGCGCTTGATCGCGTCGAAGACGGCGGCGTCGACGCCCTTCACCATGGATGTGAGGATGTAGCCCGGCGCCTCGGCGTACTGGTCGGCGTCCACGCCGATGGCGAGGTGACCCGTCTGTCGCGCGGCCTCGAACACGCCGAGTCCAGTGGAACCGGACGCGTGAAAGATGACGTCCACGCCCTGCTGGTACTGGCTGAGCGCGAGCTCCTTGCCCTTGCCCGGGTTGCGGAAGGCCTCCGGCGTGACGCCGGCGTACTGCGAGACCACCGTGCACTTCGGGCAGACATGCTGGACGCCGGCGATGTAGCCCGCCTCGAACTTCTGGATGAGGGGGAAGTTCATCCCGCCCACGAAGCCGACCTTCTTCGACTTGCTCACGAGGGCAGCGAGCGATCCCACCAGGTAGGAACCCTCCTCCTCGCGGAACTTGAGCGCGGCCAGGTTGGCGGGCGGGAGGATGACCTTGCCGTCCTTGTCGCTGCCCACCGAGTAGTCCACGCCGGCGAAGCGCGTGTTGGGATACTCCCGGGCGAGCTGCGTGAGGTCGTCGGTGAAGATGAAGCCGACGCCGATCACGAGGTCCACGCCTTCCGCGGCCAGCAGGCGAAGGCCCGCTTCGCGATCGGAGCCGTCGCCGGGCTCCACGAAGCGCACCCTGGCGCCGAGCTCCTTCGCCGCACGCTCGGCCCCATTGTAGGCGCCATCGTTGAACGACTTGTCGCCGCGGCCGCCCACGTCGAAGACGATGCCGATGTCGAGGGCGTCGCCGGCGGCGGGGGGCTGCGCGGCGCCAGAGGGCCGCACGAACAGGAGGGCCACGTGGACGACGAAGAGCGCGCCCACGAGGATCAGCAGCTTTCGCATGTGGGGGAAGTTTCGCCCGCGGGCGAGGGCGGGGCAAGAGAGTGAACGGCGCGCGAAGCCGCGAGCTAGATTGGCGACATGGCGGATCGCATGCGCACCCGATTCCTGGTGCTGGGCAGTGGCGTGGCCGGCCTGCACACGGCCTGGAGGGCGTCGCAGCACGGCGACGTGATCCTGGTGACCAAGCGGAGCCTCTTCGACAGCGCCACCGCGTACGCGCAGGGCGGGATCGCCGCCGCGCTCGGAGCCGGGGACAGTCCCAAGCTGCACCGGCTGGACACGCTGGCGGCCGGGGCGGCGCTCTGTGATGCTGCCGCGGTGCAGGTGCTGGTGGAGGAGGGGCCCGCACGGGTGCGCGAGCTGCAGGTGGCGGGCGCGGAATTCGACCTCGATCCGGAGGGCCGACTCAAGCTCGGGAAGGAAGCCGCGCATTCCCGCCAGCGGATCGTCCATGCGCACGGCGACCAGACCGGCGCCGAGGTGGCGCGAACGCTCGTGGCGCGGGTGCGGGACGCGAAGCGCGTGACCGTGCTCGAGAAGACCCGCGTGCTGGACCTCGTGATGTTCCGGGGGCAGTGCATCGGCGCGCGGGTCACCATCGCCGGCCAGCCCGTGGAGATACTCGCCGATGCCACCGTGCTCGCCACGGGAGGATGCGGCCAGCTCTATCGCTCCACTACCAACCCGGTGGTCGCGACCGGTGACGGCTTTGCGATCGCGCACCGCGCGGGCGCGCGGCTGGCGGACATGGAATTCGTGCAGTTCCATCCCACCGCCCTGGACACCCCGGAGAATCCGCTCGCGCTGGTCTCCGAGGCGGTGCGCGGCGAGGGTGCGACGCTGGTGACGCAGCGCGGCGTGCGCTTCATGTCGCGGCTCCACAAGCTGAAGGAGCTGGCGCCCCGTGACATCGTGGCGCGCGCGATCTTCCGGGAGCAGCAGCGGGGAGAGCAGGTCTTTCTCGACGCGCGCATGCTCAGGCGCACGTTCGCGCGCCGCTTTCCCGGGATCCTTGCCATCTGCGAGGCGCGCGGGATCGACCCGCGCAAGGAGCTCATTCCCGTGACGCCCGCCGCCCACTACATGATGGGCGGCGTGGACACCGACCTCTGTGGACGCTCATCACTGTCGCGGCTGTATGCGGTGGGTGAGGTGTCGCGCACGGGGGTGCATGGGGCGAACCGCCTCGCGTCGAACTCACTGCTTGAGGGGCTGGTGTTCGCCGAGCGCGCCGCGCGCGACCTCCAGCACACGGAGCCGCTCGGCGCGGTGCCGAAGGCGAAGCAGTGGTCAGTGCCGGCGCTTCTGGATCGCGGCGCAGCCGAGGTGGCGGCCGACGCGGTGCGCGACGTCATGTGGCGTCACGTTGGCATCACGCGCACGGCGCGCGGCCTTCGCACGGCGCTGGAGGTGCTGGATGACATCGCGGCGCGGCTCCCGGTGGGCGCCACCGAGGAGGCGAACATGGCGGAGACGGCACAGCTGATCGCCGAGGCTGCGCTCGAGCGAAAGGAATCGCGCGGCGGGCATTATCGGAGCGACTTCCCGCGGCCGCGTCGCGGGTGGAAGGGGCGACACACGGAGCAGTGAGCGCCACGGTCCAGCCTGCCACCGTGCGGCCCGAATGCTGCGGCTGATATCATGGATACCACATGACGACTTCCCTGCATCACCCGATCGCCACTCGCGAGGCGCTGGTCGCCGAGCTGCAGGGCGAGATCCGGGCGCTGGCGCGAGAGCGCAACGCGGTGATCCTCGCGCACAACTACGAGCGCGCCGAGGTGCAGGAAGTCGCTGACTTCGTGGGTGACTCGCTGGGGCTGTCGCGGGAGGCGGCGCGCACCGAGGCGAGCGTCATCGTGTTCTGTGGCGTGCACTTCATGGCCGAGACCGCGGCGATCCTCTCGCCGCAGAAGACCGTGCTGCTGCCGGACATGGCCGCGGGCTGCTCGCTCGCAGCCTCGATCGACGCGGACCAGCTGCGCGCCTGGAAGGCCGAGCATCAGGGCGCGGTGGTCGTGGCCTACGTGAACACCACGGCGGAGGTGAAGGCGGAGAGCGATTACTGCTGCACCTCGGGGAATGCGGTCGAGGTGGTGAACGCCATCCCGCTCGACAGGGAGATCCTCTTCCTGCCGGACATGTTCCTCGGCGCGCACGTGCGGCGAGTGACGCAGCGCGAGAACATTCATGTGTGGATGGGAGAGTGCCACGTGCACGCGGGCATCGATCCGGAGCACATCACGCTGCAGCGCGCGCTGCACCCGGGCGCCGAGTTCCTGGTGCACCCCGAGTGCGGTTGTTCCACCAGCGTGCTGGAGATGATGTCTGCCGGCGACCTGGATCCCGAGGGAGTGCAGATCCTCTCAACCGAGGGGATGATCAAGCGGCCGGCGCTTTCGGAGGCGAGCGAGTTCATCGTGGCCACCGAGGTAGGGATCCTCCACCGGCTGCGGCGGGAGAACCCCAGCAAGCGCTTCTTCGCGGCGAACGACCGGGCCGTGTGCGCCTACATGAAGGTGACGACCCTTCCCAAAGTGCTGCGTTCGCTGCAGCGTCTGGAGCACCCGATAACCGTCAGGCCCGACCTGGCCGACCGCGCGCGACTCGCCATCGAGCGCATGGTGGCCATCGGCGGGCACGCACCGCTGTCCCCAGTGCCACAGTCGACCGTCGATCCGGGAGAGTAGTCGATGGAAACCCCCGAGCTTCCGCGCCACCCGTCGCTCTTCGCGCGCACGCCTGAGCGCCGCAGCGCCCCGCGCACCGTGACGCCCCTGCAGGTGCCGGCCGTGGACGGCACTCCATACCTGCGATTCCCGCTCAGCCAGGAGGCGCTCACGAAGTGCGTGCGCGCCGCGCTCGACGAGGACCAGGCGTTCAACGACCTCACGACCATCGCAACGGTGCGCTCCGACCGCCGCGCGCGCGCCACGCTGCGCGCGCGGCGCCCCGGCGTGGCGTGCGGGATCCCGCTCGCCCTCGAGGCGTTCCGCCAGGTGGATCCCAAGGTCTCGATCCGCGTGGACGCCGAGGACGGCACCCGGCTGGGCGACGGCGACGCCGTGCTCTACCTCACCGGGCCCGCCCGCGGGCTGCTCTCGGCGGAACGCGTGGCGCTCAACTTCCTGCAGCGACTGTCGGGGGTCGCGTCGCTCACGCGGCGTTACGTGGATGCCGTGAAGGACACCAAGGCGCGCATCCTCGACACGCGCAAGACCACGCCCGGCTGGCGCACGCTCGAGAAGTATGCGGTGTGCGCGGGGGGCGGGCAGAACCATCGTCGCGACCTGGCGAGCGCGATCCTGATCAAGGACAACCACCTCGCGGCCTGCGACGGCGACGTCGCGGTGGCGGTGCGCCGTGCCCGCGAGATCGCGCCGGCGGGGACCAAGGTGGAGGTGGAGTGCGACCAGCCGCAGCAGGTGCAGTCGGCGCTCGACGCGGGCGCCGACATCATCATGCTCGACAACATGTCGCTGGAGGCGATGCGCGAGTGCGTGGCGATCGTGGGTGGCAAGGCGACGCTCGAGGCGAGTGGCGGCATCACCCTCGACAACGTGCGTGACGTGGCCGCTGTCGGCGTGGACTGGATCTCGATAGGCGCGCTCACCCACTCGGCGCCCGCGCTGGACCTGGCGCTGGACTTTGATTGATCGGCGCGGCATGTAAGTCCCACCGCTTGTTTGTTCGCTCGCTGCGCTCGCTCACTCGCCGAAACGGCCATGTAGAAAGCCGAAACAGCGCCGCTTGCTCCGTGTGGCGCATTGAGCGAGCGGCGCCTTTTCAGCTGTTTCGGGTCTTTTCAGCGGGGAGCGAGCGCAGCGAGCGACAGAGCCTTTGGGCCACCCGCACCGGCCAGGAACTCAAGACAGATTGTTCCAGGTGTCCCTCGCGATACCTTCCAGCGTGACTGAACCCCTCGCGCACTCCGAGATTGTCGAGGCCGCGCGGCGCGCGGCGATCGACAACGGCTTCGAGCCCGATCCTGATCCCGCAGCCCTGGCCGAAGCCGCACGAGCCACCCTCGACACCTCCCCTCGCGCCGGCATTCGCGACACGCGCGACCTGCCGTGGTCGTCCATCGACAATCGCGAGACGCGCGACCTCGACCAGCTCGAGTGGGCGGAGGAGCTGCCGGACGGCGGCATTCGTCTCTGGATCGCGATCGCCGACGTCGAGGCCGCCGTGCCCAGGGGCTCCGCGCTCGACCTGCACGCCGCCACCAACTCGACGTCGGTCTACACGGGCATCGCGATCTTCCCGATGCTCCCCGAGAAGCTCTCGACCGACCTCACCTCGCTCGTGGCGGACGCTGACCGCCTGGCGGTCGTCGTCGAGACGATCGTGGCGAAGGATGGCAGCGTGAGTCACGGAGACATCTTCCGGGCCGTGGTGCGCAACCGGGCGAAGATGGCTTACGAGGACGTCGGTGCGTGGCTCGAGGGACACGCCCCGATCCCCGGCGCGGCGGCGTCCGCCGAGATGACCCGGCAGCTCACGCTGCAGGGCGAGGCGGCGAAGCGGCTCAAGGAACAGCGGCTGCGCAACGGGGCGCTGGAGTTCGATACCATCGAAGCCACGCCGGTCACGCGGGACGGGCGCGTGGTGGACCTCACGATCACCCACAAGAACAAGGCGCGCGACGTGATCGAGGACTTCATGATCGCCTCGAACATCGGCATCGCCACGTACCTCGAGGCGCAGGGCCGCTCCGGCATTCGCCGCGTGGTGCGCGAGCCGAAGCGATGGAACCGAATCGTGGAACTGGCCGCGCGCTTCGACTATGCGCTTCCAGCGGATCCGAACTCCCTCGCGCTCGCCGGATTCCTGGCGTCCCGGCGCAGCGCGTCTCCCGAGAGCTTCACCGACCTCTCGACGTCCGTGGTCAAGCTGCTCGGCCCCGGTGAATACGCGCTCGACCGCCCCGGGCGCGATCCGGGAGGGCACTTCGGGCTCGCGGCCCATGACTACACGCATGCCACCGCACCGAATCGTCGCTACGCCGACCTGGTGACGCAACGGCTCGTGAAGGCCGCGCTGGCGGGCGAGCCGGCGCCGTACGATGACGCGGCGCTCGAGGCCATCGCTGCGCACTGCACCGAGCGCGAGGATGCCGCGCGCAAGGTCGAGCGTTCAACGCGCAAGACCGCGGCGGCGTCACTGCTGCACGATCGCGTTGGCCAGCGCTTCGAGGGCATCGTCACCGGCGTCACCAAGGGCGGCACCTTCGCGCGGCTGCTCTCGCCGCCCGCCGAGGGACGCGTGCTGCGCGGAGAGTCAGGCCTCGACGTGGGCGATCACGTGACGCTCGAGCTGCTCGGCACCAGCGTGGAGAAGGGCTTCATCGACCTCGCCAACGTCACGGCTGGCGCCACACTCCAGCCTTCGAGATGAGCGCGTCCGACTCCGCGGGTCCCCAGCTGCCGGCCGAGTAGCCGGCCATGTTCGCGGGGGGATTCGCCTCCCACCACTTGAGCACGGGGTCCACGATGCGCCACGCGGCCTCCACTTCATCGCTGCGGGTGAAGAGCGTGGCGTCGCCGATCATGATGTCGAGCAGGAGTGTTTCGTATGCCGGCGGCGACCAGGCGCCGAACGCCTCGTCGTACGAAAAGTCCATGGCGACGGGCGCGACCTCGATGCCTGGCGACAGCTGGTAGACGGCACCCGGCTGCTTCACCTGGAAGGAGAGCGACATCCCCTCGTCGGGCTGGATGCGCATCACGAGGCAGTTCGCCTCGATCTGCTTGCGCGTCTTCGACGCGAACATCAGGTGCGGTGGCTCGCGAAACTGGATCGCGATCTCGGACGCGCGCTTCGCCAGTCGCTTGCCGCTGCGCAGGTAGAAGGGCACGCCGTTCCAGCGCCAGTTGTCCACCCAGAGGCGCAGCGCCGCATACGTCGGCGTCACGCTGCCGGGCGCCACGCCCGCCTCGCTGCGAAATCCCGGAACGTGCTCGCCGGCGACGTCGCCCTCGGTGTACTGCGCGCGCACCGATGCCTGGTCGATGTCCGGCCCCTCGAGCCAGCGAATGGACTTGAGCACCTTCACCTTCTCGTCGCGCACCGCGTCGGCCGTCGTCGTGACCGGCGGCTCCATGGCGGTGAGCGTGAGGAGCTGCAGCAGGTGGTTCTGGAACATGTCCCGCATCACGCCCGCTTCCTCGTAGTACTTCGCGCGCGAGCCGACGCCCACCGTCTCCGCCACCGTGATCTGCACGTTCGCGATGGACTGCCGGTTCCAGAGCGGCTCGAAGATCGCGTTCGCGAAGCGGAAGACGAGGATGCTCTGCACCGTCTCCTTGCCCAGGTAGTGGTCGATGCGGTAGAGCTGGCACTCGTTGAAGAGCTCGAGCACCAGCGCGTTCAGCGCGCGGGCGGTCTCGAGGGAGCGGCCGAACGGCTTCTCGATCACCACGCGGGCCCAGGGACGCACCGCGTCATCCGTCATCTTCGGGGCGAGGCCGCTCTTGGAGAGATGCCGCACGATCGTCTCGAACACGCTCGGCGGCACCGCGAGGTAGAACAGCCGGTTGCGCTCGGTCTCGTGGCGCGGCGTCTCGATCACGGCGAGCTGCTCGTGCACCACGCGATAGATCGCGTCCTGGCTCAGGTCCCCGCTGATGTAGAAGATCCGCTCGGCGAGCTTGTTCCAGGTCTCGTCTTCCACCGCCTCGATCTCGTCGGACTTCGCGACCTCCTCACGCATCAGCTTGCGATACGCCGCGACGTCCATCTCCTCCCGCGCCACGCCGAGCAGCGTGAAGCCGTCGGGGAGCAACCCCTCGCGCGCCATCTGGTAGATTGCGGGAATCAGCTTTCGCTTGGTGAGGTCGCCGGCGCCGCCGAAGATCACCAGCGTGCACGGGTCGGCCGAGCGCCGGTCGTCGCCCATGGCGCGCAGCACCACGCTCGGGCGTGCCGAGATCTTCGTGGGTGACGCGGAGGGGCCCGTCACTTCTCCTTCACCGCGTGGCCGCCGAACTCGTTGCGCAGCGCCGCGATCACCTTGGCGGAATACGAATCTTCCTGCCGCGATCGGAAGCGCGTGAGCAGCGACAGCGTGATCACCGGCGCCGGCACGTCGAGCGCCATCGCTTCCTCGATGGTCCAGCGTCCCTCACCGCTATCGGCCACGAAGCCCTTGAGCCCGTCCACTTCTCCCTTCTCGAACGCGCTCGCCGCGAGCTCGTTGAGCCACGAGCGCACCACGCTGCCGTGCTGCCAGACGTTCGCGATCTGCGCCATGTCGAGCTGGAAGGTCTTCGACGCGTGCAGGATCTCGTAGCCCTCGGCGTATGCCTGCAGCATGCCGTACTCGATGCCGTTGTGGATCATCTTCACGTAGTGGCCGGCGCCGACCGGACCCACGTGCGCGTAGCCATTCTCCGGCGCCAGCGTGATGAACGCGGGCTCGCACTTCGCGACTGCCGCCTTCTCGCCACCCACCATCAGGCAGTAGCCGTTGTCGAGTCCCCAGATGCCGCCGCTCGTGCCGCTGTCCACGAAGTCGATGCCGGCCTTCGCGAGCTCCTCGGCGCGCCGTCGCGTGTCGTGCCAGTTGGAGTTGCCACCGTCGATGATGACGTCACCCTTCGCGAGCGAGGGTTGCAGCGCGGCGATCGTGTCGTCCACCGGCTTGCCGCTCGGCACCATGATCCAGATGACTTTTCCGCCGGTGAACGCGCCCACCACGCCGGACAGGTCGGCAGCGCCCTTCGCGCCGAGCGCCACGTATTTCTGGACGGCGGCGGCGTCTCGATCATAGGCGATCACGTCGTGGCCGCCGCGGAGCAGGCGCTCCACCATGTTGCCGCCCATCTTGCCCAGGCCGATCATCGCGATCTGCATCGTTCGTCCTTTCGGTCAGCGTGAAATGAGCACGGCGCGCGCGGGAGCCCCGTCGCAGCCGGCAAGCAGGATCGGCAGGCAGCGCAACTCGTACTCGCCGGCGGGCGGCTCGCGCAGCGCGAGGCCCTCGACGATCACGATCCCGCGCTCGAGCAGGGTGCGGTGCGTGCGATGGTGCCCGGAGTGGAACTGCTCGATCGAGAGGTAGTCCACGCCCACCAGTCGCACGCCGAGTTCCGCCAGGTACTCGGCGCCGTCGGGAGCGAGGTACGTGTAGTCCCTGTGGAACTCCTTCTCGTGAATGAAGCCGGAGTTGCGAGTGCGGATCAGGAGGCGCTCGACGCCGGCGAGGCCGAGCGGCTCGAGCTCCGCCTTGCCCACCGACATCACGGCGTCGTCCATCACGACGAGTCGCGCGTCCCCCATCAGCAGCTCCAGCGGCAGCGCATCCACCGTGGCGCCGTCGTCGAAGAAGTGCTTCGGGGCGTCCACGTGCGTGCCGGTGTGCGAACCGAACTGCAGGGCGGAGACGTTGGCGCCCGCTCCCAGCGCGATGGACTGCTGCAGCTCGATGCGAATCTCCGGGTTCCCGGGATAGACCAGCCCCCCGTGAACCACCGGCACCGAGACGTCGTAGGTCCGTGTCATGCCGGGAAGATGCGCTGTGGGCGGCTCACGCGTCCAGCAAGGCGTCGGGCACGCCGTATCCCTTCCGCGCCCGCACCTCGTCCGCCACCGCCATCCGGCCGGCGTCGTAGCGGGAGTGCAGGGCCTCGCGGCTGGTGCGGAACCGGCGCCCGGACTCCACCACGAACAGGTTGCAGAGCGCCACCTCGTGCGAGCACAGCCCCTCGCCGCGCTCGATGATCAGCTGTTGCGTACGTGACAGGGTACAGGCGGTCGCGAACAGCTCGATCGCCATGTCGGCGATGCGCTCGAGCTCCTGCTGGCGGTCGATGATCTCCTTCCGGTACTCGCGAATCAGCCCCTCCGTTGCGGCCTTGAGCTCCGCGACGTGCTTCTCGAAGTACTGCACGTGAGGCTGGAGCGTCTCGTGGAATTCCACGTCGAGCGTTGGGGTCGCGCCCAGCCGGCTGCGCAGCCGGGAGGCCGCGAAGCCGCTCACGAGGCCGAGGTTCCGCAGCGGATGCCGCAGCGCGCTTGCGATCTCGCGCAGCTCGTTCGCGGGACCCTCGATGCCGTTGAGGGCGATGAACAGCCGCAGGATCTCGTTCGTCCCCTCGAAGATCCGGTTGATGCGCGAATCGCGAAGGAGCCGCTCGTATGGCCACGGCTTCACGAATCCGCGCCCGCCGGCCACCTGTACCATCTCGTCGGCGGCGCGCCAGAGCATGTCGCTCGCGAACACCTTGCAGCACGCCGCCTCCAGCGACCAGTCGCCGTCGGGGCTCGCCGCGAGCGCGGCGAGCACGCCGATCATCGCATCCGCCGCATACGTGTCCGTGGCCGTGCGCGCGATCTTGCGCTTCGTGATCTCGAACTCGGCGATCGGCTTGCCGAACTGGACGCGCTCCTCGGCGAACTTCACCATCTCGCCCAGGAGCTGCTTGGTGCCGGCCGTGCATCCCGCCGCCAGCGAGAGCCGTCCGCCATTCAGCACGTGCACGGCGACCGCGAAGCCCTTGCCCACCGTTCCGAGCACGTGGTCCGCGGGCACGCGCAGGTTCTCATACGCCAGCTCCGCCTGGGTGGAACCGCGAATGCCGAGCTTCCGCACCGTGCCCACCACCTTGAAGCCCGGCATGTCCGGCCGGAGGATGAACGCCGTCGGGCGCTGCGTCGGCTTGCCGCCGCGATCCACGGCGGTCTGCGCGAACGTTGCGATCACCCCTGCGCGATGCCCGTTCCCGATCCAGTGCTTGCGGCCGTTGAGCACCCACTCGTTCGTCGTCGCGTCGAAGGCGGCGGCGGTCACGATATGCTGGGCGTCGCTCCCGGTCTGTGGCTCGGTGAGGGCGTACGCCGCCAGCGTCTCGCCGCGCGCGAGCATCGGCAGGTAGCGCTGCTTCTGGGCCTCCGTGCCGAAGAGCACGATGGCCTTGGAGCCGAGCCCGCAGTGCACGCCCATCAACACGCCCAGCGACCCATCGATTCGCGCGACCTCGGCGAAGATGCGCGCATAGCCCGCGCTCGAGAGTCCCTGTCCGCCGTACTCGCGCGGGATGGTCACGCCAAGCAGGCCGCCATCGGCGAGCGCCTGGATCACCGGCTCGGGGATCGTTTCGTCCTCGTCGATCTGCGCGGAATCCACGAGGTCGTGCGCGATCTGGCGCAGCGTCTTGAGCAGCCCGGTGACGCGAGCGCCCTCGTCGGCGTCCCGGCGGTCGAGGGGAGCCGGGTAGGGAAAGAACAACTCGTCGTGGATCGCGCCGCCAAAGAGGCCGCGCGTGAAGGATGGCGTGCCCGGATTCATGCGCGGGAGTTACCCTCGTGCCGAGGCGCTGTAAAGGTTCAGTAAGCCGTACCTGCCGTAGAGGCTGGCGCTCTGCCCGCTCACTCCGGCATCCTGTTGATTACCACCATGCGATCGCTTCGTCCCGCACGCCTTCTCGGCACCCTGATGCTGCTCACGCTCGCGCTGGCCCTCGTGGCCTCGCTGGCGTACCAGGCGCTGGACGCCGCCCGCTCGCACCGGCGCCAGGCCCAGCGCGCCCTGCGGGACTACGCCGCCTTCGCCGCGTGGCAACTGAGCCAGCAGGCGCGAACGGTGGTGCTGACGCAGAACATCACGGCCCTGCTCTACCCCGCGTTGCGGATCGACCCCGACCACCTGCAGGAGACACTCCTCGCTCCCGATGCGGTCGGAAAGCTGGTGCGCGAGTCGCTGTCCGACTGCAAGTGCCTGGACAGCGTCGGCTTCTTCTTCCGATACGTGGGCGCGAGTGGCGACTTCCAGGCCAGCGCCGTGCCGGCTGCCGACTCGGCCACGCTGCGCTGGGCGCGCGACACGATCACCTCGTACCTGCGCAGGCTGGCGCCCCTTCCCGAGCGGAAGCCCCTGGCGTTCGGATCGGCGGACACCCGCGCCAAGCCGTTCCAACAGTTGTCGGTGATCATCACCAACGACTCCTACGTCATGTTCTTCGGTGAGCCCTCGGGAAGGCCCACCCTGCTCGTCTTCGTCGTCAGCCGCGACTACGAAGGCAAGCCCGTGGTGCTCTACGGATTCTCCTCGTCGCCGGGCTCGTACATCCGCCCCCCGCTCGAGGCGATCTTCAAGGAGCACCAGCTCCTGCCGCCCTCGCTCGTGCGCGGCCTGCCCCCCGATTCCGTGCTCGCCGTCAGCGCGCATTCGGTGCTCGGACGGCCGCTCTTCCAGTCCCGCGGCTTCCGCGACTCCACCTACCGCGCCGCCGACACCCTCGAGTCGCACTTCGGCCGCATGGTCCTCTCCGTGGACCTTCGCCCCGAGGTCGCCGAGCGACTGCTTGTGGGCGGGCTGCCGCGATCGCGCCTGCCCCTCCTCGGCGGCCTGTTCCTGCTCACCTCCTGCCTGATCGTCATCGCGCTCATCCAGCTGCGACGCCAGCAGCAACTCGCGAAGCTGCGCACCGACTTCGTGTCGGGTGTGTCGCACGAGCTGCGCACGCCGCTCGCGCAGATTCGCTGGTTCGCCGAGCTGCTCCACCTGGGCAAGCTGCGCACGGAGGAGGAACGCCGGCGCTCCGCCAGCGTCATCGACCAGGAGGCGCGCCGCCTCACGTACCTGGTGGAGAACGTGCTGAGCTTCTCGCGCGCCGAGCGCGACCAGAATCGCGTGAAGACGGCCGAGATCGACGTGGACAAGGAGGTGCGTGAGGCGCTCGAGCTGTTCGCACCGCTCGCGCGCTCTCGACAGATGACGTTGAGCACCGAGCTCGAGGTCGGCATCACCGGGCTCGCCGACCGCGACGCGCTGCGGCAGGTGCTGCTCAACCTGCTCGACAACGCGGCGAAGTACGGGCCCAAGGGCCAGGCGATCATCATCGGCACCGCCCAGGTCGGCAAGCGTGTTCGCATCTGGGTGGATGACGAGGGTCCCGGCATCCCCGAGAAGGATCGAGAGCGGGTCTTCGATCCCTACCTGCGGCTCTCGCGCACGGCGGAGAACGCGACCGGCGGCAGCGGCATCGGGCTGTCCGTGGTGCGCGAGCTGATGGAATTGCAGGGGGGCAGTTGCACCGCCGAGCAGGCGCCGGGCAAGGGCGCACGGCTCGTGATCGAGATTGCCGCGTCGGGCTCGCCGATGCGGCAAGTGGACGACGCGCCTGCCGCGTAGCAAACCAGCCACACCTCGTCACTCATGGAACGCATTCTGATCGTCGAAGACAACCCCGACCTCGCGTACGGCCTGAAGACGGGCCTCGAGATCGAGGGGTATGAAGTGGAGGTCGCGCCGGATGGCGCCATCGGCCTCAACCGCGCCCGCGAGTGGCACCCCGACCTCATCATCCTGGACCTGATGCTCCCGGAGATGGACGGCTACCGCGTGCTGCGCATGGTCCGCGAATCGGGACTCGAGATGCCGGTGCTGATCCTCACCGCGCGCGGCGAGGAAGCCGACAAGGTGCTCGGCTTCCGGCTCGGCGCCGACGACTACGTCACGAAGCCCTGCGGCGTGCTGGAGCTGCTCGCGCGAGTGGGCGCGCTGCTGCGTCGCGCCAAGCAGGCCCAGCGGCACTCGGCGCCCTCGGCCGACGTGGTGGAGCGATTCGGTGACGTCGAGATCCATCCGGCCGCGCGCACGGTGACGCGCGCCAACCAGGTGGTGGCGCTGAGTCCCAAGGAGTTCGACCTGCTGCTGGCGCTGGTGCGGCGGCGTGGCGCCGTGGCGAGCCGGCTCGAGCTGCTCAAGGAAGTGTGGGGGCATCGCGTGGAAGTCATGACGCGAACGGTGGACATTCACATCGCGGAGCTTCGGCGTAAACTTGAGGGCGACCCGTCGAACCCGCGCCACATCCTCACGGTCTGGAAGGCGGGATATCGGCTCGAACCCTGACCCCACGCGCCGCTCGATGTCCAGGAAACCCGCCTTTGCTCGCCTGCTCGCGTTGCTCGCGCTGACCGGGGCGTGCTCGCGCGGCACATCCGTCGGGTCGCCCTCGCCAACCGCGGCGTCCAGCCCCACGTCCATCACCAGCGCCGCGTCGCTCCTCGACGCCATGCGGGCGCGATATGCCGGACAGTGGTATCGCACGCTGACCTTCGTGCAGAAGACCACGTACCTCAATCCGCAGACGGGCGCCCCCGTGCGCAGCGAGACGTGGTACGAGGCGCTCTCCCTTCCCGGCAACCTGCGCATCGACCAGGACCTCACGCGCGGCAACGGCGTGCTGTTCCGCGGTGACACCACCTACGCATTCCTGGGCAACAAGCCGCAGAAGCCGGTCGCCGACCGCAATCCACTGTTGCTGCTCGGGTTCGACGTCTACCAGCAGGCGGCTTCCCGCAGCCTCACGATGCTGGGCGACGCGCACATCGACGTCACGCGGTTTCACGAGGGCATGTTCGAGGGCCGGCGGGTGTTCGTGGTGGGTGCCCTCGCGGGCGACACGGCCTCCACGCAGGCGTGGTTCGACGCCGAGCGCCTGCTGTTCGTGCGACAGCTCGAGCGGGCGCCCAACGGGGCGATGCGCGACATACGCTTCGCGAGCTACCTTCCCGCGGGTGGCGGGTGGCTCGCCACGCTGGTGGAAGTGCGCGTCAACGGGCGGCTGGTGTTTACGGAGCAGTACAGCGACGTGAAGCCGGATGCGCCCCTCGATCCCCGCCTCTTCGATCCCGCCCACTGGTCCACCGCGCCTCACTGGGCGAAACCCTGAACTCCATCCCCATGCAACGCCGCGACTTCGTCTACCGCACGTCAATGGCCGCGGCCGGCCTGGGCGTGCTGCGCGTGCTCGGCGGCTGCAAGCTCGAGTCACGTCGCACGCAGGCGGACGAGTCGTTCCTCGCGCTCCGCGATCGCTACGTGCGCAAGCACCTCGCGCTCAACCCGGTGACGTCCACCTATCTCGGCGGTGACGGCCTCGATCCCGCGCTCGCGGACGCGAACGGGCGACTGCGCGACTACTCGGAGAAGGCGCTCGCGGATGAGCATCACTTCTATCACCAGACGCTCGATGCGCAGCGTGGGGTGGATCCCTCCTTCCTCACGCCGGCATCTCGCGTGGATCACGCCGTGCTCGGGGCGCACCTGGCGTTCCTGATGCGCCAGGTCGAGCGCCACTCCGAGCAGCGTTGCGTGGACAGCTACGTGGCCGAGCCATTTCGCGGAGTGGACTGGCAGCTGCAGCAGATGGAGGACGCGGGCAGCGGGATGCTGGGAAGCGAGGCGGAATGGAACCTGGTGGTGTCGCGACTGCTCGCGGTTCCGCAGTACCTCACGGTCGCGCGGCAGAACCTGCTGAACGGCAAGCGCGACGCGAACCTTCCCGACCGCCGCATGGTGCAGCGCGACGGCATCGACGGGAGCGCCGCGAACGCCGACTACTTCCGGAAGGCGCTGCAGGCGCAGGCGAAGACCTTCCTCGGCTCGCGGCCCTTCGGGGCCGCCATGCAGCAGAAGCTGGCGGGCGCCGCGGAGTCGGCGGCGGTGGCCTACGAGGGATTTGCAACCTTCCTCCGCACGAACTTCGACCTGGCTGACCTGCACGACCACTACGCCGCCGGCACCGAGGAGTATGAGTGGCGCGTGAAGAACATCCTCCAGGACACGCGCTCGGCCGAGGACCTCTGGACTTACGGACAGCGACAGGTGGACGAGTACACGCAGCGCATCTTCAACACCGCGCGCGCGATCTCCGACCAGCATCACCTCGGCCTGCCCTTCGGCTCGGATGCCGAGCGCAATGCGAGCGTCCGCAAGGTGATGGAGTCACTCGGCAAGGACGCGCCGAAGAACGACGACGAGCTGCTGGCGTGGTACGTGGAAGCCGGGAAGCGCGCGGTGTCGTATGGTCGGGAGCGCGGCCTGTTCGAAGTTCCCACCGACTACAGGCTGGACGTGTATCCCACGCCACCGGTGCTCCGCGCGACCATCGACGCCGCGTATTACCCGGCGCCGCCATTCAAGAAGGTGGGCGTGGGACGATTCTACCTCACGCCCACCGGCAACTCCCCGGCGGCGCTCGCGGAGAACAATCGCGCGTCGGTGGCCGACACGGCGATCCACGAGGGATTCCCGGGCCACGACTGGGAGTACAAGTACATGACGCAGCATGCGGCGGAGATCTCGCCGCTTCGCTGGCTCACCCCGGGCGCAGTGGAGGACTCGAGCTCCATGTGGATGGACTCCATGGCGATGGAGGGCTGGGCGCTGTACTCGGAGGAGTTGATGGCGGAGCCGTCACCCGAGCGGCCGTACGGCTTCTACACGCCTGAGGAATACCTCTACCAGCTGCAGGGCCAGCTCCTGCGTGCGGTGCGCGTGCGCGTGGACGTCGGCCTGCACACGGGGCGCATGACGTTCGACGACGCGGTGGATTACTTCACCGAGCACGTGAACTTCTTTCCCGGCGCGCGCGGGGCTGCCGCGGGCAATCCGTCGGCGAAGGCCGTGGCTGACGGCGCGACGCGGGCGATCTATCGCTACTCCAAGTGGCCCACGCAGGCGATCACGTACAACCTCGGCAAGAATGCAATCATCGCCTTGCGTGAGCGCTGGCTGAACGCCAAGGGCGGGAGCGTGCGCGAGTTCCATGAGCGACTGATGCGGCAGGGCAGCATCCCCACCGGCTACTTCGCGGAGAGCTTCCTCACGACCGCGTGAGCGCGCGGAGCTGCTCACGGAGCAGCTCCGGCGTGGTGGCGGGCGCCTCGCAGGTGTAGCCGCGGCAGAGGTACGCAGTCGCGGCGTGCCCCGACGGCAGCGGACGGTCGGCCAGCAGCGCGATGTCGGCATGCATGCCGGCCGGTCCGCCGGCGATCACCAGCGATGGCGCATACTCGCAAGCCGCCGCGCGCACGAGCGCCCTGAACTCGTCGCTCGCCGGGTCTCCGATCACCGCGAGCTCGGTGGCGCCACGAACGAGCATGTCCGCCGCGCCGAGTGCGTGGCCGAATGCCTGCGCATACTTCGCCGGCGCGTCGCCGAGCGTCTCGAGCACCCACGTGGCGCGGCGCTGGAAGTCGGTATCGTGCCGCAGGTCGGAGAGCCGCACCAGCAGGTCGACCGCCAGCGACGTTCCCGAGGGCGTCGCATTGTCGGTGATGTCGCGCGGGCGCACCAGCAGCTCCTCGTGATCGCGCGCCGTATCGAAGAATACGCCTACCTCGTCATCCCAGAACCACTCGATGCAGGCATGCGCAAGCTGCACCGAACGATCGAGCCACGCGCGATCGAAGGTGAGCTCCCACAACGCCAGCGCGCCGAGCGCCACGGCCGCGTGATCCTCGAGGTAACCCGCCAGGCGGCTCTCGCCCGCCTTGTGCGTGCGCAACACGCGGCCGTCGCGAACCAGTTCGCGAAACAGGAATTCGCCACTCGCGATCGCCGCCGCCCGCAGCGGCTCGCTGTCGAATGCCCGCGCGCCTTCAGCCAGCGCCCGAAGCATCAGGCCGTTCCACGAGGCGAGGATCTTCTCGTCGCGCCCTGGCCACACGCGAAGCGCGCGCGCGTCGTACAGGACCTGCCTGCAGCGCGCCAGCGTGGCCGCATCGACTTCCGATGGGTCGCCGGCCACGAAGAGGATGTTCTGCCCCTCGAAGTTTCCCTCGGCGCTCACGCCCCAGTACCGCTCGAGTGTCTCGGCATCTGCACCCAGCAGCGCGTCGAGCTCCTGCTTGCCCCACACGTAGAACTTCCCCTCGTGTCCCTCGCTGTCCGCATCGAGGGAGGAATAGAAGCCGCCCTGGGGCGAGGTCATCTCGCGCGCCAGCCACGCGAACGTCTCCTCGGTGACACGCTTCACCTCGGCGTCCTTCGTCGCCTGCCACAGGTGAACGCCGAGGCGCGCCAGCAGCGCGTTGTCGTAGAGCATCTTCTCGAAGTGCGGCACCAGCCAGGTGGCGTCCACCGCGTAGCGCGCGAAGCCTCCGCCCACCTGGTCGTAGATGCCGCCTCGCGCCATGTGCCGGAAGCTCGACGTCACCATCTCGAGCGCATGCACATCGCCGGTGCGGGCCCACTGCCGAAGCAGGAAGTCGAGCGACATCGCCTGCGGGAACTTGGGCGCGCCGCCGAAGCCGCCATGCTGCGGATCGTACTGCCGCTCCAGCGAGCCGGCTGCGGCCTCGAGCAGCGCGGGCGACAACGCGCCCCCACTGCGCGCCGGCACGAGCGTCGCCGAGTAGATCTCGCTGAGCGAGCTGGCGTTGCGCTGCACCTCCTCGCGACGCGTGCGCCACGCGTCCGACACGGAGAGCAGCACGCGGCGGAAGCTCGGCATGCCGTGGCGGTCGTCCGGGGGGAAGTAGGTACCTCCCCAGAACGGTGCGAGCGCGGGCGTCAGGAAGACCGTCATCGGCCACCCCCCGTGACCCGTCATCGCCTGCACCGCCTGCATGTAGATGCCGTCGAGATCGGGGCGCTCCTCGCGATCCACCTTGATGCATACGAAATGCTCGTTCATGAGCGCGGCGGTGGCTGCGTCCTCGAACGACTCGCGCTCCATCACGTGGCACCAGTGGCACGCGGCGTAGCCGATGCTCAGCAGGATGGCACGGTCCTCGGCGCGCGCCCGCTCGAGCGCCTCCGCGCCCCACGGATACCAGTCCACCGGGTTGTGGGCGTGCTGCAGCAGGTACGGGCTGGTCTCGCGCGCGAGGCGATTCGGCATGGGAATGTGCGGTCGTGATGTGCGCTGCCGTTGACCGGCAGGGAGCGTGGTTACAGCTTGTGCCAGTCCCGGCGCACGCACCACTGCCGCGCGCCGTCCCTCAAGGTACGCCTCCGTGTCCCGTCGCTCCTCCCGCAGTTCCGGCGCCGCCCAGTCCGCAGCATCCGCGCCGCGCCCGCACTGGCTGCGCCGCTGGCCGGTTGCCCCCACGCTGCTGACGCTCGCGGTGCTTGCCGCCAGCGTGGTCGCCGTGCCGCCCATCCGACAGCCGCTCACGTACGGCATCCCGGTCAATGCCCTGCTGGTGCGACCGGCGGGATACCTGGTGTTCGCGCCGTTCTCCGCGCTGCTCGACACGCTGACGCTCCTGACGATCCCGCAGCACGTGGCCATCGTGGTCACCCTCCTGGTCGCGCTCGCCGCGCATCACGCGTGGCGGCATCGCGCGCGCGGCGCGCGATCCACCGTACACTCGGCGATCATCGTTCCATCGGCAGCGCTTGCTGCGCTGCTGCTCCTCTACGCGGCCGCCGCGCTCCTGCCGCGACCCATGGCGCGCCTCGAGGTCTCGAGCGCCGCGTCGGCCGACCTGATGGTCCTCGACTTTCACCTGCACACCAGCAAGTCGCATGACGGCCGCCCGGGGTTCACTCCCGAGCGTGCGCGCGCGTGGGCGCATGACGCCGGCTACGACGCGGCCTACATCACCGACCATCGCACCTTCGAGGGAGCGGAGCAGGCGGCAGCGAACAATCCGCCGCTCGCGGGGCAGGGCACCGTGCTCCTCCCCGGAATCGAGGTCGTGTGGAACGGTGAGCACGTCAACATCCTTGGCGCGGGGCGCACCTATCGCGGCCTGACCACCGAGTCGCTGCGTGACGTGGACGCACAGTCGCTCACGCTCGCCAGCATGATCCGCGGGCGCGAGCCGGTGCTGGTGCAGACCTTCCCCGGGAAGATCGGCGGCGCGCCAGCCGCGAACGGCACGGGCACCGCCGGAGTTCGTGCGATCGAGGCGGTGGACGGCGCCCCTCGCGGGCTCGCGCAGGTGCGCGCCGAGTCGAGGGCGATCGCGGTGGCCGCCGCGCGCACCAACCTGGCGACGGTGACCGGTAGCGACAACCATGGCTGGGGTAATGCGCCGGCGGGCTGGACGCTGCTGGTGGTGCCGGGGTGGCGCGCGATGACGCCCGACTCGCTCGACAACGCGATCCAGTCGGTCATTCGCGAGAACGGTCACCTCGCGAGCTTGCCGGTCACGCGCGTGGTGGCGGGCGCGACGAGCGCGTGGCGCGTGGCGCTTGCCGCACCGCTCGTAGCGTGGCGGATGCTCACCACCCTCTCCACCGATGAGCGGGCCGCGTGGCTGATCTGGACCTGGCTTCCCTGGGCGGTGCTCTTCCTGCTGCGCTCACGCAACGCGCGCAATGCCGCCTGACCGGGGCGGCGCCTCGCGCGCCGCCCTGCTGGTCGTGTTGCTGGCGGGCGCGATCCGGCTCTGCTTCGCCGCGTTGATCCCGCTCTTTCCCGACGAAGCGTATTACTGGGACTGGTCGCGTCATCTCGCCGCGGGATATTTCGACCATCCACCGGCGCTCGCGTGGCTGGTCGCGGGTGGCACCTCACTGTTCGGCGACACGCCCTTCGGTGTGCGCCTCCTGCCCGTGCTCGCGGGGATAGTCGCCACGGCCCTGCTCGTGGACCTCACCGCGCGCGCCTTCGGCGACGCGGCTGCACGCTCCGCCGCCATCCTGATCAGCGTGCTTCCCCTTGCCGCCGCGGGCCTGGTGCTCGCCACGCCGGACGCGCCGCTGCTCTGCGCCGTCTCGCTCGGCATGTGGGCCGTGGTGCGTGCGCTGCTCGCGCCCCTGCGATCCCGCGCGTCGCTCGGCTGGTGGAGCGTGGCCGGCGTCGCGCTCGGCCTGGCGTTCAGCTCGAAGTACACGTCGATCCTGCTGCCGGTGGGGCTCACGATCGCCGTGCTGTGGCACCCCGCGCTGCGCGCGCGGCTGCGCGAGCCCGGTCCCTGGGTCGCCTGCCTGCTGGCGACGCTCGTGTTCATTCCCGTGCTTCGCTGGAACGCAGCGCATCACTGGATCTCGTTCGCCTTCCAGCTCGGGCATGGCCTGGGTGCGCCGAAGGGCTCGGCGCTCAAGCGCGAGCTCGACCTGGTCGGCGGCCAGGTGGGGCTGGTCTCGCCGATCCTGTTCGTGCTCCTCGCCATCGTGTCAGTGCGCGCGCTGCGTCGCGCGTCGCACGACGTGGACGCTGCGCTGGCCACGATCGCCGCGTTCACCTTCCTGTTCTTCGCGTGGAGCGCCACGCGCCGCAGCGTTGAGGCGAACTGGCCGGCTCCGGCATACCTGGCGGCGGTGCCGTTGCTCGCCGCGGCCATGGCGCGGGGCGAGTGGCGGCGGAGCGCGCGGTGGGGCACCGGCCTCGCGGCGGCCATGTCACTTGCCGTGTACGTGCATGCAGCCTGGGGGGTGCTGCCGCTCGCCGCACGAAAGGATCCGCTGGCGCGAAGTGCGGGATGGGACTCGCTCGCGGCCGCGGCGATGCGCGAATCGCGCGCGCTGGCACCCGCGCACGCGTGGCTCGGCGGCGATCGCTACCAGGAGACATCGGAGCTCGCCCTTCACGCGCCTGGCCATCCCACGACGTTCGCCGCGAACATCGGCGGCCGCGCGAACCAGTACGACCTCTGGCCGACATTCGCCGCCACGGCCCGTTCGGGCGACGCGCTCATCCTCGCGCTCGACGACGGCACCGACGTTCATCCGACCGCCGCCAGGCTCGCCCCGTACTTCACCGCCATGCGCGCCGGCGCGCGCGTTCCGCTGATGCGAGGCCGAGATACCGTGGCGGTGCGAAGGCTCTGGGTGCTGGAAGGCTGGCGCGGCGCCTGGCCGGCTCGCTGACCGCGAGACCTACTTCGGCGGGCCCTTGCTCCGCACGCGGTCCAGCAGGGAGATGAGCAGCTTCTTCTCCGCATCGCTCAGCATCCCGACGATCACGTCATCCATCTCGTTGATGGTCGCGTCGAGCCGCGCGAGCAGCGTGAGTCCCTTGGGCGTGATCACGCAATGCACCTGTCGCCGGTCGCTCGACCCGCGGCTGCGCTTCACCAGTGCCGCACGCTCCAGGCGATCCACCAGTCGCGTGACGCCCGGTGACTCGTCAATCATGCGATCGCGAATCGCGAGCGTCGCCAGGCCGGTGACCCCTGCGCCGCGCAGGATGCGCAGCACGTTGTATTGCTGTCGGGTGATGCCTTCCTGCTCGGCCACGGCCGACAGGCGGCGGTCCACCAGCGACGCCGTGCGCAGCAGGCCAACGGTTGCCGCCGCCCCCAGGGAATGAAAGGGGACGGTCTGCTTCAGTTCCGACTGGATGGCGCCCTGGTCGGGCGCAGCGGCTCTGCGTCGAGGCATGATGGAGTGTGCGACGCGAGTAACTTACATTCACATCCCCTCGAACGTAGCCCTGATCATGTCGAACTCACTCGCCCCCGATCTCGAGCGCTGGTTCACCGAGCACGACGCTCGCCACCTCGATGAGCTGTTCGCCTTCCTGCGCATCCCGAGCGTCAGTGCGCGCTCGGAGCACAACGACGACACGCGCCGCTGCGCGGACTGGCTGGCTGATGCGGTGCGCGCGGCGGGGCTCACCGCCGAGGTGCATGCGACGAAGGGGCATCCCGTCGTCCTGGGCGAGTGGCGCGGCGCCCCCGCCGGCGCGCCCACCGTGCTGGTGTACGGCCACTACGACGTGCAGCCGGCCGAGCCGCTCGACCTCTGGAGCTCTCCGCCCTTCGAGCCCACCGTGCGCGACGGCAGGCTCTACGCTCGCGGGTCCGTGGACGACAAGGGACAGCTGTACCTGCACGTGAAGGCCCTCGAGGGTTTCCTCGCGGTGCGGAAGAGCCTGCCGGTGAACGTCATCCTGCTGGCCGAGGGCGAGGAGGAGGTCGGGAGCGAGAACCTGGCAGAGTTCGTGGAGGCGAATCGCGAGCGACTGACGTGCGACGCGGTGGTCATCTCCGATTCCTCGATGTTCGCGCCGGGCTTGCCCAGCATCCTCTCGTCGCTGCGCGGCCTGGCGTACTTCCAGGTCGACGTGGTGGGTCCCACGAGCGACCTGCACTCGGGCAGCTATGGTGGTTCGGTGGTCAATCCGGCCATGGCGCTCGCGCGAATCCTCGCGACGCTGCATGATGCGGACGGGCACATCGCGATCCCCGGGTTCTACGATGCGGTGCAGGACTGGGACACGCAGGCGCGCGCCGACATTCGCGCGCTGCCATTCGAGGACGAGCACTTTCGTGCGGAGACCGGCGCCCCGAGCCTGGGCGGCGAGAAGGGCTACACCACGCTCGAGCGCATCTGGTCGCGCCCCACGTGCGAGGTGAACGGCCTGCTGAGCGGCTATACCGGCGAGGGCGCGAAGACCGTGTTGCCGAGCAAGGCCATGGCGAAGGTCAGCTGCCGCCTGGTGCCCGACCAGGAGCCCGCCGCCATCGAGGCGCTGATGAAGGCGCACGTGGCGCGCGTCGCGCCCGCGGGCGTGACCGTGACGGTGACGCACCTCCACGGGGGACGTCCCTGGCGCGCGCCGCTGGCAGGCCCGCTCTATGACGCCGCGCGTCGCGCGCTGGCCGCGGCCTTCGGGCGCGAGCCGGTGATCGTCGGCGAGGGTGGCTCGATTCCGGTGGTCGGCGACTTCCAGCGCATCCTCGGCGCCCCCGTGCTGCTGATGGGCTTCGGCCTGCCGGGCGAGAACGCACACGCGCCAGACGAGTGGATGGCGGTCGAGAACTTCCAGAAGGGGATGCGCGCCGTCAGTGCGCTCTATGAGGAGCTGGGAGCGCAGTAGCGCGCGGCGCTCCAGAATGCGGCATCATCATTCGGGGATGACGTTTCTGAGCAATGCTCAGAAACGCCATTCCCGAATGATGAACGCTCCATACGACATGGTCTTCGGCAGGATCTGCGACTGCAGCGTGGGCTCGCGCAGCAGGTAGCGCGGCTCCATGCTCGCCTCGTAGCGCCACCCCTTCGGCGTGCGATACTGGATGCTGAAGCCCGGCGTGAGCTCCGTGGCCTGCACGCCCAGGAAGGTGCGCGTGTTGATGTACTTGCCCGCCTCCACCTTGGTGCCGGCCAGGAACGCGGTGATGCCCTTGCCGCCGAACTCCGTGGGCACGTCGGCCGGGGTGATGTTGAAGACGTCGGCGCCCACCGCCTTGCTCGCCTCGCCCTGCACTTCATCGGCGGCGATGCCCAGCGCCACCGCCGCCATCCGGCGCACGGCGAGGGACGCGCCGTATCCCACGAGGTTGCCGCCAGTCGACGGGCCGCTCAGCGAGCTCCCCTCGAGTTGCAGCAGCGACGACGAGCTCCGGCCGAACGCCAGGTAGCTCAACAGGTCCGACTGCGAGATGGGCGGTTGCGCGTCGCTTTCGAGCGACACGCGCGGCTTGGAGAGCGTGCCCCCGATCAGCACGCGAATGTTGAACGAGGGAGCGGCAGCCAGTGCCACCTCGTACTCGCCCGTCACCTGCAGCGTGGGGTTCAGCTCCGGACCGCCGATGAACGTCGCCGACCCGCGCTTGATCTGGAATCGCTTGCTGAGGAAGGTGTACTCGCCGCGATCCGTGGCGACCACGCCCGTCATGGCCAGCGCCTGCTGCTCCACGTGCACGTTGATGCGGCCGTCGCTGAACACCTCGATGTTCGCGTCCTTGGTGCGCACCCACGTCCCACGGTCGATCGCCATGTCCACGTCCATCCGCAGGTTCTTCAGCAGCGGCGACTGTGCCGGGAAGAGCTGGGTGCTCGCCACCGCGGTGTCCACCACGTTGAAGATCGCCGGGTCGCCGGCGCTCACCAGGCGCTTGCCGGTGGGCTCGGGCGCGTAGGCCACGCCGTGCCGGATCTCCACCTGCCCGCTCAGGTACGCATCGTTGAACGGACCCTTCAGCGCGAGCCCGGCGTTGGCGTAGACCCGTCCGCGCGCATTGTTGAGCACTTCGGCGTCGCTGGCAATCAGGAACAGGTTGAAACCCGGCGTGCGCCAGTCGCCCACCGACAGTGAGCCGGTGACCCGCACGGGGCCATTCGAGAAGCCCGCGAGCGAATCCACGTACACCGTGTCGTTCGCCATCCGCAGCGACGCCACCATGTCGTTGATCGCCATCCCCGTGGCGGCAAGCTTCAGGTGGCCCTGGGAGAGCGTGAGTGCCCCCGCCAGCGATGGCCGCTTGAAGGTGCCGCGCATGGCGACGCGCCCCGCGGCGCGCCCCGAGAATTCATCGAGCTGCGAGACGAACTGGGGCACCAGGTCGAGCGGCAGGCTGTCGGCGTTGAGCGTGAGCTGCATCGGCGCGTCGAGCATCCGGCTTCCCGTCACGCCGCTGAAGGCGAGGTTGATGGGAATGGTTCCCTCCGCGGTGGCAAAGGGCGCCGACGTTCCACGCAACAGGTCCGTGTGCGCCACCAGTTGCTGCGACGCATAGTCGAAGCTCGCGCGCAGGTCGGGGAGGTCAGCCCCGTTGTACCTGCCGCGCACGAGGCCCACGCCACCCTTGAATCGCGGGTCGCTCATGGTGCCCTCGAAGGTCACGCGCGCCGTGATCAGGCCCACGAGGGGAAGGTCCGCCTCGGCCAGGTCGAGCACGTTGTCCACGTCGAGGTTGTCCACGGCCAGCACGAGGCTGGCGCGCCCCTGCTTCGGCAGCAGGCCGTCCACGTAGATGCGACCGTTCGACGCGTTGCGGAAGTCCAGGGTCTTGACCTCGATGCCGGCCGCGCTCCAGCGGATCGCCGCGGGCTGCACGCTCCGCCAGGTGGTGGTGTCGAAGCGCAGCGTCGCATCCGCGATGCGCACCTCGTTGTGGTCGGGCGACAGGCTGAAGTCACCCTTGAGCGCGTAGTCCTTCTCCTTGCCCTGGCGCACGACCGCTTCCACGTGGCCGGCGCGCTGGCCATACGCCAGGCGCACATCGGCGGTGTCGAAGACGAAGCCGTACGCGGACACCGAGTCGGCCTTCGCCCCGATCACCAGCTGGGAGTTCGGGGTGCGCGCGGCGTTCCATGCCACCTCCGCGCGCAGCTGCTTCACGGAGTTGCCGCGCGCCACCAGGTTCTCCGCACCAACGCGCGCGCGCAGGTCGAAGCGCTCGATGGAACCGGTGAGGGTACCGGCGGCGAGCAATGAACCCGAGAGCGTGTCACGCCGCACCGCGGCGGGCACGTTGAGGTTCAGCCTGGGCGCCGCCTTGCCCGCGGCGAGGCGCTCGATCTGGGTGGCATTCGATTCCTTGACCGAGTCACTGCGCGCCTTGCGCGTCAGCCGCGCTACGAGCCCCTTCCTCGGCGCGATCGTTCCGGTGTCGGCAGCGGTGCGCGGCAGGAAGCGATTGAAGGCGCCAAGGGAGTCCACGCTCGCGCGGAAGGACAGCGTGCCGCTTCGCGCGGCCACCAGGCCAACGGCCCCCGATGCGTCGAGCGTCGCGTGGCCGCCGCGCACGTACGCGCGCTCGATGCGCGCCAGCCCGTCGGCGACGCTCACGCGCACGCTCGCCGTGTCCACTGCCAGGCTGTCCCAGCTGGACGTGGCAAGGTCGGCCGCGATCGTCGCGCGCGCGGTGGCGGCGCTGAAGCCCGTGCCTTGCGCCGAGATGCGCGCCGTGAGCGACGTGCGCGGTGCCTTGGTGAGCACGGTGCTGGCATTGAAGAGCCGCGCGTCCGCCACCAGGTCGTAACTCGTGGCCTTGCCCGCAACGCCCAGCGAGCCGTTCACGGCCAGGCGGCCGCCATCGGAGGTCGCGAGGTCACTGCGGACGGCCATGGCGCGCGTGGTGCCCGTGATGCGAATGGGCCCCGCGGCGAACCCGCGCAGTCCCACCGCAGGCGCGAAGCGGCCGACGGTCACCAGCGAGAGCGGGCGCGCGCGCACGTTGACGTCGAACCAGGGCGACGTGCCGGCGCCGGCCAGGCGAACCTCGCCGCGGCCGGTGAGGCGCGAGTGCGCGCCCTCCTCATCGTGCATGATGTCGGCATCCGCCACGAGCGAGCGCTTCGAGTCGCCCTGCAGCACGCCGGTGCCCGATATCGTTCCGCCGATGGGGAGCGATGGCATGTACGCCTTGACCAGCGCCACCTGCAGCGGCGCCAGGCGGAAGCGCAGCGCACGCGCCTGCATGGAGCCGTTGTTGAAGCCGATGCCTCCCACGGCCACCAGGCGATTGTAGCCGGCGCGCGCATCCTGGAACCCGATGTCGGTGTCCACGCGCATCGCATGCACGCTCCCATTCAGGGCGACGCGCCCGGTGAGCGCGCCGCGGCGGGGCGCCTTCAGCCCCGGCGCCAGCTGCTCCACCAGGCGCGTGTCGAGGTTCGTCACGCGCACGTTCACGCCGTGGAAGTACGTCGTGTCGCCGCGCGTCATCCCGAAGTCGCCCTGCGCACGAGCGCCCTCGGTGCGCAGGTCCGCGTTGCGCACGACGTAGCTGTCGGTGGTGCCCTTCCAGTCGAGCGCCAGCTCGAGCGGCCCACCGCCACTCGACGGCAGCCGCGGGTAGAGCCAGCGAAAGTCCGCGAACGCCGCGGGAGCGCCGCGCGTGCGGAGCGTCATGTCGCCGCTGTTGAATGCGTAGCGCCCGCTGCCGTTCATCTTCGACGCCGGCATGGCGACGTTCACCGTTCCCCACCAGAGGGAGTCGTCGTTGAACGCGAACCGGCCCTTCAGGTCGGAAACGACGGCCGCGGGCGGCCGGAACGGAAGCGCCTGCATGTTCAGCGAGGCCACGTCGATCAGCCGCGACTTCTGCGCCGGGTCCTTGAGGCTCACCAGCGGCAGCCGCGCGTTGATGTCCTTCATCTCCACAACCTTCTGGAACCCGCCCGCCACCTGCACCACCATCAGGCGCGTGCCGCCACCCAGCGCATCACGCACGGAGCTGTCGCGCGCGGTCGCGGAAAGCGAGGTGTCCGGGTGCCAGAGCGTTCGCACGACCACATGGCCGCGCGTGACCACCACGTCTCGCAGGCGGATGGTGGTGAAGCTGAAGCCTCCCCCACTCGACGGCCGGGTGCTGTCGCTCGCGAAGAGGCGCTTGTAGTTCCAGCCGCGCGTCGGCGACTTGTCGAGCACCAGCAGCGGCTCCACCAGCGTCACGTTGCGCAGGTCGAGCTGGTGTCCCAGCAGGCCGCGCAGCCCGTAGCGCGCGCCGAGCTCGCGCACCACCAGGAAGGGCGCGCCGCTGCTGTCGCGAATGGCGACGTCGTGCAGCGTGGCGCCGGTGAGCAGGTTCCCGCTCACGCTGCCGATGGTGACCTGGCCGTGGATGGAGCCGCGCAACGCGTTCAGCGCGACCTGTCGCACCTTGTCGTGACCCCACTGCGTGCTGGACAGCACGAACACCGCGAGCAACCCCAGGACGACGAGTCCCGCGATGCTGCCGAGAATCGCGACGAGCACGCGCTGCGGGCGCGTCATCAGTACGCCTCCCCGATCGAGAGGTGCAGCGTGAGGCGATTGAGGAGCTTCCCGATGCCGTTCGACGAGCCGGTGGGCGAGAAGCTGCGCATCGTGGTGAGGGGCACGAGCGTCACCACGCCGTTCTGCGTCACGGACGTGACCACCGTGAGGTTCTCGGTGCGCGACGGATTGAACCCGATGTCGATGCGGATCGGGCCCGCCGGCGACGCATAGCGAATCCCCGCTCCCGGCGTCACGGCGCCGCTTCCTCGCGCGAGGTTGCGCAGGTTGCCCACGCCCACCAGGGAGTTGGACCCCACCACGCCGGCGTCCAGGAACACCGCCGCCGTCACCTTGCGCGCGACGGGCGTGCGCCACTCCACGCTTCCCTCGAGCAGCGAGGTGCCCCCGATCGGGCGCGACGTGAAGAACGACTGCTTGATCGTGTTCGGGTCGCAGGTCGCGACGGTGGCCGCGGACGACACGTCGCACTTGCCCCCGCCGATGGCCGTGGCGCTGGCCAGTTCGCTCGGCGGCACGGTGAGGATGCGCGGCCCGAGCTGGTTCTCGCCATAGCCCCGCACGCTCTGCGCGCCGCCCGCGTAGAACCGCTTGCGCGGGTGCAGCACCGAGATGCCGGCGTCGCCGTTCGTGAGGGGCTGCACCCATCCCATCTTGAGGTGTCCCGCCAGCACCTTGGTGCTCGGATAGAAATAGTGCGTGTACGCGGACGCCTCGAGAAAGAGGCGGTTGTACCGGTAGTCCGACATCGTGACGTTCGACGCGTGCTCGAGGTCGAGGCGGCCGATGTATCCCTTCGTCGGCGTGAAGGGCGCGTCCGTGCGGTCCACGTACGCCGACACGATCGCCGGTGACAGGCTGCGATGCCCGCGAAGCTGGCCGATGGTCGAGAGGTCGCAGACGCCATAGTACACGCAGAAGTACACGTCGCTCGCCTCGACCTTCGTCTGCTCGTACCGGTACGTGCCGCTCAGCGGCGCGCGGATGCGCAGGTTGTGCGTGAACGTCACCGCTCCGCCGTACCCGCGATCGATGTAGATGCCCGGGGCCGCCCGGCGATGCGCGAACGCCGAGAGCCCGAAGGCATTCGGCGGCTTCGAGAGCCATGCCGGCTGCTTGAACTCGATGCTCGCCAGCCAGGTCGGCGAGAGGAAGGGCGCCGGGGCGCCGTTGAGCTCCGTGGCCGACTTGCGAAAGAATCCCTTCCCGTTGAGCGTGCTCGCGCCCAGGTTGCCGATCACGCCGTTGATGTCGAGCCGGCGCGCGCCGCCGATGAAGTTGTAGTCGGTGAAGCGACCGTCGGCCTGCAGGAAGTCGATGTTGTTGAAGCCGAAGCTCACGCGCCCCTCGTGCAGCGGCGACTCGCTCACCGAGATCAGCAGGTTCTTCACGCTGTCCTTCTGCGGCGGCACCACGATGGTCGCCTGGCGGAACAGGTTCGACTCGTAGAGGTTGCGCTGGCTCTCGATCACGTCGTCGCGCTTGTAGAGGCCACTCGGCCGCAGCGCGATGGTGTTCTGGATCGTGAGCGGCGTGATGTGGTTGTTGCCCTTCACGGTGATCGTGCCGACCGTGGTGCGACGGTTGGGCACCACCGTGATGTCCACCGTGCCCTGGCGCGTCTCGGCGTTGGCCGACGTCGCGGTGTCCACCGCCGCGTCGCCGTAACCGCGGTTCCACATCTCCTGCTGGAAGTAGTAGCGCGCGGTGTCGAGCGCGATGAGGTTGAGCGGCTTGCCGGCGCGCAGTTCACGCGTGATGCGCGTGACGCGCTTGAGCGGCAGGATCAGGCTGTCGTAGGCCACGCGAATGGACTGGACGAGGGTCGGCGCTCCCTCTACCACGTTGAACGTGACCTTCACCTGGTTCTTCTCGGCGTTCTCCACCACGACCGTGGTGTCCACCGTGGCCTCGCGATAGCCGCGCTTCCAGTAGTAGACGCGCATCCGGAGGACGTCGCGCGCCAGCTCGTCGTGGTCCAGGTAGTGGCGCTGCACCCAGAGCGGCGACTTGCTGAGCGCGCAGAAGGGGACCAGCAGCAGGCTGCGGCACTCGCTGCCCGTGGTCGAGATGCTCTTCCGGAGGTCGTAGGAATCGACCCCCTTCACCCCGTTCAGCACGAGGTGGCGGATCTCGGGATCCGGGCGTTTCTGGCCGCGATCGGCCTGGGCGGGCAGGCAGGAGGGCGCACAGGCAAGGAGCAGGGCCACCAGCCCTGCCCACCGCCTCCGCCCCCGGATGAGTTCGGGACGTGGCATCACGATCCTGTCCCTAGCAATGACCGGGCCCGACTGCGGGGGCAGCCGCAGGGGCGCGGGGATGAGGAAATGGGGGGCTGGGGAACACGAATGTCCCCAGCCCCCCATCCAGCAGTTCCCCAGCCCCTCAGCCCCTCAGCTCCTCACAACCCGCTGAGGAGCGCGTCGTTGTTCACCGTGCCCGCGATGCGCTTGATCAGCCACTCCATCCCGGAGCTGGGCGGCATCTGGCTCAGCCCGCGCCGCAGCGTGTACACGTTGTCGATCTGGTCGGCCCGGAACAGCTTCTCCTCCCGGCGCGTGCCGCTCGTCGCGATGTCGATCGCCGGGTAGATGCGCTTCTCGGCCAGGCTGCGATCCAGCTTGATCTCGCAATTGCCCGTGCCCTTGAACTCCTCGAAGATCACGTCGTCCATGCGCGACCCGGTCTCCACGAGCGCCGTGGCGATGATCGTCAGCGAGCCCGGTCCAGGCGCCATGTTCACCGCCCGCGCCGAGCCGAAGAACGCCTTCGGCTTCGACATCGCCGAGGAATCCAGCCCGCCCGACATGGTGCGCCCCGTGCCGCGCTCCGCGGTGTTGTGCGCGCGCGCCATGCGCGTGAGCGAATCGAGCACGATCACCACGTCCTTGTTCATCTCCACCAGCCGTCGCGCGCGCTCCATCACGATCTCGATCACCTGGACGTGACGCGCCGCGGGCTGGTCGAAGCTCGACGCGATCACCTCGCCCACGCCCCACGAAATGGCCTCGCTCACTTCCTCGGGACGCTCGTCCACCAGGAGGATCAGCAGCGTGGCCTCGGGATGGTTGATCGCGATCCCCTCGGTGATCGCGTGCATCAGCGTGGTCTTGCCGGCTCGCGCCGGCGCCACGATCAGCGCTCGCTGCCCAAAGCCGATCGGGGCGATGAGGTCGATCGCCCGGCGGATCAGCTCCGGTCCACCCTTGGCCGGCCGGCCCGTCTCCAGGCCGAGCTTCCGGTCGGGATAGTACGCCGGCAGCGTCGCGAACTCGGCCCGCTTTGCGAGCTCCTCGGGCAGGACCCCATTCACCGTGCGCACCTCGACCACCACCGTGCGGCCGCGATGGTCGCGCCCCGTGGTCGCCTCGACCTCATCGCCCTTTCTCAGCCCGATGTCCCGCACCACCTGCGGCGGCACGAAGGTATCGCCGGGCTCGGGCAGGTAGCTGCCGTCAGGACGGCGGATGTATCCACCATCCCGGCCGATGTCGAACCAGCCGCGAACCTCACCGGTGGCGGTCACCGCGGCGATCGCGGGCGCAGCCTGGGCCTCGCGGGGCGCGGAACCTTCAGTGCGCGGAGTGGCGCGTCCCCGGCCGCGACGGTGGCGCCGGCCATTCTTTCCGTAGACGTCCCCGCGATCCGGGCGCTCACCGCGGTCCGGTCTCGGCCCGCGATCGCCGCTGGGGCGGTCGCCGTTGGAGGGAGGCGACTGTATGCCGCGCTCCGGGCCGGCGTCGCTACTCACGGGTGGGGTGGGGGAGGAGGCGATGGGCGGGGGCGCCTCGGCGCCGCCGTCGTCCGCATTGTCTTCGCGATAGGGATTTGGCTCGCCCCCCTCGGCCTGCGAGGGATCCGACGGGCGGGGTCTGCGACCGCGACGGGGCGGACGGCGACGTTCGTTCATGCAGCGGAACTCGTGGTGATGGTGTGATTCGGTGGACCCAGCCCGCATGAGGCGGGACGATCCGGACTTCTGGATTGCCGACTGCGGATTGTGCGACTTCGCACACGGCGCCCCGCTGGGCGCATGTGGCCATCAGGCAGCGCGTACGAAACGCCAGTGACGGGATGGTGCGACGCGACCTGCTCGGTGCTGGTTCTTCCGGGCCGCGGACACTACACGCGGTTTCGGATGAAGGCCCTGCTGCGGCGCGGCTGGTCGCGACGGTGCGACGGCAAGCCACGCAGGACGGGGATCGGCTGCAGCGAAAATGCTCGCTCACTCCGCCGAACGCCATCGAGTATCGCCACTTCTACCGCCGGGCGCAACCCTCAACTCGCCCGCTCCGTACCGGAACCCCGCTTCCGCGAAGTCCGTGCCTATTTTTCGTGCATGCTCTATCCCGCACCGGAACTCGCCTCCGCCGTCGATGAATACCGCCGCACCGACAACCTCGGTGTCCTCCTCGATCGCGTGCGCCGGCTGGCGGGCCTCGTGTCGGTGGAGGCCCTGCGCCAGGCGGCCGCGCCATTCCAGGAGTTGCCGGAGGTCATGATCCCGGTCTACGAACACGTCGTCGCGAATCGCCCCGCCGATGCACAGGCGATGGTGATCCTCGCCAACGCCTACTGGCTCACCGGCCGCGGCCCCGACGTGGTGGGAGAGCTGGCCGAGCGGGCGAAGGTCGCCGATCCCCAGAATCGCGGCGCGTGGCACCTGTGGGCCCTGGCGCAGTCCGACCCGCGCGCGCGCATGGAGCGATGGGAGCAGGTGGCAACGGCCTTTCCCACCGACCAGCTGGCTCGCGCCGCGCTCGCCGACAATGCGGCGAGCGTGGCCGGAAACGAGCACGACCCGCTGGCGCTCGACCTGGCCGTGCGTACCTATGAATCCCTGCTGGCCGAGGCGGTGCAGCCGGAACACAGGACCGCCCTCACGACCACCATCGACTCGCTGCGGAACTGGAAGTTGTAAGCTCCAGGAGGGTCGGGGCTGGGGGGCACGATGCGCTCCGGCGTGAGGAATTGAGACGCAACGGTACGGCGCCGCGCTTATCCCGGTGCGAACGTCAGGACATGAGAAACCACCGGACCTCGCCCTTCCCGGGCCACCTCACGCTCGTCCCCGACGACCATCCGGGACTTGCCCCCGACCTCGCGGACGCACCCCGCATTCCGCGCTCCTGCATCGTCCTCGAGGGCGCTCCAGCCCTCGATGACGGAGCGCTCGCCGGACACATCGTCCGCAGCGTGACCTCGACTGGCGCGGCGACCACCCTGCTCGAGCGCCAGCTACCCGCGGGCACGCAGCCCGGGTCGTGGCCCGTGCTGGTGGTCGCGTTGCGCGACACGGAGGGCGGCTCGTTCATTCCCTTCGTGGCGGCCGTGCGCCGGCGCTGGCCCTCGCTGCCCGTGGTCGCGTGGACTGGCGTGGGCGGCTCGTGGGGCCGGGACGTGCTGCTCGCGGCGCGCTCCGGCGTGCAACACCTCGCGTTCGCCGGCGTCGATGCGCTCAGCGAGGTGGTGTTCAGCCTGCCGCCGAGCGAGTACGTCGCCCGGGCGCCCGAGGAACGAAAGCGGGTGCGCGCGTCGGGTGACAAGCCGCGGCCCCACGGGGAAGCGCCGTCGTCAGGCTGACGCCGCCTCGGCGTCCTCGGCCAGCGCCGAGGGGTGGTTCAGCTCGCGGACGAACGCGTCCACCACGGGCTGCAGCCCCCCGGCAGCCCGAAGGTCCTGCGGGCGCATCCCGAGGTAGCGGGTGAGCAGCGCACGGAGTGCGTTCGGGGAGGGGAAGGCGAGGTCGTAGGCGATCTGCTCCACGCTGCGTGAGGTGCCACGCAGTCGCGCGCCGACCATCAGCAGCCGGCTCCATCCGATCAGCTCGCGCGGGGGCGGGATGCGCTGGGCGCGGCAGATCCGGAAGAGGGTAGCGCGGCTGACGCCCATCGTGCGCGCCATGGCCTCGAGGTCGAGGGTTTCAGTGGCCGACTTCACCGCGTATTCGACGATGGCCCAGGCGGGCCGTGGAATGTGCGGCAGGATCGCGTCCAGGATCTCGCTCGAGTGACGGCTGTGGCCTGCGCGCTGCAGCGCGAGCCGGAGCACGGCCTGCGGCTCGTCCACGTGACGGAAGAGCAGGTCGTCCACGCCGGCCTGCGCGAGCGCGAGGATCGTCTGCGAAAACTCGTGGCCCGCCTCGCACCAGGCCACGATGGGCAGGGTCGCGGCCGCCGCGCGCAGTCGCAGGAGGCTCGGCGCGACCGCGGTTCCCTGGGCGTCCACCGGCTCGATGATCAGGGAGCCGACGTCCTCCAGGTACTGGCCGGCCAGCGACTCGAGGGCGGCAGCGGACTCCACGAACTCGATCGTGCCACGCGCACCCAGTGCGCCCCGGAACAGCGCCGCTTCGCGACGGTCCCGGATCAGCGCGATCAGGAAGGGCAGGCCAGGAGAGGGAGGCATGGCGGGGACCGTCGGAGCGAGGCGCACGGCGGTAGTTCAATTACCCCCGCCTGGCCGGAGCGCGCAAGACTGCGAAAAAAGATTGAGACGCTGCGTGACGACGTGAGACGACGCGGGAGGGTGCAGGGCGGGCGCGAGCGCGACCTTCCTGATTCGCGCCTGCGGCGCGCCCCTCACCCCTCGGCTGGAGCTACCCATGACCCGTCCTACGATCGCCTCGCGCTTTCCCCTGGTAGCGTCCCTGATCGGGCTCGTCGCCGTTCTCGCCGCCTGCTCGTCGTCGCCCACCGGTCCGGTCGCACAGGGTCGCCAGGTCTTGCGCTCCGTGGACTCGACGCTGGTGACCGATTCGACCGGCCGCAGCGGCTACGTCGTCATTCACTAGGGCCGGCTGGTCAGCTCCCGCTGGGGGCCATGGCCAGCGCCTGCGCGTCGTCGGCCTCCAGTTGCTCCAGCTCGAAGAGCACTGAACGCGCCTGGTGCATCTCTGCCGGGACCGGGGGCCACTCAGCGCGCGTCTGCAGGGTCTCCGCTCGCCAGTCGATCTCGTGATGGTCGTGTACCTGGGCGATCTGCTGCGCCCGTACGCGATAACCCTCGGCCACGTCGGCCGCGTTTATCGTCGCGAAAGCGACCGCCATTTCGAGGTGCGCCACCGCGCGCTGATAGCTCAACCTCGGTCCCGGCACGTCGGCGCGTGCGTCGCCGTCGTCGAGCAGCGCCTCCCACTCGTCCAGCCGGCGCGCTGCCGCGCGGAGCGTAGCCCCGGACGCGAGCCCACGGTCTCGAGCCACCGCCACCGCATATCCGCCGAGCGCGGGAAGCGACAGTCGAGCGAGGGATGCGTGGCCAAGCACGTGCGCAAAGCCCTTCGTGGCGGGACGGGGATGCCCAGCGTCGAGCAGCAGCTGTGACAGGTTCACCAGTGCCGCACTCGCATCCTCCTGCCGCTTCGCCGCCGTGAACGCCGACCACCCGTGCTGCGCCGCGGTCGAGAGGTCACCTGCCGACGCCGCACTGATCAGCAGCATCTGGTGCGCCATCGCGATGGCCTGTGCGCCCACGCCGTCGTGCGCGAGCACGCGCGTGTAGAGCGCGCGACCCTGCGGATGGTTTCCGCGGAAGGTCTGCAGCACGCCCTGGCCCAGCCACGCGAGTCCCAGCAGCTCGTCGTCGGACGACGCCTCGCCGATCGACTCGATCTCCTCGTAGTACGTCTGCGCCGCCTTCACGTCGCCCATCTGCCGCGCCACGCGCGCCAGCTGGTTGAGCAGCTCTCCGTGTTCACGCGGAATGTCGCCGGCCGGCACCAGTACCAGCAGCGCGCGCAGGCACGTCGCCGCCAGCGCGAACCGGCCGGCGTCTTCCATCCCGACCGCGGCGCGCGTGCCGACGTCGATCGCCTGGTCCATCAGCGAGGCCTGCTGCACGGGGGGCGTTCCGTCCGCGCCGATGCTGATCACGCTGCGGAACAGTCGCTCGTGCTGCTCGCACGACCCAGCGCCCGGCGCAAGTTCGGAGGCACGCGTGAGCAGCTGCGCCACCTGGAGCCACGCGCCGTCACGCGCATGGGCCTGTGCGGTGCGTCGGCGCTCGAGGTCCGAGCGAAGGGCGGCGGCGGGCGCCTGGATCGGTAGCAACATCGGTGAGGTCTCCCGCGAATGCGGTGGTGAGGGTGCTGGTCGCAGTCTGTGGGAAGCGGGGATGCGCGGGCAAGGGCGTTTGCACCAGAAACGGCCGAAGTGAGACGCTACGTGAGGGGAAATTTTGAATCGGAGGCTTTTTGGGGGTGCGCGAACCGGAGCGTACCTGCCATTGTCCTGATAGATGATCGACGCCAACCCTCGATTCGGTGGCGCGCGCGTCGCCGTGAATGACGGCCCGCCGCGCGATCCCGATGACCGACGTACCGCTTCATCCCTGCCGGACGCTGCCGCGGAGCAGGCGCCTCCGCGCACGCGTCGCGCGTCCGGGCCCGCCACCGGACAGGTACCGGACAGGGGAGCCGAGGACCGTCCCGCGCCCGAGGCGAGCTCGCCACTGCTGCTGCTGGTGGAAGACGAGCCCGCGGTCGCGCACATCGTGGGACGCGTGCTCAGTCGCGCTGGCTTTCGCGTGGTGCACGCCACGCGCATCTCCGAGGCGCGCGCGATCCTCAGCGCGCAGGTGATCGACATCATGCTGCTCGACTACCGCCTGCCCGATGGGCGCGCTGACCGGCTCTATACCGACGCGGTGCGGCTGCAGCCCGCGCTCGCGGTGAGCACCGTGTTCCTCACCGGTGACCTCTCGGAGACCACCGAGGCGAGCCTCGCGGCGACCGGCTGTCCCTTCCTCGCGAAGCCGTTCAGCATCGACGCGCTGGTGAAGGCGGTGCAGCACGCCGCGAAGCGCGGCAGGCACGTCTAGCCCGCTCCGCGCGACCGGTCCTCACTTCCCGCCAATGACCATCCGCGTGCCCGTGGAGTCCAGCCGCGCGAGCACCTTCCGGATGTCGTCACCGATCGCCTCCACGCGGGTGATGCTGTGCGGGTCGAACTTCGCGTCGTACGGGCTGCGCGCGGGGCCGCCGGACACCTCGAGGACCGCCTCGAACTTGTAGGGGTGCGCAGTGCCGGTCTTCGGGTCGGTCCAGCTGCCCGCCCACGCCAGCGGCCTGTTCCTCGGCCAGATGCCGTAGGGCAGCGCGAAGGTCCGAACGCGATAGCCGGCGACCGCGGAATCGATCCCCATCACGTTGCGGGCGACCTGCTCCTGCACCACGGCATCGGGGTACTTGTCGAGGCGTGCATGCCAGAGGGTATGCGCGCAGAGCTCGAAGCCGTTGTCGGCCAGCCACTTCACCTTCTGGAAGCGCCACTCCTTCTTCTGTCCGCCGAACTTCGGCGCATCACCGAAGAAGTTGTGCCCCGCGGCGCCGCCGTTCAGCATGCAGAACGTCGCGCGATTCTTCCAGCCGGCGTGCGACTTCGAGAACGCGAGCAGCAGCCCCACCGCGCTGGTCGGGTCCACCTCGAGCGCGCCATTCCGCTCCACGTACCGGAACTGCGAGTCGCTCGCGTCGTCGAACACCAGCACCACGGGCGACATTCCCGCGGGCACGTCGCGGAAGTCCCTGTCGAGCACCTGCGCGATCGTGACGGGGCGATATCCCCTGCGATATGCTTCCTCCAGGTCGGCGAGGAACGAGGCCGTGGTGCGCGAATACGCGGCATTCTTCTCCGACCCGATCACGTGATATTCCAGCACCGGTATGCGGCCGGCGAGCTTTTCGCCTCCCGGCGCCATTGCGGTGGACGAGGGCGCCGCGACCGGCGTTGCCACGGCGGCAGCTGAATCCCCCTTCAGCATGGTCGAGGTACTGGCGGTGGCAGCGCTGTCGTGCTCTCCCGCGCCGGCCGAGCAGGCCGCGGAGAGGAGGAGAAGGGCGATGAGGCGTGGTGCGAGCATGGATTCCTGGCGAGCGATGGTTCGGGTGAAGGCCGCGGGCATGGATTGCGAAGTCTAGGGGCGGCAGGAAACCTGCGCAGGCCGGTGGCGTACCATGGATCATGATGGCCACTCCCCCCAGGGGCGCATGACGCTTCCCCCCGCGCTCGCGCGAAGAGTTCACATCCTGCGCCAGCGCTGGAGCGATCGCTCCGAGCCGCCCTCGCGCTGGATCCGCCGTCAGTGGCCCGGGATCGCCGCGCTCGCGGTGGCCATCACGGCCCTGTTCGCTTTCGATGCCTGGCTGGCGACCTGCGGATTCGCGGGCTGCCCCACGCGCGCGGAGGTGCGCGCATTCCACCCCAGCGAGGGTGGGCGGATCCTCGACAGGCAGGGGCGCCTGATCGGCCACCTGGCCATCGTGCGTCGCGTGAACGTGCCGCTCGCCAGCGTGCCGGCCTTCGTGCGCAACGCGTTCATCGCCACCGAGGACCGCCGCTTCTACGATCACAATGGACTCGACTGGCGCGGCTTCATCCGTGCCACCACCCGCAACGTGGCCCACATGGGCGTGCGCGAGGGCTTCAGCACCATCACCATGCAGGTCGCGCGCAACTCCTTCCTGCAGTCGCGCTACCATGGGCGCTCGTTCCGCCGCAAGCTCGTCGAGCTGCGGCTCACGCGCGTCCTGGAGTCCGAGCTCACCAAGGACCAGATCCTCGAGCTCTACCTCAACGTCATCTACCTGGGCAACGGCATGAACGGCATCGAGGCCGCGAGCCGGGACCTGTTCGGCAAGAGTGTGGAGAAGCTCACGCTCTCCGAGGCGGCGTTGCTTGCGGGCCTTCCCAAGGCACCCTCCTCGTACACGCCGCGCCGGTCCCCCGCGCGCGCCGAGAAGCGCCGCAACCTGGTGCTCGGGCTCATGACCGAGCAGGGATACATCACGGCGGGCGAGGCGGCCGGCGCCACGCGGCAGCCGCTGCGCATCGCCGAGGAAGAGTGGCGCCCATCCACCAACGAGCTCTCCGCCATCGATGCGGTGCGCGCCGTGGTCGACTCGGTGCTTCCCGATGCGCTCAAGGAAGGGGAGGTGACGGTGCAGACTACCCTCGACCTCGGGCTCCAGCGCGCGGCCGACCGCGCGGTCGCGCGCCAGGCGGCGGTGATCGAGGGCGAGTCCGGTGGGCGCGAGCCGGTGCAGGGCGCGCTCGTCGCCCTCGATCCTGCCACCGGCGACCTGCGCGCGCTCGTGCCGGGTCGGCGCACGCAGCGCGGCGGGTTCAATCGCGCCTTCTCCGCAAGGCGACAGCCCGGCTCCGCATTCAAGCCCTTCGTCTACGCGGCCGCGATTGCCGCCGGCATGTCTCCCGCCACCGAGGTGGACGACACCCCCGTTGACGTGGACATCGGCGGGAGCACGTGGTCACCATCCAACTACGGGGACCAGTACGCGGGACGCATCACCTTTCGCAGCGCGCTGGCGCATTCGTCGAACGCGGCGACCGTGCGCGTGAGCCGGAACGTGGGCGAGGAGCGAGTGATCGCCGCCGCGCGGCGGAACGGCATCACCAGCGCGCTCTCCCCGGTGCCCGCGATCGCGCTGGGCGCACTCGAAGTCACGCCACTCGAGCTGGTCACGGCGTACGCGCCATTCGCGAATGGCGGCACGCGGGTCAGGCCTCGCCTGGTGGAACGCATCCAGGCGCCCGACGGCACGGTGCTCTGGAGCATCGAGACGCAGGCGGCGCCCGCCATGGACCCGCGCGATGCCTACGAGATCACCGGCATGCTGCGCGCGGTGGTGGATCACGGCACCGGCCGCGTGATTCGCGACATGGGACTCACGGGCCCGATCGCCGGCAAGACCGGCACGACCAACAACGGTGCCGACGTGTGGTTCGTGGGCTACACGCCCTCGCTCGTCGCCGGCGTCTGGTTCGGCTACGACACGCCGCGGCAGCTCGGCAACGATGCCAGTGGCGGGCGCCTCGCCGCGCCCGCATGGGCGGAGGCCTACCGCAATGGCTGGCACGAGAAGGCTGGCGCCACCTGGGTGGTGCCTCCGGGCATGGTGTCCGCCATCATCGACAGCCAGACGGGCTACCTCGCCAACGAGTGGTGCCCCGTGAAGCGGCGCGAATGGTTCAAGCCGGGGAGCGAGCCGACCATCTCCTGCCCGATCCACAGCGAGAACCCGATGGACATGGGCGACTCCACCGGCATCAACCTCCCCGACGTCACCGCCCCGATCCGGAAGGCGGGCAAGGGACTCGGGAAGCTGTTCCGGCGCATCTTCCATTTCTGACGCGGGCCGGCGCGCGTAACTTGCGCGCCATGCTCCGTAAGATCGCCGCCGCGTCGAACGTGCTGCGTCACGCCGTGCTCTCGCGCGGGGCGCGGCGCTTCGGCCCCGCGTTCACGCGCGACTATGCGCGCTTCCTCCTCCGCGCCAGCCGGCACTGGGGCCACGCGGCGCCGGGGCACATGACGCTGCTCGGTCGCGAGATGGAATACCAGGACCAGCACGCGGTGCTGCTGTTCCTTCACGAGATCTATTCCGACGAGGCGTACTCCTTCGAGAGCCGCGTCGCGTCGCCGCGCATCGTGGATTGTGGCGCGAACATCGGCTTCTCGCTGCTCTACTTCAGCCTTCGCTTTCCCGGCGCGCGCATCATCGCGGTGGAGGCGGACCGCGACAACTTCGCGCTCCTCTCCCGCAACACCCGCAGCCTCTCGCCGAACGTCGACGTGCGCAACGTGGCCGTGGCGGGTGCTCCGGGTTTCGTGCGCTTTTCCTCGCGCGCCAGCGCCGGCGGCGGCATCACGTCATCCATCGCCACGAGCGAGGATGCCGCGAGCTACGAAGTGCCCGCCATCACGCTCAGCTCCCTGCTCCAGGAACCCACGGACCTCCTCAAGGTGGACATCGAGGGCGCGGAGTACGACGTGCTGGAGGAGGCCGCCGCCTCGGGCGCGCTAGCGAACGTGCGCGAGTGCATCCTGGAGTTCCACACGCGCCACGCACCCGGCGGCCAGGCGCGGCTCACCGCCCTGCTCGAGGGCGCGGGAATGCGGGTGGCGCAGCAGGGCCCCTTGCGTGACGACACGGGACTGCTGCGCGCCGTGCGACCCAGCTAGAGGATACCCAGGAACTGGCTCGGCTTCGGATCGAAGCCGGGGAACACCGAGTCCAGCTTCTGCGCCCCCAGGTGCCGCGTTGCCACCTCGGCGAACACGCTGCGGAAGTCCGTGGTGAGCGCCAGGTCGCGCCCCTCGTACAGCTGCTCCGGTTCCATTCCCGGCCAGCGGCCGAACACCTGCTTGCCGCCATGCACGTTACCGCCGATCACGAACAGCGCGCTGGCGTGCCCGTGATCGGTGCCGCCGCTGCCGTTCTGTCGCGCGGTGCGCCCGAACTCGCTCATCGTCATGATGGCGACGTCGCCCATCCGGTCGCCGAGGTCGGTCACGAGCGCGGCGATCGAGCGAGCGAAGTCGTCGAGCCGCAGCGCCAGCTGGCCGGTGGCGCCGCCCTGGTTCACGTGCGTGTCCCATCCGCCCACGTCCGCGAACGCGACCTCGAGTCCCACGTCGCTCTTGATGAGCTGCGCGACCTGTCGCAGCCGCTGGCCGAATGGCGAGCTCGGATAATCGGCGCCGTGCTCGGCGGAATACTTCTGTGGATTCGCGGCGCGCAGGATCTTCACCGCCTCGAACATCTCATTACCCGCCGCATGCACCACGTCGGCGGAGCCCGTGCGGTAGAGCGCCTCGAGGCGATCGGCCTGCGAGCCGTTCGTGCGCACGGTGAACTCGTCCAGCGAGTTCATCGCGACGGTCGGTGCCGGGCCCTCGAGGATGCGCGGTGTCTGCTGCGTCATGGCCACCGCGCGGAAGGGCGATGGTGCATGCGTCGAGCAATCCTCGCACGTGCCGCGCGTTGCCAGCAGCCGGTTGAGCCAGCCGTCGGCAGTGCCCTTGTTGTCGGGCGTGCCGCTTTCCATGTAGTCCTGCGCGTCGAAGTGCGAGCGCGTGCTGCTCGGGCTGCCCACGGCGTGCACGGGTGCCAGCATGCCGCGATCCCAGAGCGGCTTGAGCGGGCGCAGTGCGGGATGCAGCCCGAAGAATCCATCGAGGTCGATCGCCGAATTCACCGCCGACGCGGAGGGGCGCGCAATCGCGATGTTCGGGCGCAGCCTGTAGTAGCTCGCGTCCCCGTGCGGCACCACCACGTTGAGCGCGTCGGCCGCGCCGCGCTGGAAGAGGCAGATCAGCGTCTTGCCGTTCGCGCCCCTGGTCGCCGCGCCATTCAGCAGGTCCATGCCGAACGCCGTGCGCCGCAGGAAGCTGGGAGAGAGTCCCATCGTCAGGAGCGACATGGCTCCCGACTTCATGAATACGCGCCTGTCCATCGTCACATCCTCTCGGCGCTCAGCGCCGCTGAAATTCCGGGGCGCCGAGCGCGAGCCCCACTACCTGCGCCAGCCCCTGCAGCTGCACCGGGCGATCGGCGGCCCGCATGACCGCAGGCGCCATTCCAGCATCCGGGTCGCCGCGATCGAGCAGCGGATTCTCGCCGCGCACCAGGATGGCGCGCGTCTCGCTCGACACCTGCCCGCCGAGCAGCGCGCGCACCACGCCGTCCACCTGCGCCTCGCGCGTCGCATTGCGGAGTTCAGCGGCAGGCGCCCATCCATTCATGGAAACCCCCGTCACGCGCCCGCCCGCGAGTGACAGGCCGAAGTTGATGCGGCTGAGGATCGCGCCCGTATTCATCCAGGCATCGGCGCGATCGGGCCATCCATCCGGCGTCTGCCGTCCGAAGATCGGCTGGCCCAGCCGCGCGACGATCTGCGCCGAGCGCGCCGTGCTGTCGGGCGGCGCGTTCATCGCGCGCAGCGCGCTGGCGACCAGCTCGAAGGGCGACTTGACCTTGGCGCGATACACGCTGCGGCTGAAGAATTCCGGCGACGTCACCAGGCAGCGCACGGTCTCGCGAATGTCGCCGTCACTGCTCGTGAAGCGTGCGGCGCAGCGATCCACCAGCGCGGGCGCGGGCACGTCGCTCACGAAGCGCGCCGCGAGCTTGCGCGTCACGAAGTGCGCGGTGGCCGGCGCGCGGGCGAGGATGTCCAGCACGTCGTTGCCGTCCTCGATCCCGCGGCCCGCGGGCAGCCGGTGACCCAGCACCACCTTCTCGCCCGCGTCGTGCATCTCCGGCCGGAAGGTGAATCCGCCCGCCTGTTGCGGCGCGAACGTCCAGCCGGTGAGCGCGCGCGCGACCTCGATCACGTCATGCTGCGTGTAGCCCCCATCCACGCCGAGCGTGTGCAGCTCCATCAGCTCGCGGGCGTAGTTCTCGTTGAGGCCTCGGCCCGAGCGCTTCTGCATGGCTTGCATGGCGCGCTGCCGCTGCTCGTCGCCCAGGCTGGCGAGCAGGCGCGCGCGCACTTGCGCGTTCTGCCGCGAGGCCGTGAGCGTGGGATGCGCGGTGTCCGCCATGCTCTGCCAGTTGTCCAGGTAGAAGAGCATCGCCGGGCTCTTCGCCACCGCACCCAGCAGGTCGCGGAACTTTCCCATGGCGCGCGGGCGGATCACGTCGCGGTCGTACTCGGGGATATAGAAGCGCACCGGGCCCTTGCCGGCGAAGACACTGAAGTGGTTCTCCCAGAAGTCCACCATCACTTCATTCAGCTGCCGGTCGCTGGCCACCGCCATCGCGAGGCGGCTCGACTGCAGGTCGAGGTTCACCTTCTGCGCGCGCTGGCTCACCTGCCGCAGCCGCGGAATGTCGACGCGCGCCGCCATCTGCGCGGTGCGCGCGGCGGGGTTCGTGTCGGTGATGGAGGTCTTCACCCGCTGCGCGTCCCGGCGAATGGACTGCAGGTCGCGATAGAGCGCCGCGAGGTCGCCGCTCGACGACCGGAAGGTGTCGTACGATGCCATCACCGCCACGCCTGCCGCGTCGGGAACGGATTCGACCGCGAGCTGCTGGGCGATCCATCGGTCCACGCCGATCTCGCGCACATGCTGCACGTCGCCGGGGCGGGCGCCGAAGGCGAGGCGGTTCAGCACGTGCTGCACCTGCTCGTCGGGGAGCATTTCCCGCGGCCCGCTTGCCACGGGTTGCTCCAGGGGAGTCGCGGAGGGCGACACGCGCGTTGCGCAGGCGGCGAGGGTGCCGGCGAGCAGTACGATCGACGTTCGTGTGCGCATGCAGCAGCTCCGGGTCAGGCCAGGTCCTTCTGCGCCGTTGGACGAACGCGCGTCCCGCGCGTTAAGCTTGCGTGAGGCCGCGGCCCCCTCTACGGTAGTGAACCAACCTCGCACCCGCTGGAGCTCGAGATACCTCCCGCCACCGTCCTGCCCGCAGACGCCTTCCTCGATGCCGCCGCTTCCACGGTGGCGGAACGTCGCGCGTCCCTGCTTCCCGTCGCGCTCGCCGCGGTGAGGCTCGGGCTTCCCGCATCGGAGGGGGCCCAGCGAGACGCGCTGATCGAGCAGGCCATCGCGCTCGTCGCGGCCAACCTGCGCGGCGACGATCGCATCGCGCGCGATGACGACGACGTGCTGCTCCTGCTCCCGGGCGCGGGCGCTCGCGAGGCATACGACGTCTCGATCCGCCTCGCCGCGGCCGTCCGCGGGCATCCCTTTGCGGGCATGGGCGGCGGCGGCGAGCAGATCACCCTCGCCTCGGGCATCGCGGCGGTGCCGGAGCATCCGGGCGAGGTGGCGCACCTCATCCAGCTCTCGCGCTCGGCCCGCGACGCGGTACTCGCCACCGGTGGCGACGGCGCGGCCATCGCGCCCACTCGCAGTGGCGAGCAGCCCGAGCGCCCGCTCGACATCGAGCGCTTCGCCGGCCGCGCGGAGCAGCGCAACTCACTGGTGCATGCGCTCGACGACGCCGTGCAGGGCCGGCCGCGCGTGGTCGCCGTGCTCGGCGAGCTGGGATTCGGGACCGCTGCGCTCATTCGCCAGCTCGAGCCCGAGATTCGCCTGCGTGGCGGCTCCCTGGTCACCGGCCACGCGCGCGAGAGCGACGTGCGCGCGCCGTACGGGGTCTGGGCCGAGGTGCTGAACGCGCTGCGCAGGCTGCCGGACCCGCCGCAGCGCTCGTGGCGCGAGCTGCAGCACCTGGTGCCCGCGCTCGTGCTGGATGGCGCGACCGTCGAGGAGCGCACCGGCAGCAAGTATCGCCTGCTCGAGGAAGTGTCGGACTACATCCGCCTCGTGGCGGAGGGACGACCGCTGGTGCTGGTGCTCGACGACATGCACTGGGCGGACGACGTCTCGTGGGACATGCTGGAGCACCTCATCCGCCAGCTCGATGGCGAGCGCGTGCTGCTCTGCCTCACCCTGCGCACCGACCCCGCCTTCGTGGAATCGGCCGAGCGCCTGCAGGCGCTCGTGCGCGGCGACCTGGTGCAGGAACTGCGGCTCTCGCGCCTCACGCGCGACGAGGTGAAGCGCTGGCTCGAGGCGGTGCTGCACCACCAGATGGTGGGACGCGAGCTGCTCGCCTTCCTCTACCGGCATACCGAGGGCAATCCCTTCTTCGTCGCGCAGCTGCTGCGCACCCTGATCGAGGAAGGCGCGCTCTGGCAGGGCGTGGACCAGTGGGAGTGGACGCCCGTGTCGGAGCTCCGCTTCCCGCCCGGGCTCACCGCGCTGCTCGCGCGACGCCTCGGCCGGCTGTCGAGCAGCACGCAGGCGGTGCTCACCGCCGCGGCGGTGGTGGGGCGCGCCTTCGACGTGGGACTCGTGGTGCAGTCCGGCGCGGGGAGCGAGCCCGCGGTGAGGCTCGCGCTCAGCGAGGGGATCGCCGCCGGCGTGCTGCACACGGCGGCCGAGCGTCGCGGTGGCACCTACCGCTTTGCGCACGAGGCGATGGCGAGCGTGCTGCTCGGCACCACCCCGCCGGAGCAGCGGCGCCAGCTCCACGAGCGCGTGGCCCAGGTGCTGGAGCGGCGCGGCTCGATCGACGCGACCGAAGTGGCGATGCACTGGGATCGCGCGCTGCGCGCCCCCGACGCCTATCGCAGCGCGCTGCGCGCAGCGATCCATGCGGAATCGGTCTACGCGCACTCGATCGCCAGCGCGCTGCTCCAGGTGGCGGTCCGCAACGCGGGCTCGCCGGCCGAGCTGGCGGAGACGCGCGTGCGCCTGGCGCAGATCGCCGAGGCGCTGGGACGCTACGACGAGGCCGAGGAGCTCTGCGACCTCGCGATCGAGTGGTTCGCCGGCCAGGGCGACCAGCGTCGCGCGCTCACCCTTCGGCGCATGCGCGAGCGCGCGCGCAAGGAGCTGGGGCAGCCGGCGCCGATCACCCTCGAGGCGCTCCAGGCGCTCGACGTGGAGGCGGCGCGCATCGGGCTGGACACGGAGCGGGTGGCGATCCTCACGCTGCTCTCGCAGACGTACGGCCGGCTCGGCGACCCGGCCAGCGCGGAGCGCATCGCGACGGAGACCGTGGCGATGGCGGAACGCATCGGAGACCCGTCACTGCTCGCGGAGGCGCTGAACCGCCTGGCGATCACGCTGGAGAACGAGGCGCCGGCGCGGGCGCGCGAGAATTACCAGCGCGCGCTGCAGATCTTCCAGGCGGCGGGCGACGTGCGTGGGCAGGCGCGATGCTGGAACAACCTCGGCATCGTGGGGCAGACGGAGATGCGCGTGGACGAGGCGCGCGAGGCGCTCACCACGGCGATCGCGCTGGCGCGTGCGGCGGGAATGCCGGACCTGTGGGGAACCGCCGCGCTCAACCTGGGAGTGATGGCGAACAAGGCGGGAGACTACGATCGCGCTCGCGAGCTGTTCGGCGAGGCGCTCGCGCTGTTCGCGGCGGTGAAGAACAGCGAGCTCCAGCTGTATGCCCTCTACAACATGGCGAACGTCGAGCGAGAGCGGGGCGCGTTCGATTCGGCATCTGAGTTATATGAAGCGACGAGCTCGCTTGCGAAGCGAATCGGGGCCGCCGACGTGGAGATTGGGGCGCTGGCGGGTGAGGGACTTTGTCACTTGGAGATGGGCCGGCTGGACGTTGCCCGTGGGCCGCTCAAGCAGATGGAAGCTCGACTTGGCGATCGAAGCGACTGGTTCCAGGGGCGAGAGCTGGTGGAGACCTTCCGGGTTCGACTGGCCGTTGCCGAAGGGGAACCGGACATCGCACTGGAGCGTTTCCGGACGGCGCACGCCATGGCTGAAGGGGCCGATCTCTATAGCGCAGCGTGGCTTACGGCAGCTTGCGCAGACGTCATGATGCCGCTGGACCCGGAGGGGGTGAGGGCACGGGTAGGCAGCTATGGCGACCGCGTGGAGAGTCTGGGGTACATCGAACTCACGAGGCGCTACCAGACCCTTCTGGGGAGCGGCTAGCGCAGGGGTCCTGCGCTCGCGCCCGCCGGCCGTGATGGCACTATGGGTCGCTCCGACATCAGTCCGGACTGGGCTCGAGCGAAATCTCCCCCTGGTGACTCAGGTCACCGCGCCAATGATGGCTCTGGCGGCATTTACTATCCGGCGGTAATATGGCTTGACGGGAATCCCATCAGGGACGCCCGCGAACCGCCGATTTTCCCATGAAGATGCGTCGAGGAGCGAATGTCTCCTGGCCTGCATCTCCGCACGGGTCGACGAAGACTATGCGCCGCTCATTCTCGTATCTCCTCGCTGGTGCCGCCGCTGTCCTGGCCGTTTCGTGCAGCGACAGCATCCAGCCGCCCGTTGCGGCTACCGGTTCCATCGCACTTGCATCGAAGGGCGGCACCCCGCCAGGACTCACCACGTCGTTCACGCTGACTTCGGCCGGCGGAACGTACTACATGGGTAACCCGGGCCTCGGACTGTGGAAGCTCACCGTGCCGGCCGGCGCCGTGACGAGCAGCATCGACGCGAGCGCTGCCGTGGTCAACCGCGGCGGGCGCATCTACGTGGTCGTCTCGCAGGTGAATGGGGAGCACATCAACTTCGCGCACCCCGCGATCCTCGAGACCACGATCGATGCATCCACGCTGCGCCAGGCGCGCGGTGCGAGCTCGCTCAACGTCCTCGCGATCCTCTACTCGACGTCCGTGGGCGGCGCGCTGAATGCCGACCAGCCGACGCACCTCGACCTCGGCACCGGTCGCCTCTGGCGCGAAGTGACGCACTTCAGCGGCTACAGCGTTCACTCCGGCCGCTGGGTCGATTGCGAAGCCAACCCGAGCGATCCCGAGTGCCCGCTCCCCGGCGAAGTCATCGCCAACTGAGCCAGCGCTCCCGAAGTACCCGACGCCCCGCCGACCTCGGCGGGGCGTCGTGCTTTTGTGCCCTGCGTCACACAGTCGCGATGCGCGGCGGGCACGTCCATCGCACGTGACCTTTTGCGGGGAACGACGGTTGTATCAGCAGGCGCACGAATGTGGCATGCCCGTTGCCTTTCCAGCCGCCACTGAAGCCCTCGCTACCCGTGGAACCGAAGTGCCCGTGCAGGATATCACCTGTGCTGGCGCTCTCTCCCTCTCGCGGCGCGGGTTGAAACCGAACGCTGGATTCGCGCGTCGAGAGGGCAGGCTCATGAAGTCGCAGGACACGTTTCACGAAGGAGGGGTTATGGAAGTCCTCGTCATGCTCGAGGAGAACCCCGATCACTCGCCAGTGCTGGCGCACGTCAACTCCGTGCCGAGCTCGCTGTTCAACGAGAAGCCGTCACGGGAGATCGTGACGCTCTACGGGGCCCCGAGCGTGGAGTCACTCGCACTTGCACTGGCAGCAGCGGTGGAATGTCACCGCGTCAACGATGGTAGCGCTGACGCCATTCGCCATCTGGGTGTGTGGCCGGAGCGCGGAGCCATTGGGGATGCGGCCTGGCGGGATGCCGTATCGGGACAGCTGGTAACGCAGGACCTGGAAATTCCGCTCGAGATCCTTCACAGCACGGCCGCGAAGCTGTTGTCCGAATGTGGGCAGCTGATCCGTCGCCTCGCTGCGGGACTCTCGATGCCTGACTGGCCCGAAGGGGCTCGCCGGGCTATCAACATCACCATTGGACCCGTAGTCGGCCTTACCGCACCCGTCTTCGCCCCGCTCGAGCACGTGCTCGACTCGCTGCGTGAAGCCGACGGTCTCGCCTACGACTACGACGGAGAATGACAATCGAACGCTGATTCGTCAGGTGCAGGACACACGGGGACGCCTTCGGGCGTCCCCGTGTCGCATTCGTGGCTGCGTCTGCCGGAGTTCCTCCTTGACAGTGCCACTCGCCGGGCGAATGATCTAGGGAGGAAGAGAGGCCATGCCGAGACTGTCCGCCGGAACACCTGCACTGCGCCGCCCCTCGGGCGGCGAACGCGTCTTCTCCGATGCCCGCGGGCGTCTGTGGAGCGCCGCGCAACTGCGCGACGATCCCGACAACGCCATAGTCTTCGCCTGCATCAGCGATGGGCGCCAGTCTGGCCGCGCCATCTCCGTCGAGCTGTCACTGCAGCTCCCGGACGTGGCCGACGAGACCCTGCGCAGCTGGCTCGACGCAGCCCCCCGCATCGGCCTCCTCTCCTAGCGCCGCACTGCGCGACGCTCGTGATGACACGAGCCCGGCGCGGATGCGCCGAGGAGGTGATGTATGCGGGACTATCGCGGATCTGACATCCGGAACATCGCAGTGGTGGGACATGGAGCGAGCGGCAAGACCAGCCTGGTCGATGCGCTCGCTTTCGTGTCTCAATCCTCCCGGCGACACGGGAGCGTACGCGACGGCACGGCACTGACCGACAGCTCACCCGAGGAACTGGAGCGCGGCTACTCCATCAACCTCGGCTGCGCATTCGCCGAGTGGAACGGCTCGAAGATCAACCTCGTGGACACCCCGGGGTTCCTCGACTTCCAGGGTGAGGCCGTGGCGGGGCTCTCCGCCGCCGACGGCGCCCTCTGCGTGGTGAGCGCCACCGCCGGCGTGGAGGTCGGCACGGAGCGCATGTTCCGCGAGGCGGTGAAGCGGCGCGAACCTGTCCTCTTCGTGGTCACGATGATGGACAAGGAGCACGCGGACTTCGACCGCGTGTTCCAGCAGGTCAAGCAGCGGCTGAGCGCCAAGGTGATCCCCATCGAGGTGCCCGTAGGGCAGGGCGCCGACTTTCACGGCATCGTCAACCTCTTCTCGAAGAAGGCGCACGTCTACGCGCGCGGCACCAGGACCGGCAACTACGAGGAGACCGACGTCCCTCACGAGGCGCGCCCTCTCTTCGACCGCTACTATCAGGAGCTGATCGAGACCATCGCGGCCACCGACGACTCGCTGCTCGAGCGCTACCTGGAGGGCGGCGAGATCTCGCGCGACGACGCCATTGCCGGCATGCGCGAGGCGATGAAGCGCATGGAGCTCTTCCCGCTGTTCGTCGTCTCCAGCGAGCACATGTACGGCACCCAGGCGCTCCTCAGCACCATCGTGGAGCTCATGCCCAGCGCGTACGACATGGAGGAGCTCCATGCCTTCGTGGGGGCCGAGGGCGATCACTCCGTGGAGATTCACGCGCGCGATGACGCGCCCTTCGCCGCGCAGGTGTTCAAGACGCTCAGCGAGCCGCACGTGGGCGACGTCTCCTACTTCCGCATCCTCTCCGGCTCCCTGTCGAATGGACAGGAGGTCTACAACGCCACGCGCGACGCAACCGAGAAGTGCAACCACCTCACCATCGCGCAGGGGCGCGAGCGCCTCGAGGTGCCCATGCTGCACGCCGGCGACATCGGCTGCGTGGCCAAGTTGCGCAACACGCACACGAACGACACGCTCTCGTCCCGCGAGCATCCGGTGCGCCTGCCGCAGGTGCGCTTCCCGGAGTCGCTCATCACGATGGCGGTGCACGCGCACGTGCACACCGACGAGGAGAAGACGCAGCAGGGGCTCCACAAGTTGCACGACGAGGATCCCACCTTCGAGGTCCACTACAACGCCGAGACGCACGAGACGGTGGTTTCGGGCATGGGCGAGCGCCACCTCGAAGTCTCGATGGCGAAGCTCAAGCGGAAGTTCGGCGTGCAGGCCGACCTCAGCACGCCGAAGATCGCCTATCGCGAGACGATTCGCGCCAAGGCCGAGGCGCAGGGCCGCCACAAGAAGCAGACGGGCGGGCGCGGGCAGTTCGGCGACTGCTGGGTGCGCATCGCGCCGGTGGCGCGAGGGGACGGCTATGTCTTCAACGACGCGATCGTGGGCGGCGTGATCCCCGGCAAGTTCGTGCCGGCCGTGGACAAGGGAATCCAGGAGGCCGCCGTGCGCGGCGTGCTCGCCGGCTTCCCACTGGTGGACTTCAAGGTGGACCTGTTCGACGGCTCGTATCACTCCGTGGACTCGAACGAGATGTCGTTCAAGATGGCGGGGATACTCGCCTTCAAGGCGGTGGCGCAGAAGGCGAAGCCGGTGCTGCTGGAGCCGCTGGACGAGATCCAGATCACCACGCCCGACAGCTACATGGGCGACATCCTCGGCGACCTGTCGTCACGGCGCGCGCACATCCAGGGGTCGGACTCGGAAGGCGACGGGTTCACCATCATCAAGGCGGTGATCCCACAGAGCGAGCTGCACCTCTACGCGAGCGCGCTGCAATCCATGACCAGCGGCCACGCGATCTTCACCCGCCACTTCAAGGGCTACGAGGAGATGCCCGCGGAGGCGGCGCAGAAGGTCATTGAGACTGCGGGGGCACGGGAACTCGGGAGCTGAGGGGCTGAGGACTACGACGACGCGGGCCCGGGACGCTGAGTCCCGGGCCCGCGTTCCTTTCTCCTCAATTCCCCAGCCCCCCAGCTCCCGAGCCCCTGCTACTCGTTCCCCGCCTTCCTCCGCTTCGGGCTCGCCTTTCGCGCGGCGCGCATCGGGAGCACCTGCGGCTCCGCCGCGGGCACCGTGATCACCGGCTGCTTGTAGACGTAGCGCTCGCCGGCGTAGTTGCGGAACACCACCTCGTCCTCGTTCATCGACTCCACGTATTCCGGCAGCAGCGGCACCTTGCCCCCGCCCCCGGGCGCGTCGATCACGAAGTGCGGCACCGCCATGCCGCTCGTCCAGCCGCGCAGCGCCTGGATGATCTCGATCCCCTTCTGCACCGTGGTGCGGAAGTGCTCGCCGCCCGCGACCTGGTCCGCCATGTACAGGTAGTACGGCTTCACGCGCGCCCGCAGGAGCTTCTGCATCAGCTCCTTCATGATCGCCGGGTCGTCGTTGATGCCGCGCAGCAGCACGGTGTGCGCGCCCAGCGGGATCCCCGCATTCGCCAGCCGGCCGAGCGCCGCCACGGTGTCGGGCGTGAGCTCGCTCGGGTGGTTGAAGTGCGTGTTCATGTAGATGGGGTGGTACTTCTGCACCATCTCGCAGAACTCGGGGGTGATCCGCTCCGGCAGGTGCGCGGTGATGCGGCTGCCGATGCGGATGATCTCCACGTGCGGAATGGCGCGCAGCCGCTGGAAGACGTACTCCAGCCCCCGGTCGCTCAGCATCATGTGGTCGCCACCCGAGAGGATCACGTCACGCACCTCCGGGTGCGCCGCGATGTAGTCGAACGCCGAGTCGTACTGGTTGAGCGGAATCTTCTCGGGGTCGCCCACCTTGCGGCGTCGCGTGCAGAAGCGGCAGTAGCTCGCGCACACGGGGCTCACCAGGAAGAGCACGCGGTCGGGATACCGGTGCGTGATGTTCGGCACCGGCGAGTCGCCATCCTCGTCGAGCGAGTCGATCACGCCGTCCACCACGTCCAGCTCCTGCGTGCTCGGGATGTATTGCTGCCACGCCGAGTCGCCCACTTCCTTGATCTGCTCGAGGATCTGCGGGGTGATCCGCATCTGGAAGTTCTCGAACGCGGGCTTCAGCGCCTCGACGTCGATCTGGTCGCGGCCGAACTTCTCCGCGAGCTTGTCGAGGCTGTCGACACTTCCGTGCAGGACTCGCTGCCAGTCACTCATGACCTGTGGCTCCGCGTCAGGCGGGTGAACACGACCCGGTCGTCACCGGGCGCGTAGAAATCGGTGAGGCGCGCCTGCTCGGCGTATCCCAGCCGCTCGTAGAACGTGCGGGTGTTGCTGTAGTCGTCGCGCGACGAGGTCTCGATGGCGACCAGCCGCCCCTCGCGCTTCACGATCTCCTGCTCCGCGGCGCGCAGCAGCGCCGCGCCGGCGCCGGCGCCCTGGGCGTCGGGATGCACGGCGATCCAGTAGAGGTCCCAGCTGCGGTCGGTCTCCGGGGTGGGGCCGAATGCCGCATAGCCGATGAGCGCGTCGTCCGTTCGCGCGGCAACCAGCAGGTAGTCGGGATCGGGGTCCGCGCGCTGCGCGGCGGCGAGCGCATCGTCCACCACTTCCAGCGCGACGTCGACCTCGCTCTCGCTGAACGCACGCGTCGCCCTGAGGAGCGACTCGACCGCGGGGCGATCGGCGTGCACGAGGGGACCGACGTCTATCATCACGTCAGGGCTCCGGTGCCACGAACAGCTCTGGCTCGCCGCTGGGCAGCGCCACTCCAGACAGCCGTTGCGACTCGTCCCAGCGCGCGCCCGCTTCGCGGCGCGCGCGGTCGCGCGCCAGCCCCAGCTCACACACGGTGCGGATCATGGCCCCGTACTCGATGCCTGCCACGCGCGCCATGCGCGCCAGGCCGGCGTCGGGGGAGATGTCGGGATTCGCGTTCACCTCGAGGATCCACGGCTTCCCCTCGGCGTCGATGCGCATGTCCACGCGGCCGTAGCCGTGCCCGCCCACGATCTTCCACGCCGCGAGCGCCGTGCGGCGCACCTCGGCGGCGAGCCGGGCCGAAAGGGGAGCGGGGCACTGCGGCAGCGCGCCGAGGTCCTCGTCGGAGCCCTCCTCCCACTTGGAGCGGTAGGTGATGATGCGCCACTTGCCGCGCGGCATGCCGCTGAAGTCGATCTCGGCGATCGGCAGCACCTGGTCGCCGAGCACGCCCACGTTCACCTCGCGCCCGTCGATGTAGCGCTGGACGATCACCTCGTCCCACCGCTCGAGCATCGCTTCCAGGCGATCGCCGAGTGCGCGCGTGGTGCGCACCACCGAACGCTGCTCGATGCCGATGGAGGCATCTTCCGCCGCCGGCTTGCAGATGGCCGGGAACCCCACGCCGGGTGTGAGCTTGCCGCCGGGGCGGATGGTCGCGAAGCGCGGCACCGGCAGCCCCGACTTCTCCAGCAGCGAGTTCACCACGTGCTTGCGGAGGCAGAGCGCCGTGGTGGCGCTCGAGCTGCCGGTGTACGGGATGCCGAAGAGCTCGAGCACCGCGATCACCGCCGGCTCGAGCGCGGCGACTCCGTCCACGCCCTCGCACATGTTGAACACGAGGTCCACCTGGGCGCGGCGCAGCTTCTCGATCCACTTGCCGTCGGGGTGGACCGCGATGCGCAGCACCGCATTGCCTTCCGCGACGAGTGCCGCCTGGATGGCGTCGACCGTACCGAGGATCAGCTGGTCGGGTACCGTCGCGAACGCCGAGGCGCCGTCGAACAGGATGGCGACCTTCAAACTGCGATCCCCAGGCGCTCGGCGGCGTGCCGGGCGCAGCGCTGGATCAGGGAGTCGTAGTCGATGCCGGCGGCGCGTGCGGCCTTGGGCAGGCACGAGTTGTCGGCGGGATTGGGCAGGATTCCGGGCAGGGGATTGATCTCGACCACGAGCGGATTTCCCGCGGCGTCCAGCCGCACGTCCACGCGCGACCAGTCGCGGCAGCCCACGGCGCGGTAGGCATCGAGCGCGACACCGGCCACTCGGCGCGCAAGCGCGTCGGGGATGCGAGCCGGGCACTCGAAGATCTCGAGCGGATTCTCGGGTTGGTCCCAGATCCACTTGGCCTCGAAGCCATAGATCGGGAGGGCGCCCTTCGGCAGCGCGGCGAAGTTCAGGGCGACCAGCGGCAGCACCTCGGCCTGGGCGCCGTTGCCGAGAATTCCGCAGGTGAATTCCGCGCCCGGAAGGAATTCCTCCACGAGCACGGGCTGCGCGTAGCGCGCGAGCAGCCAGCTGCCCTGGGCGAGCAGCTCCTCGCGCGAACTGACGAAGTTCCGCTCCGTGATCCCCTTGGACGAGCCTTCCTGCGACGGCTTGAGGAAGAGCGGAAAGGGGAGGGCCACGTCGCGCAGCTGGGCCTCCGTCTCCACGAGGGCGAAGCGCGCGGTGGGAATCCCGGTGGCGGCCAGGAACTGCTTGGTGCGCGCCTTGTCGAGGCAGAGCGAGAGGGTGAACGGGTCGCTGGCGGAGTAGGGCACGCCGAGGAACTCGCAGATCGCCGGGACGTGGGCCTCGCGGTTCGGCCCGTAGAGTCCCTCGGCGATGTTGAAGACGAGGTCCGGACGCTCGCGTCGCAGGCGCTCGGGAAAGTGCTCGTCCGCCTCGAGGCGGATCACGTCACCGAGCGGGGCGAGCGCGGCGGCAACGGCATCGATGGTCTCGATCGTGTCCCACTCGGCGAACGCGTCGTCCACGAGCTGGGGCGCCGTCGCCAGGGCCACGCCGTCACGACGTGCGCCTCGACTGGGAGGCTCGTCGTCGGCGTCCGTGTCGAGCGCCGCGGTGGGCGCGCTGACGGAGAGCTCGGGCTTCTGGTTGTAGGCGAGGGCGATGCGCGTCATGCAGTGTGACGGCGGGGCAATTCAGGTGCCAATCAGGATGCGCGGCAAGATAGGAAAATTTATTTGGTATCGCAATGAGAAAAAACGCGCGTCAGACCTTGTGGTATCCCACGCGCGCCGCCTCGCGACGATCCTCGGCGACGTAGACCTCGAAGTCCGAGAAGAACGCCGGCGCTTCCTGCTGCAGCACGCGCAGCACCATCACCGCCATGCGGCGAATTTCCTGCTCCGCGCCCTCGCCCGAGCGGAGCTCGAGCATCGTGCGCCAGGCGCGCGCATTCCCGGTGACCACGATCTTGGTCTCGGTGGAATTGGGCAGCACGCCGCGCGCCGCCTCGCGCGCCATCTTCCGGCGATGGACCTTGTCGGTGACCCATCCGTACCGATCCATCAGCTGCTCCACCAGCGCGACGTAGGCCGCCTGCGCGCCTTCGATCTGCGAGCGCCAGGCCGTCTCGAGCGCCTCGTCGCCGATGATGGCGGGCGGCACCACGAAGCTCGCCTTGGATTCGTCCACGTAGCGCTGTGACAGCTGCGAGTAGGCGAACCCGGCGCGGTGACGCACGAGCTCGTGGGTGAGCGAGCGGCTGATCCCCTCGATCAGCAGCGAGTAGTTCGCGTGCTCGAGCACGCTGCCGTGGCCCTGCTTCTTGATGTTCTCGAGGTACTCGCGCGTCTCGCGCTTCGCCGGATTGTGCTGGCTCATGTAGCAGAGGCGCCCGGCGAATTCGGCCAGGCGCTCGCCGTCGGTGCCCTCACCCATCCACTCCACGGGCAGGTGCCCGGGCGTCGCGAAGGAGGGGCGCGAGAGGACGGTGACGACGGGGTCGGTGTAGAACTGCGGCATGAGTGCTGGGCTCGGGGCGGGCGGCGCGCGCGACGGGGCTACGCCGGGGTGACCAAACTTACCTCTTCCTCGGCCAGCAACTCCAGCCTAGGCCGATCATAGGCACGATCGCGCTCGATGCGGGCGAGCACGCGACGCGCGGCATCGGGCAGGGCGGCGAGCGACGGGTCGTACTTCACCGCGCCGATCGAGCTGGCGGTGCCGGCCGGAACCTTTACGCCAGGATTGAGGATCCCCGCCGGGTCGAAGGCGTGCTTGACGCTCGCGAACCGCGCGATGACGTCGGGAGTCCACACGCGACCGAGGAGCGGGGTGCGGAGGCGGCCGTCGCCGTGCTCCCCGGTGAGCGTCCCACCCAGGCGGGCCGCGAGGGAGGTCACGTCATCGAGCAGCGCGACCACGCGCTCACGCCAGTCTGCGCGCGAGAGGTCCACCAGCGGATTCACGTGGACGTGCGCGTCGCCCGCGTGGCCGAAGATCACGCCGCGCATCTCCTGCCGCTCGAGTGCCTGGCGCACGCCCAACACGTACTCGGCCAGCCGCCCCGGGGGCACCGCGCCGTCCTCGACGAACTGCATCGAGCGCAGGGAGGGGTCGAGGCGAGAGAGGATCGGGCTTGCTGCGTGGCGGAGCTCCCACATCTCGACCTCGGTGTCCGAGTCGAGCGCGAGCGTCACCTGCTCCGCGCCCAGGCGCGCGAGCTCGGCGCCGAGCGCGGAGGCGCGCGCCGAGGCCTCGGCTGCGGTAGAGCCCTCGACTTCCACGAGCAGCACCGACTCGGCGTCAGCCGGCACGGGCACGTGCGCGCCACCGTCGCGGGCGACGTCGAGGAAGGTGCGGTCGAGGAGCTCACAGGCAACGGCGCCGGCGTGGCTCGACGCGATGGCGGCGGGCACCGCGGCCTGTGACGACCCGAACGCGGCGAGGATGCTGGCGGTGGCCCCGGCCACGGGAATGAGCGAAAGCTCGACGCTCGTGATGAAGGCCAGGCTGCCCTCGCTCCCCACGATCAGGTCAACCAGGTCGCCGCTGTCGGACCACGCTGCGATGCCGTAGCCCGAGGAGTCCTTGCGCACGCCAGCGTGGACGGATGGGTCCGTGCGTTCGACTGCCGAGAGTGACGGGGCGACGGTGGTGAGGAATCGCTCCAGCGCGGGGATGCCGTCGGGAGCGGGCACGCCTCGCTCGAGCCGGCCCGTGGAACCGTCGCCGAAGACGCATTCCACGGCATGCACCCAGCGCCGCACCGAGCCGAAGGCCAGGGTGTGCGCGCCGGCGGCGTTGCAGGCAACCATGCCGCCCACCGTGCAGAAGCGGCCGCTGGAGGGATCCACCGGGAAGCGCAGTCCCGACTGCCGGGCTGCGTCGTCCACGTCGTTGCGAAGCGCGCCCGGGCCCACGCGGATGCGACGGGTTTCGAGGTCCACCGATTCGATCGAACGCCACCTGCTCACGTCCACGATCACGCCGTCGCCCACCGCGCCGCCCGACATGCTGCTTCCGGAGCCGCGCGGGATGAGCGGGACGTTCGCACCGCTCGCCCATTTCACGAGAAGCGAGAGGTCGCCCACGTCGACGGGGATCGCCACCGCGCGCGGTTGCACGCGCGCGATCCCCGCGGCCTCGGAATACACCGCGAGCGCCGCGTGATCAGTGCGGAAGGTGCCTCGAAAGCCCTGCGGGGCGAGCAGCGTCACGCGGCGGTAGTCCGGGGGGTGAGCGGCCGGTAGCTTTGTGGAGCGGGGAAGTCCCTCGCGAAGTCTAATCGCGATGGAGCGAGGGCAGTCGGGTGGCCGAGCGGGGCGATGCGAACGGGGCGGGCGACACGCCCGAGGCGGCGAGGCGATTCGCGCGGGAAATCCTTCCGGCGGTCTCGCGCACCTTCGCGCTCAGCATCAGGATGCTGCCCGGCCCCCTGGGTGATGCGGTGCTCGCGGCGTACCTCCTCTGCCGGATCGCCGACACGGTCGAGGATGATCCAGTGCTGCCCGCGGACCACAAGGCGCGACTGCTGGATCGCCTTGCCGCCTGCTTCGACGCTCCGGGCACTGCCGCCGCGTTCGCGAGCGAGGCGAGCATCCTCTCGGGCGACGAGGCGCACCTGCGCCTGGTGTCGCGCAGTGCGCTGGTCTTCGCCCTCTACGAGTCACTGCCGGTGGGCACGCAGCGCCACGTGCGGAAGTGGGTCTGCGAGATGATCGTGGGGATGCGGAAGTTCGTGCTGCTCTACCCGCGCGGCATCCGCATCCAGACGCTGGAGGAGTACAAGGAGTACTGCTACTACGTGGCGGGCACCGTGGGCTACATGCTCACCGACCTCTGGCACGAGCACGCGCCGAGCATCGACGACGCGCTCTACTCCGCCCTGCGCGAGCGCAGCCGCGCGTTCGCCGAGGCGCTGCAGACGGTGAACATCCTCAAGGACGTCGCCGTGGATGCGGAGAAGGAGAACTCCATCTACGTGCCGCAGCAGCTGCTCCAGGCGCATGGCAGCAGCCACGCTGCGCTGCTGTCACCCGACCTCGCGCGGGAGACGCGGGAGGCGATGACGTCGCTGGTGGAGCTGGCGTGGTCGGACCTCGAGCAGGCGCGGATCTACCTGCTGGCGATACCGAGGCGGGCGTGGCCGATTCGGGCGTTCTGCGTGCTGCCGCTCTTGTTCGCGTACGCCACGCTGCGCGACTTCACGCGCCTGGCGGCCGCGCCAGCGGACCGGCGAGTGGTGAAGATCACGCGCGCCGAGGTGAAGTCGCTCACGCTGCTGGGGATGATGGGGATCATGAGCAACAGCGCGCTCGACCGGCTGATCCGGAGGTCGGCGAAGAAGAAGCTTGAGTTGAGGTGGGTGTAGGGGCTGGCTCCGGTGCGCTCCACACGTACGGATCTCTCGGCGTACCGGCGTCCTTGGGGGCACTACGCACGCTGATAGCCGCTGAACGGCAACTGAAGATGGCCGCCGCACGGCAACTACAACTGATTCTTTGAAAACAGCACACCAGTCGGAGTTCGAACCCTGACTATTCTGCTGTTACCAAGGGAAGTTGCAGTCATCTGCCGTTGCAGTGTCTGCCGTTGCAGTTCAGCGGCCATTCGCGTGCGTAGTTCCCCAGCTGCAACCGTTACGCCTCACGAACCTCTACGTGTGGAGCGCAACAAAGCCCGGCAAGACTAGAACCCGAACCGCAACCCGAACGCCACGGTGCGCCCCGGCACGATGGTGATGTTGTCCGGCTCACCGCGCTGGTGGTTGAGCAGGTTGTCCACGCTGAACGTCAGCGCGGCGCCTCGCAGCACCGTGACCGAGCCGCGCGTGCCGAGCTGCGTGGCGCCATCGTAGCGGCGCCAGAACTGCCGCAGCTGCACGCCCACCGGGATCGCCGCGGTCGCACCGCTCGACGTGACCGACTTCGACACCGAGTCCGCGAGCGCCAGCCGGTCGTAGTTGATCCAGTCGAATGCGCGCGACGCCGACAGCGACATCGACCAGCGACGCGCCAGCCAGCTCGCGCTCAGCCCCGCGGTGCGCGCCGGCACCTCCAGCATCCGCTCGCCCAGCTGCAGGTCGCCACGATATCCCGGCGCCAGCTGGTTCACGCGGCTGTCCACCAGCGACAGCGTGGCCGTGAGCGCCAGCGGGCCGGTCCGCGTTCCGCCCTGGAACTCCCATCCGCGATTCGTGATCGCCCCAACGTTCTCGAGCTCGTACCCAATGCGACGACCGCCCGGACCCGAGGGCCCGCCGCGACCACTCGTTGCCGTGTCCGTGATCACCGCCACCGGCTGCACGAGGTTCGACGCGAGCTGGTCGAAGCGCGTGACGTGAATGCCCATTCGCCCGAGCAGCGCCGAGTCGAACAGCAGGTCCACCCCGGCCTCGGTGCCCGACTGCTGCTCGGGCGAGAGTGCGCGCGCGAGCTGGTCCTCGCGGCCACCACTCCACGTGGCGCCGCGCGCAACGGTGCGCGCCGGGCGGATGCCGCGACCGTACGCGCCGCGCAGCTTGAAGGTGAACGCGCCCGCGTCGCGCACCACTGCACCGCCCACCATTGGGAGCCACGCGTCCTGCGCGCCCGTGGCAGTGCCGCCTATGCGCTCGTAGCGCTCACCACCGCTGATGAACAGGGTGTTGCGCAGCGCAAGCTGCCCCTGCGCCAGCACGCCGGTGTTGCTCCAGCTCGTGGTGCCGCTCCCGGACTCGGCCAGCGTGGCGGCCGGTGGCATGTGGTCGTCGCCGCCGTGGCGCATGTTGCTGTCCGCGCGCGCGCGCCAGTCGTCGGGCACGATGAGGTTGCCCCAGCCGTTGCTCGTTTCGCGCGCCGCGGAGTGATCCACCGCGTAGGTGAGCGAGAGCCCGTTCGACTCCGGCGCGCCGAAGCGCTGCGTGCTGCTCGCCTTGAGCGTGAGCCGGTCCGCGCTGCCGCGCGCCGCGCGCAGCGCCGAATCTGCCGCCGAGGGAACCAGCAGGTCATCGGCGCTCATGCCGGCCATGCGATACCCGTCCACGCCGGCGGTGATGACATGCGTCCAGCGATCCGACGAATGCGCGGTGAGGGTTCCACCGACGGTGTACTGGCGCGTGCTCTGCGGCGTGTTCGCGCCGAGCGGCTGCGTGAGCGGACCGAGGTTGAGCCCCACCAGCAGCGGGTTGGTGCCGATGTGCGAGTCGAACGCGTCGAAGCGCGCGATCCCGGTGAGGATGGTGCTGGCACCCACGCGGCGACCCGTTGCGCCGAGCAGCACGCGCTGTGCGTCCGCGCCCGGGACGTAGGCGCCCATGCGGCTGAACGAGGCGTTGAGCGCGGCGGTGCGCGCGCCGGTCCCGGTGCGCAGCACCGCCTCGTGACGCTGCGTGAGCACGCCGCCATTCACGAAGGAGCTCGACGTCGCGCCGGCACTCCCCTGGACCTCGGCGCGCGGCGCGAGCGCGCTCACGCCATCGTGGCGCGTGACCACGTTCACCACGCCGCTGATTGCGTCGGAGCCATAGAGCGCGGCGCCCTGCGGCCCGCGAATGACCTCGATGCGCTCGACCTGCGACGGGTCGATCTGCTGGAAGAGCAGGGGGTTCGCGACCTCGATGCCGTCCACGTAGATCTTGGGGGTGGTGACGCCGAACGAGTTGGCGCCGCGCATGCTGCCGTAGCGCGTGAGCGCGCTCGTGGGCGCCTGCGTCCACACCCACACGCCGGGGATGTTGCCGTCGAATGCCTGCGCGAGCGACAGCGCGCCCTCCTCGGGCAGGGTGCGGCGATCGGCGACCTCCACCGCGAACGGCGATGCGCGCTCGGGCGCGCCACTCGCGGTGCCCGTGACCACCACGCGCTCCAGGCGACGCGTGGCCGTGATCGCCACCGCGGGCGTGGCGTCTGCGACCGCGGCGGCTCGCGAGGGCGTGAGCACCACCTGGTCACTGCCCGCGACCACCGGCGTGATGCCCGTGCCGTTGAGCAGCAGCGTTAGCGCGTCGCCGAGCATGGCGCGCCCGCTGCCCACGCAGGCGGAACGCTGCAGCGGGAGCAGCGACGCGCTGTAGCTCAACCGCACGCGCGCCTCGGTGCCGATGCGCTCGAGCGTGGCGCCGAGTGACGCGTCGTCGCTCCGCAGCGTGACCATGCGGTCGAGCGGGGCGGGCCAGCGCGCGTCGTCGTGCGCGGCGCTCACCGGCTGCGGGCGGGCCGAACAGCCGTCATCGGTGGCGCGGGGCACAGACGCATACGCCGCGGGCGTGAAGCCCGCGGCGAGTGCGACCAGCAGCGACACCGCGCGCGCGTTCACCGCCGCATTGGACGGAGCGTCACGACGTTCGCGGAGCGCTCGGCCTCCGCGCCGATCGCGAGGGCGATGACCTGGATCACGCGCTCGACGGGGTCGTGCTCGAAGGAGGCCGTGAGTGGGCGACGAGCCAGCGCGCCGTCGGGAATGCGGAGCTCGACGCCGTACCAGCGCTGGAGGTCCGCACTCACGGTGGCCAGCGAGGCGCCGCGATACACGAGCTGGCCGCGCGTCCACGACAGCTCGTCGTCGTTCACGGCGCCGTGCGTGACGGCCACCGAGCCGGATGCGTCGAGCATGCCGCGATCGCCGCGGCCGAGCAGGAACTCGCCGTCGGAGGAGGAGCCGGCGGCGTGGCGGGCATTTACCGGAAGGAGCGCGACGACGCCATCGGTCACGGAGACCGTGAGGCGCGCGCCGCCCGCGGAATCATTGCGAACCACGAAGGCGGTGCCGACGTCGCGCAGGATCGCGTTGCCGGACTTCACGCGGAAGGGTCGTGCGTCGTCGTGATGGACGGTGAAGAACGCCTGGCCCACAAGCGTGACGTCGCGGTTGGTGGCGGTGGCGGCATCGAAGTCGGCGGCCACGGTGAGGCGGCTGCCCGGTGCGAGCAACACGCGGCTTCCGTCGGAGAGCGAGATCGTGTCGATGCGGCCGACGGGCGTGGAGTAGTCGCGCGCCGCGGCGACCGTGACCGGCGTGGGTGACGCCTGCGTCGCGCGATTACTGCGCGAGATCCCGACCGCGAAGGCCGCGGCGGCAGCAGCAGCGGCAAGGGTGCCGAGTGCCCAGGCACGACGCCGGCGCGGCGCCGGCGTCATGAGGCGAAGCATCGGCGCGCCGCGCGCGGGCGGCGCCATCACGCTCCGGGCCTTCACCACCCGGAGCGCGTGCTCGACGTCCACGGGGGCGTCGAGGGCGACGGGAACGGCCGCCGCCTCTCCACCCGCCAGCACGTCGAGCGCCGCGACGAGCATCGCGTCATTCGGGTTGGCCGCCAGCCACCGCTCCACCGCGCGCGATTCCGCCTCGGCGCTCTCGCCCGAGAGGAAGCGCGTGAGCGCCTCCCAATCGGGGCGCGGGCCGGTGGAATCCGGGGGAGTGGCGTTCGTGGTCATGTGATCTGGAACACCCTTGCTGGAGGGTACCCTATGCCATGCCCGGACCCGTATCAGTGGGTCGCGGGATGGACGCCCGGAATGTACATATCGGCGTGGATGACCGTGAACTCCTCCAGCGCCTCATGGGCGACGAGCCCGGGGCCCGGGATGCGTTCGATCGCATCTTCCGCCTCTGGTACGAGCGCGTGGTGCGCATGGCCACGGCCATCCTGCGGGAGCAGGCCGTGGCGGAGGAGGTGGTGCAGGACGTGATGTTGGAGCTGTGGCGACGCCGGCAGCAACTCGATCCCGAGGGGTCCATCCAGGCGTGGCTGTTCCGCTCGGCGCGCAACCGGTCGCTGAACCATATCCGGCACCAGAAGGTGGCGCGCGAGGGCCAGGTCTACATCGACCAGGAGACGACGCGCGCGCCCACCGGGCCGAACGAGCTGGTGAGCGAGGAGATCGAGGTGGCGCTGCGCGACGCGGTGGCGAGCCTGCCGCCGCGGTGCCAGGAAGTGTTCCGGCTGTCGCGCGTGGACGGGCTCAAGTACGCGGAGATCGCGGAGCGGCTCGGGATCTCGGTGAAGGCGGTCGAGGCGCAGATGACGCGGGCGCTCCGGGCGTTGAGGGAACGGCTCGCGCAGTGGTTGCCGGAGAATGGCTCGGGCTTGGGTAACTGAGGGGCTTCAGGCTTCTGGCAGGGGCTTCAGTCATCGGGCTTCGGTAACGCCGGCTACGGGCCTCGGAAACTGCCTCGAGTGCGCCTTCTCGTTTTGCCGTTCCCGAAGCCGTAGTTACAGTGGCCTGACGACCGTAGCCCGCGCCAGAAGCCAGAAGCCACGCTGTTACAGGAGCCCAGTCAGCACTCCGAAAACACGAGGAGCACCGCTTTCGCGATGCTCCAGGTGTCTTCCCCCAAACTTCACGTTCCCGGACCTTCCCGGAAACGGGGGTCCCCCCCACTCACGCCACTCTTACGAGCAGGTGAGCGGGCCCCTCGGTAGCGGCCGCGTGCAGCTGCGGACCGTGCCATTCTCGGTGATCACGACCTTTGCGGTCGCGGTCCCGTCGTAGGTGATGACTTCGCGACGCGTGAGCGTCGTGGTGGTCGAGCCGTAGGTGAGCGAGGCGCTCATCGCGCGAATCACGCTGCCGGCAGTCGGATAGGTCTGCGTGGTGGTCGTCGCGACCGGGATCACGAGGCCCGAGGTGGTGTCGCCCATGGTGCGCGTCGCCGAGAAGCTGCCGCGGCTCGAGGTGCCGGTCGTCGACTCGCTGCCTGCCGACTTGCCGTTCACCGTGCGCTGCGTGCTGCCGGAGGCGAGGCCGCTCACCGTGCGATCGCTGCTGCTGCTCACGACCGTGGTTGCGGTGAGGATGCGGGCGGTGTCGCCCAGGAGCACGCCGTGCTCGCCGCGGCCATGACCCCACCCCGGCTCGCCGTGATGACCGTGATCGCCCAGGCTGTCGCTGCCGGCCACGAAGGTGATCGTGCCTGCGACGGAATTCTGCAGGTTCACGGTGTTCGTCGTGACCGTGTCGAATGCGGACTGCGCGGTTCCCGCTGCGTTGGTGTACGCGGCAGAGGCGTTCACGACGAGGCCGTTCGGGAGCGTCACCGGTGCGCAGGTCACGCGCCCGTTGGCGAAGGTGCCCGAACTGCAATTGAGGCCGCCGCGCACGCTGCCGAAGGGACCATGATGCCCGAAGCCGTCGCCGCGACCGATACCGCCGGCGAAGGCATCACCGAGGCCGCCGCCCATCAGCCCGCCGTGCTCGCCGCCGTGATCGAACTCGGCGCCGCGACCGCCGGCGATCCAGAGGTCATTGCCCGCGCTGGCAGCGTCGCTGCCCACGAAGCTGCTGTTCACGCTGCCGAAGCCGGCGGCGGTGGAGGAAAGCGAAGCGGCGAGGGCCGCATTCGAGATCGCCAGCGAGCCGGGCGCAGTACCGTCGGCGCAGGCGGTCGCGATGAGCGCGGCAGCGACGGCGAGGCCGGCACGCAGCGCACGAGTGGTGGAGTGATTCCGGGAAGTGTGCATCGAACCCTCATCGGTGTGGCGTCGTGGATGGCGACCCCTCGCCGTCCATCGTCCAGGTTGTGCTGAGGGAACACACGGGGCGCGAGGTACCCTACGTCGGGGAACTGCGGGCTTTGGGCTTTGGGCTTTGGGCTTTGGGCTTGGCAACGGCGGCGGCATACTATAGGGATGACACTCAATCGCTTCCTGTTCGCCGGACTCGTGCTCGCCGCGCCGCTTGCGGCGCAGTCCACGGGCGCTTCCTCTCGCGCCGCCGCGCGCACGTATCGCGAGGCGCACGAGGGGTCGATCCTGCGCGAGTTCTCCGAGCTGCTCTCGTTGCCGAACCTTGCGAGCGACAGCGCTGGCATCCGTCGCAACGACGAGTACCTGCTCGCGATGCTCGCGAAGCGCGGCTTCACCTCCACGCAGTTGCTCACGGTGCCCGGCGGCCCGCCCGCGGTGTACGGCGAACTGCGCGCGCCGGGGGCAACGCGCACGCTGGTGCTGTACGCGCACTACGACGGACAGCCGCTCGACCCGAGGCAGTGGAGCAGCCCGCCGTGGTCGCCCGTGCTGCGCGACCGGCAGTTCACCGATGGCGGCGTCGCGATCCCGCTTCCGGCGGACGGCGAGCGCGCGAATCCCGACGCGCGCCTCTACGCGCGCTCCGCGGGCGACGACAAGGGCTCTATCATGGCGATGCTCGCGGCGATCGACGCGATGCGCGCCGGCGGGCAGCGTCAGTCGGTGAACCTGAAGCTGTTCCTCGAGGGCGAGGAGGAAGCGGGGTCGTCGCACCTGCAGGCGATCCTCGAGAAGTACGCGTCGCTGCTCGCGAGCGACGGCTGGCTCTTCTGCGACGGCCCCGTCCACCAGAGCGGGCGCCAGCAGCTGGTGTTCGGCGTGCGAGGCGTCACCAGCTTCGAGCTCACGGTGTTCGGGCCCACGCGCGCGCTGCACAGTGGGCACTACGGCAACTGGGCGCCGAATCCCGGCGCGATGATCGCGAACCTCATCGCGAGCATGCGCGACGACGACGGCCACATCCGCATCGCCGGATACTACGACGACGTGAAGCCCATCTCGGCGGCCGAGCGTCGCGCGATTGCCGCGGTGCCCCCGTTCGACTCCTCGCTGCGCAAGGCATTCGGCCTGGCGCGCACCGAGGCGAACAACGCGTACCTGGCCGAGCGCATCATGCTACCCGCGTTCAACGTGAGGGGGATCCGGGTGGGCGGCGTGCGCGAAACGGGCTCGAACACGATTGCCACGGAGGCGTATGCGTCGTTCGACCTGCGCCTGGTGCCCGACCAGCAGCCGGCGCGCGTGCAGCGACTGGTGGAGGCGCACATCCGCAAGCAGGGATACTTCGTGACGCACGACAGCGTGACGGTGGCGATGCGGCTCGCGCACGCGAAGGTTGCGCAGCTGACGTGGGAGAACGGATACGCGGCGCAGCGTGTCGCGATGGATGGTGCGTTCGGGAAGGCGGTGATGTCGGCGATCGGCGAGGGCGCGCCGGAGCGCCCGGTGGCGGTGCCGACGATGGGCGGGAGCGGGCCCACGCACCTGTTCGAGCAGGTGCTGCGCGCGCCGGTCATCATCCTTCCCATCGCGAACTACGACGACAACCAGCACGCGGCGGACGAGAACCTGCGGCTGCAGAATCTCTGGGACGGGATCGAGTTGTATGCGGCGCTGCTGGCGTCGCTGGGGGCGCACTGGGGTGTTCGGGTGGTGCCGTAACGGCAACTACAACTGCTGGACACGAATGACACGAGCGCCGGCTTCGCCGGCGGACACGAAGAAGGGCGAATCAAGAACGACTGTCGCTATTCGTGTTCCTTCGTGAGGCCACGCAGCGGCCCCTTCGTGAGGGCCGCGTCAGCGGCCTTAGTGTCCCTGCAGTTCTGGAGGCCAGTATGCCGAGGAAACCATACGAGTGACGGATGTGTCCTACACTTGTAGGAAAGACCAGAATGCCCCTCTCACCCGTCCAAACATGCGTTTCCTCCTCCCTCTACTCGCCTCGGCCGCGCTCGCGTCAACAACCCACGCCCAGGACGTCTCCGCCCGCATCGACTCGGCCCTGACCGCCCTCCAGAAGGAAGGATTCAGCGGCGTGGTGCGCGTCGAGAAGGACGGTGCCGTCCTGCTCGAGAAGGGCTACGGCCTCGCCGACCGCTCGACCGGCCGCGCCATGACGCCCGCCACCGTGGTCCAGATCGGATCGAATACGAAAGACTTCACCGCCGTCGCCGTCCTCCAGCTCAAGGATCGTGGACTGCTTGCGCTGACCGACCCGATCTCGAAGTACTTCCCGGGCGCGCCGGCGGACAAGAAGGGCATCACCATCCAGCAGCTGCTCGACCACAGCGCCGGCCTGCCCGAGTACGCCGGCGGCGATTATGACCCGGCCACGCGACAGCAGATCATCGACGCCATGATGAAGGCGCCGCTGCGATTCACCCCGGGCGCGAAGTCGCTCTACTCGAATCCCGGCTTCAGCCTGCTTGCCGCGATCATCGAACAGCTCACGGGCAAGACGTACGACGCCTACGTCCGCGACGCGATCCTCGCACCGCTCGGCCTCAGGAAGACGGGATTCCTCTTCCCCAACTTCGCGAGCGACGAGCTGGCGCACGGCTACTTCGCCACCGGCAAGGACAACGGCACCATGCTCTCCAGGGCGCACGCCGCTGATGGCCCGTACTGGAACCTGCGCGGCAATGGCGGCATGCTCTCCACGGTCGAGGACATGCACGCGTTCTACTCCGCATTGTTCGAGGGCGAACGGCTGCTGCGCGCCGAGACGCGCGACCTGCGCTTCGATCCCCGGCAACCGGTCGGCCTGGCCGGCTCCGACGGCATCGACTTCTTCCTCTATGAGCGCGACCCCATCGCCCATACCGAGATCATCATCGCGGCCAACAACCCCACGGTCAGGCCGCCGCGCATTCGCGGCGCGGTCGCCGGAATTCTCGGGCTGCCGAACGCCGAGATGGACGGGCCACCGGAAGGGCGCGAAGGCGGGCACCCCGCACCGGCGCCGATCCTTTCGGCGGTCTCCGAGCTTGTCGCCGCGCTCAACAGCGCCGATGACACGAAGATCGCCGCGGTCATCCGGGATCACTTTGCCGTGGAGCCCGATGCACCGTCCGTCGCCGTTCGCACCGAGCGCTTCAAGGGGCTGCACGAGCGCTTCGGCGACTTCGTCGTGACGTCGGTCGAGGCTTTCGACTCCGGGCCGGTGGACGTGCACGTCTCGAGCAAGGGCGGCAACGCGACCCTCAAGGTCCAGGTGGACCTCAAGGCTCCCTGGAAGATCCACTCGATCCAGCTGCTGGCAGGCGGTGACTGACCCGCTGCCCTTGCGGGCGCCGGAGGGGTCGGCCATGCTAGCGATCCCTCCGCACCCTGGAGCCCGACATGAGCAACACCGCGCCCGGCACGCGCACCGACCCCTCGCTCGCGCCAGACCGCCCGCGCGACGATGAGCTCGACCTGTTCGGGCTCACCCACGCGGGCGTGGTGCGCGAGGAGAACCAGGACCAGTTCCTCCTCTGCACCGTGCATCCGCAGGTCGTGGTGCATGCGTCCAGCCTGGCGGACACGGACTCACTCGCGCTGCGGGGCCAGCGACTCGCGACGCTGATGCTCGTGGCCGACGGCGTGGGCGGGCGCGCGGCCGGCAGTCGCGCGAGCCAGCTCGCCACCGAGGCGATCACCCAGTACGTGGCGTCCACGCTGCGATCGTATCACACGGCAGGCTCCGCCAGCGACGCGGAATTCACCGAGGCGCTGCGGAACGCGGCGTGCGACGCGCACGAGGCAGTGCGCGGCGAGGCGCGCACCAGCCAGTCGGGTGCGGGAATGGCGACCACGCTCTCGCTCGCGGTAGTCGTCTGGCCCTGGATGTACGTGGTGCAGGTCGGCGACAGTCGGTGCTACTTCTACCAGGACGGCGTGCTGCGCCAGGTGACGCGCGACCAGACCTTCGCACAGGACCTGGTGGAGCGGGGAGTGATGACGGCCGAGAAGGCGAAGAGCTCCCCGCTCAACAACGTCCTCTCGAGCGCGATCGGGGCCGAGGATGCGCTCCCCGAGATCACGCGCGTGGACGTGCGCAAGCGCGGGTGCGTGATCCTCGTCTGCAGCGACGGGCTCACCAAGCACGTGACCGACGCGGAGATCGCGTCGCGGCTTGGCGCCATGCAGGGCGCCGAGCAGGTGGCGCAGGAGCTGCTCGCCCTCGCCCTCGCGCGCGGTGGCTCCGACAACGTGACGATCGTGGTCGGCCGCGCGCTGAAGAAGGCCTGACTTCAGGCCTGACTACTCGCTGGCTTCCTCGGCCTTGTCGGCCTTCTTCACGATGTCGCCCGTAGTGAAGAGGATGCCCTGGAGCATGGTGCGCCACTGCTCGTTCTGCCGGAGCAGGAACTCCAGGTCCATCCCGAAGTGCTTCATCTCCTCGTGCTGGGCGTTCTGCATGATCTTCTTCGCCTGCACATTCTTCTCGAGGGAGATGCGCTGCTCGTACCAGCCGATCGCCTCCGCCTCCTCGGTGAGTGAGGTGATCATGCGGGCGAAGGTGCGGGTCTCGTCGGAGAGCTCGCCAGGCGGCTCGTGATATTGGTCGAATGACATGGTCGCCCCTCCTGCAATTGATGCGCCCGCTGCAGATTTCCCGTCATGCGCACCTCCCGACTGGTAATCGCCGCTGCCTCCGCGCTGCTGGCGCTCTCGCTCGGCCCCCGCTCGCTCGCTGCACAGCACGAGGGGCACGCGAACGCGATGGTCACCGATTCGGGAATGCCGCTGTTCCGCGCGGCGCTCGGCCCCTTCACGCGACGCGTCACCACAAGCTCCGCCGACGCCCAGTCGTACTTCGACCAGGGCGTGCAGCTCATGTACTCCTTCGCGCGCTCGGAGGCGGTGCGGTCGTTTCGCGAGGCGGAGCGACGCGACTCCACCTGCGCCATGTGCTGGTGGGGCGAGGCCTGGTCGCGCGGCGCGTACCTGAACGAGCCCATGGACTCGGCCGGCGGCGCGCTCGCCCATGCAGCGGCGCAGCATGCGAAGCGCCTCGCGGCAACCGTGAAGCCGCAGGACGCGGCCCTCATCGAGGCAATGACGGCGCGCTACGCGCCCGCGTACTCGCTTCCTGGCCGGCCGCGACTCGACTCGGCCTACGCCAGCGCGATGGCCTCTGCATACGCGCGCTATCCGAAGGATCAGGAGGTGGCGACGCTCTACGCCGAGGCGCTGATGCTGCTCGAGCCACGGCGCGGGCAGTGGTCGCTGGAGAAGCCGTCCATCCAGCGGATTCACCAGGTGCTGGAAGGCGTGCTTGCGGCGGACCGCACGCACCCCGGCGCGTGCCACCTCTACGTGCACGCCACGGAGTCCACCAGCAAGCCGGAGAAGGCCGAGTGGTGCGCCGACCTGCTCGGCAGCAGCATTCCGGGAGCGAGCCACATCAACCACATGCCGTCGCACACGTACAACCGGGTGGGACGCTGGGGTGATGCGGTGCGCGCGAACCTCGATGCATGGCACACGGACCAGCGCTCGGTGGCCGGACAGGGCTTCACGATCTATCCGTCGCACAACCTGCACATGCTCCTGTTCGCCGCCTGCATGGATGGGCAGGGAGCGGTTGCCGAGCAGGCAGCGCGTGACTACGCGAAGATCACCGCGGGAGGCAGCTACTATCGCGCGCTGGTGCTCATGCGCTTCGGGCGCTTTGCCGAGGTGCTCGAGCTGCACGCGGCTCCAACGGACCCGGTGACGCGAGGGTTATGGGACTTCGCTCGCGGCTACGCGCACCTGCGGCTGGGCGCGGTGGACAGCGCGCGCTTCTACCTGGCAGGCGTCGATAGCAGCGCGCGAGATACGCCGGCGTCAGTGAACTTCCGCGGTCACACGGCGGCGCAACTGCTCGGCCTCACCGGCGGAATCCTGCGAGCGGAGCTTGAGCGACATGATGGCAAGCTGCGCGACGCGATCGGCTCACTGCAGCGATCGGTGGCCATCGAGGATTCGCTGCGCTACGACGAGCCCGAGCCGTTGAACTTCTCGGCGCGCGACTGGCTCGGTGCCGCGCTGCTGGAGGACCAGCGCGCGGTAGAGGCCGAGCAGGTCTATCGCACGGCCCTGGTGCACCGCCCACGCAACGGGTGGGACCTGCTCGGACTCGAGCAGTCGCTCTCCGCCCAGGGGAGAACGGCCGAGGCCGCTGACGTGCATCGCCAGTTCATCGCGGCGTGGGCGCGATCGGACAGCTGGATCACGTCGTCTCGTTTCTGAGGAAACGTGGTGGTGCCCGGCGGGGTACCTTGAGGGTCGAACTTTTCATGCCCAACGGGAAACCATACATGCTCCGTCATCGTTCGTTGCTGCTGCTGCTCGCCGCCTCCGCGAGCTGCGTTCGTTCGCCCGCCACCACGGCGTCCGCTCCGGTCGCGATTTCGGCGTCGCAGGCGCTGCCGGCGTCGAGTCCGTTCGCGTCTGCGAGCACGCTCGCCTTCCAGGCGCCGGACTTCGGCCGCATCCACAACGGTGACTACCAGCCGGCGTTCGAGGAGGGGATGCGCCAGCACCTCGCCGAGATCGATGCCATCGCGAACAACCCGGCGCTGCCGACGTTCGACAACACCATCCTCGCGATGGAGCGCTCGGGCGAGCTGCTCACGCGCGTGAGCAAGGTCTTCAACGGCGTGGTGGGCGCGAACACGAACGACACGCTGCAGAAGGTGCAGGAGGTCGAGGCAGGCAAGCTCGCGCAGCACTTCGATGCGGTGTACCTGAATGCGAAGCTGTTCCAGCGCGTGAAGGCGGTGTACGACCAGCGCGATGCGCAGGCGGGCGGCGTGGAGGAGAAGGCGTTGCTCGCGCGATACTATCGCGACTTTGTGCGCTCCGGGGCGCTGCTCAGCGAAGCCGACAAGGCGAAGCTGCGCGCGCTGAACCTCGAGGAGTCGAAGCTGACCACGGACTTCCAGAATCACCTGCTGGCGGCGACGAAGGCCGGCGCGGTGGTGGTGAGCGACCGTGCGGAGCTCGAGGGGCTCGATGAGGGGCAGGTTGCCGCGCTCGCGCAGGCCGCGAAGGAGCGCGGCATGGAGGGCAAGTGGGTGATCGTGCTCCAGAACACCACGCAGCATCCGCTGCAGGCGTCGCTGAAGAATCGCGCGCTGCGGCAGCGGCTGTTCGTCGCGTCCACCACGCGGGCGGAGCATGGGGACGCGAACGACACTCGGGCGATCATCGCGCGCTACGCACAGCTGCGCGCCGAGCGGGCGGCGTTGCTGGGATATCCCAGCTACGCGGCGTATGCATTGGAGACGCAGGGCGCGAAGACGCCCGAGCAGGCGATCGGCCTGCTGACTGGCCTCGCCGCGCCGGCCACGGCGAAGGCGCGCGACGAGATCGCGAAGATGCAGGCGCTGATCGACCGGCAGGGCGGTGGGTTCAAGCTCGCCCCCTGGGACTGGCAGTACTACGCGGAGCAGGTGCGCAAGGCGGAGTACGACCTGGACAACAACCAGATCAAGCCGTACTTCGAGCTCGATCACGTGCTCAAGGACGGCGTGTTCTTCGCGGCGCACCAGCTCTACGGGTTGACGTTCAGGCAGCGCACGGACCTGCCCGTGTACCAGCCCGACGTGAGGGTGTTCGAGGTGTTCGACGCCGACGGGAAGTCCATGGCGCTGTTCTACTGCGACTACTTCAAGCGCGACAACAAGAACGGCGGCGCCTGGATGGACAACTTCGTGGACCAGAGCGGCATGACCGGCCTGAAGCCGGTGGTCTACAACGTGGCGAACTTCCAGAAGCCGGCGCCCGGGCAGCCGGCGCTGCTCAGCTTCGATGACGTGACCACCATGTTCCACGAGTTCGGGCATGCGCTGCACGGGATGTTCTCGAGCGTGCAGTACCCCACTTTCTCCGGGTCGAACGTGCCGCGCGACTTCGTGGAGTTCCCGAGCCAGTTCAACGAGCACTGGGCGCTCGAGCCCACGGTGTTCGCGAACTTCGCGAAGCACTACCAGACCGGCGCGCCCATGCCGCAGGCGCTGGTGGACAAGATCAAGCGCGCGCGAACGTTCAACCAGGGATTCGCGACCACCGAGTACCTGGCCGCGTCGCTGCTGGACCTGGCGTGGCACACGCAATCGAAGGACGCGCCGAAGCAGGACGTGGGCGCCTTCGAGGCCGCGGCGCTGCAGCGCTTCGGCGTGGCGATGCCCGAGGTGCCGCCGCGCTATCGCACGCCGTACTTCGCGCACATCTGGGCGAACAGCTACGCCGCGGGCTACTACGCGTACATGTGGAGTGAGCTGATCGACGACGACGCGTACGCGTGGTTCACCGAGAACGGCGGCATGACGCGCGCGAACGGCCAGCGTTTCCGCGACATGATCCTCTCGCGCGGCGGGGTGACCGATGCGGCGACGCTCTACCGGGCGTTTCGCGGACGCGATCCAAAGATCGATGCGCTGCTGGAGCAGAGGGGGCTCAAGCCGCCTGAGTAGCGGTGACTGAGGGGCTCGGGTGCTGGGGAGTCAGGCAGTTCCCGATTTCCTCAGCCCCTCATGCCTGAGCCCCTGCCGTTCAGCCCTTCATCCCCAGCCACTTCTCCAGCGCCTCGCGCCGCGTGCGGCTGGCGCGCAGGCTGATGCCGCCGCGCAGCAGTACCTCTCCATCGCCGCCGGCTCCGCGGCGGAGGCCCTCCACCAGCTCGAGGCGCACGATCACCGAGCGGTGCACGCGCATGAACTTCGCCGGGTCGAGGCGATCTTCCAGCGACTGCATGGTCTCGCGGATCAGGTGTCGCTTGCCCGCGGTGAAGATCTCGGCGTAGGGGCCGCTCGCCACGATGTAGTCGATCTCGGAAACCGGAACCGGTCGCACGGTGCCCTTCACGTCCACGGCGATGCGCTCGAGGTACTCGCCAGCGCCCGGTGTCGCAGCGCCTGGCGAGGGCGCCGATGCAGAAGCGGTGGGCGCAACGGCGCCGAGCACTGACAGCATCCGCTCGCGAAGATCCTGGAGGCCCGATGACTCCACCGCCTTTCGCGCCCGGACGATCGCCTGCTCGAAGCGCTCGTCGTCGAATGGCTTCACCAGGTAGTCGATGGCCGCGATCTCGAACGCCTCCACGGCATAGCGGTCGTACGCGGTCACGAAGATCGTGGCGGGCATCTGCGCGGCGCCGACCTCACGCACCACGTCGATCCCGCTCTTCCCGGGCATCTGCACGTCGAGGAACACCACGTCGGGCGCCAGCGCGCGGATCGCGGCAATTGCCTCGATGCCGTCCGCCGCGGTTCCCACCAGGTCCACTCCCGGCTCGCGCGAGACCAGGTCCTGCAGCCGCAGGCGATTGAAGGCCTCATCATCCACGATGAGCACGCGCAGTCGCCGGCCCTCTCCCGCGGCCCGGTCGCTCATGCGCGCGCGCCCTGGCGGGCTGGCATGCGCGCCTGCACGCGCGCCTCCCGGGCATCCAGCCGCAGGTCGAGTGACGCGGCGCGTCCGTGCAGCTGCGCCAGGCGCGCCCGCGAATTGGAGAGACCCACCCCGGACCCGTCGCTCGCCGGCGCAGGCTCGGCGCCGGCCGGCACCTCATTCCGCACCTCGATCATCAGCGTCTCGCCATCCAGCCACGCGCGCAGCGCGATGGTCGTGCTGCCGCGCAGCTTCTCCACGCCATGCTTGATCGCGTTCTCCACCAGCGGCTGCAGCAGGAGGCTGGGCACCAGCATGTCGAGCGTGTCGTCGCTCGCGTCGACGGTCACTTCCAGCCGGCCCTCGAATCGCATGCGCGTGATGTCCAGGTAGCGCTCGAGGATCGCCAGCTCGTCTCGCAGGGTGATTTCCGGCGATCCCGCACCGTCGAGCGAGAAGCGCAGCAGCTCGCTGAGCCTCGAGATCATCCGTCGCACGGCGCGAGGATCCCGTTCCACGAGGGCCGAGATCATGTTGAGCGTGTTGAAGAGGAAGTGCGGGTCGAGCTGGCGGCGCAGCGATTCGAGCTGCGCGCCGGCGAGCTGGGCCTCGAGACGAGTGGAATGTTCCTTCCGGGCGCGATAGCGGAACGACCAGGCCCTCGCGAGCCCCGTGGTCAGCACGGCGAGGAAGATCACCAGTCCGTTGATGACGCCGAGCCAGAGGGGCGGCCCGCCGCCAGGGCCGCGGCCGGCGGGGCGCGGCGGCATGATGGAACCGCGCAGGGCGCGCCCGAGCATTGCCATCATGATGGCCGTGGGCAGCGCGACCGCGGCGAAGATGAGCACCTGCTTCGCGCGCGAGTTCCGGTCTACGCCCACGCGGGCCGCGACCGCGAAGATCCCCGGCGTGAGCAGCGCCCAGAAGGATGCCTCCACCAGCGAGATCACGATGGACGCGATGTTCGCCTGCGCGCTCACGTCCATGCCGCGCACGTCGAGCAGCCGGCTCGCCACGTTCAGGAAGGCGTACGCCAGCCAGAATGCCCCGATGTAGGCGAGCTCGCGGCGCGAGAGCGGGATGCGCTCCAGCGTGGCGGGATGTTCCGCGGTCACCATCGGGGTCCAGGCATCGGCATTCTGCACGCCTGAGGATACCCCATCGCGTGCGCCGCGCGATAGCGCCAGTGCACCATCGGCAGGGCAGGCGTCACGAGGCGCCGCCTCATGGCATGAACCGCGAGCTCCCATTCGTGACGCCCAGCGCACCGCTCGAAACACCGTGCGGCGCCCCGTGACAACCGTCCCATGGGGCTCTCCGGAAAGGCGTATGGTGCATGAGCCCCGAACAGAGGAAACAATGAAGAACTCCATCCGCATCGCCATCGCCATCGCCACCGCAGCCTCGCTGGGCGGCGGCTTCTATGCCTGGCACAACGCGCAGGCCAGTGCCGTCACCAGCTGGCGCTACGCCGCCGTGGAGCAGGGATCCCTGCGCTCGACGGTCTCCGCCACCGGCACCCTCAACGCCGTTCGCACCGTCGAGGTCGGCACCCAGGTCTCCGGCCAGATTGCCGCGATCAACGTGGACTTCAATGATCACGTGAAGAAGGGACAGCTGATCGCGCGGATCGACCCCACGCTCCAGCAGCAGGCGGTGCAGGACGCGCAGGCCGGTGTCGCCAAGGCGGATGCCCAGCTCACGCAGGCGAAGCTCGAGTACGAGCGCAACGTCAGCCTGCACGACGCGAAGATCGTCACCGAGTCCGAGTTCAACGTCACGCAGGTGAACTACGCCGTGGCGAAGTCCAACCGGACGTCGGCGCAGATCAGCCTGGACAAGGCGCGGCAGAACCTCGCGTACACGAACATCCATGCGCCGATCGACGGCGTGGTGATCGAGCGCGCGATGGACGTCGGCCAGACCGTCGCGGCCAGCCTCTCGGCGCCGAAGCTGTTCGTGATCGCGAACGACCTCTCGCAGATGGAGATCCTCGCGAGCGTGGACGAGAGCGACATCGGCAAGATCCAGGAAGGCCAGGCAGTTTCGTTCACCGTGCAGTCGTTCCAGGATCGCGGCTTCCGTGGCACCGTGCGGCAGGTGCGCCTCAGCTCCACCACCGCGAACAACGTGGTGAGCTACACCGCCGTGATCGCCGTGGACAACAAGGATGGCAAGCTGCTCCCCGGCATGACGGCGACGGTGAAGTTCGTCACCGGCTCGGCAAGCGACGTGCTCACGGTCGCGAACACCGCGCTGCGCTTTGCGCCGCCGGCCGTGACCACGGCACCGAAGGCGACGACTCCTCCCGCGGCGGGCCCGCAGGGTGGGCAGCAGCGCGGTTCCCGCGCCGGCGCAGTGAAGAGCGGGACGCTCTATACGATGGAGAAGGGCGCGCTGGTGGCGCACAAGGTCACGCTCGGCCTCACCGATGGCTCGAAGACGCAGGTGAGCGGCGAGGGGATCGCGGCCGGCCTGCAGGTGGTGGTCGGCAGCGGCACCGGAACGGCAGGTGCCACCGCGTCGGCCGCCGCGAGCAGCAACCCGTTCCAGCAGCAGCCGTCTGGCGCGCGCCGCGCGCCGGGACCGTTCTGATACAGCGCGAGGAGACGACCATGAATCACACGATTGCAAGTCCGGTGATCCGGATCGAGGGCGTGAAGAAGGTCTACCGCACGGGCTCCACCGAAGTGGCGGCGCTCCGCGGGGTGAACCTCACGGTGCAGAAGGGCGAGCTCATCGCAATCATGGGCTCCTCCGGCTCCGGCAAGTCCACGCTCATGAACATCTTGGGCTGTCTCGACGTGCCCACCGACGGCAGCTACTCGCTGGACGGCACGCGGGTGGAGGGAATGTCCCGCAACGCGCTGGCCGACCTGCGCAACCAGAAGCTCGGCTTCGTGTTCCAGGGGTTCAACCTGCTGTCGCGCACCTCGGCGCTCGACAACGTGGAGCTCCCGCTGCTCTACGACCGGCGCGGCGTGCAGCGCGACACGCGGGCACTCGCCAACGAGGCGCTGCGCCGCGTGGGGCTCGGCGATCGCGTGGATCATCACCCGAGCGAGCTCTCCGGCGGGCAGCAGCAGCGCGTCGCCATCGCCCGTGCGCTGGTCACGCAGCCCACGCTGCTGCTGGCCGATGAGCCCACGGGCAACCTGGACAGTCGCACGTCGGTGGAAGTCATGGCGCTCTTCCAGGAGCTCAATGAACAGGGGATCACCATCCTGCTCGTGACGCACGAGCCGGACGTGGCCCAGTACGCGAAGCGAATCGTGGAAGTGCGCGATGGCCTCATCCGTCGCGATCACCCCGTCGAGCAGCCGCGTTCCGCGGCGGCTGACCTGCTCCAGCTGGACGAGGCCGCGCAGGCGGTCGAGGAGGCCGCATGAAGAACCGCACCCTGCTGCGCATGGCGACGCAGAGCATCATCAAGAACAAGATGCGCACGCTGCTCACCATGCTCGGCATCGTGATCGGCGTGGGCGCTGTGATCGTGATGGTCGCGATCGGCAATGGCGCGCAGTCGCAGATCGAGTCGCAGATCCAGAACCTCGGCACCAACATGATCGTCATCACCGCCGGCTCGAGCGCGGCGGGTGGCGCCAGCCAGGGCGCGGCGACGTTGAACCGCCTCACCGTGGCCGACGTGGACAAGGTGCGCGCCGAGGCCACGCTGCTGGCGGGCGTCTCGCCCGTGGTGGTGACGCGCACGCAGGTAGTGGCGGAGTCAGGGAACTGGCGCTCCGAGATCAATGGGGTGGCCGTCGACTACCTCAGCATTCGCAACTGGGAAGTCGCGAGCGGCGCGCTGTTCACCGATGACGACGTGCAGGGCAAGCGCACCGTGGCCGTGCTGGGCAACACCGTGGCGAAGAACCTCTTCCCCAACGGCGACGCCGTGGGCGCACAGGTGCGGCTCGGCAAGACGCCATTCACCGTGGTCGGCGTCATGGCCCCCAAGGGGCAGACGGCGAGCGGCAGCGACCAGGACGACGTGGTGCTGGTGCCCTACACCACGGCGCAGAGCCGGTTGAGCGGCTTCAGCTTCATCGGGCAGATCCTCGCGAGCACCGCGAGCAGCAAGGATCTCGCGGCGGCGCAGGAGGAGATTCGCGCGATCATGCGCGAGTCGCACGGCGTCTCGAACGGGGCAGCGGACGACTTCACCGTGCGTGACCAGACGGCCATTGCGAGCGCGGCGACCAGCACCACGAGCGTGATGACCTCGCTGCTCGCGGCGATCGCGTCGATCTCGCTGATCGTGGGTGGCATCGGGATCATGAACATCATGCTCGTCTCGGTCACCGAGCGGACGCGCGAGATCGGCATCCGGATGGCGATCGGCGCGCGCGGCTCGGACGTCATGACGCAGTTCCTGGTGGAGAGCGTGGTGATGTGCGTCCTCGGCGGCCTCGTGGGCCTCCTGGTCGGCGTCGGCGGCTCGGCAGTCGTGTCGCACTTCGCCGGCTGGAAGACCTCCACTCCCATGTCCGCCGTGGCGATCGCGGTCGGCTTCTCCGCCGCCGTCGGCGTGTTCTTCGGCTTCTACCCGGCCCGCAAGGCCGCGGCGCTGGACCCGATCCAGGCGCTTCGATACGAGTGATCCCTACACCCAACGTCAGGAATACATCCATGCGTGCAGCACATAGAATTGCCATGCTGGTCGCGATCGCGGCGGGCGCAGCGAGCCCCGCGCTCGCGCAGGTGCCCACCACGGCGCCAACGACGATCAGCTTCCCGGAAGCACTGCAGATCGCACTGCGCCAGAACACCACCCTCAGGCAGGCGGAGAACACCGCCACCTCGAGCAGCGTGGCGGTGCGGCAGCAGCAGCTGTCGTTCCTTCCCTCGTTGTCGGTGTCCACGAGCGGCGCCGAGAATGTGGGACGGAGCTTCAGCCAGTCCGACGGTGCCATCGTGGACCAGACCACGCAGTCGGTGAGCGCCGGCCTGTCGTCCGGCGTCACGCTGTTCAATGGCGGCAAGAACGTCGCCTCGCTGCGCGAAGCAAGGCTCGGCGAGCAGGCGAGCAACTCGCAGCTGACTCGCGCCCGGCAGACCACGGCGTTCACGGTGGCGCAGGACTATGTGTCACTCGTCACGTTCACCGCGCAGGTGCGCGTGCAGCGCGAGAACTACGCGGCGCAGCAGGCGCAGCTCGACCAGATCCAGAGGTTCGTGACGGCGGGTGCGCGCTCGATCTCGGACCTGTACCAGCAGCAGGCGAGCGTTGCCAGCGCCCAGTCGGCGCTGGTCTCGGCGGAGCGCGACGTGGAGCTCGCGAAGGTGGACCTGATGCAGGTGCTGCAGCTCGACCCGCGCGGCACCTTCGAGTTCACGGCGCCGGCCGTGGCCGACAGCGTGGCGACGGTCCAGTTCAGCCTCGACAGCCTGCTGACCCGTGCCTTCGCGCAGCGCACCGACCTGGCCGCGCAGCAGTCGCGAGTGGCGGCGAGCGTCCAGGGAGTGAAGGGCGCGGCGGCCGGCCTCTGGCCGTCCATTTCACTGAGCCTCGGCTACAACAGTGCCTACAGCTCGGCCACGGCGCTGAGCTTCTCCGACCAGCTCAATCAGCGCCGTGGTGGATCGGTGGGCGTCGGCATCTCGATTCCGCTCTTCGATCGGGGCGCCACCAGCGCGGCGAAGCAGCTCGCGCAGGTGCAGGAGGAGAACGCGCGCCTCGCGCTCGACGACCAGCGGCAGTCGGTGGCGCTCGAGGTGCGACGCGCCTGGCTGGATCACCAGGCGGCGCGACAGCTGCTGGTCGCCACCACGGCGCAGCAGAAGGCCGCTGACCTCGCTGTGAGCGCCACGCAGCAGCGCTACCAGATAGGGTCGGCCACGCTGCTGGAAGCGACGCAGGCGCGGGCCGCTGCACTGCAGGCGGCGGTGGCGGTGGTGAATGCGCGCTACACGCTGTTCTTCCGCCAGGCGCTGATGTCGTACTACACCGGTGACCTGGATCCGGTGAGGGTCACGCTTGGGTGACCCCCAAAGGCTGAACAGCACAAAGCAACAGCCTGAACAGGACAAGAGCGGATAACTGCTGGACAACGACAGGACAACGACACAACTCATTCATTTGAGTTGGACTATCCGGAGCCTGTCCAGCAGTTCTCTGCAGTTGTCCTGTTCAGGCCTTTTGTGGTTCCCTATGACCCAACACTGACCGGTGTTCGTGCGGGGCCGAGGGTCACCGGGGCAGCACTCCCCTCGCGCCGCTCACCCACCTGCTGCCTCCACATCGCGTAGTACAGCCCGCCCTGCGCGACCAGCTCCTCGTGGCGCCCCGATTCCACGATGCGACCCTTTTCCAGGACGTGGATGCGGTCGGCGTGCATGATCGTGGAGAGGCGGTGCGCGATGAGGATCGTGATGCCGTCCTCCGCCTTCGACACCGCGCGCACCGTCTGGGTGATCTCCTCCTCGGTGAGCGAGTCGAGCGCGCTCGTCGCCTCGTCGAACACGAGCAGCTGCGGGTGGCGCAGCAGTGCGCGCGCGATCGAGAGTCGCTGTTTCTCGCCGCCGGATACCTTCACGCCTCCCTCGCCGATCAGCGTATCGAGCCCCTGGTCCGCGCGAGCCAGCAGGCTCTGCGCCGCGGCGCGATGCAGTGCCTCGAGGCACTCCGTGTCGGTGGCCTGCGGGCGCACGAAGGTGAGGTTCTCGCGAATGGTGCCGGAGAAGAGCTGCGTATCCTGTGTCACGAGCCCCATGCGCTCGCGAAAGCGATCCAGGTCGATCAGCGTGCTCGGGTTCCCGTTGTAGAGGATGCGCCCCGCGCGCGGCTGGTATAGCCCCACGAGCAGCTTCACGAGCGTGGTCTTTCCCGAACCCGACGGTCCCACGAAGGCGATGGTGTCCCCGCGCCGCATCCTGAACGAGATGTCCTCGAGCGCCGGGGCACTCGCGGTGCGGTGTGCGAAGCTCACGTGGTCGAACTCGAGCTCCTGCAGCACGTCCACCTCCACCGGGTGCTCCGGCTTCGGGTCGAGCGGGATCGCCATCACGTTCTCGTAGTTCGCCATCGACGCCTCGGTTTCCCGATAGATGTTGATGACGTTCCCCAGCTCCTGCAGCGGCCCGAAGATGAAGAAGGAGTAGATGAGGAGCGAGAAGAACTGGCCCACCGTGATCTGCTGCGCGAAGATCAGGTAGAGCATCAGGAAGAGGATGCTCGTGCGCATGAAGTTCACCGCGGTGCCCTGGATGAAGCTCAGGCTCCGCAGGTAGCGCACCTTCTTCAGCTCGAGCTTGAGGATCTTCTGCGTCACGCCATTCAGGCGATCGACCTCCTGCTCGGCGAGCCCAAGGCTCTTCACGAGCTCGATGTTGCGCAGCGACTCCGTGGTGCTCCCGGCCAGCGCCGTGGTCTCGGCCACGATCACCTTCTGGATGGTCTTGATCTTCTTGCTCAGCACGGAGCTGAGGAAGCCGAGGAGGGGCACCGTGATGAGGAACGCCGGGGCGATGGCCCAGTGCACGTTCCACGCGTAGATCATCACGAAGACCACGCCGACGAGCGTCGTGAACACCACGTTGACCGCGGCCGTCACGAACCGTTCGGTGTCGGCGCGGGCCTTCTGCAGCTTGCCGAGCGTCTCGCCGCTGCGCTGGTCCTCGAACTCCGAGTAGGGGAGCGCGAGCGAGTGGCGGATGCCGTCGGAGTACATCTGCGCGCCGAGGCGCTGCGTGATGACGTTGACGAAGTAGTCCTGGAAGTTCTTGGCCACGCGCGACACGAACGCGACGCCGACCGCAGCCGCGAGGAGGAGTGCCACTCCCCGGAAGAACTGCTGGGTGGTGTAGTCCTTGTACCGCGTGGCGTAGCTGTCGATGATGTGCCGGAAGATCAGCGGATCGAGCAGCGAGAACACCTGGTTGATCGCCGCGAGGAGCAGCGCGACCAGGATCAGCTTCCAGTACTGGCGCAGGTACGCGAACAGTATATGCATTGGGGAAAGATACCTGACGGCAGGAGGGCTGTCCGAGCCCCGGCGCTAGTGGCTTACCCCACCCTCTGCCGCCAGGATCTCCGCCGCCACCTCTCCCTCGATCTCCTCCTCCGCATCCGGCTGCGTCAACCGCTTCTTCTTCCAGTCGCCCCTGGCGTACACGCCCATGGTGATCAGGGTGATCATCACGTTCGAGATCGGGAACGCCCACCAGATGCCCGGCGCACCAAGGCCCGCGTGCTTCGACAGCACGTACGCGATCGGGAACTGGAACACCCACTGCGACACCAGCGTCAGCGTCATCGTCACCACCATGTTGCCGCTCGCGCGCAGCACGCCGGTCATGGAGAGCTGCGCGCCCATGAATCCCCAGAAGAGCGACATGGTGCGCAGGAACACCGCGCCTGCGGCGATCACGCCCGCGTCACCGGGGACGAAGAACGCCACGAGCTGCGGTGCAAAGGTGAACGCGACCAGCCCCATGCCGCTCAGGATCCCGAAGCCGAGCATCGCCCCCAGCCGGCCGATGCGCGCCGCGCGGTCCATGTTGCCCGCGCCGATGTTCTGCCCCACCAGCGTGGACACCGACATCGCGAGTCCCATCGCGGGGATCATCACCACCTGGAGGATGGTGGAGCCCACGCCGTACGCCGCGACGGTGAGCGTCCCGAAGCTCGCGATGAGGAACGTCATCACCGTGAGGCCCAGCGCGCGCGCCGACTGCTCGATGGATGCGGGAAATCCCAGGAAGAATGCGCGCTTGATGTAGGCGAAGTCCGGCCTGAAGTCGCCCCACGACAGGTCGATGCCGTGCTTCCCCCGCAGCAGCACCGCGAGCCCGATCATCGCCGCGATGCTCTGCGTCCCGAGCGTCGCGACTGCCGCGCCCATCACGCCCATGGCCGGCACGCCATGCCACCCGAAGATGAACAGCGGGTCGAGCAGGAAGTTCAGGATGACGGTCCCGAGCACGATGAACACGGGGAGCCTCGCCTCGCCCACGCCGCGCATCACCGACTGGAACATGAAGAAGAAGAAGTTGAACACCAGCCCCACGAACGACACGCGCATGAAGCCGAGGGCGCCCGGGTAGACGTCCGGCGCCACGCCGAGCAGGCGCAGGAAGGTGGGCGCGGCGAAGAAGCCCATGGTGCCGAGCACGATCGAGACGAGCACGATCATCAGCAGCGTCTGCGCGGCGACGTGGTTCACCATCGCCTGGTTGCGCGCGCCGAAGTACTGCGCAATCAGTGTCGAACCCGCGATCGCCAGGCCGGCGCCGAGCGCGATCGTGAGGAAGGTGACGGGCGTGGACACCGACACGGCCGCCACCGCGGCGCCGCCCAGTCGGCCCACCCAGAACGCGTCGATCAGCTGGTAGCCGGCCTGCAGGATGTTCGCGACGGCGATCGGGATCGCGAGCGCGAGCAGTGACTTGAGGATCGGGCCTTCGAGCAGCTGCTGGGAGCGTGGTGGCATCGCGAACGTTCGGCGGTGGGCGGCGCTCGCGCTACTCGACCCGGTCCGCGTGCCGGCGGCGCGGGGACTTTCCCTTGGCAGGGCGCCGTGGCGGGTCCGCGTCCAGCAGCATCATCGCGTAGTCCACCGTGGAGGCGGTGCGCCACTGCTCCGGCCACTCACGCACGTCCGCCACCACGTCGCCCGAGGTGAAGCGCAGCACCGCGCGAGGCAACCCGCCCGCGTCGAGGCACTCGTGCACGCGCACGGTCCACTCGCGACCTCCCGGGCTCTGGAACGTGCGACAGGCGTCCTCGCTCCTGATCGCCTCGAGCTCGACTTCCGCTGCCGTCACGGCGCGCTGCTCGCCGCTCACCGACCTCGAGCGCTTGCGGATCACGGGCAGCGCGCGCTCGCAGAGCGCCTCCAGGGCGGGGATGTCGAAGGAGGTCCAGTCTCCCGGATACGGCGCCTCCAGGCGCCGCTTGTCCTCGCCGCTCTCGAACACCAGCCACCCGTCCTGCAGGTTGCCCATGTAGTCTTCGGCGCGCGTCACCGGATGCATGTGCGCGGGCGTCACGTCCCATGCGCGCCAGTCGATGCCATTGCTATCCGTGTATTCACGCACTGCCATCAGGGAGCTCGGCTGTAAGGGTGGTCGGCCCGGTCGGGCACGCCCTACGCACTACAAGCCATGGGCCAAGTGGTCCCGGCGTACCGGCAACGCCCCAGCAGCGCTCAGGAGCTTGCGGGCGGCGTCGCTGGCTGGGCGTCAGGCGGCAGCACGCGATCCAGGTGCTGCCTCACGATGCCGTAGCATTCGCAGGCCGCGTTCTCGAGTCCCTTGCGATCGGTGATCGCGATGCGGCCGCGCGTGTACTGGATCAGCCCCAGGCTCTGCAGCCCCGCGGCGGCAATCGAGACACCGGGCCGGCGCGCACCGAGCATGATCGCAAGCAGGTCCTGCGTGAGCGGAAAGCGGTCGGTCTGCATCCGGTCATGCGTCATGAGCAGCCAGCGCGCGCATCGTTCAGTAATGGAGTGCACGCGGTTGCAGGCCGCCGACTGCGCGACCTGCGTGAGGAACGCCAGCGTGTAACGGTGCAGCACCATGTGGAACTCGCTGCAGTCGTGCAGCAGCTCGCGAAAGGTGTCTGCCGAGACGCGCTTGGCGACGCCAGGCACATGCACCACCGCCTCGAGGGGTGCCCGGTCGGACATGAGGAATACGGGAAGCCCGAGCATCCCCTCATTGCCGATCGTGCCCACTTCCACCGCGCGATTCTCGTGCAGGTGGCTGATGGCCGACAGCACCCCCGTCTGCGGGAAGTACACGTAGCGAATCGGCTCATTCGGCCCGTACAACAGCTGTCGTCGCGTGAGCCGTACCGTCTCGAGGTGCGGCGCGAGCCGCTCGTACTCTGCGGCGGGCGCGAGGCGCAGGAGGCGATTCGCCTCGTAGTCCTGCGAGTGCAACGTGGGCCAGCGTGCCGAGAGGATCTCGGCATCGTGGGCGTGCGCGGTGTCATCCACCGGCCTGCCGGAAGACGGGTGCGTCATGCGGGTTCCGTAGTGCGAGTGAGCTGCGTGCGCCCCAAGGGAGGGGCGGAAATCGTGCCACCGCGCAAGTGACGCAATCGGGCGTTGACGAGGGCAATGTCCGCCATCGAACGCAGGTCCGTGGCGCACCGCCTGACAGCGCGCGGACCGGTGCTCACATTGCCGCCATCAGCAAGGTCAATCGGCAACCACGGGCAGGGACATGGCGCATCGCACCATCCGGGACAGCCTCGGCACGCAATGGCAGGTATGGGAGACGCGACCCGGTCCGCGCTCGAAGGTTTCTCCCCAGCTGATGGGAGGGTGGCTGACCTTCGAGTCGGTGACCTCGCCGCCGCTCAAGCGCCGGCTGGTGCCGATTCCGGCCGGGTGGGAAGGGACGACGGACTCCGGCCTCCTCGAGATGCTCATCCGGTCGCACCTGGTGCTCAACGCGAAGCGCACGACGGCGGAAGCGCTCGAGGAGTCGTCGGCGCCTCCCGAGAAGGAGCGCTGAGCCCGGCAGTCAAAGGCTCAGTGGTGAACTTCTTGCGCCCTGCGCGTTCCTGCATTCACCATTCAACAGGAACGCACATGCTGAAGGTCGGGATCATCCTTGGCAGCACGCGCCCCGGTCGCAACGGCGAGGCGGTCGCGAAGTGGGTTTTCGAGCTGGCACAGAAGCACGGCGGCGCGGAGTTCGAGCTGGTGGATATCGCCGACTACGCGCTGCCGCTCCTCGACGAGCCGATCCCACCCTCCCAGGGGAAGTACTCCAGGGAGCACACGAAGAAGTGGGCGGCGAAGGTGAAGTCGCTCGATGCCTTCGTGTTCGTGACGCCGGAGTACAACCACGGCACGAGCGGCGCGCTGAAGAACGCGATCGACTTCCTGTATGCCGAGTGGAACGACAAGGCGGCCGGCTTCGTGGGCTATGGCAGTGCGGGCGGGACGCGGGCGATCGAGCACCTGCGCGGGATCATGGCCGAGATCCAGGTGGCTGACGTGCGAGCCAACGTGATGCTGTCGCTGTTCACCGATTTCGTGAACTGGTCGGAGTTCAAGCCCGACCCGCGCCACGAGCCCGAGGTGGGGGCGATGCTGGACCAGGTGATCCGGTGGGGTGGGGCGCTGCAGTCGCTGCGGGCTGGGTAACTGCAACCGCCCTGGACACGAATGGGCCGCGCTAGCGGCCCTTAGTGTCCTGCCGTTGCCGTTGGCCCTGCCACCGACGCAATTTTCGAGAATGACCAGATCCTTCCCCGCACTCGCCCTGCTCGCCGCGCTCGCCTCGTGCGCGCAGCCCGCCACCACCGCGCAGGCCCCGCAGCCCGTGCCGGCGCCCGCCACCGCAGCCGCCAACCTCGCGGTGCCCCTGCTCGACACCGGCACCACCGACATCCATGCGATGGTCGGCCGCCTCGACCTCGAGCACTACAAGGCCACCATCAAGGGGCTCACGCAGTTCGGCGACCGGCGCCAGGGCACCGATCGCAACCGCGCGGCCATCGACTGGATCGAGGCGCAGCTCAGGAGCTATGGGTGCACCAACACCGAGCGCGTCACGTATGACTACCAGCCGCCGGCGCCCGTGCAGCGCCCCGCCAATGCCGCGCCCCGCGCGCCCGTCGCGCGCGACACCACGCGCGCCCAGGGCGGCGGCCGGCTCCGCGGCAACCGGCTTCGCACCGGCGTGAACAACGACTCCCTGCGGCAGCAGGACGTCGCCCTCCGCGCCCGCAATGCACAGCCCAGTGCGCCGGGCCAGCGACAGGAAGTGTTCTGCACGAAGGTCGGGAGCGTGCACCCCGAGGAGATGTACATCGTCGGAGGACACATGGACGGCATCGGCTGGGGCGAGGCCGCCAACGACGACGGATCCGGCACCGCGCTCGTGATGGAACTCGCGCGCGTGTTCAGCTCACCCGACGTGAAGACCGACCGCTCCATCCGCTTCGCCCTCTGGAACAACGAGGAGACCGGACTCGAGGGCGCTCGCGCCTACGTCACGCAGCGGCAGGCGCTGCAGGGCATCGAATCCCCGAAGGGCTCCGGTCGCTATCCCGAGCCGAAGTGGCTCGGCATGGTGCAGCACGACATGATGATGTTCGACCACGGCATGCCGAACGCCGACGGTACCATGCCGAAGGAGCAGCGCGCCGAGGCCGACGTCAACATCGAGTTCCAGGCCACGTCGAAGATGGCCGCCGAGGCCGCGAAGCTCGCATGGTTCTTCTCGCTCTCCAACGAGAAGTACGCCACCGACTACCCGGCCTCGGTGGGGCAGCACATGACGAACACCGACTCGTCGCCGTTCATGGACATCGTCCCCGCCATCTCGCTGCGCGAGAACGATCGCGGCTCGCAGATCGGCGCCGGCTGGGACCCGCAGTGGCACCAGCCCACCGACATGTTCTCGACCTACAGCGACAAGGACTTCCGGCTGGGACTCAACGCCGCGCAGACCACGCTCAGCGCCATCGCGCAGCTCACCAACGCCACCATCAAGCCATGACAATTCCGCGTCGGACCCTCGGCAGCCAGGGCCTGGAGGTCTCCGCCCTCGGCCTCGGCTGCATGGGCATGAGCCAGTCCTACGGCACCGCGGAGGACCGCGACGAAAAGGAATCCATCGCCACGATTCACCGCGCGATCGAGCTCGGCATCACCTTCCTCGACACCGCGGAGGTCTACGGCCCATTCACGAACGAGGAGCTGCTCGGCCGCGCGCTCGAGGGAAGGCGCGACCAGGTGGAGCTCGCGACGAAGTTCGGGTGGAAGATCGAGAACGGAAAGAACAATGGACTCGACAGCAGGCCGGAGCACGTGCGCGAGGTGGTGCATGCGTCGCTCGAGCGGCTGCGCACCGACCGCATCGACCTCCTCTACCAGCATCGCGTGGATCCCGCGGTGCCGATCGAGGATGTCGTGGGCGTGATGTCCGACCTGGTGCGCGAGGGCAAGGTGCGCTTCCTCGGGCTTTCGGAGGCGGGTGTGGACACCATTCGGCGCGCGCATGCCGTGCACCCGATCACGGCGCTGCAGAGCGAGTATTCGCTCTGGGAGCGCAACCTCGAGCCGGCGATCATCCCGCTGCTGCGCGAGCTCGGCATTGGCCTGGTGCCATTCAGCCCGCTCGGGCGCGGCTTCCTCACCGGCACCGCACGACCTGCCGAGGAGTACACCGACGATGACTTCCGGCGCAACGATCCGCGCTACCAGGGCGACAACTTCGCGGCGAACATGCGCGCCGCCGCGGCGGTGAAGGAAGTCGCGGCGGAAAAGGGAGCGACCGCAGGGCAGGTGGCGCTCGCCTGGCTGCTGCAGCAGGGCGACGACATCGTCCCGATTCCCGGCACCAAGCGCCGCACGTTCCTGGAAGAGAACGCGAAGGCTGCCACGCTCACGCTCAGCGACGCGGAGGTGCAGCGGCTGAATGAAGCGCTGGCCGCTGAAAATATTTCCGGCTCCCGCTACAGCCCCAACGCCTACCGGACCGTGGACCGGTAGCGACCCGCTCGCGCGTCAGGGAGCCTCGGGGCTCCGCGGCGCGGCGTAGACGGTGAGTGTGGTGTCGCCCAGCTCGATCTTCCGCTCGCCCTTCGGCAGCTTGTGCGCGCGGGCATGCTCGACGATCAGGAGCGGGGAGTAGGGCGCACGCAACCACCCGACGACCACGCGATCGAGCATCTTCGACTCGTACGGCGGGTCGGCGAACGCGATGTCGTAGCTGTCCGGCTTGAGCGTGGTCACGAACTCGAGCGCATCGCGAATGAACACGCGGGTGCGTGACGTCATGCGCAGCGTGGCCACGTTCGCCTTGAGCGAATGCAGGCTGCCCGGTCGCGACTCCACGAAGTCCACCTTCGCCGCGCCGCGCGACAGTGCCTCGAGACCAACCGCGCCCGAGCCCGCGAACAGCTCGAGCATCCGCGCGCCCGTGAGCGCCGGCCCGATCGCCACCATGATCGCCACCCGCACGTGCTCGGCCGTGGCCCGCACCCGCTGCTCCGGGGATGTCAGGTCCCGCCCCGCGAACTTCCCGCCGACTATGCGCATGGGGAACTCTACTATATTGAAGGCCAATGCGTCATCGGCTGCCTCGAGTGCTCGCTGCCCTGTTCGCGACCTGGTTCGCGATCGTCGGGATGGAACCCGGCGCGCTCGGCGCATGCCCCATGCACTCGGGAGCAGTCCAGGCGCACCAGCAGGCCGCCCTGCAGCATGACGCGTCGGCGCATCACCGCCACGCCCCGGCCCAGTCCAACCCGCACGCGAACCACCACTGCCTCTGCCTGGACGGCGGATGTTGTGCGGTGGCGCTGCGGGCGCCGAGTGCCAGCGTTGCCCTCGGCCATCTCGAGACCGCCCCGGTGGCGGCGCAGTTCACGCCGGTCGCATCGCTGCGCGACTACCGGGTCGAGTTCGCACTCCCCTGGCCCACGGCACCACCACGGCCCTTCACGGCCTGACGCACCACTCGCCGACGCCCACCGGGCGCGCGGCGCATCTCCACCAACCGTGAAGACCACCCATGCGAACGCCAACCATCGTGGGGGCGCTGCTCTGTGCGAGCGCGCTCCACGCGCAGGACACGACCGTCACGCGTCGTGACAGCACCACCACGCTCACCACCGTGACGGTCGTGGTGCCGGCCGCCGAGCAGGTGACCGGCAAGCCCATGCAGCTGCTCACGCTGCCCGTCACCGCGAGCATCACCGCGAAGAAGGCCGCCCAGCTCGTGAACGTGATCGACGCGGAGGACGTGGTGAAGTACCTGCCCAGCGTCTTCCTGCGGAAGCGCAACAACGGCGACACGCAGGCGACCATCGGCACGCGAGTCTGGGGGGTGGGCTCCAGCGCCCGCAGCCTCGTGTTCGCGGACGGCGTGCCGATCACTGCCCTCATCGCCAACAACAACAATATCGGAGGTCCACGGTGGGGACTCGTCTCGCCCGCCGAGATCGAGCGCATCGATATGATGTACGGTCCCTTCTCCGCCGCATACGCAGGCAACTCGATGGGCGCCGTCATGGAGATCACCACGCGCCAGCCCACGAAGCTCGAGCTGCGTCTCGAGCAGTCGCAGGCGTTGCAGCGCTTCAGCCTCTACGGCACCCGCGCGACGTACGGCACCACGCAGACGACCGCCGAGGTCGGCGACCGGTTCGGTCGCTTCTCGGTGCGCGCGAGCGGCACGTACCAGGACAGTCACAGCCAGCCACTCGCCTACGTCACCAGCGCGAGCTTCCCAACCGGCACCACGGGTGGATTCAGCGAGCAGAACAAGCTCGGCGCGCAGGCCAACATCCTCGGCGCCACCGGGCTGCTGCACACTGGAATGGCCAATGGCAAGGTGAAGCTCGCGTACGACTTCACGCCGGCCGTTCGGGTCGCCTACACCTTCGGCCTCTGGAGCAACGTGGCCAGCTCGGCGGCCGACTCGTACCTGTCAAGCTCCGGACGGGAGACGTACGCGGGCCAGGCGGGCTTCGCGACGGGATACTATCGGTTGAATGAACGGCATTCGTCGCACAGCCTCTCGCTTCGCACGAACACGAATCGCCGCTGGGATGCGGAGGCGGTCGGGTCCCTCTATCGCTTCGACACCGATCGCCAGCGTTTTCCAACCACCGCGTCAGCGAGCGACACCAGCTACGGTACGGCGGGTCGCGTTGCGGTGCTCGACGGGACCGCGTGGGGCTCGCTGGACTTCAAGGGCGCCATTCGCAGCGCAGGCGCGCTCCCGCGCAACGTGTTCAGCGCCGGCGCGCACTACGATCACTACTCGCTGCGGAACCCGACCTGGAACACCGCGGACTGGCGCACGGGCTCTGCATACAGCGGCGTGGCCACCGAGGGTGACGGCAAGACGTCGACGCAGGCGCTCTGGGCGCAGGACGCGTGGCTCATCGCGCCCACCGTCAGGCTCACGCTGGGCGCGCGGGCCGAGCGCTGGCGCGCATTCGACGGATACAACGCGAGCGGCGCAACGCAGGTGACGCAGCCCGAGGTGCACGCCACTCGCGTGTCGCCGAAGGCCGTGCTCGCGTGGACTCCCGTGAGTCCGTGGCACGCCACGCTGTCGCTCGGCAAGGCGTATCGCTTCGCCACCGCGGCGGAGCTCTACCAGCTGGTGTCCACCGGAACCACGTTCACCTCGCCGGAGCCGAACCTCGCGCCCGACGATGTACTTGCCGCCGAGCTGCGAGTCACGCGCCAGCTGGCGCGCGGCATGCTGCAGGTGGCGCTCTTCCAGGATGACGTGCACGACGCGATCATCTCGCAGTTCCTCCCCATCGTCCAGGGATCGCCAACCTATTACTCGGTGGTCTCGAACGTGGATCATGTGCGCGCGCGAGGCGCGGAGCTCGTGCTCGGCGGCACCGACCTGGTGCTGCGCGGCCTCGAGCTCGGTGGCAGCCTCACGTACCTGGACGCGCGCACCCTGGCGCTCAGCGGGCGCGCGAATGCGCAGGCGCCGGCAGGAAGCGCGGTGGGAGCACAGCTGCCGAACATCCCGAAGTGGCGCGCGACCTTCACCGCCACGTACCATTCCGGAAGCCGCGCGGCCTTCACGCTCGCGGGGCGGTACAGCGACAAGCTCTACACCACGCTCGACGACGCGGACACGCACCCGAACACGTACCAGGGCTTCGCCGAGTGGTTCGTGGCCGATGCGCGAGCCAACGTGAGGCTCGGCGCGCATTGGACCGCGGCGATCGGCGTGGACAACCTGCTCGACCGAAAGTATTTCCTCTTCCATCCCTTCCCCCAGCGCACCCTTGTCGCGAGCGCGAAGTACGGCCTCTGAACTCAGGCGCGCTGGAGCGGCGCTGCTGCTTTCGCTCGCGCTCGTGCTGGTCATGCGGACTGCCGCATGGGCGCACGCCACGCTGCTCTCCGCCGAGCCTGCGGCGGGCAGTCACCTGGCCGCTGCGCCCACTCGCGTGCGGCTGGTGTTCAGCGAGGCGCTGGAGGCAACGCTCGCATCGATGTCGCTGGTCGACGGGGTGGGGAAGTCGCGCCCACTCGCCGTGCAGGGCGATCCGCGCGACGTGCACGCGGTGGTGGCGCCACTCGACTCGCTGCAACCGGGCGCGTATCACGTGAAGTGGAGCGTGGTCTCGGCCGATGGCCACCGGGTGCAGGGCACGCTGTCGTTCCTCGTCGGTGACGTCGCCGTCAGCGCGCCGGTCACGCCCGTCTCGGTGCTCGAGAAGGCCGAGCATGCCGCCGAGGAGGAGCCCGAGCAGGAGCTGCCCCAGTTTCCGATCGTCGCGGCCATCCTCCGCGGACTCGCGGTTGGAACGCTGGCGACGCTCGCGGGAATGCTGCTGTTCATGGTCATGGAGCGCGAGAAGGGAGAGGGCGCCGCGCGCGCGCGCCGGGCCGTCCTGCGCCTCTCGGTGATCGCGCCCGTGCTGCTGGCACTGCACCTCTGGGCATGGATGGCCCAGGCCTCGCCCGACGCGCTGGACGGCGAGCGCGTCTCGATCCTGCTGTCGAGCGGCGTGGGTCACGTGGAGCTCGTGCGCATCGCGCTCGCGCTGCTGGTGCTCTGGGCGCTCGCGCTTGCGCGACGACCGCAGCTCGGGCTCGCCTTCGCCGGCGTCGCCCTGGTCGTGAGCGGGGCGACCGGGCATGCCGTGGCCATTCACCCGGCGTGGGCCATGCCGCTCAAGGCGATCCACCTCCTCGCGATCGCGACGTGGGTGGGCGGCGTCGCATGGCTGGCCTGCCAGCGCACCGACTCGGCGCTGTTCGCCGTGCGCGCGTCACGGGTGTCCGGCGTCGCGCTCGTGTCGCTGGTGGCCGTCACCGTGAGTGGAGTGGTGGAGACGCTCCTGTTCGTCTCCCCAGTCGGGAACCTGCTCCATACTGCGTACGGCGCCGGCGTGATCGCCAAGGTGCTTGGCGTCGCGATCCTCGCGCTGTTCGGCGTGTACCATCGCGTGCGGAGCATGCCGCACATCGGGGCGAGCGGCGTGCATGCGGCGCGGATGGGCATGATGCTCCGCTGGGAGCTCGCGGTGATGTCCACGATCATGCTCATCGGAGGCGTGATCGCCTATCTCACCCCTGCGCCGCCCGGGTTTCGGTGATGCCAATGGCCAACATTCGTCGCGCGCTCGCAGCTGCGGCTTCCCTCGCCGCCCTGCTCTCGCTGCCCACGCTGCTGTTCGGCCATGCGGTGGTCTTCCCGAAGGCCTCGACCACCGGCGCCTACGAGAAGTACGTGCTGCGCGTCCCGAACGAGAAGCAGGTCGCCACCACGCGCGTGGAGATTCGCTTTCCCGCGGGAGTGCGCGTCACCGCCTTCGCCGACGTCCCTGGATGGCAGCTGGAGGTGCTCACCGACTCGGCGAAGCGCGTGACCGGCGCGGTGTGGACGGGAGCGCTGGCACCCCGCCGATTCGTGGAGTTCTCGTTCGTGGCGGCCAACCCCAGGGACGCGAGCTCGCTCGCGTGGCCCACCTTCCAGACATATGCGGACGGCCAGCGCGTGGAGTGGACCGGGCCCCCCGGGTCGAAGTCGCCTGCGTCGGTAACTGTGATCGGGACTGCGACAGCTGCCACGCCTCCCGCGACGTATGCGTCGTGGGCGGCGCTCGCGATGTCCCTCGTCGCCCTGGGGTTCGCGCTCCGGAAGAATCCCGCCCCCCAGTCCTGACGACTCCCAGACACGGCAAATATTGACTTTGCGGCTGATGTGCTGAAAATTCACCACAGTTGAATTTTCAGCATATAGACCCTTTGCCGGGTCCGGTTGTCCAACGGGGGCTGAGAACTCCCCTCCTCACGCCATTCAGGAAACAGGATGCGACCCAACGTCCTTGCGGTGGTACTATGCGCCGCCCTTCCCGCCGTAACGCTCCGCGCCCAGGTCAATGCGGCGATAACGGACCCGTCGTCCCAGGTCACCAGCGCGGTGCGGGCGCAGGTTCCGCCCGTGATCGACGGCCGCGAGGACGACGCGGCATGGAAGGGCGCGCCGGCCAACTCGGCGTTCCTCGAGTTCTCGCCCACCAAGGGCAAGGACCCGCGCTACAAGACCGAGTTCAAGGTCACCTACGACGACCGCAACCTCTACGTCTTCGTGCGCGCCTACGACCCGCATCCGGACAGCATCATGACCGCGCTCACGCGACGCGACGTGCGTGGGCCGAGCGACCAGATCAAGGTGGTGGTGGACGGATACCGCGATCGCCGCTCCGGCTTCGAGATGGCGGTGAACCCGGTGGGCGTGAAGCGCGACTACGCGATGTACAACGACCAGGACGAGGACCAGAGCTGGGACGGCATCTGGGACGTGGCCACGAAGATCGACTCGCTCGGCTGGACGGCCGAGTACCGCATCCCATTCTCGCAGCTGCGTTACTCGAACAAGTCGGAGCAGGTGTTCGGCTTCGCCATCTGGCGCGACATCGAGCGCTACAAGGAGCGCACGAGCTGGCCGCTGTACGACCAGACCAAGAGCGGCTTCTCCTCTCAGATCGGCGAGCTGCACGGCATCCGCGACATCGCGCCCTTCCATCGCCGGGAGATCGTGCCCTACCTGGTGGCGAAGACCACCAACACGCCCTTCACCAGCCACGCCCCGGGATCATCGGCGTTCCAGCAGTCCGCCAAGCTGTCCGCCGGCGCCGACGTGAAGCTGGGGCTCACGCCGAACCTCACGCTCGACGCCACCGTGAACCCGGACTTCGGGCAGGTCGAGGCGGATCCGAGCGTCGTGAACCTCACGGCGTTCGAGAGCTTCTTCCAGGAGCGCCGCCCGTTCTTCGTGGAAGGCACGGGACTCTACAACTACGGCCTCAACTGCAGCGTCGTGAACTGCAACGGGGAGGGACTGTTCTATTCCCGCCGGATCGGGCGCTCGCCGCAGCTGCTCGGCCTGTACGCCGATGACGCATCCCCCAACGTGTCGCCGATCCTCGGTGCCGCCAAGCTCACGGGACGCGTGCACGGCACCCTCAACGTGGGCGCGCTCGAGGCGATGACGGGTCGCGTGGAGGGCACCGGCGATCGCACCACGGAACCGCGCACCAACTACACCGTGCTGCGCGCACAGCAGGACCTGCGGAAGGGCGAGACGAGCATCGGATTCATCGCGACCGGCGTGAATCGCACGCTCGACCAGTGGTCCGAGAACTTCCTGCGCCGCGCCGCGTATGCGGGTGGCGCCAACCTTCGGCATCGCTGGAGCAAGAACCTCTTCGAGGTGACGGCGAGCGCCATGGGCAGTGACGTCACCGGTTCGGCGGCTTCCATCGCCCGGACGCAGACGAGCTCCGTGCACCTCTACCAGCGCCCCGATGGGGGGCTCGACTACGATCCCACGCGCACCTCGCTCGCGGGGGACGCCGAGGAGTTCTCGTTCGGCAAGTTCGGCGGCAACATGGTGCACTTCCAGACCAGCTACCAGCGGCAGTCGCCCGGCTTCGAGATCAACGACCTGGGCTTCCTGCGCCGCGCCAACCAGATGTCCTTCAACAACTGGATGGGGCTGAACTGGAACAAGCCGACGAAGCTCTATCGTCGCGCATCCTGGAACTTCAACGCCTGGAGTTACTGGACGGCGGCGGGCCTCCGCACTGACCAGGCGGTGAACAGCAACTTCAATGGGCAGCTCCAGAACAACATGTTCGTGAACGGGGGCTTCACGCTCAGCCAGCTGCCGGGCTCGTACTGCGACAACTGCTCGCGCGGCGGTCCGGCGTTCCGTCGCTCGCCGCTGCTCAACTGGAATGCGGGGCTGCAGGGCGACGACCGGCGCCACGTGCAGCCGAGCCTCTTCGTGTATGGCGGCCGCGGCGACTATGGCGCGTCGCACTACGTCGGGGCGAGCCCCGAGCTCTCGATGCTGCCCTTCTCCCAGCTGCAGGTGGTGCTCAGCCTGGACTGGAGCAAGAACACCGATGACTCGCAGTGGTTCAACAACTTCACCGACGCGGCCACGGGCAAGGTGCACTACACCTTCGCGCACCTCGAGCAGGAGACACAGGGCGTGGGCATGCGCGTGAGCTACACGGCGACGCCCACACTGAGCTTCCAGCTCTACGCGGCGCCCTTCGTGAGCCGCGGGCAGTACACCAACATGCGGGAGCTGAGCGCGACGCCGCGCGCCACGCGCTACCAGGATCGCTACGTGACGTACACGCCCTCCTCGGGCGGCACCGCCGGCTTCGACGTGCAGCAGCTGCGCTCGAACAGCGTGCTGCGCTGGGAGTTCCGGCCGGGCTCCACGCTGTTCGCGGTGTGGACGCACGGGCGCGACGGCTTCGACCCCGCGTTCCCGAACCGCGGCTTCACCGATGAGTATCGCGACCTTTTCGCGCTGCACCCGGCCAACACCTTCCTGGTGAAGATGGCGTACTGGATGGACTGATACTGCGGGCTTTGGGCTTTGGGCTTAGGGCTTTGGCAACTGCATCACGGCGGCCGCTGGGGGACTCGTTCCCCGGCGGTCGCTCCTTTTGTGGTTCGAGATCGATGAGGGCATTGACAACTGCGCCCGCCGAGGTTTAGTTAACCAAATAGCTAATTAACCAACTCGCTAACTAATGCTCGCCTCTGACCAGCTCAGCCTCACCTTTGCGGCGCTCGCCGACCCCACGCGCCGCGCCATCCTCGCGCGGCTCGCGAAGGGCGACGCGACCGTTGGGGACCTCGCCGAGCCCTTCGACATGAGCCTGCCAGCGGTGTCGAGGCACCTCAAGGTGCTGCAGCGTGCCGGGCTCATCTCCCAGGGACGCGAGGCACAGTGGCGCCCCTGCCGCATCGAGCCGAAGCGCCTCAAGGAAGTGAACGACTGGACCGAGCGCTATCGCGCGGTCTGGGAAGAGCGGTTCGACAAGCTCGACAGCTACCTGCAAAAACTTCAACACAAGGAGAAGTCCCGTGCCCGCAAGCGCTAGCAGTTCCACCTCCACCACCGCCGATCGCGAGATCATCCTGTCGCGCACCTTCAAGGCGCCGCGCGCGCTCGTGTGGCAGGCCTGGACAGTTCCCGAGCACTTCGCGCAGTGGATGGGGCCGCGCGGCTACACGATCACCGTGCAGAACCTCGACGTCCGCGTGGGTGGTGTGTCGCGCTACGTGATGCATGGGCCCGATGGCACCGACTACATGAACGTTGCCGAGTACACCGACGTGGTGCCGCGCGAGCGACTGGCGTACAAGCTCGGGGACGCCGAGCCCCCCGATCCGCACGCTTTCGACGTGTCCGTCAACTTCTCGGGACCTGACTCGGCCACCACGGTGACGATGACGATGGTGTTCCCGTCGGTCGAGGCGTGCGAAGCGGTGAAGTCGTTCGGCGCCGTGGAGCTCGGCAAGACCACGCTGGAAAAGCTCGGGGAGCTTCTCGATCGGCTGTCAGCCTGAACCACCCTGCTGTCATCCTTCGCCGCGCCGTCATCCAGAGCGAAGCGAAGGATCTGCAGTTCGCTTTCACTGAAACAGCCAAACAGCAACCGCCTTGAGCCACGGGTTGCACTGAGCCGCTGCGCGGCTGACACAGCCATGTGATCGCCGTGTCGCGCCTGCGAAGCAGGCGCCCGTGAAACCCGTGGCTCGAGTCAGTTGTAGTTGAGGCAATTTCAGTGCAGGTCCGCCGCCCGCGCGAGAAGCAGCCCTTTCTCGCGCGCGTTGCGCGTCAGCCCTGCCGCCCGCACGAACTCCGCACGCGCTTCCTCTGTTCTCCCAAGCCTCGCGAGCAAGTCCCCGCGCACGCTCGGCAGCAGGTGGTAGTGCTTGAGCGAAGGCTCGCCGAGCAACTCGTCCACCACCGCGAGTCCCGCTTCCGCCCCGAACGCGAACGACAGCGCGACCGCCCGGTTCAGTTCCACGATCGGGGACGGCGCCAGTTCCGCGAGCGCATCGTAGAGCGCCGCAATCCGCTGCCAGTCGGTATCGGCCGCCACCGCCGCCCGAGCGTGGCACGCCGCAATCGCCGCCTGTAGCGCGTAGGGCCCCAGCGCCCCGCCCACGGCCTCCGCGCGCGCTAGGGCCGTGAACCCACGCTGGATCAGCACATGGTCCCATCGCGTGCGGTTCTGCTCGAGCAGCAGGATCGGCTCGCCGTCCCGCCCCACGCGCGCTCGCGATCGCGACGACTGGATCTCCATGAGCGCCACCAGCCCGTGCACCTCGCCCTCCGCGGGCACCAGCTCGGCCAGGATGCGACCCAGCCGCAGCGCGTCCTCACAGAGCGCCGGTCGCATCCAGTCTTCGCCGGCAGTCGCCGAGTAGCCCTCGTTGAACACGAGGTAGATCACCTGGAGCACCGATCCCAGGCGCGCCGCGAACTCCTCACCGCGCGGCACCTCGAACGGCACGCGGGCCTCGGCGAGCGTTCGCTTGGCGCGCACGATCCGCTGCGCCACGGTGGACTCCGACACCAGGAACGCGCGCGCGATCTCCTCGGTCGTGAGCCCGCCCAGCAGCCGCAACGTGAGCGCGACGCGAGCCTCCGTCGCCAGCACGGGGTGACATGCCGTGAACACGAGCCGCAACAGCTCGTCGCCGATCTCGTCATCGATCGCGCTGTCGAGGTCGGGCGTCGCACGTTCCAGCGATTCCATCTCGCGCGCGATCACCTCGTGCTTCCGGTCGAGCATCTTGTGGCGCCGCAGGCGGTCCAGCGCGCCATGCTTGGCGGTCGCCATCAGCCACGCGCCGGGGTTCGCCGGCACGCCCTCTTCAGGCCACTGTTTCAGCGCTGCAAGCAATGCGTCCTGCGCCAGGTCCTCGGCCAGGCCCACGTCGCGCACGATGCGCGCGAGCGCCGCGATCAGCCGCGCCGACTCGATGCGCCAGACCGCGTCGATCGCGCGGTGGGTATCGGATACGCCCACCGCGCTACCGGTCGCCCCGACTCATTGCTGCCGTGATGCCTCGGCCCTCAGCCGCTCTTCCTGCGCGCGAATCTCGGGCGTGGCCGCATCCCCGAAGTCCTCGGTGTCGAACACCTGGCGGATTTCGACCTCGCTCGGCTCGCGGTGCGGCGCCGGCATGCGCTGCATCCACGCCACCGCTTCTTCCATCGACTTGGCCTGGATCAGCCAGAAGCCGGCGACGAGCTCCTTCGTCTCGGCGAAGGGGCCATCGATCACGGTCCGCTTGTCGCCGTCGATCCGGATGCGCTTGCCCCTCGACGATGGGTGCAGCCCCTCACCCGCGAGCAGCACGCCGGCCTTCACGAGCTGCTCGTTGAAGTTGCCCATGGCGGTGAGCTCCTCGGTGGAGGGCATCACTCCCGCCTCGGAGTCCTTGCTTGCCTTGACGATGACCATGAAGCGCATTGCTGCTACCTCCGTTCAGTGAACTGGTTTGCCCCGGACCATCGGGGCCTCACTTCTACGTCGATCGTGCAGCGCCCGATTCGACAGCCGGCAGGAAATATCTCAGCATCCCGGCGGCGCGGGCATGGCCGGCGACGCCAGCGCGGGCTTGCCGAGCCGCCCGAGCACCGCATTGTAGCTGCCGAGGTCGGTGGTGAGCACCGCCTTCCAGTTGGCCTCCAGCGTCTTCAGGTCCTTGCAGGTGGCGCCGTACGCAGCGAGCGCGGCGGGCGTGGGCGCCATGTCAGCATACTCCTGGGCCGTGAGCTGCCGTGCCAGTGCGTTGCTCAGCCCGATGAAGGTCAGCGGTGGGTTGGGCCCGCGAAAGCGAATGCGACGTGCGGCATCCAGCCCGCCCGCGATCGTGTCGAGGCGCGCGCTGAAGCTGTTGATGGCACTCGCGAGCGCGGCCTCCGCGCCCGACGACCCTCCTCGCACGATGGCATTCAGCGCCGCCGCCTGCTGGAATCCCTCCCACGCGGTCCGCATGCCGCCGTAGATGTTCATCTCGAGCGCATGCTGCTGCGCGATCGCGGCCGTCGTCGCCCGCGAACGCGGGTCATTCACGACCGTGACCACCTGCGTGTACGTCTTCCCCTCAACGGTGAGCTTCACCGTGTACGTGCCCGGCGGGGCGAGCGGACCCTCCGGTGACACTGGCGTGAGACCCGGATTCGCATTGATCTCGTAGCTGTGGCTGAACACCTGTGGCGCATCGTAGCGGAGGTCCCAGTTCACGCGATTGGTGCCGACCGCCCTGGGCAGCGGGACGAGTGGGGCGAGCCAGAAGTTCGGGTGCGGCGGTCGCGCAGCCTCGGCCACCGGCGCCATCGCCGCGCTGGAGAGGTGGCGCACCGCGTGGCCCGCAGCGTCGAGGATCTCGAGCGTGAGCAAGCCCGCTGGCTTCGCAGCCAGCGAGTAATAGATCAGCGCGCCCTCCGGTGGATTGAGCGCGTGCGGCACCTCGGGGGGGAAGGGCGTGTCCGCGCTCACGTTGCGGCGCATGCGCACCGCGTCACCCGGCTTGAAGAGGTGCGCCGGCTCGGCCGCCATCGCGGGCGTGATTTCGCGCAGCATCGAGATGTCGTCGAGCACCCACAGCCCGCGGCCGTACGTGCCGACCACCAGGTCGTTCCCCTTGATGGTGATGTCGCGATACGACGTGTTCGGCAGGTTGAGCATCAGCGACTGCCAGTGGTCACCGTCGTCAAAGGAAACGTGGACGCCGCTCTCCGTGCCGGCGAACAGGAGTCCGGCGCGCTTCGTGTCTGCGCGCACCACCCGCACGTAGCTGCCACCCGCCTCGTTGGAGGGGAGCCCGTCCACGATCTTCGTCCACGTCCTGCCGAAGTCGCGCGTGCGGAAGACGTACGGTGCATAGTCGCCGAGTCCGGAGTAGCTCAGCGCCGCGTAGGCGGTGGCAGGATCGGTGTGCGACGCCTCGATGCCGTACACGTTGGCGCGAGTGGGATTCGGGAGGTTCGGGATGGTGACGTCGCTCCAGTTCTTGCCATGGTTGCGCGTGACCTGGATGCGCCCATTGCTCGTGCCCGCCCAGATTACGCCCGTGCCGAGCGTGGATGCGGAAAATGACTCGATGCCCGCGCGCGCGGTGGCGATCGCCACGGAGTCGGCGTTCGGCGCCAGCGTGAGGTCGCCGCTGAGCTTCGTCCAGTGCGCGCCGCCATCCAGCGAGGACCACATCGACTGGAATCCCGCGAGCAGCTCCTTCGAGTTCCATGGCGCGAAGCCGATTGGCTGCGAGAACGCCGTGCGCAGCTTGTTCGCCGGATCAGCGGCGGGGCTCACGTTCGTCCACTGCTCGGTCGGGTAGGAGATCTTCACGATCCCGCTGCCACTCGAGTACACCGTGTTCACGTCACGCGGGTCGGGCACGATGGTGCCCCACTCCCACCCGTTCACCGGGTTCCAGTCGAGTGGCGTGATCGCGCCGAGGTTGCCGCGGCTCCGCGTGCGGATGGCGCCCGCGTCCTGCTGCGTGGCGTACACGAAGTACGGCCACGAGTTGTCGGTCGAGATGTGATAGACCTGCTCCGTGGACTGGTTGTACCACGAGCTCCACGTGGCGCCGCCGTCGAAGGAAATCGTCGCGCCCTGGTCCACGCCGAGGAAGATGCGCTGGCCGTTGGTGGGATCGATCCACATCTGCTGCGGGTCGTCGCCACCCGGCGCGCCCTTGAAGCCCGTGAAGCTGTTGCCGCCGTCGGTGGACTTGTAGCTCGAGGTGTTGATGACGTAGACGACGTCGGGATCCTGCGTGTCCACGTAGACGCCGCAGTTATAGCCGCCCTGTCCATTTGCAACGCGGTCATCAGCCGCATCCATCTGGCGCCAGCTCGCGCCACCGTCATCGGAGCGCCAGAGCCCGAAGTTGCCGATGAGGAACACGCGCTGTCCCTTCGTGTGCATCGCGACGGCCACCGACGTGCGGCCGGCGAGTCGCGGCAGCCCGCCCCCCGTGACCTCGTGCCAGGTGACGCCGCCGTCAACGCTCTTGTACAGCGCCGTGCCGCTTCGAGAGGTATCGGGGCCCGTGCGCGGCGCCGGAGGCGTGGGCACCACTCCCACTGCGGCGGTGAAGTGACGCTGCGTCGTGGCAAACACGATCGAGGGCTCGTCGAATGCGCGCGCGACCTTCTGCACCCCGGTGACGTCATCCACATGCAGCACCTTCGTCCAGCTCCTCCCGCCGTCTGTCGAGCGATAGAGCCCGCGCACGTCATCGCGATGGTGCAGGTCGCCCAGCGCGCCCACCAGCACGATGTTCGGGTCGCGCGTGTCCACCACGATGCTGGGAATGTGCCTCGTGCCCTCGAGCCCGATGTGCTGCCACGTGCGGCCGGCGTCGCTGGACTTCCACACGCCATTGCCCTCGCCGCCATTGTTCGCGTCGCCGCTCCCCGCATAGATCACGTTCGGGTCCGAGGGCGCGACCTCCACCGAGCCGATCGACGCCACTTCCTTCACCGCGTCGAACACCGGGTACCAGGTCTCGCCGGCGCTCGTCGTCTTCCACACCCCGCCCATCGGCAACCCGGCGTAGAAGACACCGGGCTGTCCGATGACGCCCGACACCGCGGCGATGCGGCCGGCGCGAAAGGGCCCGATGTTGCGCCAGCTCAGCCCGCTGAGCATCGCCGGCTGGATGTCCGCAACGCGCGCGTGACGTGGAAGCGGGACGGCCGTGAGGAGGCCAGCGAGGGCGAGGCTCGTCGAGAGCGAATAGCGCGTGGATGTCGTCATCGTATCATGGGCGTCGAGTGGACTGCGAGTGCCGAAACATGCGCGGCGCGCACGCCGAGTCGCCAGCGTCAGCGGGAATCCTGGCCACGACCGATCCGTCGCCAACGGTCCACTTGCTGCCTAGCTTTCGCGCGTGAACGAAGCTGAAATGCTCTTCGCCGGCCCTGGTGAGATGCGCGCGCTCTGTCGCGCCACCGACTGGTCCAGCACTCCCCTGGGCGCGCCCCGGGAGTGGTCGCAGAGCCTGCGCACCACCGTGGGCATCGTGCTGGATTGTCGCAACCCGATGTTCCTCTGGTGGGGACCCGACCTCGTCCAGTTCTATAACGACGCCTATCGCCCCAGCCTCGGCCAGGGCGACCGCCATCCGCGCGCGCTGGGCGCGAAGGGAAGGGAGTTCTGGACGGACATCTGGGGCGTGATCGGCCCGCAGGTCACGCAGGTGATGACGACGGGTGAGTCCACGTGGCACGTGGACCAGCACCTGCCGATCGAGCGCAACGGAACGCTCGAGGACGTCTGGTGGACGTACAGCTACAGCCCGGTGCGTGATGATGATGGCCAGATCGCCGGCACGCTGGTCGTCTGCCTCGAGACTACGGAGCGCGTAGTCGCCGACCGAGAGCGCGAGGAGCTCCTGGCAGACACCGCCCGCGCCGAGCGACGCGTGGCACGCGTGCTGGAGCAGGTCGCCGACGAGCACCTCACTATGGACAGCGACTTCCGCATCCTCTGGGTGAACGACGCGGCCATCCGCAACCTGGGAAAGTCGCGCGAGCAACTCGTGGGCCTCACGCACTGGGAGGCGTTCCCGGCGTCGCTCGGCACTCCCGCGGAAGAGGCGTATCGTCGCGTGCAGCGCACGGGCGTGGAGGAACACCTCGTCCATCACTACGTGGGCGAGGGCTACGATCGGCACCTCGAGATCGACGTCTATCCCACGGACGAGCAGGGCGTCGCGCTCTTCTGGCGGGAAGTCACCGCGCGCGTACACGCCGAGTTCGCGCTGCGGGACAGCGAGGCGCGGTTGCGCGCCATCTACGATGGCACGTACGAGTACATCGGGCTCATGTCACCCGATGGAATGCTCCTCGACGCGAATCGCGCGTCGCTCGACTTCGCCGGCAGCGCGCGCCACGAGGTGGTGGGAAAGCCCTTCTGGGACGGGCCCTGGTTCGCGAACACGCCGGGCGCGCCCGACTTCGTGAGGAGCGGCGTGCAGCGCGCTGCCAGGGGCGAGTTCGTGCGATTCGAGGCGCTCATCCATCGCCCCGATGGCGCCGAGGCCGCGTTCGACATCTCCTTCCATCCGGTGTTCGACAGCCTGGGCGAAGTGGTGCTGATCGTCCCCGAGGGGCGCGAGATCACCGAGCGCCGGCAGGCGGAGGAGGCGCTGCGCGAGAGCGAGCAGAAGTACCGCACGCTCTTTGAATCGCTCGATGAGGGCTTCTGCGTGCAGGACATCATTTTCGATGCGCAGGGGCGAGCGGTCGACTATCGATTCGTCGAGGTCAATCCGGCCTTCCTGCGACAGACGGGCCTCGTGGATCCGGTGGGGCGGCGGATCCTGGAGCTCGCGCCCGGGCTCGAACGGCAGTGGTTCGACATCTACGGCGAGATCGCGACCACGGGCGAGGCCCGTCGCTTCGAGGCGCACGCAGGACCGCTGGGCCGCTGGTTCGACGCATACGCGTTCCGCGTGGGCAAGCCGGGGGATCGCCGCGTGGCGGTGCTGTTCAGCGACGTGACCGCAGCTCGCGCCTCGGCGGAGGAGCGTGAGCGACTCCTGGCGGAGACACAGCAGGCGCGGGCGCGCGCGACCGGAATTCTCGAGTCCATGGGCGACGCGTACTTCGCGATCGACCGCGACTTCATCCTGGTGGACGTCAATGGCGCGATGGAGCGCGGCGTCAAGCTGTCGCGCGCAGAGATGATCGGCAGGAATTACTTCGAGCTGTTCCCGAACACGCCCGGCTCGCCGTTCGAGCGCCACTACCGCGAAGTGTCGGAGGGTGGCGTGGAGTCGCACTTCACGCACGACTACCTGGATGCGCGACTCGACTTCGTGGTCGAGGTGGATGCATACCCGCTCGAGGGGCAGGGCGTTGCGGTGTTCTGGCGCGAGGTCACCGCTCGCGTGCGCGCCGACGCCGAGCGCACCAGGCTGCTGGCGGAGACGCAGGCGGCGCGCGACGAGGCCGAGGCGGCGAGTCGGGCCAAGAGCGAGTTCCTGGCGGTGATGTCCCACGAGCTTCGCACGCCCCTGAACGCGATCGGCGGCTATGCTGAATTGATGGAGATGGGGATTCGCGGGCCCGTTTCGCCGCAGCAGTCGGAAGACCTCCGTCGCATCCAGTCCAGCCAGCGACACCTGCTCGGCCTGATCAACGAGGTGCTCAACTACGCCAAGCTCGGAACGGGCACGGTGCACTTCGAGGTCCGCGCGGTGCCCGTTCGCGAAACGCTGCTCTCGGCGGAATCGCTGGTCTCGCCGCAGGCGCGCGCCAAGGGATTGCGGCTCGAGGTGGAGGACTGTCCGGCGCACCTGGTTGCGCTGGCCGATCCCGAGAAGCTGCGGCAGGTGCTGGTGAACCTCCTGTCGAACGCCGTGAAGTTCACCGACCAGGGCGGGAGGATCACGATGTCGTGCAGCGAGGAGCCGGAATGCCTTCGGGTGGTGGTGCGCGACACGGGCATCGGCATTCCGCACGACAAGCTCGAGGCCATCTTCGATCCGTTCGTGCAGGTGCGGTCGGACCTCAAGCGGCTGCACGAGGGCACGGGGCTCGGGCTGGCGATCAGTCGAGACCTGGCTCGCGGCATGAATGGCGACCTCGAAGTGGAGAGCCTGCTCGGCAAGGGCAGCGCCTTCACGCTCTCCCTTCCGCGCGCGAGCTGAGCAGTCGCGCGGGGGCCGGTTTCCTCGGATATCGCGGACAAAGGGAAGCGGAGTTCCGCGGATACTGCAGCGACAACTGACTTGTGGGAACGGCACATGGGGCGAGGCTGGTGTGCCGTTCCAAGGGAGTTGTCGTTGCAGTGGCAGTAACCGCGGACGTCCGCCCTTCAGTCCACGGTTGTCCGAGGAAACGGGCCCCAGTGCAACAGAGCAGGAGCGACAGCCCCGCTGCGACTGGGCGGATGGCACCGAACCTGCCCGGCCATGCGCGACTCGTTTTCAACCGCGCATCCTCAACGGCAGGCACTCATGAAGGCACTCGTGTGGCACGGCAAGGACGACGTGCGCGTCGACAACGTCAAGGATCCCGAGCTGGTCGATCCAACCGATGTCATCGTGCGCATCACCGCGACCGCAATCTGCGGCTCCGACCTTCACCTGCTCGACGGCTACCAGCCGACGATGAAGGAGGGTGACGTGCTCGGCCATGAGCCGATGGGCATCGTGGAGGAGGTCGGCAGCGCGGTGAAGAACCTCAAGAAGGGCGACCGCGTGGTGATCCCGTTCGTCATCGCCTGCGGCACGTGCTTCTTCTGCGAGAAGAAGATGTACGCGGCGTGCGAGGTGTCGAACCCGAACGGCGACATGATGGCGAAGGTCGTCGGCCATCGCGCCGCGGGCGCGTTCGGCTTCTCGCACCTGCTCGGCGGCTTCTGGGGCGGGCAGGCCGAGTACCTGCGCGTGCCCTATGCCGATGTGGGACCGCAGAAGGTCGAGAACGACCTGCCCGATGAGCAGGTGCTGTTTCTCTCCGACATCTTCCCCACGGGGTGGATGGCGGCCGAGAACGCGCAGATCGAGGAAGGGGACACCGTGGCTGTATGGGGCGCCGGGCCGGTGGGACAGATGGCGATCCAGAGCGCGTGGATGCAGGGTGCGGGTCGCGTGATCTCCATCGACCGCGTGCCGGAGCGCCTCGCGCTCTCGAGCGGACCGGGCAAGGCCGAGACGATCAACTTCGACGAGGAGCACGTGAAGGAGCGTCTCGACTCGATGACCGGCGGGCGCGGCCCTGATCGCTGCATCGACGCGGTGGGATGCGAGGCGCACTCGCATGGCAGCATCGACGCCGTGCTCGACAAGGTGAAGAAGGAGCTCAAGCTCGGCACCGACCGCGCGCACGTGCTGCGCGAGTCGATCCTCTGCTGCCGGACCGGCGGCACGGTGTCGGTGCCCGGCGTGTACGTGGGGATGATCGACAAGTTCCCCTTCGGCGCCGCGATGAACAAGGGACTCACGATCAAGACCGGGCAGACGCACGTGCAGAAGTACACGCAGCTGCTGCTCGACAAGATCGAGGCGGGCGAGATCGACCCGAGCTTCATCATCTCCCACCGCGCGCCGCTCACCGACGCGCCGGAGCTCTACAAGACCTTCCGTGACAAGCAGGATGGGTGCACGAAGGTGGTGCTCAAGCCCTGAGCCTGTTGCGCCGGGGCCGGTTCCTCGGACAGCCGCGGACGAACAGATGCGGACTTCCGCGGATACTGCAACAACAACTGACTTGGGGAACGGCACACCGAACCAGGCCCCCTGTGCCGTTCCAAAAGCATTGCGGGTGCAGTCTCCGCGAAGTTCCGCTCTTCAGTCCGCGGTTGTCCGAGGAACCGGCCCCGGCGAACAGATTCCTACGGCGCCGTCTCGTGAAACTGCACGTCCTTCTCACGCTCCAGCAGCCAGCGCATGGCCCACTGGTCCTCGAAGAGGAGCAGCGGGTCGCCGCGAGAATCGAATAGCACGGTCCGGCCGCGGTCGCGCATGATGCGCTCGAGTTCGGCCCTGGGTCCGGTGATCCAGCGCGGATACTTGCCGGGCACCTTCTCGAGCCGGCACTGCACGCCGTACTCGTGCTCCAGGCGATGCAGCATCACGTCGAACTGCAGCTGTCCCACCGCGCCCACGATCGGCGTGGGGCTGATGGTCTCGGTGCCCGACGTGAAGAAGACCTGGGCCGCGCCCTCCTCGGTGAGCTGGCGCAGCCCCGCATCCATCTGCTTGCGGCGCATGGGGTCCATGATCAGCACGCGCGCGAACAGCTCCGGCGCGAACCGCGGGATGCCGCTGAACTCCAGGTCGCCGCCCTGCGACACCGTGTCACCGATGCGCAGGTTGCCGCGGTCCATCACGCCGATCACGTCGCCCGGCCAGGCTTCCTCCACCGCCGTGCGCTCGCGCGCCATGAACGTCTGCGGGGAGTTGAGCCGGATCATCTTGCCCGTTCGCACGTGCTTCACTTCCATCCCCGCCTCGAACTGCCCGCTCACCACGCGGATGAACGCGACGCGATCGCGATGCTTGGGATCCATGTTCGCCTGGATCTTGAACACGAAGCCGGTGAAGGACTCGGTCGTCGGTTCCACCGGCCCGATGCTCGACGGGCGCGGCGCGGGAGCGGGCGCGAGGTCGAGGAAGCGCCGCAGGAAGGGCTCGACGCCGAAGTTCGTGAGCGCGCTGCCGAAGAACACCGGGCTCAGCTCGCCCGCGAGCACCGCCTCCTCGCTGAAGGGATGTCCCGCCTCATCGAGGAGGGCGATGTCGTGCCGCAGCGCGTCATGCGTGGCGGCGCCCAGCAGGTCGTGGATCTCGCGGCTGTCGAGCGAGCCGACGCGCACCACCGCGCGCTCCGAGCCGTGCGACTCGCCGCGCTCGAAGAGGTGGATCTGCTGCTCCTGCCGGTCGTACACGCCCACGAACCCCATCGAGAGCTCGTCGGCGCGGAAGATCGGCCACGTGACCGGATGACATTGGATGCCGAGGTCGGTCTCCACGTCGCCGATCAGCTTGAGCGGATCCTCGCCCGCGCGGTCGCACTTGTTCACGAAGGTGAAGATCGGCGTCCGCCGCATCTTGCAGACCTCGAACAGCTGGCGCGTGCGCTCCTCCACGCCCTTGCGGTTGTCGAGGAGCATCACCGCGCTGTCCGCCGCGACGAGCGTGCGATACGTGTCCTCGGAGAAGTCCGCGTGCCCCGGCGTGTCCAGCAGGTTGACGACGTACCCTTCGTAGTTGAACTGCATCACGCTGCTCGTCACCGAGATGCCGCGTTCCTGCTCCATCTTCATCCAGTCGCTGGTGGCGTGGCGCGTGGCGCGCCGAGCCTTCACCGAGCCCGCGTGGTGAATGGCGCCGCCGTACAGCAGCAGCTTCTCCGTGAGCGTCGTCTTGCCCGCGTCGGGATGGCTGATGATCGCGAAGGTGCGGCGATGGGCGACTTCGGCAGCGATGCGCTCGCTGGTGGCGGAGCTGGTCATCCCTGAAAGTTAAGGACGCAGCGCCTCATTTGACGGCTTCCGCTGCCGCCCGTCCGGCCGCGCGGCCCGAGAAGAGGCACCCGCCGAGGAAGGTGCCCTCCAGCGCTCGGTATCCATGCATGCCGCCGCCGCCGAAGCCGCTGGCCTCTCCCGCGGCGTAGAGTCCCGCGATCGGCTCGCCGCCCTCACCCAGCACTCGGCCCGACAGGTCCGTCGCCAGGCCGCCCAGGGTCTTTCGCGTGATCACGTGCAGCCGCACCGCGATGAGTGGCCCGGCCTCGGGATCCAGGATGCGGTGCGGCTTGGCCGAACGAATCAGCCTGTCACCGATGTAGCGGCGCGCGTTGCGCAGCGCCATCACCTGCGCGTCCTTCGTGTACTCGTTGCCGATCTCGCGGTCGCGCGCCGCGATCACGCGCTCCACCGCAGCCGCATCGAGCAGCGGCTCGCCCGCCAGTGCGTTCATGCGCCGCACCAGCTCGGGCAGCGTGCGCTCCACGATGAAGTCCGCCCCGTGCTCCTTGAACGCCTCCACCGGCCTCGGCGCATTGCCGCCGCGCGCGCGTCCGAGCACCTGTCGCCAGCTCTTGCCGGTGAGGTCGGGGTTCTGCTCCGAGCCGGACAGCGCGAATTCCTTCGCGATGATCCGCTGCGTGAGCACGAACCACGAGTGGTCGTACCCAGTCGTGCGGAGGTGCGCCAGCGTCCCCAGCGTATCGAAGCCGGGAAAGAGTGGCGCCGGAAGGCGACGCCCGCGAGCGTCGAGCCAGATTGAGCTCGGCCCCGGCAGGATGCGAATGCCGTGCATGGGCCAGACGGGATTCCAGTTCTGGATCCCTTCCACGTAATGCCACATGCGATCGCGATTGATCAGCCGCGCACCCGCGGCCTCGCTGATGGCGATCATGCGTCCGTCCACGTGCGCCGGCACGCCTGAGAGCATGTGCCGAGGCGGAGTGCCGAGGCGCGCCGGCCAGTTGGCGCGCACCATCTCGTGATTGCCGCCGATGCCGCCACTCGTGACGATCACGACTGGGGCCCTGATCTCGAAGTCACTCGCGACCTCGCGCGAGCTCGAGACGCCGCGCGCCACGTCGCTGGCCGCGAGCACCTCACCGCGCACGCCAGTCACGGCGCCCCCGCTCGTCGCGAGCTCGCTCACGCGATGACGGAAGCGAAAGGTGAGCTTGCCACCCTGCTCGGCCGCGCGGGCGCGCCGCACGAAGGGCTCGAGCACGCCCGGGCCGGTGCCCCACGTCACGTGAAAGCGCGGCACCGAATTGCCGTGCTCGGTCGCCAGGTAGCCGCCGCGCTCGGCCCAGCCCACGATGGGGAAGAAGCGCATTCCTTGCGCGCGAAGCCACTCGCGCTTCTCGCCCGCGGCCCATTCGACGTAGGCCTCCGCCCAGCGGCGCGGCCAATGGTCCTCTTCGCGATCGAAGCCCGCGGAGCCCATCCAGTCCTGCAGGGCGAGCTCGCGCGAGTCGCGAATGCCGAGGCGGCGCTGCTCGGGAGAGTTCACCAGGAACAGGCCACCGAACGACCAGTACGCCTGGCCTCCGAGCGAGCCTTCGGGCTCCTGGTCCAGCACGACCACTCGACGCCCTGCGTCGGCGAGCTCGGTAGCCGCTACGAGGCCCGCGAGCCCGGCGCCCACGACCACCACATCGAACCCGTCGCCCATCGCATTTCTCCGTTCGGAGCATGAGGCCATCGGTGCGCGGGTTGGCCAGCCGCGCGGGTCCTCGCTAAAATGCCACGGTGGGAGAGAAAGCGCAGCATCCCGACCTGATGGAAAAGCCGGCATGGCGGGGCGTGCTTCACCAGCATGCCGCCTGGTCGGCGCTCGCCCTCGGCGCGCTCCTGGTGATGCTCTCACCCACCGTGCGGGCGGGCGTGGCCGTGGGAGTGTACGCCCTGAGCCTCACGATCCTGTTCACGGTGAGCGCGTTTTATCACCGCGTGCAGTGGTCGCCACGCGCCCGAGCCGGGATGCGGCGCGCGGACCATGCGTCGATCTTCGTGCTCATCGCGGGCAGCTATACGCCCATCGCGCTGCTGGGCGTGGGCGGGGCCGCCGGCACGCGCCTCTGCATCGCGGTCTGGTGCGGCGCCTTCGTGGGCGTCATGCAGTCGCTCTTCTGGGCGGGAGCGCCGAAGTGGGTGCAGGCGCTCCTCGCGGTAGGCGTGGGCTGGATGGTGGTCCCGTACCTGGGCGACGTGCGACGCGCGCTCGAGGCGCAGCAGATCTGGCTGATGCTCGCCGGCGGCATCGCGTACACGATCGGGGCGGTGGTGTATGCCACGAAGAAGCCCGACCCGAGGCCGATGGTGTTCGGGTACCACGAGGTTTTTCACGCGCTGACCATCGTGGGCGCCGCGTGCCACTTCGTGGCGGTGCTGCAGATCGTGAGGCAGCTGCAGCAGGCGTCCTGAGCGCCAGCGCGGGATCCCTCGGTGCTGTTGCGCCGGGGCCGAACGAACTAATGAGCCGCGGTGCAACGCTGTGGGGCCTTCGGCCCACGCTGAACCGCACCTCGGCACGCCATCGAAAGCAATCAGGACTCGAGCACGGGTTCGGAGTCCTGCATTGCCTTTTGTGAACTGCAACTGCACGGCTGTTGCAGCGCGGGCCGCAGGCCCACCGCGTTGAACAGCGGCTCATTCGTTCCCTGGGCTCGTTGCGAAAAGAAACCGCCGCCGACGTGATCGTCGGCGGCGGCTTCACTTCGGGCCTGCGGTGAGGACTACCCGCCGATGCTCGCGATCACGCGGAGCGCGTAGGCACGGATCGGATCCGCGGCGGCTGCCGAGATCTTGCCCGTCTTCACGTCCGCATCCAGCTCGTTCAGGAACGCCTGCAGCATGTTCACCGCAGGGTTGGAGTTCCCCTTGGCAAGCTGCGCGCTTGCGTTGTCGAGCTTCGTGAGCAGCGAATTCAGCTGGCCACTGTTGAGGCCAGTCAGGGCTGCCACGCTGGCCCGGAGGCTCGCGACGCCCTGGTCGCCCGACAGCACGACGACGGAGGCCGAGTTGCTGCCTGCACCGTTGTCCTTGTCGGTCACGGTCGCGACGGTCGTGAAGGTACCCGCCGTGTTGAACGCGTGGCTGAACGAGAACGCGTTGCCCGAGATCGACAGCGGGAAGTTGCCGCTGCCGTCACCGAAGCTCACGCTGCCGGTCCACGTGTCGGCGCCCGGATCCGTGAAGCTGCTCGACGCGGTGTACGTCTCGCCCTTGAGGATCGTCGCGCCGGCGAAGGCAGCGACGGTGGGCGCCACGTTCAGCGACGTCACCGTTGCAGTGGCCGAACCACTCGCCGCATCCGGCGTGGTCTCGGTGACCGTCACCGTGACCGTGTAGCTCCCATTGTCGGCGTACTGGTGCGAGAGCGTGAACGACTTGCCGGAGAGCGTGAGCGCCTGTGCGCCCGAGCCGTCGCCGTAATCGACCGTGGCCGACCACGTGTCGGCACCCGGGTCACCGAACGAACCGGTGGCCGAGTAGGTACCGGACTCGTTTATCGTGCCGCCGGCGAACGCGTTGACCGACGGCGCGACGTTGGCGACCGTGACCGTGGCGCTGTTGGTGCCCGTGGGACCGCCGGTCTCGGTGACGCTCACCGTGACCGTGAAGCTCCCGTCCTGCGAATACGCGTGGCTGAGCGCGAACGACTTGTCGGCGGCGAGCGCGAGCGGCTGAGCGCCGCTGCCGTCGCCGTAATCCACCGTGGCGGTGAATGCGCCGCTGCCTGCGTCGGCGAACGACCCGGTGGCGGTGTAGCTGCCACCCTCGTTGATCGAGGCGCCGCTGAACGCGTTCACCGTGGGCGTCACGTCACGCACGGTGACGGTGGCTGAGGTGGAGGAGCTCGACGTGCCGTCGGAGACCGTGACGGTCACCGTGAAGCTGCCGTCGTCGGCGTAGTGGTGGTCGAGCGAGAACGACTTGCTGGCGTCGAGCGTGAGCGCCTGTGCGCCCGAGCCATCGCCGTAGTCCACCGTGGCCGACCACTGGTCGGCGCCCGGATCGCTGAACGAGCCGGCGGAGGAGAAGCTGCTGCCCTCATCGATCGTCGCGCCGCTGATCGCGGAGACCGACGGGGCGACGTTGGTGATGGCGACCGTGCTGGTGGACTGGCTCGTGCCGCCCTTGCCGTCGCTGACGGTGAGGCCGATCACGTAGCTGCCGTCCTGCGTGAACGTGTAGGACAGCGACGCCGAGCTGCCGGCGGGCTGGCCGTTCACCGTCCACTGGTACGCGAGCACGTCATTGTCGGCGTCGGTGGACGTCGCCGCGCTGAAGTCGAGCTGCGAGCCCTCGCTGCCGCCGGCCAGTCCCGCGCCGGTGATGTGCGACGCCGGGGCGCAGTTGCGCGACTCGAGGCGGCACTGGATCGCCTCGGGAAGCGCGTTGAGCAGGTCGTAGCCGGTGGACTGCTGGATCTTCGCGATCGACGACTGGTACGCCGGAAGCGACCAGGAGGCGGTGGTGACCACGGAGTTCTCCATTACGACGGCGATCACCTGCACGTCGGATGGCGAGGTGATGCCACTGGCCGCACGGCCATCCGGGACGATCACCGCGACCTTGAACATCGAGTCGGGCACGGCGATGTGGCCGATGCCGGTCATGAAGCCGAAGCCGTCCTGGCCGTTCGTGCGGCCGCGCGTGTAGATCGGGCCCGCGATGATGTACACCTCGGTCGTGGGACCGACGATGTCACGCAGGTGGTTCTCGAGATCGCCCCAGGCGCCGGCGTTGGCCGTCTGGTTCTGGGGGATCATGTTCGTCAGGTAGAACGTGGGAGCGTTGTCGGCATCGCTGATGTTCCAGTCCGCGGAGGGCGACATGTGCCCGCGCGAGTAGATGCCGCCGTTGATCCACTCATTCGTGTCGAACGCCTTGATGCCCGCGGCGATGAGCTGCGGGTCCTGCGAGAAGCAGTTGCAACGGCCCGCGCCGCCGGCCTTCTGGTGCGTGGCGTCGAGGTTCCAGCTGACCCAGTTCGGCGTGCCGCGGCTCACGTTGTACGACAGCGTGTACTGCCGGCGCGCGATGATGAAGTCATCGGACGGATCGGCATCGGTCGGGGTGCCGAGCTCCAGGTTGTGGCCGTCACGCACAGTGGAGAGCGGCGTGGGGTCATTGACCTGCACGGTGGTCGAGGCGCTCGTCACGCCGTCGCTGGTGGCGAGGGCGGTGATGCTCACCGATCCCACGCCAGTGGCGGTGACGATGCCGGCAGGGCTCACCGTGGCGATGGACGTGTTCGCGGAGGACCACGTCATCACCGAGTTGTTGGTGATCGGGTTGCCCTTGCCGTCCGTGCCCGTGTTGATGAAGACCTGGAACTGGAAGCCCACGGGCAGCGGCGTTGCGCGGCCGGCGAGGCTGAAGTTGCCCGTGACCGGCGTGACGGTGACCGCAGTGGTCGCCGAGATGCCGTTCGCGGTCGTCGTGGTGATGGTCGTGGAGCCGACCGCGACGCCGGTGAAGGTGCCCGCGGCATTCACCGACGCGATGGCCGGGTTCGCGCTGCTGTAGCTGTAGGTCGTGCCGGCGGGCTGGCCGTCAGCGTCGAGCGCCGTGGGAACGATCGCCTTGGTCTGGCCGACCTTGAGCGACCAGGCGGCCGGGTTCACGGTGAGCGTGGCCGGCGCGGCAGTCACGTTGAGCGTTGCCGTCGACGTCACGGTGCCCTGGTCGGTGACCGCGCTCACGCCGATCGTGGCGCTGCCCTTGGCGAGGGTGGAGGCGACGCCAGCCGCGTCGATCGTGGCGACCGCAGTGTTCGAGCTCGTCCAGGTGGCCGAGTTGATCGTCACTGCGTTGCCGCCCTTGGTCGCGCTGGCGGTGAAGGTCACCGGCGTGCCGGCCTGCACCGTGGACGACGCGGGTGAGATCGACACCCCGAGTGCGTTGGTGGGCTGCACGAATGCCGACGACGTGTTGCGCGGGCTCGGCGCGGCGTACGAGAAGTCGGCGCTGTTGTTGTTCGTGTCCTGGCGGCCGAAGTCCTTGCGGATCGACGCCGTCACGTTGCCGGAGAAGCTTGCGGGCGAGACCGAGCCCTCGAAGCAGTTGGCGCCGGAACCGAAGGCGACGTAGTCGATCACGGTCGCGTCGGTCTCGAGTGGGCAGCCGTTGCCCACGAGCGCCGAGGTTGCGTGCACGAGTGCGACCTTGCCGCCGGTCGCTCCCATTGCGATCGTCGCGGTCGCGTCGGGCGTGGGGAGCGCCGTGGTGCCTCCGGTGCCCTGTGCTTCCTGCACCAGGTAGTACTGCCCGACCGCCAGGGTCACGTTCGTCAGGCTGGTCACCTGCCACGTGGTGCCGGCCGAGCTTGAATACTGCACCGACCACCCGTTCAGGCTGATCGGGGCCGAGCTTCCGTTATAGAGCTCGATGAAGTCGTTCTTGAGGATCGAGTTGGCATTTCCACCACCGCCGTACACCTGGCTGATGACGAACCCGGTGATCGGAATGATGTTCTTCGCCGCAGGTCCGCCACTCGCAACGTCCGAGGGGCCCATGAGCTTGTCCGCGCCAGCCGTGCACGCGCCAACGACGAGCAGCGCCGCGAACCATAAACGGACGCGGCGAGTACCAAACGTTTTGAGCGACATGTGGGGGGGTCTACAGTGGGGAAACGCATGGCCCGCTCCCTCGGCAGGCATCCCCTAAATAAACGCCCGATGCGACCCGTAAGCGAGGGCGGCTTCAGCAGTATTTACATCTGTTACCTCGAGCGATCGCGACCGTACAGGTCCCGATACCCCGCCGTTACCTACTCCCCGAACTGCGGGGCGTGCTGGACCTCCGGCTCCTCCTCCAGCCGCAGCCGCTCCAGCGTCCGGGCGCAGGTGTTCCAGCGCAGGATCGCATCATCATTCCCGGCCTTCCGAAGCGCCTCCGCCCGCTCGAAGCTCTCCATGGCCGACAGGAACAGCTTCCGCGCGATCCCCTCGGCGTGCATCACCCCGTGCGCGAGCTTGGCGTGACCCAGCCGCTCGTCGATGATCCCCGCGTAGTAGGCCCGCTGGTACTCATCGGTGATGTGCGCCAGTTCCCCGCGCGCCCGCCGCGCGAGGTCGCCCGGCTCCGCCCCGAACTGGTCCGTGAGCGACAGCAGGTACATCACCCGCACCTGCTGGTTCTCCGGATCCACCTTCAGGATGTCGAGGCAGATGCTCTCCGTGGCCCAGGACTGGTTGAGCAACCGGTAGCGCTCCGCCTTCTGCAGCGCGCGCGCCACGGCGTCACTCGAGATGGTCTTGATCTGGTGCATGGTGTTCTCCATGTCGGCTCCCTCGCCTCAACCCCTCTTCGGCCCGCGCACCAGGCGCACCAGCGCCTTGAGCGGGTCGTAGTGCCGGTCGACCACCCGCTCCTTGAGCGGGATGATCGCGTTGTCCGTGATCGTGATGTGCTCGGGGCACACCTTGGTGCAGCACTTCGTGATGTTGCAGTAGCCGATGCCGAAGTCCTCCTTCAGCTCGGTGACGCGATCCGCCACGTCCAATGGATGCATCTCGAGGGCCGCGGCATACACCAGGTACCGCGGTCCGATGAACTCCTCGTGCTTGTGATGGTCACGCAGCACGTGGCAGACATCCTGGCAGAGGAAGCACTCGATGCACTTCCGGAATTCCTGCACCCGGTCCACGTCCTCCTGCTGGATCCGCCAGGTGCCATCGGGCGCATCGGGCGGGCGCGGCGTGAACTTCTTGATGCGCGGCTTCACCCGGAAGTTCCAGCTGACGTCGGTCACCAGGTCGCGCACGTGCGGGAACGCGCGCATCGGCTCGACCGTCACGGGCTCGTTCGCCGGCAGGTCTTCCAGCCGCGTCATGCACATCAGCTTCGGCTTGCCGTTGATCTCCGCCGAGCACGAGCCGCACTTGCCCGCCTTGCAGTTCCATCGCACGGCGAGGTCGTTCGCCTGCTCCGCCTGGATGCGATGCACGGCATCGAGCACCACCATGCCGTCGTTCGTCTCGGTGGTGTAGTCGGTGAACGCGCCCGCGCCATCGGCGCCGCGCCAGATGCTGAAGGTGCGCGTGCTGTGCCCGACCGCCGCATCCTGCGCACTCTGCGCGGCGGTGTAGGCGTCGACGGCACGCCCATTCGGGCGTGCCGTCGACGGATCGATTGGGGGCGACGTCATGTCTGCATCTCCTTGATGATCGCCTCGAGCTCGTCGGGCATCGGCGGGATCATGGCCCGCTCGAGCTGCATCTCGCCGCCGCTCCCGAGCTTCACCACATGGTTGAAGCGGGCGAACTCCGGGTCCTTGTCCGGGTAGTCGTCGCGGAAGTGCCCGCCACGGCTTTCGCGCCGCTCGATCGCCGAGCGCGTGACGGCTTCCGACACGATGAGGAGGTGCCGCAGGTCGAGCGCCGTGTGCCAGCCCGGGTTGTACTCGCGATTCCCCGGCACGCCCACCTTCGCCGCGCGCTGCTTGAGCACCTCGAGCTCCGCCATCGCGCGCTCCATCTCCTCCTGCACGCGCACGATGCCCACGTAGTTCTGCATGGTCGTCTGCAGCGACTCCTGCACCTGGTACGGGCCCTCGGCGTCGCTGCCGCGCTCGAAGGGCGCGAGTGCCTCGGCGGCCGCCGCGTCGAGCACGCCCTGGTCGATGGCCGGCGACTGCTGCGCGCGCGCGAACTCCGCCGCGTGCTGGCCCGCGCGCTTGCCGAACACCAGCAGGTCGCTGAGCGAGTTGCCACCCAGCCGGTTCGCTCCATGCAGCCCCGCCGCGCATTCACCAGCGGCGAACAGCCCGGGCACGTTCGTCATCTGCGTGTCGCCATCCACGCGAATGCCGCCCATCACGTAGTGCGTGGTGGGCCCGATCTCCATCGCTTCCTTCGTGATGTCGATCCCCGCGAGCTGCATGAACTGGTGGTACATGCTCGGCAGCTTCTTGCGGATGTGCTCCGCCGCGTTCGGGATGCGCTCCTTGATCCACGAGATGTCCAGGTACACGCCGCCATGCGGCGAGCCGCGCCCCTCCTTCACCTCGCGCACGATCATGCGTGCCACATGGTCGCGCGTGAGGAGCTCGGGCGGGCGGCGCGCGTCCTTGTCGCCCTGCGTGTAGCGCCAGCCCTCCTCCTCGTTGTCCGCCGTCTGCGGCTTGTAGTTGTCGGGGATGTTGTCGAACATGAAGCGCTTGCCGTCCTTGTTGCGCAGCACGCCGCCCTCGCCGCGCACGCCCTCCGTGACCAGGATGCCGCGCACGCTCGGCGGCCAGATCATCCCGGTGGGATGGAACTGCACGAACTCCATGTCCTGCAGCTCGGCGCCTGCCAGGTACGCGAGCGCCTGCCCGTCGCCGGTGTACTCCCAGCTGGTGCTCGTGATGTTGAACGCGCGACCGATGCCGCCCGTCGCCATCACCACCGCCTTCGCCCTGAACACGCGGAATCGCCCGCGCTCGCGATCGTAGGCGAACGCCCCGGCGACGCGATCGCCGTCTCGCAGCAACGAGAGCACGGTGCACTCCATGTGCACGTCCATCCCGGAATGGATCCCGTGATCCTGCAGCGTGCGGATCATCTCGAGGCCGGTGCGGTCGCCCACGTGCGCCAGTCGTGGATAGCGATGGCCGCCGAAGTTGCGCTGCAGGATGCGCCCGTCGGGCGTGCGATCGAACAGCGCGCCCCACGCCTCGAGCTCGTTGACGCGCGCCGGCGCTTCCTGCGCATGCAGCTGCGCCATGCGCCAGTTGTTGAGGTACTGGCCGCCGCGCATCGTGTCGGCGAAGTGCACGCGCCAGCTGTCGCGGTCATCCACGTTGCCCATCGCGGCGGCCACGCCGCCCTCGGCCATCACCGTGTGCGCCTTGCCGAGGAGCGACTTGCACACCACGCCCACCTTGAGGCCCGCGGATGCCACCTCGATGGCGGCGCGCAGTCCCGCGCCGCCCGCGCCGATGACGAGTACGTCGTGCTCGACCGTCTGGAAGTCTGCCATGATGGGCTAGAAGAACCGCACGTCGTGCCACGTGCCCATGGAGCACATGCGCACGTAGATGTCGGAGAAGGCGACCCAGAACAGGCTCGCCCACGCCCAGTTCATGTGCCCGCGATTGAGGCAGCTCACGCAGTCGTAGGCCTTGCGTCGCGCTGGCCTGCCGGAGAGCCGGTCGAGGTACCCGCCCACGAGGTGGCGCAGCGAGTGGCACCCGAGCGTGTAACCGCTCAGCAGGCAGACGTTGACCGTGAGGACGAGTGACCCCACGCCCATGCCGAAGTGCTTCGCGCCGCTCGCGTCGGCGAACCAGTACGCGCGATACGCGTCGAGGCCGAGGATCAGGAGGAAGAGCAGCGCCGCATAGAGGAAGTAGCGGTGCACGTTCTGGAGGATGAGCGGCAGCGAGCGCTCGCCCAGGTAGCTGTTGCGCGGCTCACCCACGGCGCATCCGGGAGGGTCGGCCCAGAACGCCTTGTAGTAGGTGCCACGATAGTAGTAGCAGGTGAAGCGGAAGCCGGCCGGGAAGGGCAGGATCAGCAGCGCCGGCGAAATGGCAGGGATGAATGCGGGGGCATGACGAAACCAGGCGTGCGGCGAGTCACCGACCAGCAGCGGAGAGTAGAAGGGCGAGAGGTACGGCCCGAACTCGAAGTGGGCATTCTGGAACGCCGCCCAGGTGGCGTAGGCCAGGAATCCGCTGAGGATCGTGAAGGCGCCGAGCTGCGGCACCCACCACGCGTCGCGGCGCATGGTCTCGCCGAACTTCCGGCGCGTGAGCTGCACGACTTCCTGGGGCATCGCGCGCACTGCTCCATTGATAGAGTGGCGCTAAGGTACGGGCGATGCCACAGGCCGGTAAGGGTCAGTCCATCGTCGCGAGCAGCTTCTCGAGAGCCAGGTAACTCTGGTTGAGTCCACCCTCCATTCCGCTGGCCACCATCCCGTCGCGATCCTCGGCGGTGAGGTACAGGACGTCGGTCGTGAGGCGCGTGCGTCCGTCTCCGAGGTCGTGCAACTCGAGCGTCTGCAGCATCACGTGGCCGGGCATGCCGTCCCACTCGAAGGTCTGGACCACGCGCGATGGCTCGGTGGCCTCGCGGAACCGGCCCTCGAACCCGAACTCGCCGTGGTCGGAGTGCTCGACGAAGCGCCAGTGCCCGCCGCGCACCGGCTCGTACTTCTCGATCACGAGCTTGTTGCCACGCCCCCACCACTGCGCGATCAGCGCGGGATCGTTCATGGCCTTCCAGACGCGCTCGCGCGGAAAGGCGATGACGCGCTCGATGTGGAGGCCGCGGTCGCCCTGCATGGTGAGCGTGGTGGTGTTCTCGTTGGTGGTGGTCATTCGTCCCCTCCCCTGGTGCGCTCGAGGAAGTCCTCGAGACGGTCGTAGCGCGCTTCGAGCATGGCCTGGTACTGGGCGATCCAGGCCTGCTCTTCGTGGAGCTTTCGCGTTCCCAGCCGGCAGGTGCGGACGCGACCGACCTTTTCGGTGACCACGAGGCCGGCGTCCTCCAGCACCTGCACGTGCTTCTTCATGCCCGTGAGGGTCATGTCGAAGTCGCCGGCCAGCTCGGTGATGGACGCCTCGCGCTTGCCGAGCCGCTGGAGCACGCCGCGGCGCGTGTCGTCGGCGAGGGCGGAGAAGGCGTTATTAAGCTGCCCGGTAAACTGAACCATATGGTTCAGTATTGCAGCGGGGAAGGATTGGCGCAAGGGGTGCTAGCTTCGAGGGCATGGGACAACGCAACAGCCGGGACCACCACGCGCAGCTCCGGAAGCGGGACGAGAAGGAGCATTCGGTGCGCGGGCAGAAGAACGAACTGCTGGAGGAGCGGGTGCCGCTCGCCGGCTATGAGGAGCACTACGACATCACGCGGAGCGGGCGGGTGTTCCCGAAGGCGGGGAAGAAGGCGCTGATCGCCGGGTACCATCATAGCCCGTCGATCCGGATCACCGTGGGTGGCAAGGTGGTCACGCTGCAGAAGGACAAGGCGGTGGCGGACAGCTTTCGGGGTCGGGACGCCGTAGCCAAGAGCGACGACACTTAGCCGCGGACGACCGCGGCGAAATGTCGTCGCGCTTCCGCTGGTGCCCCCGCCACACGGCCTCGAGAAGTCCCTATTGACGCCCAACCGCCCAAACCGTAGCTATCCCACCGGGTTTCCTGAACCGGTTCGGTAGTTCGGTGGGCGTTTCGGTGATGCCGCAGCCCGCCCTCACTCCTTCCACGGAGCGCTGCGTGACGACTGTCCACCTAGGGGCGATCGACTACCTGATCCTGGGCCTCTACTTCGCCTTCGTGCTCGGGATTGGCGTCGCGCTGCGACGCTATACCAAGTCCTCCTCCGACTTCCTGCTGGCCAGTCGCTCGCTCCCGGCCTGGGTGGCCGGCCTCGCCTTCCTCTCCGCCAATCTCGGCGCGCAGGAAGTGATCGGCATGGCGGCCTCCGGCGCCAAGTACGGCATCGCCACCACGCACTTCTACTGGATCGGCGCGGTGCCCGCGATGGTGTTCGTGGGCGTCTTCATGATGCCCTTCTATTACGGGTCGCGCGCCCGCTCCGTGCCCGAGTACCTCAAGCTCCGCTTCGACGAGAAGACGCGCGGCTTCAACGCGTTCTCATTCGCCGCCATGACGGTCGTCTCCAGCGGCATCTCGATGTACGCCATGGGACTGCTGCTCGGCGTGCTGCTCGGCTGGAGCTTCACCGCCAGCGTGCTGGTGAGCGCGGTGATCGTGCTGCTCTACATCTTCCTCGGCGGCCTCACCTCCGCGATCTACAACGAGGTGCTGCAGTTCTTCCTGATCGTCGCGGGCTTCATTCCCCTCGTGTACCTCGGGATGCAGGACGTCGGTGGATGGGCCGGGCTCACCACGCGACTCGCCGCCGCCGCCACGCAGCATGGATATGCCGCCGGCGCCTACACCGAGAGCTGGCGCCATCTCGGCGCCCCGGCGAACAATCCCATGGGCGTCGAGTGGATCGGCATGACCATGGGGCTCGGCTTCGTCCTCTCCTTCGGCTACTGGACCACCGACTTCCTGGTGGTGCAGCGCGCCATGGCCGCCGACTCGATGGGCGCGGCGCGACGCACCCCGCTCATCGCCGCCTTTCCCAAGATGCTCTTTCCGGCGCTGGTCATCCTGCCGGGCATGATCGCGCTCGCGCTCACCACGAAGGCCGGCGCCACGGGGTTCTCGCTCCCGGTGAAGCCGGATGGCTCACTCAACTACGACCTGACCATCCCGATGATGCTGGGGCACTACTTCCCGCCCGGCATGCTCGGCCTCGGCCTCACCGCGCTCATCGCGAGCTTCATGAGCGGCATGGCAGGCAACGTCACGGCGTTCAACACCGTGTGGACGTACGACATCTACCAGGCGTACATCCGCCGCGGCGCCAGCGACGCGCACTACCTCTGGATGGGACGGATGGCGACGATCGTCGGCATCCTGCTCTCGGTGGCCACGGCATATGCCACCACGCAGTTCAACAACATCATGGACATGCTGCAGCTCGTGTTCGCCTTCGTGAACGCGCCGCTGTTCGCCACCTTTTTGCTCGGCATGTTCTGGAAGCGCACCACCGGCCATGGCGCGTTCACCGGGCTCGTGGCCGGCACGGCCGCCGCGGCGCTGCACCACGGCCTCACGCTTCCCGCCGGATCCGCGGTCGGCATCAAGGGTGGATGGCTGGGCACCGTGATGCACACGTACCCCAGCGAGATGGCGCAGAACTTCAGGACCGCGACGTGGGCGTGGGTGGCCTGCTTCGTGGTCACCATCCTGGTGAGCCTCGTGACCAGGCCGCGCCCCGACGAGGAGCTGAAGGGACTCGTATACTCGCTCACCGAGAAGCCGGTGGAGGCGCACCTGCCCTGGTACAAGCGCGTGGGCACGCTCGCCATCGTGGTGCTCGCGGCGACGCTGGTCCTCAACATCATCTTCTTCTAGGGAGGGCGCGACATGCAACTCGACATCCGGCTTCCGATCGGCGCGCTCTTCGCCATCGTGGGAGTGATCCTTACGGGCAGCGGCCTGCTCGCCGCGCCCGAGTCGTACTCGCGCGCGCTCGGGCACAACGTCAACCTGGTGTGGGGAGTGGTGATGCTCGCCGTCGGCGTCGTGTTCCTCCTCCTTGCGCGACGAGGCGTGCGACCGGCCTCGCCCACCAGCTGACGTGCGCGCGTGACGAGCGAGCGCGCGACGATCACTGACGTCGCACGGGAGGCCGGGGTCTCGAAGGCGAGCGTCTCTGCCGTGATGAACGAGAAGCCGGGCGTGAGCGAGCAGACGCGCGCGCACGTGCTCGCGGTCATGTCGCGCCTGAACTACCGCCCCGCGCGCCCGGCGGCACGCGGAGGCACGCGGGCCCGGCGCTCGCTTGGCCTCGTGATCAAGGAAATGGACAACCCGTACTACACCGAGGTCGCCAGCGGCGCGGTGGCAGCGGGCCGGCAGCTCGGATACACGATGGTGGTCGCGAGCAGCGAGGGAGATTACGAGTCCGAGCGCGCTGCCGTGCAGGTGTTCTGCGACCATGGCGTGGATGGCCTGATCATCACGCCGGTGCTGGGGCCGCAATCCGACCTCTCGCACCTCTTCGAGCTGCAGCGGCGCAACGTGCCCTTCGTGCTGCTGGAGGAAGTCCGCGGCGTGCGCGCCAGCCTGGTGGACATCGAGAACGTCGAGGCGTCCGCGCAGGCGGTGGAGTTCCTGTTCGGGCAGGGGCACGTGCACATCGTGCACTTCGCGGGGCCCGAATATTCCATGCACTCGCGCGAGCGCATCGACGGTGTGTACCGCGCCTTCAGTGGCTCCGCTCACTCCTTCGGGCCGGACGCGATCGTGAGGGCGGGCGCGCACCTGGAGGACGGATACCGCGCGGGGCTCGAGTACTTCGGTCCGCTCTCCGCCGCGCAGCGACCCACGGCGGTCACCTGCTACAACGACCTGGTCGCCCTCGGCCTCATGCGCGCCCTCACGGAGCTCGGCATCTCGGTTCCCGGGGATGTGTCCGTGGTCGGCTTCGACGACCTCCAGCTGCTCGACTATCTCGGCGTGTCGCTCACCTCGGTTCACGTCCCGAAGTTCGAGATGGGACATCGCGCGACGGAGATGCTCATTCGCCACATCGAGACACACGAGCCCATCCCGCCGGTGAGTCACTACCTCTCTGGGCGCCTGGTGCTGCGCGGCTCGACACGTGAGCTACATGCCCCATGACCTTCCCGACACGTGAGCAGTGATCATGGATCGCACTTCGCTGGACGCGCAGCTGCGCGAGGATCCCCATCGCCGCCTGGACCTGCTCACCGGCGAGTGGGTGCTGGTGTCTCCCCATCGCGCGAAGCGCCCGTGGCAGGGTGCCGTGGAGCGTGCGGTGGCGCCCCCGTCACTCGCGCACGACCCGAACTGCTACCTCTGCCCGGGGAACACGCGCGCCAACGGCATGCGCAATCCGGATTACACGGGCACGTACGTGTTCGACAACGACTTCGCGGCGCTGCGCCCGGGAACGGCGGATGCCGCGCTCGATGACGATGGGTTGCTCGTCGCGCGCACCGAGCCCGGACTGTGCCGGGTGATCTGCTTCTCGCCGCGACACGACTTGTCGCTGGGCGCCATGGAGACGGCGGCGATTCGCGGCGTGGTGGACGTATGGGCCGAGCAGTACGCGGAACTCGGCGCGCGCGAGGACATCGGCCACGTGCAGGTGTTCGAGAACACCGGCGCCATCATGGGGTGCAGCAACCCGCACCCGCATGGTCAGGTGTGGGCGCAGCGCTCGGTGCCGCGCGCGGTGGCGGTGGAGACCGATCGTCAGCGCGAGTACTTCGCGCGCGAAGGTCGCACGCTCCTCGAGGACTACCTCGCGAAGGAGGAGTCGCGCGCCGAGCGCATCATCGTGGCCAACGACCACTTCGTGGTGCTCGTCCCCTTCTGGGCGAGCTGGCCCTTCGAGACGATGATCATCTCGCGCCGCCCGGTGCGCGACCTCACGGCGCTCACCGGCGCCGAGCGCGACGGACTCGCCAGCGCGATGAGCCGGCTCACTCGCTGCTACGACGCGCTCTTCGAGGTGCAATTTCCCTACTCGGCGGGCGTACACCAGGCACCCACCGACGGCGAGCTGCACCCGGAGTGGCACCTGCACATGCACTTCTATCCGCCGCTGCTGCGTTCGGCCACCGTCCGCAAGTTCATGGTCGGGTACGAGATGCTCGGCGAGCCGCAGCGCGACATCACGCCCGAATCGGCCGCAGAGCGGCTTCGCGGTGCACTCCGGTGACGCCCCCCATCGCGGCGGCATTCCAGGAGCGGTTCGGCGAGCCGCCGGAATTCGTGGTGCGCGCGCCCGGGCGCGTGAACCTGATCGGTGAGCACACCGACTACAACGACGGCTTCGTGTTTCCCCTCGCAATCGAGCGCGCCGTCTGGATCGCGCTGCGCATGCGCACCGACGGCCAGGTGCACGTGACGTCGCTCTCGCTCGGCGAGACGGCGACGTTCGACGCGGCGCACCCGGAGCGCGGTGAGCCCGCATGGGCGGAGTACTTGAAGGGAAGCGCCTGGGCCATGCAGGCGACCGGGCAGCCGCTGGTCGGATGGGAAGGTGTGCTCACTAGCGACGTCCCCATCGGTGCGGGACTCTCCTCGAGCGCGGCGATCGAGCTCGCCACCATGCGCGCGTTCGCGGCGACGAGTGGCATCGCGTGGGAGCCCGCCACCATGGCGCGGCTCGCGCAGCGAGCGGAGAACGAGTGGGTGGGCGTCAACTGCGGTATCATGGACCAGATGATCTCGGCGGTGGGCAAGCGCGGCCACGCGGTGCTGATCGACTGCCGATCGCTCGAGACGCGCGCCGAGCCGCTCCCCTCCGGCACCTCGGTGGTGATCCTCGACACGGCGACCCGGCGCGGGCTTGTGGACTCGCTCTACAATGAGAGGCGAGCCCAGTGCGAGCAGGCGGCCGCGACTTTCGGCGTGACGGCGCTGCGCGACGTGACGCTGGCCGAGCTCACCGCGCGGAAGGGAGAGCTCGATCCGATGACATTCCGGCGGGCGCGCCACGTGGTGAGCGAGAATGAGCGGACGCTCGCGGCGGCGGCGGCCATGCGCGCCGGCGATGCACGCGAGCTCGGCCGGCTGATGAACGAAAGTCACGCGAGCCTGCGCGACGACTTCGAGGTGTCGAGTGAGGCGCTCGATATCATGGTGGAGATTGCGCAGTCGCGCACCGGGTGTCATGGCGCGCGAATGACCGGTGCAGGATTCGGGGGATGCGCGGTGGCGCTGGTGGATGCCGGGCTCGCCGGAAGCTTCGCGACCGAAGTTGCGGCGCGATATACCGAACGATCGGGGCTGGTGCCCATGATCTATGTGACCGGGGCGAGCGCCGGGGCTGCCGTGGAGGATGTGAAATGATGATGCGTACCGTGCGGGCAGGACTCCTGCTGGCGTTGGTGATCGCCGGTGGTGCAGCGCACGCGCAGGCTGCCCACCGAGCGGAAGTAGATGCGAAGGGCGTCATGCGCTGGGCCGACACGAAGGAGGAGCTCCGCCTCTTCGGCGCGAATTACGCCATCGCCTCTTCGAGCGACTTCCGCGCCGCCGGAATGGTGGGCGGCGACCGCAAGCGCATGATCGACGAGGACGTCGCGCACTTCGCGCGCATGGGCTGGAACGGGATGCGCCTTGCCTTCTGGGGCGACTGGCAGAACTCGGACCTCGCGGGAAACCTCATTCCCAACGAGCACCTCGACCTGCTCGACTACCTCATCTCGAAGGCGCGAGAGCGCGGCATCTCGATCCTCTTCAACCCGATCCACACGTATCACGCCGGCTGGCCGGACGCGATGTCCGACAGCTTCCCGGGATTCTCCGCGCACATCGACAAGGCGAAGCTCGGCACCGACTCGGCGGCGATCGCCGCGCAGGTGAACTACATCCACCAGGTGCTCGCGCACGTGAATCCCTACACGGGCGTGGCGCTCAAGGACGAGCCGGCGATCGTGTTAATCGAGATGATCAACGAGCCGATCCACCATCCGGAGGATCTCGCGGGCTCAGTGCGCTACATCAACACGCTCGTGAGCGCGGTCCGCGACGCCGGCAGCAAGGCGCTCACCGTCCACAATGTGAGCCAGGACTTCCGCATCGAGGAAGCGGTGCGCCAGTCGCGCGTGCAGGTCGGGAGCTACGGCTGGTATCCCACGGGACTCAACTCCGGGCACGAGCTGCGGGGCAACTACCTGCGCGGCGTGGATGATTACCCGGCGCTGCGCTCACCGATTCTCGCAAGCTGGCCGAAGGTCGTCTACGAGTTCGACACCGCCGATGAGCAGTCCGGCGAGATGTACCCCGCCATGGCGCGCGCATTCCGTGTCGGCGGGGTGCAGCTCGCGGCGATGTTCGCCTACGACATGCTCGAGACCGCGAGCCGCAACCTGGGATGGCAGACACACCGACTCAACCTGGTCTACACGCCGCGCAAGGCGATGAGCGCCGTGATTGCAGCCGAGGTGATGCGCCGCCTGCCGAGTGGGCAGTCGTATGGCGCCTATCCGCAGAACCGCACGTTCGGCCCCTTTCGCGTGAGCCACGAGGAGAACCTCAGCGAGATGGTGACCGACGAGGCGTTCCTGAACGCCGGTCCCACGCAGACGCCGGCGCCGCGGCCGGAACTGTTGCGTCGCGTTGCGGGGTACGGCTCCTCGCCGCTCGTGCGGTATGAGGGCGAGGGCACGTACTGGCTCGATCGGGTGCGCGAAGGGGTATGGCGGCTGGAGGTCTATCCGGATGCCGTCGACGTGCGCGACCCCTTCGAGGCGCAGCGGCGCGACAAGATCGTGACGCGCGCCATCTCGCGCGCACGGCCGATGATCATCCACATCCCGGACCTCGGCGAAACGTTCTCGGCGGAGCCCGTCGCCGCCGGCAACGCGGCGACGGTTCAGGCCAAGGGCGCGCGCATCACCGTGCGTCCGGGCGTGTACGTGTTGAGCGCGCGCGGGCCGGTGGATCGCGCGACGCTGCCCGCGCGCATCGCGAATGTGGGATTCGCGGAATACCACGCGCCGCCGCTGGACACACTGGAGACGCGCGTGATCGTCACCGCCGCGCCGCAGTATGTGACGGGCAGGCCGGTGGAAGTTCGCGCGCGAGTGGTGAGCGACCTGCAGCCGGACTCGGTGGCACTCTGGGTGCGGCCCGTTGGGCGCGGCTGGTTCAGCCGCTTTCCCATGCAGCGCGAGACGGCGTACGGCTGGGTGGCCTCGATCCCGACGGACACGCTGCGCGAGGGGCCGCAGGAGTACGTGGTCAGCGTGAGCGCTGGCCAGCTCACCACGACGTATCCGGAAGCCGTGGCGCGCAACCCATGGGCGTGGGACTTTTACACCGGGCAGGTCTGGCACGCTACGGTCGTGTCGCCGCGCACGCCGTTGCGGCTGCTGTCACCCGCCGAGGACGCGAGCCGCATGGCGTTCACGCGCATCGGCGATTCTGGCCGCTCGGGGATCTTCCGCGTCGTGACATCCGCGGTAACTGGAGAGCCGGCATTTCATCTCGAGCTCCCGATGACCACGGGTGCCGATGCGGTGGACGACTACACGGCGTCGCTCGTGATCGAGGACCGCATCACGGCGCGCCATGAATCGATCGCCGCCGCGACCGGCGTTCGCGTGCGGCTGCGCGGCGTGGCGCAGGGCCAGCGGCTCCACCTGTCGCTGATGGAGAGCGATGGCACCACCTGGACCACCGTGGTGAATGCGGACAGCGAGTGGGTGGAGCGGACGATCCCGCTCTCGGAGTTCACCTCGTCTCGCGGGGTGTTGCTTCCCCTTGGATTCCCTGGTCGCTGGAACTACTGGGTGGGTCCGGCCGCCGGGCGTGGTGGCGCAGGCGATCATGTTCGCGCCGCCCAGGTCGAGCGGCTGCAGTTCTCGCTGCGCCCGGATTCGCGCATCACGGCGAAGGGAGGGCAGGGCGTCGAAGTGGAGTCGGTGACGCTGGTGTTCCCGTGAAGCGACGCGACTTCGTTCGCGGCGTGGCGGTGGCGGGTGCGGCGGGGATGTTGCCGCTCGATCGGCTCTCGAGGTTCAGCGCCCTCCCAGCTGGCGCGCACACCCGGCTCGATGACGGCTGGCGCTTCCACCTCGGCGACATCGCCGGCAGCGAGGCCGCAGTCGCAAACGACAGTGCATGGGAGCAGGTGACGTTGCCGCACGCCGCGCGAATCGAGTCACTCGTCACCGGCCCGCCGGGAACCGCGACCGCGCAATGGCAGGGGCTCTGCTGGTATCGCCGCTCCATTCCGATCGGGAGCGCCGAGCAGGGCAGGAAGGTGTTCCTGCACTTCGAGGCGGCAATGAACGTCGCCGACGTCTGGGCCAATGGCGAGCATGTCGCGCGCCACGCTGGTGGGTTTCTTCCATTCACGGTGGACGTCAGCGATCAAGCGCGAGAGCGGGGCGCAGTGCACGTCGCAGTCCGCCTCGACAATCGCGATGACCCCATTACGGGTCCCAAGCCGCTCAGCCAGCTCGACTTCAACATGTACCACGGGCTGTACCGCTACGTGCACCTGGTAGTGAAGGACCGGCTGCACATCACCGATCCCCTCCTGGCGGACAGCCCCGCGAGTGGCGGGGTGTTCGTCACCACGCCGCGTGCGTCGGCGCAGTCGGCCACAGTGCGAGTGCAGGCGCACGTGCGCAACGACCACGACACGGCGCGCACCTTCCGTGTGCGCACCACGCTGCTCTCGCTCGACGGCTCCACGATCGCGCGCGCCTTCTCGGCGCCGCAGTCGCTGTCCCCCGGCATGGACGCCGACGTGGTGCAGGAGCTCGAGGTCGCACACCCTCGGCTCTGGAGCCCGCAGTCGCCGATCCTGTATGTCGTTCGTTCGGAGATCCTCGTTGGCGGCGCGGTGATCGACGTCGAGCAGGTGCGCACGGGCATCCGCCGCATCGAGATCACGCGAGACGGGTTCCGCATCAACGGCGAGCGCATGTTCCTGCGCGGCACCAATCGTCACCAGGAACATCCGTACGTTGGGTTTGCGGTGCCCGCCGAGGCGCAGCACCGGGACGCGCGCCGCATCAAGGACGCGGGCTTCGACTACATCCGGCTGTCGCACTACGCGCATGCGCCGGCGTTCATGGATGCGTGCGACGAGCTCGGCATCGTGGTGATGGATTGCCTTCCCGGCTGGCAGTACTTCGGCACCGACCCGGCCTTCACCGAGCTCCAGTATCGCAATTGCCGCGACCTGATTCGTCGCGATCGTAATCATCCGTGCGTGATCATGTGGGAAGTGTCGCTCAATGAAACGGCGATGCCGCCGGAGTTCATCGCGCGCACGCACGCCATCGCGCACGAGGAGCTTCCCGGCGACCAGTGCTTCACCAGCGGGTGGATGCACGGCTACGACGTGTACATCCGCGCGCGGCAGCACGGCGGGTGCCCGGCGAATGGCGACCATCCCTGCGTGGTGAGCGAGTACGGCGACTGGGAGTATTACGCGATGACGGCGGGACTCGACCAGGACGCGTTCAAGGCGCTGTCTCCCGGCGAGAGCAACAGCCGACAACTGCGCTGGCAGGGCGAGCGCGCGCAGCTGCAGCAGGCGACGAACTTCCAGGAAGCGCACAACGACAATCGCGCCGGCGTCGCGTTCGCCGACGGGCTCTGGGTGATGTACGACTACGACCGCGGCTACTCGCCCGACGTCGAGTCGAGTGGCTGCGCCGACATCTTCCGTCTCCCCAAATACTCCTGGCACTTCTTCCGCAGCCAGCGCGCGGCGGCCGAGGGTGGGCCGATGGCGTTCATCGCCAGCGAGTGGAGCGCGACGTCGAGCACCGACGTTCGCGTCTTCAGCAACTGCGAGCAGGTCGAGTTGCGGCTGAACGGGCGCGTGCTGTCGCGTGCGCGCCCCGACACGGACCGCATGAGCACGAAGCTGGCGCATCCGCCGTTCACCTTCAGGGTACCTCGATTCGAGGCGGGCGCGCTCGAGGCGGTGGGTTTCGTGGCTGGTCATGCCGCCGCGCGACACGAAGTGAGAACGGCCGGACCGCCCGCTCGCATCCAGCTCTCGGCAGACTTCCGCGGGCGCACCGTCTCGAATGCCGAGAAGGACCTGCTCTTCATTCACGCCGCGCTGCAGGACGCGCACGGCTCCACGCTGGGCGATGCGTTCGAGAACATCGCCTACGGCGTCACCGGCGACGCGCGACTCATCGGCGCCAATCCCTTCGCGACCGACGCAGGGATCTCGAGCATCCTCGTCGAGACGCATGCGTCGCGCGCGGCGTGTGCGGTCTACGCACTTGGTCTCGTGCGAACTGCCGCAGGCGCGCACCTGACAGGCGCCTCGCTCGCCCTGCGCGGCAAGGCGGCGCCTTTCGAGCTACACTTCACGAATGACGATGCCGTGCCTCAGCGGACGGCCGCCTTGCTCGTGAAAGGACGGGTAGTGGCGACGCTCGATGAAGCCGCGGCGAAGGTCCGCATGTCGGCGAGCATCGCTCCTACGTCTCGTGACCCCTACCATCGTGGAATGTAGGAGCGGCCGGCTACTCACCACCAAGAATGAAGAGGAGCTTCGTCCGCTGCTCATCGACGAAATACGCGTTGTAGGTCGAATACGCGGTTGGATTGATCGCGGCATAGCCCCCTGGATAGTGCACAACGATCAGGGAGGTTGTTCCAGCGAGCAGTGTCTTGGCAGCTGACGCCTCGACAACGGCGGTGACCTGGTGACAGATCGAGTCCGTCGTCACCACCGTCACCCGAGAGGTGTCAGTCGAAGTGATTCCGAAGTCAGCGCGCCGCACGCTATCTGCGTCAAGAAGGATCGTCTGAACCAGCTCCCGAAGACGATTGCTCTGCGCATTCGGAGCTTGGCAAGAACGATTCTGCGCCTTCAGGTTGCCTCCCCAAAGCAGGACTGCCACGCCAAGCAATTTCGTTGTATTCCGCACCATGACATCTTATAGTCGGATTTCTCGCACCAGGTTCCCCACACAATGAAATTGCTTGTCGCAGCCATGCTGGCGATGTCGGCCATGGGTCCAGCGCACGCCCAGGCGATCCCCTCCGACTCCGCCATCCTCGCCATCATCAAGACCCGCGTGGATAGCGGGCGCGCGCCGGGGATCGTGGTCGGGATCTACGAGCACGGCCAGCGGCGATACGTCTCTTACGGCTCCGCCGGCCCCGGCCGCGCGCCGCTCGACCAGCACACGTTCTTCGAGATCGGCTCCATCTCCAAGACGTTCACCGCACTGCTCCTCGCTGACGCGGCCACCCGTGGTGAGGTGCGCCTCGACCAGCCGGTGGCTGACCTGCTTCCGCCCGGAACCACGGTTCCGCAGAAGGACGGCAAGCCGATCACCCTCGAGCTCCTCTCCACGCATCGCTCGGGCCTGCCGCGCGTCCCCGGCAACATGGTGCCCGCGAACATCGCGGACCCGTACGTGGACTACGACACGAAGCGCCTCTACGCCTTCCTCGCCAGCTACACGCTGCCGCGCGCGCCGGGCGACAGCGCCGAGTACTCCAATCTCGGTGCCGGACTGCTCGGTCACGCACTCACGCTCCGCTCGGGGATGCCCACATGGGGCGCCCTGGTCGCGCGTCGCATCACCGGCCCGCTCGGCATGCGCGAGACCGTGGTCGACGTGCCTTCGAGCATGCTGGCTCGACTCGCCGCAGGCCACGACGAGAAGCTCGACACCGTGCCCGCGTGGCACCTCGACGCGCTCGCCGGCGCGGGCGCGCTTCGTTCTACCGCCGCAGACATGCTCACCTATCTCGCCGCGGAGCTCGACACTTCCAATGGTCCCCTGAAGAAGGCGATCGCCCTGGGCCGGCCCCCGCGCGCCACCTTTGCTCCCGGCTTGCGGATCGCGCTCGGCTGGCTGATCGGGGGCACGGCCGAGCATCCGATCTGGTGGCACAACGGTGGCACCGGCGGCTTCCGCTCGTTCGTCGCGTTCGACCCGAACCGGCAGGTGGCCGTGGTGGTCCTGGCCAATTCGGCGCTCTCGCCCGACGACATCGGCCTGCACATCATGAATCCGCTGCTGCCCATCGTGATGCCGGTCGTCCCGCCGCGCACGCGCGTGACCGTCGTCGCCGAGGACCTCGATCGGCTGGTGGGGGAGTACGCAATGACGCCCGCCATGACCCTCACGATCAGTCGCGTCGGCGCCGTGCTGTATGGACAGGCCACGGGGCAGGGACGGTTTCCCCTCTCGGCTGCGTCTCCCACGCGGTTCGTGTTCCCCGCCGCCGGCATCGACATCGATTTCCACCTCGACACCGCCGGCCGCGCGCGGGAGATGGTATTCCGGCAGGGTGGGGGAGTGTTGACGATCCAGCGGCGACCCTGAGGGCTCGCGTCACTCGCTCGCAGGCCATGAGCGCCTGAAGCGGGTCGGAGTTTTGTACCAGGAGGCGCTGCCCGTTCTATACCGGGCTGGGCGCGATCCCGATGTTGCGTTCGTATCCTCACTCGAACGTGCGACCTCGGGATCGCTCCCTACATGACTGCCACACGCCTCCTTCCGTTTTCCCCTCTCTGGGGACTCGCCCTCCTCCTCGCGGGCAGCCAGTCCGCTGCGACGCCTGCACCGGCGCGCCTTCCGGTCATCGCGATCGTCGCCGACTCCGCCGGCACCGAGCTCACGGACTTCATGGTGCCGCATGCCACGCTCACCGAGGCGGGGATCGCGCGGGTCGTCGTGGTCGCCCTTCATCCCGGTCGCATCCGGCTCGTTCCAGGGAGGATCTCCATCGAGCCCGACCTGACGATGGCGGCCTTCGACTCGGCCAACGCGCGCGGTGCCGATTACGTGATCGTGCCCGCCATGGTGAATCACGAGAACTGGGCCATCGCCGACTGGATCCGCGGGCAGGCCGCGCGTGGCGCGATCATCGTCTCGATCTGCGAAGGCGCGAGGACCGCGGCTCTCGCGGGAGTGTTCGACGGGCGTCGCGCGACCACGCACTGGTCGGCGATGAAGGACCTCGAGAAGAAGTATCCCGGCACCACCTGGGTGCGTGACCAGCGCTACGTGGCCGACGAACGTGTCGTCTCGACCACCGGGGTGAGCGCCGCGCTGCCGGCGTCGATCTACCTCATCGACCGGATCGCGGGCCGCGCCGCGGCGGATTCGGCGGCGCGGCGGCTGGGCGTCGCGTCATGGGGGCCCGGGCACGAGACGGCGGCCTTCGGCGTCACGAAGTGGATGTACGTGAAGGGCGCCTTCAACTACGTGGCACCATGGCGGCACGATCGCATCGGTGTTCCGGTGGCCGATGGCTTCGACGAGGTCTCGCTGGCGTTCACGGTGGACGCCGTGGCGCGCACGCTGCGGGGCAAGCCGTTCACCTGGTCGGAGGACGGTGCGCCGGTGCGGGGGCGGCAGGGGCTGCGCATCTCGGTCGATCGCCCCCGGTCCGCCGTGACGGCAGGCACCCGCGACATGGCCCTTTCGCCGAGAACGGTGGCTCCTGCCGCCGCGCTGGACTCAGTCATCGCCCACCTTACCGATCGCTACGGCAGCGACGCGGCAGCCCTGATCGAGATGGGGATGGAATACCTGCCGAGCCAGCGCGGGAGTGGCGCTAGGCGTCCGTGAGCGCCTTCACACTTCCCACACACCTTCTTTACACCACAAAGTACTTGTAATCGAAACCCCCTCCGGCGGATGGTCGTAGGCCACGGTGATTCGGCAGCCCTCCCGGTGCCGACCCCCCACCCCGCCGGAGAGTATCCCCGTGTCCCGCCTCGTCGCCGCCCTGTTGCTGTCGTCGGTCGCCTTCGCTCCCATGTCGGCCGCCGCACAGACCCCCACGCCGCCCGCCGCCGCCGCTCCCCAGCCGGCGTATGAGCTCCGCGGCAAGATCGTGGACACCACCAACAAGCCCATTCCCCGGGCATCGGTATCGCTCAGGCCCAAGGGCTCCACGCTGACGATCGCGGGCGCCATCGCGGGCCCCGACGGCTCCTTTCGCGTTACGGGACTGCGACCCGGCACGTTCACGATTCGCGTCGTCTTCATCGGCTACTCGCCGGTGATCCAGGACATCACGATCTCCGCCAAGAACCCGATCATCGACCTCGGCGTGGCCAAGCTCGCGCCGATGGCCACCAAGCTCGAGACGATCTCCGTCAAGGAAGATCGAGCGGCGGTGATCACCGAGCCCGATCGGAACGCCTACCGCGCAAAGGACATTGCCCCCGGCGCGGCCAACGCCAGCGAGCTGCTCGAGAACGTGCCCTCGGTGCAGGTGGACGTGGACGGCAAGGTGAGCCTGCGCGGCAACGAGAACGTGGTGGTCCAGATCAACGGGCGCCCCACGCCCATGCGCGGCACGCAGCTCGCCGCGTACCTCAAGAGCCTTCCTGCGAACGTGATCGACCGCATCGAGGTGATCCCGAATCCCTCCGCCAAGTACGATCCGGAAGGGATGGCCGGCATCATCAACGTGGCGCTCAAGTCCAACGTGGACCTCGGGCTCAGCGGCGCGGTGAACACGCAGGCCTCAACGCCCGAGCGCTACAACAGCTCCGGCAACATCGGCTACCAGGTCGGCAACTGGTCCACCTTCCTGAACGGCGGCTTCTCGAACGACCAGCGCAACGTGGCGGGCATCAACGACCGCCTGCGCTTCGACGCCGCCAACACGCTGCTCAGCACCACGGGCCAGGACATCGTCACCACGCCCACCAACAGCGGCCAGAACCTCAACGCCACCGTCGACTACAAGCTCTCACCGCGCGACGTGCTCTCCAACGCGCTGATGCTGAATCACCGCACCTCCGGCGAGGTCTCCAGCACCGACTACACGGTACTCGACGGATCCGGCCACGCGCTCGACAGCTATGTGCGCCCGCGCCTGGTGGATGCGAAGGGATTCATGTTCGACTACGACGTGTCGCTCAAGCGCACCCTCGCGCCGCGCACGCACGAGCTCACGGCCGAGTTCCGCTTCAACCGCGCGCACGACGAGGACGCCAGTGACCAGCGACGCCTCACCTCCGCGACCGGCGCGAAGTACGTGGAGGGCCAGGTCGACCGCAACGACGCCGTGACGAAGCAGTTCACCGGCCAGCTGGACTACATGAAGCAGTTTCGCCCCCGCACCAAGCTCGAGACCGGATGGAAGAGCACCGTTCGCAACCTGGACCGTGACTACACCTCCACCACCGACGTCACCGGCAGTGGCAGCTACACGCTGAGCGCGCAGAGCAACAGCCTCGCCTTCGACGAGGCCGTGCACGCCGCCTACGCGGTGGTGAGCCAGGGCGTGAAGAAGTGGGACCTGCAGGCCGGACTGCGCGGCGACTATGCGGATCGCACCTTCAAGCTCGCCACCCAGAAGTACCCCTACAGCTACGCGAGCCTCTTCCCCAGCGCATTCGCCACCTACAACCTGGCCGCGAACACGCAGCTCAAGTCGAGCTATTCGCGACGCGTGCGCCGCCCGGGAACGCAGGAGCTCAACCCATTCCCCACCTACTTCGACGCCGACAACGTCTTCCTCGGCAACCCCAAGCTGAGCCCCGAGTACACCGACGCCTACGAGTTCGGCTACACGAAAACCGGCGCGAAGGGATTGCTGCAGGCGTCGCCGTTCTACCGGCACACCAGCAACGTGATCCGGATCATCGTAAACACCACCGACTCACTCGCCGGTCGCGAGATCACGTCCATCAGCTTCCAGAACCTGGCGCGCAGCAACTCCTACGGCTCGGACTTCACCGGGCAGCTCCGCGTGTCGCCGAAGTTCACCGCGCTCAGCAACTTCAGCGTGTTCAAGGTCGTGACGGATGGCGGCTCCACCAGTGCCCTCAGCTCGAACGCCATCTCGTGGATGGGCCGCATCAACATGACGTCGGAGGTCACGAAGACCCTCACGATCCAGGCGGCCTACAACTACCGCGCGGCCACGAAGATCGAGCGCGGTGAGCTGGGCGCGCAGCACGCCGCCAACTTCGCGCTGCGCAAGAAGGTGCAGGGCGACAAGGGCGCCCTCACGCTGCGCGTGACCGACCCGTTCGGCACCATGCGCTTCCGCGTGCACACCGGCGACGGCAAGGTCACGCAGGTCACCGAGCGCAACCCGCACGTCCGCGCGATGTTCCTCGGTTACCAGTACAACTTCGGCCGCCCGCCGAAGGTGCGCGTAGTTGCCCCCGACCAGACCGGCGGTGGCAGCGTGGGGTTCGGGACGCCGTAGTTACGCGCCGAGCAGGTCCTCGATCCTCACCGGAAGCTCGCGGACCCGGACTCCAGTGGCGTGATACACTGCGGCGGTGATCGCCGCCGCAGTCCCGGCAAGGCCGATCTCGCCGACGCCGCGCGCACCCATCTCGTTCAGCACCAGGTCCGGATAGTCCAGGAAGGTCACGTCGATCGGCGGCGCGTCGGCGTTCGTGCTCACCATGTAGTCGGCAAGGTTGCTGTTGATCGGCGCGCCATACCGCTGGTCATAGCGCGACTCTTCCAGCAGCGCCATGCCGATCCCCATCACCACCGCGCCCTCGATCTGGTTGCGCGCCGGCTTGGGGTTGAGCATGCGGCCCGCGTCGATCACGCTGGTGAACCGCGACACGCGCAGCCGTGCGGTCTGCGGATGCCACGTGACCTCCGCGAACTGCGCCCCGTAGGAATGCAGCGAATACTTCCTGCTCTCGGCGCCGCCCATCGTGGTCGCCGACTTCCCGTGGCCGATGGCCGAGCGCACGTTGGCGCGCGCGAGCACGTCGCCGAGCGCGACGCCGGATGACGCTTCACCCTTCCGCTTCACGCGACCGTCCACGAGCTGGAGGTCTTCAGGTTTCGCTCCCTTGAACGCGGGATTGGGTCCCGACGTCGCCATGCCGAGCAGTGCCTTGACCGCATCGCGAGCTGCGTTCGACACGGCGGGAATCACGGACGCCGTCACCCACGATCCGCCCGAAATCGGACCCATCGGCAGTCTCGTGTCGCCCAGCTGAACGTCTACCCGGTCGATCGCGATGCCGGTCGCCTCGGCGACGATGATCGCGAGCACGGTATACGTGCCGGTGCCGACGTCCTGCGTGGCCGTCTTCACGATGGCCGTGCCCTCACGCGTGATCTCCACCGACGCCTGCGCGTCGGAACGCATCGCGCCCCAGGAGCACGCGGCAACGCCCCAGCCGATCGTCAGGCCGTCACGCTTCATCGCGCCGACAGCCGGGTCGCGCTGCGCCCAGCCGAACTTCTCCGCGCCCACCTGCATGCACTCGAGCAGGTGCCGCGACGAGAATGGCAGCTTGTTCGACTCGTCCTGCGTGGGCTCGTTGCGCTTGCGCAGCTCGATGGGATCCATTTTCAGCGCGATGGCCAGCTCGTCCATCGCGGACTCCATCGCGAACAGTCCGGGCACGGCGCCCGGGCCGCGCATCGCGGTTGGCGTGCCGATGTTCCCGCGTGAGAGCGCCGACGCCACGCGCAGGTTCGGCACGCTGTACATGAACGGCGTGGCCTCGCCGCAGTCTTCCTTGTAGTCGTCGAGCTCCGACGTCTGGTTGAGGTACTCGTGGCTGAGTGACACGAGCTTGCCCTCGGGCGTGGCACCGAGGCGGAAGTGCTGCTGCGTGCGCGGCCGGTGGCCGACCGCCTCGAACATGGACTGCCGCGACACTACCAGCTTCACCGGCGCGCCGACTTCGCGCGCCACACCCGCCGCGAGGATGGAGTGGGTCCACGGCCACAGCTTGCCGCCGAATCCCGAGCCGAGAAAGTGCGTGATCACGCGCACGTTCTCGACCGGAACGCCGAGCATCTGGTGCAGCACGTCCTGGTGGTTGAGGATCGCCTGCGACGTCTCGTAGAGCGTGACGTGACCCTTCTCCCACGATGCGACGGTCGCGTGCAGCTCGATCGGGTTGTGGACCTCGGTCGGCGTGATGTAGACCTGGTCGACCTTCACGGGCGCTGACGCGAACGCCTTGTCGGCGTCGCCGCGCTCGCTCTCCACCTTCATCGGCTTGTCGGCGCCGAGCTGCTTCCCCACGTTGTGCGCCGCCGCCGCATACTGCACGCGCACAGCGTCGGCAGCGGCCTTCGCCTGCTCCATGGTCTGCGCGACCGCGACCGCGACGTACTGGCCGTAGTATCGCACCTCGTCGTCCTCGAAGGGCGGGCGCTTCTCGTCGATCAGGCCGCTGAACCCCTTCGGTGGTGCAGTGCGGAAGAACGCCTTGATGTTCCCGCGATGGTACACGGCCTTCACGCCCGGCAGCTTGCGCGCGGCGTTCGCGTCGATGGACACGATGCGGCCGCGCGCGATGGTGCTGCGCACCGGGATCGCGAACAGCATCCCGGGGAGCGCGATGTCGGAGGTATACACCGCGCGGCCCGTCACCTTGAGCGGCCCGTCGATGCGCGGCAGCTTGCCGCCGAGCACCTTGGGCGTCTCCGGTGCGCCGACCGGGTTGGAACCCCTGGCGGCGCTCATGAGGCGGCCATCCCGGTGGCGAGTCGCAGCGCGTGCGCCAGGCACCGTTGCGCCAGCTCCACCTTGAACCCGTTCTCGCTTTGTGGCTTCGCATCGGCGAGCGCGAGCTTCGCCGCCCGCACGATCGTCGCTTCATCCACCGGCGCGCCAGCCAGCGCCTGTTCGGCGGCCGTCATCCGCCACGGCTTGGTGCCGATGCCGCCCATCGCGATGCTCACGTTGCCGAATCGCCCGCCGCTCACCTCGACGATCACCGCCGCCGACGCGAGTGCGAACTCGTACGACGCGCGGTCGCGCAGCTTGAGGTAGCGCGACGTCGCGCCGGCGCGCGGTGCGGCTAGCGTGACGTGCGTGACCAGGTCGCCCGGCTCGAGCACCGTCTCGCGATGCGGCGTGTCGCCGGGCAACAGGTGGAAGTCCCGGAAGGGAATCGTGCGCTCCCCCTTGCTCCCCTGCACCTGCACCGTGGCATCGAGGGCGGCGAGCGCGACGTTCATGTCGGAGGGGTTGGTCGCGATGCACTGCGGGCTGGTGCCGAGGATCGCGAGCGAGCGGTTGTCGCCGGCGATCGCCGAACAGCCGGAGCCTGGCTCCCGCTTGTTGCACGCCATGGCGGTGTTGCGGAAGTACATGCAGCGCGTGCGCTGCAGCAGGTTGCCGCCGGTGGTCGCCACGTTGCGGAGCTGGGCCGATGCGCCGGAGAGCAGCGCCTCCGAGAGCACGCGATAGTCCTTCATCACGGTCGCGTCGTGCGCGAGCGCGGCATTGCGGACCAGTGCGCCGATGCGCAGGCCGCCATCGGGCATGTGCTCGATGGCGTTGAGCGCGAGGTGGTTGATGTCGACGAGCCTCGTGGGATGCTCGACGTTGAGCTTCATGAGGTCCACAAGCGTGGTGCCGCCGGCCAGGAAGCGGACGGGCGCGCCCTGCTGCGCGGTCGTCGCCTGTGCGCCGATCCCGATGGCCTCGGGGATGGTGCGGGCGCGAGTGTACTGGAAGCGTTCCATGGTCAGCCCTGCCTCATGGGAGAGTTGCCTCGCACGTCCTGGATGGCCGCAACGATGTTCGGATAGGCGCCGCAGCGGCAGATGTTGCCGCTCATCAGCTCCTTCACGTCGCTGTCCCTCGGGCCGCACGGCTCCTTCATCAGCGCGACCGCCGACATGATCTGTCCCGACGTGCAATAGCCGCACTGGTAGCCGTCGTGCGCCACGAACGCCGCCTGCATCGGGTGCAGGGCGTCGGGCGATCCGATCCCCTCGATGGTGGTGATGTCGTCGCCCTCGTGCATGAGCGCGAGGCGCAGGCAGGAGTTCACGCGCTCGCCATTCACGTGGACCGTGCACGCGCCGCACTGCCCGTGGTCGCAGCCCTTCTTCGTGCCGGTCAGGTGCACCGACTCACGCAGCGTGTCGAGCAGGGTCGCGCGCGGGTCGATGCGCATCCTGAGCGTGGCGCCGTTGACCCGGAGTGCAATCGGCACGGTGCCCGGAATATCCGGCGCGGCGTCCGTCGCCTCGGGTACGCCCTCCGCCAGCGCGGCTGCGAGCGGAATCGAGGCGGCCACTCCGGCGATGCCCGCGGCTCCCGCGCGCGTGAGGAAGTTGCGCCGCGTCAGCCCACTTGGGGCGTCGTCGTGGTCGGGGGCGTCGGGATCGTGCATGGGGGCTCCTCACTGTTGGCAGTTGCAGTCCGCTGCCCGTGAGGAATAGCGCCTCGGGAGCCTCGTGGCGAGCGGGCTCGAGTGCATCGCCTTGCCATTGGTCGCAGCTTCGTAGTGAAATACAGCCCAGTCCCTTTGTGGTAGTTTAGGGTAGTTTAGGCGCTGCTAGGCTAAAGTCTCTCATGATTGTTCGCTGTTCGAGCCTCCAGCCACCATGCCCAGCACGATTTCACGGTTTAGGGTAGTTTAGGGAAGTTCACCAAAATATTCCAAAGATCCCTAAACTTGTTCAAATGGACCGAACCCACAATCCCTTCGCGCCCGGCGCCGGCACGCGACCGCCGGAATTGGCCGGACGGGAGCAGATCATCGAGGACGCCACAGTAGCGCTCGCCAGAATCAGGGCGGGACGCGCTGCGCGAAGCCAGATGCTGCTTGGCCTCCGAGGGGTGGGAAAGACAGTTCTCCTGAACGAGATCGGGCGAATCGCAGAGGATCAAGGCTACCGGACGGTCGATCTCGAGGCGCCGGAGCATCGACGGCTGGCTGACATGCTCGTTCCACCGCTCCGGCTGCTCCTCAACAGGCTCAGCACGGTCGACAAGGCCAGAAGCATCGCGACCCGGGGACTGCGAGGACTTCAGGGGTTCGCGAGCGTCTTCAAGGTAAAAATGGGAGAGGTGGAGGTCGGAGTCGCCGAGCCCGGCGTCGCCTCCTCAGGAGACCTGGAGACTGATCTCGCAGACCTGCTGCTCATCGTGTCGGAGGCCGCGCGAGCAGCCGAGACCTCCGTCGCGCTCCTCTTCGACGAAGTTCAGTACCTTGCTCCGGAGGACCTGGCTGCCCTGATCGTCGCCATCCACAAGATTGGCCAGCGGGGGCTACCGCTCATCTTTTTCGGCGCAGGACTGCCATCACTCGCCGCGCTCGCGGGCGAGGCGAAGTCGTACGCCGAGAGGCTCTTCGACTATCCGGACGTCGGTGCACTGAAGGATAGCGACGCTGAACGTGCCATCCGGGGCCCGCTGCGCAGTGAGGGAGCCGAGATCGAGCCCGATGGGCTCTCCGCAATCGTCAAGCGCACCGAAGGCTACCCATACTTCCTGCAGGAGTGGGGGGCGAACGCGTGGGACGTCGCCGCAGGCTCGCCGATCACGCTGTCGGATGTCGAGCGAGCGACCACCGTTGCCTTGCGCAGGCTGGATGAAGGCTTCTTTCGCGTGCGCCTTGATCGACTGACGCCCAGGGAGAAGGACTACATGCGCGCGATGGCCGAGTTGGGGCCAGGCCCGCACCGGAGCGGCGACATCGCCGCGACACTGGGCGTCAAGGTCACATCCGTCGGGTTTGTCAGGAAGGAGCTGATTCGAAAGGGCATGGTGTACAGCCCGCAGCATGGTGACACGGCGTTCACGGTCCCGATGTTCGATGCCTTCATGAAGCGCTCCATGCCGGACTGGATCGCACCGAGTCGTCGAGCCCCCGACAGCTAGCGTCGCGGGGATGTGTCCAGCACACGAACGCGTGCCGCGCCTGCGGAGCGAATCTCGAACCCCGCGCCGGATTCGATCAGGGCAGGAGCACTGACCTCAGCCCACCCGTCCCCCGCGTTCATCTCTACCTTGCCCGTGACGACGAACACGCAGTGGGTGGCCGGCAGGGCGATCGTACTCCCGCCCTCCATCACGCGATGCTCCCCGCCATCGAACCACGCGATCCGCTCCGCCCGCCCGAGATGCGTGAATCGGTCCTGGTTGCGCAGGTACACGTCGAACCGGCGCTGCCCATACAGGGCCCAGAGCTCCTCCTCGATCGCAGGGTGCACGCGAAGGAACGACTCGAACGCCGAGCGCGTGATGCGCACCGCAACCAGTGCAGTCGCTGAACGCACCGTCGCACTGCGCGGCTCGCCGGTGAGCAGCGCCATCTCGCCGAAGATGTCGCCTCGGCCCAGCTGGTCGACGACCTGTTCGTCCGCCCCGCTTGGCAGCAGTACGTAGGCCGAGCCCTGCGAGATGGCGTACATCGCGTCGCCCGGCTCGCCTTGGCGCACGAGCGTGGTGCCACCCTTCACGGAGATCACCTCGGCCGCACTGGCCAGGGTCGCGATGGCAGGATCAGCGAGTCCGGCAAGCAGCGGAACCGTCCGCAGGAGCGCGCTGACGTCGGGCTTCGGAAGGATGGCCTTCCCGATGCGCGTCTTCATCGCCGCACCCCTCACGGAGAGCAGCGTCTTCTGCACGTTGCCGCCGATCACGGCGCGCAGCGTCTTCCGGAACAGCCGGCCATCCAGCTTGATCCAGGTGAAGATCCCCGCTCCCGTCGTATAGTGCGGGTTCACGCGCAGGAAGTACTTCACGGTCTCCCGCTCCGAGCTGCGCCAGTACGCTTCCTCCTGCTCGAGCGTCTTCGTGCCGATGTAGTAGCCGCGGACGAGCGGGTGCGCCGGGTCGTAGATCGACTCCGGGCTGGCATGCACGTCCGCGAGCTTGCGCATGAAGGCGACCTGCTCAGGCGGCGTCGGCTGGTCCCATCGTGGCCAGTACTCGATGGCGTACCGCGTGAAGAGCGAGTACGACGACGGATGCAGCAGCATGCCCACATAGAAGATGTCCCGGTTCGGATGCCGCAGCATCTCGGCCAGGAGTGTCTTCAATCCGAGTGTGATGGTGGACGAGCCGCCACGGTACGCGCGGAGGAAGCCCGCGTGCGAGTTGAAGGCTGCGAACTTCCGGCCGTTCCGCTCGCCGTAGTCCACCGTGACCTTGAAGAAGCCGACGACCTGACCCGCCGCGTTGCGGAAGATGCGGATCTTCAGGACGTCGGGCTGGGCACGGGCGATGTTGTTGAAGAGCCGCTCGCGGTCCTTCACGAGGAACACCTGGCTGACGATGTCCACGTATTCCTGTGCCAGGCGCGCGCGCGCTTCCGGCTCCATCGCCAGCGGTGAGTACTCCCGCGAGGCCAGGCGTGCGCTCATCGGCTGAACGCCGAGAGGTCGGCGTGCGCGAGTTGCTCCCTGGCGAGAAGGTAGCCCTTCTCGGCGATCGCCTCGATCGCACTGAATCGCGAGGGCGGGTACTCGGCGACGTCGAAGGAGAAGTGGAGGTCCGCCTCGGCGCTGCGGCGGTCGCCGGAAACGCTTCCGACGGTCGCGGTGCGATAGAGGATGTCGACGATCGACGGCAGGCGCGCGCTCGTGCGGAAGGGATTCAGGCGGTGCCAGAGCATCGACCAGCCGGAATCCACGCGATCGTTCCAGGAAAGGTCCACGGGCGCCATGCTCCGCACGCCGGCGTCCACGCTGATCACGCTGCCGGCATAATGCCGCATGAAGACGCCCATCGGTGAGTTGCTCAACACGCCCCCGTCCACAAGGAGGTCGCCATCCACGAACAGCGGCGGGCCGATCCCCGGGATCGTGCCGCTCGCCCTGACCGCACGCCACAATGATCCACTGCGATGAAACTCCTGTCGCGCGTGGGTGAGGTTGGTGGACGTGCAGGAGAAGGGAATGGGCAGGTCCTCGATATCCTGCTCGCCGAGCGCGTCGCGCACCAGCGTCTGCAGCTTTCGCCCGCGCACGAGGGCCATCGCGGGGAAGGTGAAGTCCGACAGCGGCTTTCCGTCCACCCAGATCCGGCGATTCTGCTCGATCATCTTCTCGCAGCTCAGCCCCATGCTGTGCTGCGCGGCGATCAGCGCGCCCATGCTGGTCCCACAGACACGGTCGATGGGGATCCCCGCCTCCTGCAGCGCACGGATCACGCCGATCTGGACGAAGCTGTGCGCCGCCCCTCCGCTCAGGACGAGATTGTTCGCCCTGCCGGTCACGATTCTCGACAGTCGCTGGAAGTCCGCGGGTTGGTCCTTCCGCACGTGATACACCTCGTGCAGTGCGAAGCGCTCCCGCCAGCGCGTGCTGAAGGTGTCGCGCCGGAACGAATGGCCGTGCAGGAGCACGAGGTCTGCAGGCGTGCGGCCCAGCACGGCACCCTGCGTCGCCGCGGCCGGGTTCTCTTCGGCATTCGCCAACAGCAACACCCGATCCCCCTGCCGGATGCAGCGCTCCTGCCACTCCTCCGACCCGAAGGGACAGACCAGCAGCACATGGGAGAATCGGTCTTCCTGCGCGTGCAGGTACGCGTTGAAGTCGGCGACGTTACTCTCCGACTGCCTGATGACGCCCACCGATCCGAGCAACGTGAGCGCCGCCTCGAGCTTGCGCGACGCGGCGTCCAGGTCGACCGACGGCGTCGCGGCAGCCAGCACGATGGTGGACAGCTTCCTGTCAACCTTCGCGCCGTGCAGTGCGGCATCCAGCCGGTCGATGATGATGCGCGTGATGTTGAGCGCCGCCGACGGGCTCGTGCGCAGCAGGTCGGCGAACGTCTCGCTCGAGCAGCGGATGAGGTCCGAATCGCGCTCTGCCGTGACATTGGCGGAGACCGTGCGATGCCCGATGAGCGACATCTCTCCCACGCCCTGGCCCGCACTGACATGTCCCACCTGGCGCTCGGTGCCATCGGCATCGTCGACGGACACCTTCAAGCGGCCATGCACCAGCATGTAGAAGTGGGTGCCGACATCTCCCTGCTGGAGAATGCGCTGGCCCCCTTCGACCGTCATCCACTCGAAGGGAGGATGGAGGTTCTCGAGGGTCGCTACATCGATGCCGGCGAACAGCGCCGACCCGAGCAGGTGCTCCACCAGGGACTGGCGTGTGTGCCCTGTGGTCGACATCGGCTTCCAGGGCGCGGGAGGATGAATGGGGCACGATCGGCTTCCTGGCGCCGACGAAACTGGCAGTGTTGCCCGATGACCCGCCGTTCTCAAGGTAAGTGCTGGTGTCGGTGTGTGAATACGCCGTAACTTGGCGAACCGCACCGATTCAGACCCGAACCCACGCCTTCATGTCCAGTCGCATCGCTCCCGCCGTGCTCAGTCTGGCCGCGCTGGCGCTCGCCGGCGCCCTCCTGCTGACTGCGGCACATGCCCACGCATCGACCACGAACAAGGTCAGCTCCGCGCCGACAGGCACCTCCGGCACTGGTGCTGTTATCGTCAGGACGCAGACCAACAATGTGGGCGTTGCGGTCGCCATGTGCCCTGCCAACATGAGCGTGACCGGTGGCGGCAGCAGCAGCGGCGTCGGCTATGTCATCGCCTCTTACCCGATTGACGCCGCCGGCGCCGAGGCCCAAACCGGCGCGCACGCGAAGGGCTGGCGGGTGGTGAACTCTTCTGCGAGGAATCATGCCACCGCTTGGGTGATCTGCGCGCCCTAGGATTCCTCGGAGCCGATGGTACCGAGCACCACTGCGGCGTTGCGTTTCAGTCCAGGTAATTTCGCCCGCTTCATCGGCGACCCCTTGAACTCCGCGCGAAATCGCTCGTCGTCCAGCTCCACCAGGTCATGCGCGAGCGTTCGCGCATCCTTGCCGGCGATGAATGGCCGCGGCGCGAACGCGGGCTCCTTGAGCTCGCGCGCGAAGCTCACGTTCCACGGGCACACGTCCTGGCAGATGTCGCAGCCGTACACCAGCTCGTTGCCGGCGATCGCCTCGCGAAATTCGTCGGGGATCTCCCCCTTCAGCTCGATCGTGAGATAGCTGATGCATCGCCGCGCATCCAGCTCGCGCGGCGCCACGATGGCCTGCGTGGGGCACGCGTCGATGCAGCGCATGCAGCTGCCGCAGCGGTCCGCCTCGAAAGGCGCATCGGGCACCAGCTCGAGGTTCAGCACCAGCGCGCCGAGGAAGAAGAACGAGCCTAGCGTCGGGTTCAGCAGGTTGGTGTTCTTGCCCTGCCAGCCGAGACCCGCGCGCTGCGCCAGGTCGCGCTCGAGGATCGGGCCGGTGTCCACGTACGACTTGCCGCTCACCTCGCGCCCAAGGTGCTCGCCGAGCAGCGCGCGCAGTCGGTCGAGTCGCTCGACCATCACGTCATGGTAATCGTCACCGCGGGCGTATCTCGCGACGGGACCAGTCGGCTCCTTGCCGCCGTAGTCGAGGGCGACCACGATCGCGCTCTGCGCGCCGGCGTAAGGGAGGCGAGTGTCGCGTCGCTTCTCGGCCCCACGCACCAGGTACGACATCTCGCCGGCGCGCCCCTCGGCCAGCCAGTGTTCGAACTCGGGGGCGGTGGCGGCGGGGCCCAGGGTGGTGATGCCCACCAGGTCGAAGCCGAGGGCGAGGGCCTGTGCCTTCAGCCATGGCTCAACGGCAACGGCAGATCCCTCGCTTCGCTCAGGATGACCCAGGGTCATTCCTTCACCGCCCAGCGCGCGTAGCGGATCACGTCCTCCGCAGGCGGAATGGCGTCGTAGGCGCCATAGGCGGTGTGCATGCGCCACCGGACGTACTCGCCACTGGGCACCGGCAGGAATGGCGGCTGCTTCCACCAGTCGCGTCTGCGGAAGCGCCATGCCACCCGGAGCAGGGAGGTCGCCACATGCGGACTGCGCAGTGAGCGCGCCACGAGCGTGAGGAGGAGCCGGGACCAGGACACCCCTCAATCTAGGCATTCCGGCTATGTTGAACGGAGTATGCGCGCACCTCGCCCGGACGCGGACGCCCCAGTGGCGCCGACGCACGTCGACCGTCTGGGCGCCCTGGCGTCCCCGGTGATCGCTGCGCTCACGGAGGGCATCGTGGTGCTCGACGCGCAGGGAATCGTGCTTGCCGTGAACCTTGCCGGCGAGCAGATCCTCGGCGCTCCTGCCTCGATGATGGTCGGCGCGCCCCTGGTCGAGCTTCCCTGGACGGCGTTCGACATCCACGGTGCGCGGGTTCCGCGTGAGTCGCATCCGATCATGCTCGCGCTCACTTCGGGTGACGAGCAAGGCGAGCGACTGCTGCGCTATCCCCGTCCGGATGGAGACACTCGCTGGATTTCCACGTCAGCGCGGCCGCTCCGGGATGCCACCGGCGCGCTCGCCGGCGCCGTGGCTTCCTTCCGGGACGTGTCGATGCACCTGAGCGCGCAAACCCTGTTGCGCGAGAGTGAGGAACAGTATCGCGCGCTGTTCGAGCGAAACGGCGCGGTCCAGCTGATCACTGATGCCGCGACGGAGCGCATCCTGTCGGTGAACCCGGCAGCGCTCTCGTTCTACGGATTTTCTCGCGAAAAACTCGAGGGTGCGCACGTCAGCCTGCTGAACGGACTGGCGCCTGCCTCGTCGACCCCACTCATGAATGAAATCGTGGCGGGCCGGCTGACCATGGTCCGTCGCCGTCACATTCTCGCCTCCGGCGAGTCGCGTGAGGTCGAGATGTTCACGACTCCGCTCCACGTGGGCGGGCGAACCGTGATCCACTCGATCATCACCGACATCTCGCCGCGCCTCGAGGCGGAGGCCGCGCAGGCGCGGCTGGCGGCGATCCTCGATGCCACGCCTGACATCGTGGGCATGTTCGACCCCAGCGGCCGGCTCTTCTACGCGAACCAGGCGGGGCGCCGCGCCATGGGCCTTCCCGACTCGCCGGATGCGGAGATCCCCGCCGACGCCATCCAGCGGGGCCACTCGAGCGAGGACGCTGCACTCGTACTGGTGAAGGCGACCGCCGTGGCCCGACGCGAGGGCACCTGGCGGGGCGAGACGACACTCCTCAATGCCGACGGCACCAGCCGCGTGATGTCGCAAACGGTCATCGCCCATCATGACCAGGCGGGAGAGGTCAGCCACTTCTCGAGCATCCTGCACGACGTGAGCGAGATGCGGAAGACCGAGGAGCTGCTCCGCGAGCAGGCCGAGGAGCTCGAGCACCAGTCCGAGGAACTGGCGCATCAAGCCGAGGAATTGCTGGAGGCACGCGACGCCGCGGAATCCGCCAATCACACCAAGTCGCGGTTCCTGGCGCAGATGAGCCACGAGCTGCGCACTCCGCTCACCGCCATCATCGGCTTCTCGCGCGTGCTGGAGTCGAACCGGGAGGCGCACCTCTCGGAAAAGGAGGTCCTCTACGCCAGCCGAATCTCGACGAATGCGCTGCGCCTGCTCACGCTGATCAACGACCTGCTGGACCTCTCCAAGGTGGAGTCCGGTCACATGGAGATGGAATGGTCGGAGGTGGACGTGGCCGCCCTCGCGACCGAGGTCGTGGCGGACATGGACGCGCGCGCGCGGACCACCGGGGTCGAACTCCTGCTTCGTGCGGATCCATCCGCGCGAAGGTTGCGCGCCGACGAGCAGAAGCTCCGCCAGGTGCTGCTCAACCTGGTGGGCAATGCGCTCAAGTTCACCGCGCAGGGGTCCGTGACGGTCTCCCTGCACCTGGATGCCGACGGCAGGCCGGTCGCGCTCGACGTGGACGACACGGGGCTCGGCATCGACGCGGCCAACCTCCTCTCCGTCTTCGAGCCCTTTGCGCAAGAGGACGAGAGCATCTCGCGCCGATTCGGCGGCACGGGCCTGGGGCTCGCCATCTCGAGGCAGCTCTGCGAGATGATGGGATTCACCATCGAACTCACCAGCACGCTCGGCAAGGGGTCACGGTTCCGGGTGCGATTCGACGCATAGCGGCAGCCTGGCGCTCCTCCCCCGCGAAGGAGGCAACGCCAGCTCACTACCCGCCCGCTATCTTTCGAACCGCATGAACACACCATTCCTCGCCCGGCGGGACTCCTGACGGACGTCGGCATCGATCCCGCCCAGCGCGTCCACCCGGCGCTGCAGTCCCGATTCGTGCCCCACGTTCGCGAGCGCGGCGCGCACTACCACCGCGAGGGACGCGTCCGCCTGGTGGAGGTGGAGGCCGACCGCATCGAGGCCGGGGTGCGTGGTGGGGTGCTCTACCTGGTGGTGCTGCAGCGTCGCGACGACGGCGCCCTCGAGATGACCTGCACCTGCCCGCACTACGCGCAGTACGGCGACGGGTGCAAGCACATCTGGGCCACGATCCTCTACGTCGCCGAGTTCGGGCACGTGCTCGTCACGTCCTCGCCCGATGCCGAGGTCCAGGCCGAGCTCCCTGACGGAATGCAGGCGTCGCACGTCACCGCGCGCCCGCGGCTGCAGATCGAGCCACGTCAGCACCGCTGGCAGGGCGACACCATGGAGGGGTTCCTGACGTTCGAGTATGGCGACCTCATTGTCGATCCTCGCACGCCGGGAAACGTGGTGCTGAGCGACGACGCGGGCGTCGCCATCCTGCGCGACCGAGAGCTGGAATTCTCGTCGGTCGCGCGACTCGCCCGCGCGGGCTTCCGCCGCGAGGGCGGGCATGGCGCGCAGCGCACGGTGTACCGCATCGCGCACTCGCGCATGATGCCGGCCGCGCTCGGCCTGGTGGCCGAGGGCTGGGACGTGCACATCGAGGGGCGCGCGGTGCGGCAGGGACGCTCGCTGTCGCTCAGGGTGCGTTCCGGAGTCGACTGGTTCGACGTGGACGCCGAGACGGACTTCGGCAACATGCACGTCAGCTTTCCCGAACTGCTCGTCGCGCTCCGCAAGGGACAGCGCTCGCTCACCCTGGCCGATGGCTCGCTCGCCATCCTGCCCGCAGAGTGGACCGCGCGACTCGCGCCGCTCGTGGGCTTCGGCACGGTCACGGCGAAGGGCGTTCGCTTCGGCACGCGGCAGGCGGCGCTGCTCGACGCCCTGCTCGCCGCCCTGCCTGATGTCGAGAGCGACGAGCTGTTCGAGCGCGCCCGGAAGGAGCTCCCGCGGTTCGCCGGCGTGGTTCCCCTTGATCCGCCCGCCCACTTCGTGGGGCACCTTCGCCCCTACCAGCGCGAGGGACTCGGCTGGCTCGACTCACTGGGCCGCCTGGGATTCGGCGGCATCCTGGCCGACGACATGGGACTCGGCAAGACGGTGCAGGCGCTGGCGCTGCTCGAGCGCCGTCGCGAGGCGGGAGCGGGGGCGTCGCTCGTGGTGGTGCCGCGCTCGCTCGTGTTCAACTGGGAAGAGGAGGCAGCGCGCTTCACGCCGAAGCTGCGTGTGCTCGTACATCACGGCGCGCGCCGCAAGCTGCCGCCCGACCTGAGCGCGCACCACGACGTGGTGATCACGACGTATGCGACGCTGCGGCTGGACGTGCTCGCGATGCAGCGCGTCGAGTTCGACCACGTGATCCTGGATGAAGCACAGGCGATCAAGAACCCCGCGACTGCCACCGCGAAGGCGACGCGACTGTTGCGCGCGAAGCACCGGCTGGCGATGAGCGGAACGCCGATCGAGAACCGGCTCTCTGAGCTCTGGAGCCTGTTCGAGTTCACGAACCCGGGCATGCTCGGCGCGTCGTCGGCCTTTCGCGCCGTGACGAAGACGGCGGATTCCGATGAGGACGGCGACGACCGCTCCACGGAGACGCGCGCCGCGATCGCGCGCGTGGTAGGCCCCTTCATCCTGCGCCGCACCAAGCTGCAGGTCGCGCCGGAGCTGCCGCCCCGCGAGGAGCAGACGCTGTGGGTGGACCTCAGCCGCACTGAGCGGAAGCTCTACGACGAGCTGCGCGACCACTATCGCGACTCGCTGCGGGGTCGCATCGAGCGCGGCGGGATGAATCGTGCGCGGATGCACATCCTCGAGGCGATCCTGCGGCTGCGCCAGGCCGCCTGTCATCCGGGGCTCGTGGATCCCAGCCGCGTGTCGGAGCCGAGCAGCAAGCTCGACGTCCTGGTGTCGCGACTGATCGAGGCGCGGAGCGAGGGGCACAAGTCGCTGGTATTCTCGCAGTTCACGTCGCTGCTGGCGATCGTGCGCACGCAGCTGGACGCCGAGGGAATTCCCTACGAATACCTCGATGGCCGCACGAAGGATCGCAAGGCGCGCGTGGACCGCTTCCAGGAGGACGCGGAGATCCCGGTGTTCCTGATCAGCCTCAAGGCGGGCGGACTGGGACTCAACCTCACGGCCGCGGACTACGTGTTCCTGCTCGATCCGTGGTGGAATCCGGCGGTGGAAGCACAGGCGATCGACCGCGCGCACCGCATCGGCCAGTCACGCCACGTCTTCGCCGCGCGACTCGTGTCGCGCGGTACGATCGAGGAGAAGGTGCTCGAGCTGCAGCGCGGCAAGCGCGAGCTGGCCGACGCCATCGTGCGCGCCGACGAGGGCGTCGTGTCGAAGCTCACGCGTGAGGACGTGGAGATGCTGCTGGGGTAGCGCAGTCGTCAGTTGTGCCCACCGCCAGCCGGAGCGAGGGGCAACGCTTTCTTCGGATACGCCGGCACCGCCGGCACTGGCGTGGGATGCGCCTTGATTTCCTGCTGCAGGTAGGCGATCGCCGCATCCAGCTGCGCATCCTTGCCCTCGAAGGTGGCGTGCGGCTCGTTGTCCACCACCATGTCGGGGTCCACTCCGTGTCCCTCGATCAGCCACTGGCTCTCGGGACCATACACGCCCGTCTCCGCCGCCGTCGCGATGCCGCGGTCCACCAGGATGTTGCTCGACGACAGCCAGATCTCGCCGCCCCAGGTGCGCGTGCCGATCACCTTGCCCAGCCCCAGCCGGCGGAATCCCTCGGCGAACGCCTCGCCATCCGACGCGGTGCTCTCGTCCGTGAGCACCACCACGTGCCCGCGGAAGGCGTACTGCATGTTCCACGTCTGGCCACCCACGCGGCCCTGGAAGTAGAACCACGCCTTGCGCATCAGCTTCTCGAGCACCCAGGAGTCGATGTTGCCGCCGTTGTTGTGGCGCACGTCCACGATCAGCCCGTCGCGGTCGAAGGCCGGATAGAAGTCGCGAGCCCACTGCGCGATGTCGCCGGTGGTCATCGCGCGCAGGTGCACGTAGCCGATGTTCCCCTGGCTGCGATCCTCCACGGCGAGCCTGCGGGTGTACTCCCACTCCGTATATCGCAGCGCCGACTCGCGCGCCTGCGTCACCGGCGTGACGATGACGTCGCGCGCCGTGCCGCCCTTCGCGTGCACCTTGAGCAGCACCTGCTTGTCCGCCTGGTCGCGCAGCAGGTCGCCGATGTCGGACACGGACAGGGTCGGCACCCCGTTCACCGCCTCGATGACGTCGCCCTCCGCAACGTTCACCCCGTAGCGCGCCAGCGGCGAGAGGTCCTTCGGCGCATCCGGATCGGACTGGTAGATGTGCTCCACCCGATAGCCACCGCCCTGCTGGTCCCGGGCGAGCCGTGCGCCGAGTGAGCCGGGAAGCACCGCGTCGGTGCCGCGACGCAGGTCACCTCCGCGAACGAAGATGTGCAGCGCCGAGAGCTCGCCGACCATCTGCGCGAGCACGTCGTTCACCTCGGCGCGATCGGTCGCACGCTCGATGAGCGGTGCGTAGTGGGCGCGCATTGCCACCCAGTCCACGCCGTTCATGCCGCGATCGTAGAAGTAGTCGCGCTCCAGGCGCCAGGCGTCGGCGAACATCTGCCGCCACTCCTCGCGCGGGTCGAAGTGCAGCACCCAGCTCTTCAGGTCCACCAGCGACTTCGAGAGGTCGGTGGGGGCCTTGGCGCCGACGTCGAGCACGTAGATGTCCGTCCCCTTGCGCACGAGCAGCTTCTTGCGGTTGGCGGACATCTCGTAGCTGCGAATGTCGGCGAGGTACGTGTCGATCTCCGGCTTCTTGTTGTCGATCGGGAAGGTGCGCAGCTGCGTGCGCGCGCCCGAGGCCGACTCGATCGACTCGAAGAAGAGCCGCTTTCCATCCGTGGTGAGGTTCGAGTAGTTCCCGGCGGGCACGGGCACCTCGATCAGGCGTTGTGCAATTCCGTCGAGCACCAGCGCCGACTTGGGCGCCGCAGCCACGCCCTGCTTCGCCGGCGCTGGCGAAGGACGTCCGATCAGGGCGGTGTCCGTCGGGACCTTCGCGCTGTCTGCACGGGTGTTGCGCGGTGCGCCGAGCTCGTCGTCAGGCTGGAAGGGATCGCGCTCGCCCGGTACGAGCGCGATCGCGTAGACCATTGCCTGCTTGTCGAAGAACGGCTCCGGTGCGCGCGCGCCCCACGGGCTGCCCACCACGGATTCGAGGTGCCGGTCGGAGAGGAAGTACAGCCACTTGCCGTCGGGCGTGAAGGCAGGGCTGTAGCTGTCGTAGCGCTCGCTGGTGAGGGGCGTGCTCCTGCCGCTCTCCACGTTGTAGAGGTAGAGCTGGCCGAAGAGGTTGTGCGCCGGTGCGCTGTACGCCAGCCAGCTTCCGTCGGGCGACCAGCGCGTGTCGCCGTAGTCGCCCTGCTTGTTGGTGCCGACGAGCGTCGTCTTGCCGGTCGCAATGTTCGTGACCCACAGCTTCTGGTTCTTGTCGGTGTGGGCCAGCCACTTGCCGTCCGGGCTCGGCATTCCGCCCCAGCGCAGCACGTCGCCACCGTGCGTCACCTGTGACTGCTCTCGCGAGCCGTCGGCGTTCAGCGTCCAGAACTCGATCTCGCCGCTCGGGTCACCGAGCGCGAGGATGGTCTTGCCGTCCTGGAGGAACTGCGCGCTGCGCCAGCGTGCGCTCTTGCCCGGCGTCACCTCCACCAGGCGGCCCTGCTGCGTGGGCACCGAGAAGACCTGCCCACGCGCGGTGATCGCGACGCGATCGCCCGTGGGCGAAAGGCTCACGTCATTGATCCAGTCCACCGGGTTGCGGATCCATTTCTCCCGCACCTGCTCGAAGTCCGAGACGAGCGTGACCGGGACGACGGCATCGCGGTCCGCGGCGATGTCATACACATGGAGGTCGGCGCCGAGCTGGTAGGCGACCTTCCCATTCGACAGGCTGGGCGAGAGCAGGTCGAAGCTCGCATGATGCGTATGCTGCTTCAGCTGCCTTCCGTCGAGGTCCATGGACCAGAGGTTCATGGTTCCGTCGCGGTCGCTGGCGAAGTAGAGCCGCCCCAGCCAGAGCAGCGGCGCCCGGCTCGTGCCCGCCCAGTCAGCGGTGAGCGGCACGGCGGCGTTCGCGCCCCGCGCATACTTCCAGATGTTCTGGGCCGTGCCGCCCTTGTATCGCTTGGTGTTGCTGCCCTGCCAGGCGAAGCGCGTGAAGTAAAGCGTGCCTCCCGCATCCATGCCCCCGTCGCTCGCCTGTGCGAGTGGCACCAGTGCCACCGCACCGCTCTTAACGTCCACCGTCGCCAGCTGCGTGTTGGGAAGCGTGGCGAACTTGCGCGTGCTGTACAGAACCCTTCCGTCGGGTGTCCAGCCGACCACGTTCGCCACGCCGCCGTCGAATGTGCGACGCGTCGGCTGGCCCCCGTCGACCGGCATCGTGTACACCTCGGTCGGTCCCTCGTACGCCGCCGAGAAGGCGATCGTCGCGCCGTCTGGTGAGATGGCTGCGCGCGTCTCCTCGGACGCATGCGTCGTCAGTCGCTGTGCGACGCCTCCCGCGATGGGCACGCGCCAGAGGTCACCCTCGGCGGTGAAGACGATCGTGTTCGACGAGATGGCAGGGAAGCGGAAGTATCCCTTGACGGCAGGTGCCTGCGCGCTGGCGGTGCAGGCAGCGAAGAGGCACGCGGCAGCGGCGGCGCGCAGCACGGAGGGGAGGCGCATGTATCGGAGAGCGAAAGGGGCTGATCGGAGGTGGGCATGCGAGCATACGGCTGACCAGTGGCCCGGGCAAGGCACTTACAAAACCGAAACGCTCCGGGAATCGATCCTGGCAGCAGACCAACGACAACAGCTTTCTAGCCGCGGACGAGCGCGGACGAGCGCGAAAAAACGACAAGAAATCCTTTTTTCCTCCTCGCTCGTCCGCGCTCGTCCGCGGCTAAAGGCAGTTGCAGTTGCAGTTGCTGTTGACCGTATCCTAGAGGAACGAAACGCCGTCCAGGATCGCCGGTGCAGCCAACCCCAACGCCGCGATCGCCGACGCAAAAACATCGGTGGTGCGCCTCGGCGCACGAGCAGGCGGCCGGCTGGTGAGCAGCGGCACGTTGATGTGATCCCGATGCAGCGCTCCGTGCGCGCTGCGATGCGGGATCGGCTCGTACTTCGAGCGGAAGTCCCACCCGGGCGCGGCCGAGAGCACCAGGTCACCACTGCGCGAGCACGCGCCGAGTCGCGCGAGCTGCACGATCGAGTCCGGATAGTCGCTCGCCGCGCACGCGACGTGTGCCGCTTCGGCATCGAGCCCGCGCTGCGCCCCGCCCAGGCCGAGTGGGTCTCCCTCGAGCGGCTCGTAGGAAAAGCGGTCGCCCTTCACGCGCACCGTCGCGAGCCCGCGCAACGACCGCACGCTGCACTCCTCGGCCGAGCGCGGCACGAGCATCAGGTCCACCGAGGGTCGCGCGAGCAGCGCGTCGGCAAACGACTGCCAGCGCTTCGTGAGCGAGGGCCAGAAGGGACGCGTGCGTCGCTCCGGCTCGAGGTACAGGTGCGCCATCGCATTGCCGCTCACCATCACGGCCACATCCGGCGCCACGCCAACCACCCAGGGATGCGCGATCACGCGATGTCCCATCTCGACGATGATACCGGCCAGGTCCTCGTGCGTGTGCACCGGCGCGTGGCCGTGGTCACTGGTGATCCAGAGGTGCATGTCCTTCCATCGGCCGCTCGCCTCGGCGTCGTGCCGCAGCTTCGCGGCGGTGTCGTCCACGATCGCGATCGCCTCCGTCACGGCATCGCTCTCGTGTCCTTCGGCGTGCGACGTCTTGTCGATCCCCGTGAACGCAGCGAACACGAACTTCGGGTCCTGCTCACGCACGTGACGCACGACTTCCGCGCCCACCTCCCGGTCCACGCCGAGCCAGCCGCGCACGTCGCCGCGAAAATGGATGCTCGCCGCGCGCATCATGCGCGCCGCGGTGAGGCGCGTGAGCTGGCGTGACTTCGGCAGCCCGCGGCTGATGACGTTGAGCGCGCCGAGCGAGTCGGGCTCCAGCTCCCAGATGGTGGGCGCGTCAGGCGCGATGTCGCGATCCACCGTGCCCACCTGCCAGCCGACGTAGCTGCGGCTCCAGTCCGGGAAGCTGGTGTCGGCGCGCGAGCGGTCGTACCAGCGGAGTCCGGGCAGTCCGACGGAACCAGGGAAGCGCCCCATCAGGAAGGGGGTGTAGGCCGGCCCCGTGACCGAGGGAAACACCGAGGTCACCGTGGTCAGCGCTCCCTCCCGTCGAAGCCGGTCGAGGGCGGGAGCGACGCCCGCGTCGAGCGCTGCGGCGAGCGAGTCGGGGCGCGCGCCGTCAGCGAGCAGGACGACGACCGTCACGCGGCAGGGAGGGGCATGGCGCAATCTGCCGGGCGCGGGGGCTGATTGCCAGCGGTGCAGGGAAGCGGATCCGCCCCTAATTTCGCTGCATGGCAGATCGACGCTACCGCTACGTGACGCTGGACGTCTTCACCGACCGGCGCTTCGGCGGCAACCCACTGGCGGTGGTGCCCGATGCGCGCGGCCTCACCGACGCCGAGATGCAGTCGCTCGCCGCGGAGTTCAACTACAGCGAGACCACCTTCGTGCTGCCGCCCGCCGACCCGCGCAACTCGGCGCGCGTGCGGATCTTCAACCGCACGGCCGAGATGGCGTTCGCCGGCCATCCAAATGTGGGCACGGCCTGCGTGCTGGCGTCGGAAGGGCGCGACGTCGGCGGCGTCCTGCGATTCGAGGAGCTGGCGGGGCTCGTGGAAGTGCGCGTCGAGAGCGATGCGCAGGGTGCGATCAGGGGCGCGGTGATCGACGCGCCGCAACCACTCTCGCTCGGCGTCGAGATACCCGCCGAAACGATTGCCGCGTGCGCGGGAGTGGCGACGAGTGACGTGATCGTGTCGAATCACCTGCCCACGTGGCTCACGATGGGCAACTCATACGTGATGGCTGAGCTGACCGATGACGCGGTCTCGCGCGCCACGCCGTACGTGGAGGATTTTCGGCGTGCGCTGGCCGAGCATCCGATGCCCGACGGTCGATTCTCCCTCTACGTCTATGCCCGCAACGCAGAACAGGTGCACGCGCGCATGTTTGCACCCCTGGCGGGCACGCACGAGGATCCGGCGACGGGCAGCGCCGCCGCGCCGCTGGCTGGCTTGCTGTTGTCGCTCTCGGGCGACGCCGAGGCGAATGTCATCATTCGCCAGGGCGCAGAGATGAGGCGGCCAAGCGTGCTGCACGCCAGGGCGTGGCGCGCTCCCGAGGGTATCAGGGCGAGCGTGGGCGGTGGTTGTGTCACGGTGATGAAAGGGGAAATCCGACTCGGCTGAGCCAACTACTTGACGGAAGGCAAGGATGTAGGCATTCTACCCCCCCCCAGCATGTAGACGCCCTACTCCCTCCCTCCGATCGATGGCCTCCGAGAAGCCCATGTCACGAATCGAGCTGCTCCAGGGCACGCTCGACCTGCTCGTGCTCCAGACGTTGCGCTGGGGGCCGAGCCACGGCTACGGGATCACGCGCCAGATTCGCGCTGGATCGAGTGACGTGCTGCAGGTGGACACAGGCTCGCTATATCCCGCGCTTCACCGCCTGGAGCGGCAGGGATTCATTGCCGCGAGCTGGGAGAAGTCGGAGAACAACCAGCGCGTGCGGTCGTACCGCCTCACGCCGGCGGGGCGCCGGCAGCTTAGTGCGGAACGCAGCAGGTGGGAGCAAATGAGTTCGGCCATCTCCCAACTGTTGAATCCACCCCAGCTGGACGAGGCCGGCACATGAGGCGCCCGTTGTGGATGCGGAGCGCCCGGAAGGATGCTGAGCTTGACGAAGAGATCAACGCTCATCTCGCGATGGCCACCGCGGAACGCATGGCGAGAGGAGAATCCCCCGCATGGGCCGCAGATTCGGCGCGGCGCGAGTTCGGCAACGCGCTGCACGTGAAGGAAGTCACACGCGAGATGTGGGCCGGCGGTTGGATGGAGCGCCTGCTGCAGGACGTGCGCTACGCGGCGCGCGCGCTGGCGCGGGCGCGCGTATTTACCGTGATCGTCTGCCTGATGCTCGCGATCGGCATCGGCGTGAACGGCGCGGTACTCAGCATCATGGACACCGCGTACCTCCGAAAGCTGGCGGTGCCGGACCCCGACCGAATCATGACGGTGCACTCGGGTGACGCCCGCAACCGACCGGCCGTCGATCGGTTAGCGCATAACTCCTTCGATGACACGCATGACATCGCGTCGGCGCTGCAGGGCATGGCGCAGGTCGCTGCGTATTCGATGGCGGAGCTAAAGCTGGGGGGGGAGTTCGCAGGAACCACCACATGGAGCGCGCTCGTAAGCGGCAGCTACTTCTCCGTGCTCGGCGTTCGCGCGGCCCGCGGTCGCGCGATCGGGCTCGATGAGGAGCGGCCCGTTGGAGCGCACCCGGTGGTGGTCATCAGCGATCACCTGTGGCATGACCTGCTCGGAGCAGATCCCCAGGCGGTTGGCCGCGGCCTCGTCATCGGCAAGGAAAAGTTCACGATCATCGGGATCATGCCGCCGTCCTTCCTGGGAATTCATCCCGAAGGGCGGACCGAGATGTGGATCCCGTATACCATGGACTCCGTGGCCACCAGTCACGCGTCACTGCTGAGGGGGAGAGACGCACGCCGTGCGACGACGTTCGTCCGACTCGCGCCCGCGGTAACGATCTCGCAGTTGAAGGCGCGACTCGACGCCCTCGCCCCGGAGCTAGCGGCTCGATATCCGCGGGAGGACTCTCACCTGCGCTTCCTTGCGGAGCCGCATCCGCGCATGGTGACGACGACGGAACCCATGAATTCGCTTCCGGCCATGTTACTGGTCCTCGCGATGGTCGGGCTGCTCCATCTGGTGGCGTGCAGCAACGTGGCTGGGCTTATGATGGCGCGCGCGGCCTCTCGGCGGCGCGAGTTGGGTGTGCGCCTCTGCCTCGGTGCCTCCCAAGGACGAATCCTGCGCCTGTTGCTCACTGAGTCTCTATTACTGGCGGGTGTTGGATGCGCAGGAGGCATCATCATCTCGCGCTGGCTCGTAGCGATGATTTGCCGGATGCGCTTTCTCTCGACCCTGGATGCCGGGCTGGACCTGCGGCTGGTGGCGATCGTCGTCGCGTTCTCGGCAGCCACCGCGATCCAGTTCGGGCTGCTGCCCGCGCGAGATGCGTCGAAACGCGATCCGCTCGAGATCATTCGTGGGCGCACGGATGGGGCCACGACGACAGCTCATCCGGGGTTCCTTGTGGCGCAGGTGGCGTTCTCGCTGCTGCTGCTCGCGCTCGCGGCGTCGATGGCGAGTGGATTCAGCAGGCAAGTGAAGGACGACACCGGTTACGATGTGAGCCACGTGGTGTATGCGGCCGTGGCCTTGCAACTGCCTCAGTTCCCACAGCACGACGCGCCCGACCGAGTCGCGCGAATACATCGGATTCACGTAGGGAGTGCTGCTCTTCGTTCATCGCTGCTCGACTCGGTGCTTGCTGTGCCTGGCGTGGAGCGTGCGGCCCTCACCCAGCGGGCGCCCCTCGCAGGCGGGGGCTTCGACAATGTTCGCGTGCACGATCACCAATACGGCCCAGACGAGTCCACGAAGCTGAGTACACAGCTCGTGGGGCCAGGCTACTTCGCGACAATCGGCGCAGCGCTCCTGCGGGGCCGCGAATTCGCCGAGTCCGATCGGTGGGACGGCGAGGGGCATCTGCGAGGCGTTGACGCAGTGATCGTGAACGAGAGCATGGCGCGCAAATTCTGGCCGGGCGCGGATCCGATCGGGCGGCTCGTCACCTATCGGGAACAGGGCGCGGCCATGGTAATCGGTGTGGTGCGGGACATGCGCGACGTCAGCACGCTCGTCGCAATGCCTCGTGCGTACTTCCCGATTCTCGAGTTCCCACTCACCGACGGCGACATCGTCGTGAGGGCACGCGATCCCGAGGCGATGGTGCCCCTTCTGCGAGCCGCACTGACACGAGTGCCCGGTGTCATGCTGGATCGCGTGCGTACGCTCCAGGAGATCCGCTCGGACGCAACACTTCTCGGCCGCATCGCCAGCATCGCCCTCGCGACCTGCGCGGGGATCGCGCTCTTGCTCACCGGCATCGGGCTCTACGGCGTCGTCGCAATGTGGGCTACCGCCCGCCGCACCGAAATTGGGATTCGCATGGCGCTCGGCGCTCGAAGCGGCCACGTCCATCGCCTGCTACTGGGGCGCATGGGCGGGATCGTGGCGATCGGCGCGTGCCTGGGAACAGCGCTCGCAGTAGCCGCCCTGCAGCTTACGCGAGCCTGGCTGGGGCCGATGATGACATTCGAGGTCGGCTCCATGGCGAGTGCCCTGCTCGTGTTGGCAGGAATGGCGGCGGTCGCGACATACCTGCCCTCGCGGCGCGCAACGAAGATCGCGCCGACGATCGCCATGCGCGCGGAATAGTGATTTCCGCGGGACTCTTGCGGCATGTCACGGGCGGTACAGCTTCAGGCCTCATGAAACACGTGATGCGAGCTGCCCTGGGTTTGTGTGTTCTCGCTGCGTGCGCTTCTGTAGTGAAGCCCGGTAACTCGCCATCGGGCGCCCGAGTCCACACGCTCATGCCGAGCCCCACCACGGTGGTCTACGGAGGCTACGACCCCCTCGCCACCCCAGCGCTCCGCATCGCGAGCGGCGACGAAGTCATAGTCGGCGCCGTCTCCACCTGCGGCGCGCGCCTGCTGCGCCCGGGCACCGACACGGGTACCATCGAGCCCGCGTACCGCGCGATCGTGGCAGCGGTGCGCGACTCCACGCTGCGTCGCGGGCCCGGTGGCCACATCCTTACCGGCCCGATCTTCGTCGAGGGCGCCGACAGCGGCGACGTGCTCGAGATGCGCATCGAGCAGGTCGAAATCGCCATTCCATTCGCCTGCAATTCGTTCGGCCCTCGCAGCGGGTTCCTGCCGGAGGATTTCCCCGGCGTCTCGAAGTCGCGCATCGTGCCGCTCGACCGCGAGCAGATGATCGGGCACTTCTCCGACTCGCTCGGCGTCGAGATTCCGTTGCGCCCCTTCTTCGGAAGCATGGGCGTTGCGCCGGCGCCGAGTCGCGGCCGCATCAACAGCGCGCCGCCCGGAACGCACGGTGGCAACATGGACAACCGCGAGCTCATCGCGGGCACCACGCTCTACCTGCCGGTGCAGGTGCGCGGTGCACTGCTGCTGGTCGGCGACGGACATGCCGCGCAGGGCGATGGCGAGGTCGACATCACCGCGCTCGAGACCGCGCTGCGCGGCCGCTTCCAGCTGGTCGTGCGGAAGGACATGCACCTCGCGTGGCCGCGCGCCGAGACGCCCACGCACTGGATCGCGATGGGGGCGGACAGCAACCTCACGGTGGCCACCAAGATCGCCGTGCGCGAGGCCATCGCGCTGATCGTGGACGTGAAGCAGCTGTCGCGCGAGGACGCCTACATGCTCGTGAGCACGGGCTGCGACGTCCACGTCACGCAGCTGGTGGACGGCACCATGGGCGTGCACGTGATGATCCCGAAGCGGCTGTTCACGAAGTAGCTCACGCCGGCGGCACGCTCACCGCGCGAAACTCGTCCGTCCGGATCCGGCCGCTGCCGGAGCCGCGCACGCGCCTCCGCCGGTCGGAAATGGACGTCGCCACCAGCAGCCCCGCCGAGATCGCGGTCGCGGCCAGCACCATCGCGAACGCGGTCTGCACGCCGTCGATCGTGTCGCGTTCCAGCAGGCTGCTCAGGCTGCGAAAGCCCACGCTCCCGGGTACGAGCATCAGCGTGGCCGGCACGAGCACCACGATCTGCGGACGGTTGCGCCAGCGCCCCCACATCGCCGCTGCCACGCCGTCGAATAGCGCCGCCATGAACAGTCCCAGCTCCGGACCCGTCACGCGCACCGACGTGCTGGCAAGCAGGTAGCTCACGGCGCACGCGCCCACGATCCACCAGGTGTCCTTCGGCTCCGCCTTCAGCACCACCACGAAGCTGATCCCCGCGGCCACCAGCGCGATGGGAATCGTCCACAGCGGAAGTGCCGCGGGCGCCACCTCGCGCACGGTGCCGAACAGCGCCGTGGCCGTGCGATCCCCGAGCGCCACGCCGAAGATCAGGCCGAGCAGGATCATGGTGGCCCCGGCGAGCCGCGCAGTGCCGGACGCGAGATGCCGCTCCGCCAGCTCTCGAACGGCGTTGGTGAGCACGAGTCCCGGCAGCAGCACCACGATACCGGCGAGGATCGCGGTGCTCGGCGCATATGGCCCGAGCAGCGCGGAGATGCTCGTGGCGATGAACGCCGCCGAGAATGCCGCGATGGGCTCGTACACGCGCTCGAGGCTGCGACGTCGCTCGGCTGCTGCCTCGAGCACGCCGGTCAGCACGCCGAGCATCCCGCCCACCGCGATCTCCACCACGCCGCCGCCGAGGAATCGTGCGATGCCGGCTGAGCCGAGGCCGAACGCGAGGATGGTCGTGATGGCACCATAGGGCGGCGCCTCCCGCTCGATCGCCTCCACGCGTACCAGCGCCTCGCTGGTCGTGATGACTCCGTCGAGCAGGTCACTCACCACGCGATCGAGGCGCGAGAGCTTGCCGATGTTCGGGCCCGCGGGCGCGAGGCGGAGGAGGTGCGTGTCCTGCTCCTCCAGCTCGCCGAACGCGCACATGATCGACGTGGGCGTCGAGAAGAACTGCGAGTTGCGCAGGCCGAGCCCGCGCGCGAGCAGGTCGAGCGAATCCTCGAGGCGCTGCGCCGTGGTGCCCGCGGTGTGGAGGGCGCGGGCCATGGTGAGCAGGAATCGCACGTCATGGCGGGCACCGGCGGCGTTCTGGGGCATGCGGGAAGGTGGGCGCCTCAAAGCGCGCGTGCAATTGGGGCGCCCCATTCCTACATTCTGGCCATGGAAGAACTCCGGTCGGCACTCGGTGCGGCCTACGTGATCGAGCGGGAGCTGGGTGGCGGTGGCATGTCGCGGGTGTTCCTGGCCGAGGAGACGCGCTTCCACCGCAAGGTGGTGGTGAAGCTGCTCTCGCCGGAGCTCGCGGCAGGGCTGAGCGCCGAGCGCTTCGAGCGCGAGATCGGCCTGGCGGCGGGGTTGCAGCAGGCGAACATCGTCCCCGTGCTCAGTGCAGGAGAGGCCGGTGGACTGCCCTGGTACTCCATGCCGTTCGTCGAGGGCGAGACGCTGCGCGCGCGGCTGGATCGCGGTCGCGTGCCGCTGGAGGAATGCGTCGCGATCCTGCGCGACGTCGGCCGCGCGCTCGCGTACGCGCACGAGCATGGCGTGGTGCATCGCGACATCAAGCCGGAGAACATCCTGCTGTCGGGAGGCGCGGCGGTGGTGACCGACTTCGGCATTGCGAAGGCGGTGACCGCCTCGCGAAAGGAAGCGCCCGGTGGAACGCTGACGGTGGTGGGGACCTCGGTCGGCACTCCCGCCTACATGGCGCCCGAGCAAGCGGCTGGCGACGACGTGGACCATCGCGCTGACATCTATTCGTGGAGCGTGCTCGCGTACGAGCTGCTGGCCGGCAGTCATCCCTTTGCGGGGAAGAAGGGCGCACAGCAGCTCATGGCGGCGCACATCGCGGAGCGTCCACGCGCGTTGCGCGAGGTGGCGCCGGGGGTTCCTGCGTCGCTGGCTGCAACGGTGATGCGCGGCCTGGAGAAGGATCGCGAGGCGCGCCCTGCGTCGGCGTCGCTGCTCGTCGAGCAGCTGGGCCGGGTCGGCACTGAGCCGCCACAACGGAAGGTGCGGTCGGTGTGGCCGTCAGTCACCGTGGCGGTCGTCCTTGGCGTGGCGTTAGTGGCGTGGGTCGTGAGGCGAGAGCGTGCGCCGAAGTCAGGCGAGGGCGCCACTCCGGGTTCCGTGTCCACGCTCGCGGTGCTCCCCTTCGTGAACACCGGTGGGGACGCGAAGGACGAATACTTCTCCGACGGCATGACGGACGAGCTCGCGAACGCGCTCGGCAAGGTGGACGGGCTGCGCATCGCGGGTCGCTCGTCGAGCTTCGCCTTCAAGGGCAAGTCGATGACGGCGGTGGAGATCGGCAAGGCGCTCGACGTCCAGGCGCTCGTGGAGGGCACCGTGCGTCGCGCAGGCAATCGCCTGCGCATCACCGCGCAGCTGACGAGCGCCACGGACGGCAAGGCGATCTGGACGAACAGCTATGAGCGAGCAGCCACGGAAGGCTTCGAGGTCCAGGACGAGCTCACCGCGGCGATCATGTCTGCGCTGGCCCCCGCGCTGCGCGGCGGTGCGGCGAAGAGCATGGCAAGCGAGAGCCGCGGCACAGCGAACGCCGACGCTTACGACCTCTACCTGCGAGGCAGGTACTTCTTCGCGAAGCGCGGAGTGGAGAACCTGGTGCGCGCCGTGGGTTACTTCCGGCAGTCGGTGACGAAGGACCCGGCGTTCGCGCGAGCGCATGCCGCGCTCGCCATGACGTACGGTGTGATGCCCTTCTGGATGGACGATCCTGCAGACACCCTCTTCGGGTTGGCAGTCGCCAGCGCGCAACGGGCGCTCTCGCTCGACTCCTTGCTCGCCGATGCACACATGGGGATGTCCGTCGCGCTCTCGACGCATGGCCAGCCGCTGGAAGCACTGCCGCACGAGCGCGCCGCGCTCATGCTCGCGCCCGAGAACGCCACGGCACACCAGTGGCACGGGGTGAACCTTCTCGAACTGGGGCGCGCGGACTCCGCGGTGGCGGAGTTGCAGCGCGCGGTTCAGCTGGATCCCCTGTCCACGGTGATGCACGACGACCTCGCCAGCGCGCTTGGCGCCGCGCGCCGGTTCGAGGAGGCCAACGCGGTGGTCTCGCGTGTGCTGGAGCTGAATGGTCACCCTCTCGCTTCGGCCGAAGCCGTTCCGCTCCTCTTCGGCGGAAATCCGGATGGCGCAGTGGCCCTGATGAGGAGCTTTGCCAGCCAGGATCCCCACAGTCCCGGCCTCGCCGGGCTGCTCGCGCTGGCATTCGCGGCGAAGGGCGATTGGCAGTCGGTCGACTCACTCGAGCGCCTGGTGCGGGAGCGTCCGCAGGGCCGATCACGCGAGACCGATATGGCCGTGATCCGGCTGGCCTCGGGCGAAACCGAGCCGCTGCTGCGACTCTTCGAGACTCCGGAGGGCCGCCGGCTCTGGGTGACCTGGTTCTACTCCGTGTCGTGCGGGCCTATCCTCGACCCGCTGCAGGCCAACCCGAAGTTCATCGCGCTGATGGACGGCCTCGCGCTGCGACGCTGTCCCGCCACCACACCCTGGCCAATCAAGCCGCGCCCACCTTCGAGTCCGAGAACACCGGCGCCATGAGCCCCTCGCGCGACCGGCCATGCGGGTCCTGCTTCGAGCGGATCTCGTTCACCATCTCGAGCGCGGTCTTCGTCGCCGGGCGCAGTTCACGGTCACTCGTGCCGAGCGGCGTGACGCGCTGCCCCCAGCGCACGAGCAGCGAGCAGTAGGTCAGCCCGCCGCCGAAACCGGGCATGAGCATCAGGCTACCGGGCTTGACGCGTCCCTGTTCCAGCGCCTCGACCAGCGCAACGGGCACGGTGGCCGCGCTCATGTTGCCGTACTTCTGCACGGTGACGATCACCTTCTCCATCGGGATGCCGGCATGCTTCGCCACGCTCTCGAGGATGCGGAGGTTCGCCTGGTGCGGGATGCAGAGGTCGATGTCGTCGGCCGTCACGCCTGCCTCGCGCATCACCTTGTCGCTCGCCTCGGCCATCCCCCGCACGGCGCGCTTGAAGATGTTGGGACCGTCGAAGTCCCAGATCATGTCGCCGTAGGTCACGCCGAATCCGGTGTAACCAGCCCCCATCCCGCGCACGCGAAGGGTGTCGCGCGCCTCGGCGTCGCAGCCGAGTGAGGTGCCGATCACGCCGCCGGGTTCATCGGAGGCCTGCAGCACCACCGCGGCGGCTCCGTCGCCGAACAGCACCGCCACGTTGCGGTTGCTCCAGTCCATGTAGCGGCTGATCAGCTCCACGCCGACCACCACGGCGACCTTCGACATCCCCGACTGGATCATGGCGGACGCCGACGCGAGCCCGTAGAGGAAGCTCGTGCACGCGGTGTTGATGTCGACCGACGCGGCCTTCGTCGCGCCGAGCAACAGTTGCACGCCGCTCGCGCTGTTGGGCACGACTTCCTCGTTGCTGCAGCCACCGTACATGATGAGGTCGACGTCCTGCACGTCGAGTCCCGCGCAGGCGATCGCGCGGGCCGCCGAGACGGCGCCCAGTTCCTGGGCGGAGACGTGCGAGATGCGTCGCTCGCTCATCCCGGTGCGCGACGTGATCCACTCGTCGTTGGTGTCGAGGAAGGTGGAGAGGTCGGCGTTGGTGAGCACGGCGGGCGGCATGCACGCGCCCCAGCCGGTGATGGCAGCGTTGGTCATGTCGAATCATGCCTATGGCGATGCCGCGGTGCCAGTCGCAGGGAAATGATCACGCCCGCTCGCGACAGGACGGCAACACTATTGCCAAGTCTCAGGTTAGCTAGCTACTATGATATAGCTAACATAGGAGACGCTCTCATGTCCATTCACAACATGCACGCCGCCAAGACGAACCTCTCCGAGCTGGTCCGCCGCGCGGAGCGCGGTGAGGAGATCCTGCTTGCGCGTCACGGCACGCCCGTGGCGCGCCTGGTGCCGCTCTCGGCGGCGCCTGCAGGACGCCGCTTCGGCGCGCTGAAGGGTCTCGTCTTGCTCGGGCCGGAGTTCTTCGATCCGCTTCCCGACGATGAGCTCGACCGCTGGTCCGAGGGAGCACCGTCGGAGTGAAGCTCCTCCTGGACACGCACGCGCTGTTGTGGTGGCTGGCTGGCGATGCTCGCCGGCTGTCACGCCGCGCGCGCGCCGCGATCGCGGAGCCGCACCATGTGGCGCACGTGAGCGCCGCGTCCGCCTGGGAGATCGCGACCAAGCAGCGGCTCGGCAAGCTCGATGCGTCGGCGCTGGAGGGGCGCCTGATGCAGGTCGTCGCGGAGCAGGAGTTCGAGGAGCTTCCGATCTCGATCGAGCACGCCGAGCGCGCGGGTTTACTGCCGGGCGAGCACCGAGATCCGTTCGATCGAATGCTCATTGCGCAGGCGCAGGCGGAGCGCCTCGTCCTCGTCTCCAATGAGGAAGTGTTCGATGAGTTCGGGATTCAGCGGCTCTGGTAGATAAGGATTACGAGCTACAACCCTTCCATCAACTGCTGCAACCCGTCCGCCGAGAGCGAGTGCCAGGACGACGGATACGACCACACCCGGCGCACGATTCCATCCGCGAAGAAGAGCAGGCATCGATCCGAGTGCGCACCGGGCTGGTGTGCTACCAGGCGCTCGAATACGGTCCACGTGATCCAGCCCGTTCCCGAGCTGACGAACTTCACGCCCTGGTCCGCCTGTTCAGCGGTGTCCCCAGGGGACTCGAAGGAAGGATGTGGACTCATTGCAGCGCTCCGGGACCGGAAGCCGCGGGCAGGATGCCTGCGGCCGGCGAGCACTGACGGGAAACGCGATCGGGGAGGTCTCGGCGCCATCTCGCGATGGTGATCCGACCGCGTGGACGGCGGCTGCGTCAGCCATATTTGTACCATAACGTACAGACGCATGTTTTTATCCGCCAGTGTACGATTAGTACTCAAGAGATCGGTTAGTTGGCTCACTCCACCTCCCCCTGCCCGAAGGTCGTGGCGCTGCATTGGCGACGGATTGCCAAGCCGGTGAATGCAGCAGGAAGGAAACACGCGGCATTCCCACGGCGATCTCGAAGAAAACCCGCCCCTATACGGGTTGCTGGCCTTGGTCGACGCGCTCAGGATAGGACGAACCAGGGAACGAGAACAGGCCGAAAAAATTCTCCGGAATCGAATCGCCCACAACTTGGCAAGTACACACCCGAACGGAACATCGATCATCCGATCCAGCTAGAGCTGGAGCCCGGTCTCCCTGTGCGTATCGCTTCAGGGCCAGCCTTTCTCGCTACCAAGTGGGAGGCCTTCAGGGATCGAGGCAGTCAGGATGATCTCTGGGGGAGTTCGGACATTGAGGACATCATCACGGTAGTCGCTGGACGCCCGGAGTTGCGGTCCGAACTTCCGAACGTGTCCGACGAGATGCGTACCTTTATCGCCCAGGAGGCCGCCCGCTTTCTGGCGCACGAGGATTCGCGTGAGGCCATTTCCGGCGCGCTTCCCGATGCGAAGGATTTCCCTGGCCTGATCGACGAAGTGATCGCGCGATTTCGCAGCTTCACTTAGACTCCAGCCATGCCCCCACGCAAAGCGAAGCCCGCCGCGAAGAAGCCCGCCGCCAGGAAGCCTGCCGCCAAAAAAGCCCCCGCGAAGAAGTCCGTCGCCAAGGCGGTCTCCCGCGCCGTGAAGCACGGCAAGACGCCCCGCACCGCCACCGGCAAGAAGTCCCACCCCGCGCAGATGGCCGAGGCGGCCGAGGCCTCGCGCAAGGGATTCAAGGAGCGCACGGAGGCGGGCCACCGCGCCGCTGGTCGCACGCCTCCTTCGCAGAAGTCCGGCATCAAGACCAAGGGCGCCGCCCGCGTGATCGACGACGCCATCCGCGACGACTTCATGGCCACGGAGGACAGCAAGCTCCTCCAGACGGAATCGTCGCACGCCGACTTCACGCGCTCCGACCCCTGGCGCGTCCTCCGCATCATGGGCGAGTTCATCGAGGGCTTCGACAACCTCGCCACCGTGAAGAAGGGCGTCTCGATCTTCGGCTCGGCGCGCACCGACCCCGCTGACCCGCAGTATCAGGCTGCCGTCGAGACCGCGAAGCTCCTGGCGGAGGCTGGATTCTCCATCATCACCGGCGCCGGACCGGGCATCATGGAAGCCGCGAACAAGGGCGCGAAGCTCGGCGGCGGACTCTCGGTGGGCTGCAACATCGAGCTGCCCTTCGAGCAGGGCGCCAATCCCTACGTCGACCGGCTGGTGAACTTCCGCTACTTCTTCGTGCGGAAGACGATGTTCATCAAGTACTCCAACGCCTTCATTATTTTTCCGGGCGGCTTCGGCACGCTCGACGAGGCGTTCGAGGCGCTGACGCTCATCCAGACGGGGAAGATCTACCAGTTTCCCGTGATCCTGTTCGGGCGGCATTACTGGGCGGGACTCATCCGCTGGTTCCAGTCGCGCGTGCTGGTCGAGAAGAAGATCTCCCCGGGGGACATGGACCTCATGTTGCTCACGGACGATCCGGCCGAGGCGGCCAACGCAGTGATCCAGGCGTGGTCCGCGCAACAGAGTTCGCCCAACATCTGAGAACAGAAATGGCAAGCAAGAAGAAGGTGAAGCCCGACGGGCGCGAGCGCGGCGGGTTCAAGAGCTCCCGTCACGGCAAGGCCACCGCCTCCGGCAGCAAGTCCGAGCAGAAGAAGGCCGCCGAGGCCCGTGAGAAGTCAGGCAAGCAGCATACGTCGCACGAGGCGAGTCGCTTCCTCAAGGGCGCGCGCATCGCGCCGAAGCGCATCACCGGCAAGGAGACGGCGGCCGACCTGATCGACGGCACCTTCCAGGCGTACAACGCCGCGCGCCTGCGCGAGGCATGCCAGCTGTTCACGAACAAGATGCTGGAAAAGGACGTCACCGTCGGGATGACGCTCACGGGCGCCCTCACCCCCGCGGGCATCGGCATGTCCACGCTCATCCCGCTCATGGAAGCCGGGTTCGTGGACTGGATCATCTCCACCGGCGCGAACCTCTACCACGACGCGCACTTCGGGCTCGGCCTCGCGATGCATCGCGGCAACCCGCAGGAGAGCGACGTGGTGCTCCGTGAGGAGGGCGTCGTCCGCATCTACGACATCTTCTTCGACTACGACGTGCTGCTCAGCACCGACGCGTTCTTCCGGAAGATCATCACCGGCAAGGAATTCCAGCGCAGCATGTCGAGCGCCGAGTTCCACAACCTCTGCGGCAAGTACATCCGCGAGCGCGAGAAGGCGCTCGGCATCGGCAACCAGTCGCTGCTGGGCGTCGCGTACGAGTGCGGCGTGCCCATTTACACGTCGAGCCCCGGCGATTCATCCATCGGCATGAACATCGCCGCGCTGGCGCTCGAGGGAAACCTGTGCGTGATCGACCCGAACGCCGACGTGAACGAGACGGCGAGCATCGTGCTCGACGCGAAGCGCAGCGGCGGCAGGAGCGGGATCTTCATCTGCGGCGGCGGCAGCCCCAAGAACTTCGCGCTGCAGACCGAGCCGCAGATCCAGGAAGTGCTCGGCATCGACGAGAAGGGGCACGACTACTTCCTCCAGGTCACCGATGCGCGCCCCGACACGGGTGGGCTATCGGGCGCTACTCCGGCTGAGGCGGTGAGCTGGGGCAAGATCGATCCGGACCGGCTGCCGGATGCCGTGGTGTGCTACCTCGACTCGACCGTCGCGCTGCCGCTGCTCACGAGCTACGCCTTCGCGCGCCACAAGCCGCGCAAGCTCAAGCGCCTCTACGCGCGCCGCGAGAAGATGATGGATGCGCTGCGTTCCGAGTTCCGGAAGGCGAACGACATCCCGCACGAGCCGCCAGCGTCGAAGCTGGAGCGGCATCGGTAACTGCCGTCGTCCTGGGCGAAGCGAGGGACCTATCGTTGCAGTTCGGCCCCTCTATCGGTGCTGCAGGTCCGTGGTCTGTGGTCTGTGGCATGAGCAGGGAGTCGGTAGCGGCGGCATTTGCCGCCGCCTCGTCATCAGTTCGCAGTGAACATGTTGAACCACACGCTCATGACAAAGGCGGGCGCCTTCAGGCGCCCGCCTTCCTCATCATGTCGGAGCCACAGACTCACAGACCACAGACCTGCGTACCGGTAGGGCGGCCGACTGCAACTGCAGATCCTTCGCTGCGCTCTGGATGACGACCCTACAACACCCTCTTCGCCACCGCCAATACCACGCTCCGTCGCGAGTACTCCCCCAGCGACGCATAGCCCGTGAGCTCCTCGCCCCCCATCACGGTGCGCAATATCGACCGCACCGAGTCCCCCGCCCGCAGCCGCGTCTCGATCGCGCCCAGCATCTCCTCCCAGAACGCGCGCTTCGCGTCGAGCGCCTTCACGGGATCCTTCACGAGCCCGCGATGCGCGTCGAACATCCGCTCCGGCGCGAGCGCCGCTGCGCGCTGCAGGCTCGCGACCAGCACATACGGATCCTCGCGCTCGTGCATCATCTTCGCGCGCACGCCGAGCCACAGGTCACCCCCGAACAGCGTGCCCGTGCTCGCGTCCCACAGCACCTGGTGATCGTGCGAATGACCCGGCGTGTGCACGGGCTCCAGCTCGGGCACGAATCGCTCGCGCGGCGCGATCCACTCCGCCGGCCTGCCCCAGGTGAGCAACCGGTACGCCCGCAATCCCGGCCGCTTCACGAGCATCTCTTCCGTCGCCGGATCGAGCCACACGGGAATCCCGCGCGAAACCGCAAGCGCCGCATTGCCGGCATGATCCTCGTGCCAGTGCGTGAGCATCAGCGCACGCGGCTTCAGCCGCTCGAGTAGCGCCCCGACCTCCGCCGACGCATTCGGAAAGCCGGCATCTACGAGGATGCCGCGAACCAGGTACACGCTCACGTGCATCCCGACCGCGCGGCTCGGTGCGTTCCAGAGCCGCACCCGCGTGACGTCGCCGTATGCTTCGACCTCATGCATGCGCGTATCCTAACCCGGCCCGGCATTGCCCGCGCCCCCGGACTCTCCTACCTTCCAAGGGTGTGAACGCCCGGCCCATGGCGGCCGGGCGTTGCGTTTTCCCCGAAGTCCGCCACCCATGATCGAAGAACTCAAGGCGAAGCTCGGCGCCGAAGTCGAGAAGCTGCAGCACGAGCTCAACGTCATCCTCCCGGAAGAGATCCGGAAGGCCGTCGAGCTCGGCGACCTGCGCGAGAACAGCGAGTACAAGGCCGCCCTCGAGCGCCAGGCCTTCGTCCGCGCGCGCCTCAACCAGCTGCACGGCCGCCTCAGCACGCTCTCTTCCATCGACATGACCCAGATCCCCTCCGACAAGGTGGGGCTCGGTTCACGCGTGGTGGTGGAGGACCAGAAGTCGAAGGAGAAGGAGGTCTACCACATGGTCTTCGGCGACGCGATGGAGCTCGAGGACGGGCACGTCACCATGTCGAGCCCCATCGGTCGCGCGCTCCTCGGCAAGGCCGTGGGCGACCCGATCCTGCTCAAGCTTCCCAACGTCACGCGCAACCTGAAGCTGGTCGAGCTGAAGACCATTCACGACACCACGCCAGACGCCTTCGACGTCTAGCTCGCGCGCTAGTGATGCCGCTCGGGCGGCATGAAGTCCCCTTCCGGCGACGACGGCCCCTCGGCCTCGTCGCCGGATTCCGTATCGGGCACATCGAAGTCAGCCTCGACGGACGCCGAAGCCGACTTCTTCCGCGGTGCCCGTCGCCTCTTCACCTTCGCTCCCTCAATCGTGAAGATCCGGTCCACCTCGCCCACATACGCCGCGAGCTGCCGCACGCACTCCTCCTCGCTCCACCCGAGCAGCGGCGCGACCACCTTCACGATCTTCGCCGCCGCGACCACGCCGTGGTCCGCCGTCTCGAACGCCACGTGCGTGCGACGAATGAGCAGGTCGCCGAGCGTCTCGGCCATCTCGCGCTCCACGCACCACGCCATCTCGCCCATCTGGTAGCCGAGCCCCGCGGCGACGCGCGCGCTGAGCGCCTTGCTGCTCCGGCAGAGCGCATCCACCTCGCGCCAGCGCGACCCGTACGCGTGCACGAGCTGCTCCGCGCGCGTGGCGTCATCGTCGAGCGCGATGCGCGCGATCGCCAGCTCGTCGTCGAGCGTGCCGTTCAGCTCCCCGCCGGGAAGGGGCTGCGCCCCCGTGGTCGAAGGCAGGGGACGCAACCCGAGCTGCCGCTGCACCTGGTCCACCACCTCGGCCGCCATGCGACGATACGTGGTGAGCTTGCCGCCGGTGATCGTGATGGTGCCGTTGTCGCTGCGCACGATCGCATGCTCGCGGCTCGCCGAGCCGGGCCCGTCTCCCGCGCTCGGCAGCAGCGGGCGAATGCCCGCCCACGCGCTCAGAACGTCCGCCTTCTCGAGTGCCGCAGCCGGGAAGTAATGGTTCGCGGCCACGAGCAGGTAGCGCACGTCGTCGTCGGTCGCGCGCACCACGTCGGCGGGGACATCGGTGAACGTGTCGGTGGTTCCTATGATTGCCGCGGTGCCGGCCGGCAGTACGAAGAAGACGCGTCCGTCTTCGGGGTGCAGCAGCGTGAGTGCGCGCCGATTGCCGATGCGCCCGCGCGGCACGGCGATGTGCGCGCCCTTGCTCCCCTGCACGGCGCTCTTTGCGATCGCCTCGCCGGCCATGCGTCGCACCGAGTCGCTCCACGGGCCCGCGGCGTTCACGATCACGCGCGCCCTGATCTCGACCGGCTCGCCGGTGAGGACGTCCACGCCGCGCCCACTCGCGGCCGATGAATCCATGGCGGTGATGAGGTCGAGTCGCACGTGATTGACGACCGTCGCCCCTGCCTCGCTCGCGGAGATTGCGTTCGCGAGCGTGAGGCGCGCGTCATCGGTGGCGGCGTCGAAGTAGCGCATGCCGCCGGTGAGCCCCTCGCGCAGCAATGTACGTTCGCGACGCGCGACCTTCTCGCGCCCCATCTGGCGGTGCATGCCCACGTTCCGGAAGAGCGACAGCGCGTCATACAAGGCGAGCCCAGCCGAGACCTTCCAGCGGGGCAGCCGCGCGCCCTCGTAGATCGGCCAGAGGAACTCGAGGGGGCGCACCAGGTGCGGGGCGATTCTCAGGAGCGTGCGTCGCTCGCTGCTGGACTCGAACACCAGGTGCAGGTACCCGTGCTCCAGGTACCGCAGGCCGCCGTGGATCAGGCGGCTCGACCGGCTCGAGGTGCCGCTGGCGAAGTCGTCCTTGTCGATCAGGGCCACGCTATGGCCACGGAGGGCGGCGTCGCGGGCGATTCCGCAGCCGGTGATCCCGCCGCCCACGACCAGGAGGTCGAAGTAGGTGGACCGGAGCGCCGAGAGGCGCGCAGCTCGGCGGGAAGGATTCGGCAGCGGCACGAGGCAAAGTAGCGTCCCTCGTATCGGTCGCCTAGCTTCCCCTTCCTATGGCACTTTCGACCCCACGCCGCGTCGCCATCGTCGCCGGCGTCCGTACCCCGTTTGCCCGGTCGGGGACGGTGCTCAAGTCGCTGTCGGCCATCGAGCTCGGCAAGCTGTCGGTCGCGGAGCTGATCCAGCGGACCAACCTCAGCGGAAAGCTCGTCGAGGCGGTCATCTATGGAACGGTCGTGCCGAACGTGGTCGCGCCCAACATCGCGCGCGAGGTGTCGCTGCTGCCGCTGCTGCCCAGGGGCGTGCAGGCGTTCACGGTCTCGCGCGCATGCGCGAGTGCCAACCAGGCCATCACCGACGCCGCCGACCAGATCGCGCTCGGCCACGCCGACGTGATCATCGCCGGCGGCGCCGAGTCGCTCTCGCAGGTGCCGATCCTCCACTCGCGCACCATGGCCGACAAGCTCGTCGCGCTCTCGCGCGCGAAGACCATCGGCCAGCGACTCGGCGTCATGGGCTCGGTGCGCCCCAAGGACCTCGTGCCGATCACGCCGGCCATCGCAGAGCCGAGCACCGGCGAGACCATGGGGCAGTCGGCCGAGAAGATGGCGAAGATCAACGACATCTCTCGCGAGGAGCAGGACCAGTTCGCGCTGCGCTCGCACCGCCTGGCCGCGGTCGGCACGCAGGACGGCCGCCTCACCGCCGAGATCTCGCCGCTCTACGTGCCGCCGAAGTTCGAGACGGTGGTCACGAGCGACAACGGCATTCGCGCCGACAGCTCCATCGAGGCGCTGCGGGCGCTCAAGCCGGTGTTCGACAAGCGCTACGGCAGCGTGACGGCTGGCAACGCGTCGCCACTCACTGACGGTGGAAGCGCCGTGCTGCTGATGAGCGAGGAGGCTGCGGGCGCACTAGGCTATGCGCCACTCGCGTACATCCGGTCTTATGCCTACGCCGCGCTGGACCCGGGCGAGCAGCTGCTCATGGGTCCCGTGCTCGCCGCGCCGGTCGCACTCAAGCGCGCGGGACTCACGCTCGACGACATGGACCTCATCGAGATGCACGAGGCGTTCGCGGCGCAGGTGCTCTGCAACCTGAAGGGCTTCGAGAGCCGCGAGTGGGCGCAGCGCGCCGGCTTCGAGAACCCGGTGGGCGAGGTGGATCGCTCGAAGCTCAACGTGATGGGCGGCTCGCTCTCGATCGGCCATCCCTTCGGCGCGACGGGCGGGCGCATCCTCACCACCCTCGCGAATGAGTTGCAGCGTCGCGGCGGGCAGTTCGGCCTGATGACCGTCTGCGCCGCCGGCGGCATGGGCCACGCCATGGTCATCGAACGCGCATGACGACCAACGCCCACGTGGATCCGCTCACGATGGTGGTGGAGGACGGCGTCGCGATCATCACCTTCGACGCGCCCGGCAGCGCGGTGAACACGGTGGATCGCGCGCTCGGCGCCTCGCTCGAGCGGATGTTGAAAATTATCGAGGCGACGCCGACGATCGCGGCAGCAGTGCTGATCTCCGGAAAGCCGGACATCTTCATCGCCGGCGCCGACATCGAGCAGTTCACCGAATTTCGAACGCCGCAGGACGCGCGCACTGCGAGCGCCCTCGGGCAGGAGCTGCTCGACAAGGTGGAGGGATTGCGCGTGCCGGTCGTCGCGGCGATCCACGGCGCGTGCCTGGGCGCGGGACTCGAGACGGCGCTCGCCTGCGCGTGGCGCGTCTGCAGCGACCATCCGAAGACGGTGCTCGGCCTTCCCGAGGTGCAGCTCGGCATCATCCCGGGAGCGGGCGGGACGCAGCGCCTGCCGAGGCTCATCGGCCTGCAGCGCGCGCTCGACATGATCCTCACGGGCAGGAACATCCGCGCGAAGAAGGCGCTGCAGATGGGGCTCGTGGACGACATGGTCCATCCCGCCATCCTGCGCGAGATCGCCGTGAAGCGCGCGCACGAGCTCGCGTCGAAGCTCATCCTGCCGAGCCGCAGCCCCAGGGATCGCGGGGCCGCGGGCGTGATCCTCGAGGACAACCCGATCGGCCGATCGCTCGTGTTCCGCAAGGCGCGCGAGGGCGTGATGGCGAAGACGCACGGCCACTATCCGGCGCCGCTCGCGGCGATCGACGTGGTGCGTTGCGGCTATGACAAGGGCTTCAAGACGGGGTTGAACGAGGAGGCCAAGCAGTTCGGCGAGCTCGCCCTCACCGAAGTGTCGCGTCAGCTCGTGTTCCTCTTCTTCGCCACCACCGCGCTCAAGAAGGATCCGGGCGTCGATGAGCCCGCGCCGAAGGCGGCGCGCGTCGAGAAGCTGGGAATCCTCGGCGCCGGCTTCATGGGCGCGGGCATCGCCTCCGTCGCCGTGCAGCAGGGAACCACCGTGCGCCTGAAGGACGCCGAGCACGCGCGCGTGGGGAAGGGACTGGCTTCCGTTCGCGCGGTGTTGATGGAGCGCGTGAAGCGCAAGCAGGTCACGCGCGCCCAGTACGACGACATGATGACGCTCGCCGGCGGCACCATCGAGTACACGGGCTTCGCGGGCCTCGACATGGTGATCGAGGCGGTGTTCGAGGACTTGTCGCTCAAGCACACGGTGTTGCGAGAGGTCGAGCCGCTCATCCATGACGACGCGGTCTACGCCTCGAACACGAGCACCATCCCGATCACGCGTATCGCCGAGGCCGCCGAGCGCCCGGAGCGAGTGCTGGGGATGCACTTCTTCTCGCCCGTGCACAAGATGCCGCTGCTCGAGGTGATCCGCGGCGAGCAGACGAGCAGCGAGGCGGTGGTCACCGCGGTCGCGTACGGCAAGCGCCTCGGGAAGACGGTGATCGTCGTCAACGACGGTCCGGGCTTCTATACCACGCGCACGCTCGGCGCCTACATGAACGAGGCCGGCATGCTCCTCGACGCGGGCGCGGAGATTGCCGCCCTCGACGAGGCGCTGGTGAACTTCGGCTTCCCCGTGGGTCCCGTCACCCTCCTCGACGAAGTCGGACTCGACGTGGGGGGAAAGGTGGGGCAGGTGTTGTTCGATGCATTCGGGGCTCGCATGCACCCCAGCGAGGCCATGCGCCGCGTGGTCGAGAGCGGCCGCACCGGTCGCAAGGGCAAGTCGGGCTTCTACAAGTACGGCGAAGATGGCAAGAAGGGGGAAGTCGACCCCTCCGTCTACGAATTCCTCGGCACGCGTGAGCGCTCCGTGATCCCCGCGGGGGACGTGGTGCGCCGCTGTGTGCTGGCGATGGTGAACGAGGCGGCGCGCTGCCTCGAGGAAGGGATCCTGCGATCGGCGCGGGACGGGGACATCGGTGCCGTGTTCGGCATCGGCTTCCCACCCTTCCGGGGAGGTCCGTTCCGGTACGTGGACACCATCGGCGCCGACGCCGTGGTTCGTGAGCTCGAGGAGCTGCAGGGCCGCTTCGGCGCCCGCTTCGAGCCCGCGTCGCTCCTGGTCGAGATGGCTCGCAGCCGCCGCCGCTTCTACCCGGCCGAAGGCAAGCCGCTCGGCTGATCCAGCTTTCCCTTTCGAGACCCAAGATGCCCATCGCATTCCGTGCGCGTTCCCGCGTGACCCTGGCCGCAAAGGCGTTGCTCCTCGCCGCGGCGGCCGCGTGCGCGAGTGGCCGGCAGACCACGTCGAAGACCGAGGCGAACCTCGTCACCGGGCGCGGCGTGTATCCGCGCGACTTCGCGGTGCGCAAGCCGCAGACGCGCGCCGAGCGCAGCGGCTTCACCGAGACCAGCCTGCACGCCGACGTGATGATGTTCCTCGACTCGCTCCAGAAGACCGGCGCGAAGATCAACATCACGACGATGGGCACCACGAGCATGGGCAAGCCGATCCCGCTCGTCATCGCCAGCCGCCCGCTGGTCAAGACGGCGACCGAGGCGAAGCGCCTCAATCGCCCGATCGTGTACATCCAGGGCAACATCCACGGCGGCGAGGTGGAGGGAAAGGAAGCGGTGCTCGCACTGCTGCGTGAGCTCACGATGGACAAGAAGCCCAACGTGCTCGACTCGATCGTGCTGCTCGTGGCGCCGATCTACAATGCGGACGGCAACGACAAGCTCGGGCCGCAGGCGAGGAATCGCGGTGAGCAGAACGGCCCTGCGATGGTCGGCGAGCGCGCCAACGGACAGGGCCTCGACCTGAACCGCGATTACATCAAGGCGGAGGCGCCGGAGACGCGCGCGTCGCTCGCGATGTTCCAGGCGTGGGACCCCGACCTGCTCGTGGACCTGCACACCACCGACGGCAGCTATCACGGGTATGCGCTCACCTACTCGCCGCCGCTCAACCCGGCAGCGAAGGTCACGGGACCGTTCCTGCGCGACACTGTGCTGCCCGCGGTGAAGGACCTGGTAAAGCGCCGCTACAACATGGACATCTTCGACTACGGCAACTTCGAGCCGAACCAGGCCGACCCGAAGAGCTGGAATACCTACGAGGACTACCCGCGCTACGGCACCAACTATTACGGCGTGCGCGGTCGCGCGGCGATCCTCAGCGAGGCGTACTCCCACGACCCATTCCGCACGCGCGTTGCCGCGACCTACACCTTCCTCTGGGAGGTGCTGAATGTCGTCGCGTCGAATCCCGAGGACTTCGTGGACGGCTCGCATGAGTCGGACCGTCGCGTGACTGCGTGGGGCACCACGCCGGCGACGTCGCCCACCGTTGCGCTGCGTTCGGTGATCGCCTCCAAGCGCAGCCAGGACGTGATCATCGAGGACATCGCCTGCACGCCGGGCGACACCAACATCCTCGAGCCCGGGACTCGAAGGGGCTGCCGCCGGCAGGGGAAGTTCCGCACGGTGCACATCCCCGTGTACGACCGCTTCAACGCCACGCGCGAGCGGCGCCTGCCCTACGCCTGGACCTTCGACGCTTCACAGGTGGGACTCGTCGCGCTCCTCGAGCAGCACGGCGTGTTCCTCGAGAAGCTGGATGAGGGCACCTCGCTGCGGAGCGAGCGCTTCACCATCGATTCGCTGGTGAAGGGACAGGCGTTCCAGAAGCACACTCTCATGCGCCTCGAGGGGCGCTGGCTCGAGACCACTCCGCCCCTCCCCGGCGGCACGATCGTCGTGCGGGCCGGACAGCCGCTCGGCGTGCTCGCGCAGTACATCCTGGACCCGGAGAGCGATGACGGTGCGGCCAACTGGAACGTGCTCGACGCCTCGCTCACCCAGGGCGGCATCTACCCGGTGACGCGCGTGCTCGAACCGATTCGCGCTTCCCTCACTCCCCTGCGCCCCATTCGCTGAACCGATGCTCCGTAACGCGCTCCTGTATCTGTCGAACCAGCCGAAGGTCTTCGCCTTCGTCCGCAACAACAAGCTCGCGAAGTCGTTCGCCAACCGCTTCGTGGCAGGGGAGACCCTCGCCACGGCGCTCCCGGCGGTGAAGGCGCTCAACCAGAAGGGAATCACCGCCTCACTGGACCTGCTGGGCGAGAGCGTCACCAACGAGCAGGAGGCGCGCGAGGCGCGTGACGCCTACCTCGAGATCCTCGACCGCATCCACGCCGAGGGGCTCGACGCGAACGTCAGCGTGAAGCTCACGGCCATGGGGATGGACATCTCCGAGGAGCTCTGCATCAGCATCATGCAGGACGTGCTCGGCCGCGCGCAGCAGTACGACACCTTCGTGCGCCTGGACATGGAGTCGAGCGCGTACACGGACAACACGCTGCGGCTGTTCGAGGACCGGCTCTACCCCTCGTTCAAGAAGAACGTGGGGATCGTGCTGCAGAGCTACCTCTATCGCACGCTCGAGGACGTGAAGCGCGCCAACGAGCTGCAGGCGCGCGTGCGCATCTGCAAGGGCGCGTACAAGTAGCCGGCCGCGGTGGAGTATCCCGACAAGTAGGACGTGGACGCCAACTACGTGAAGTGCATGCACGAGCTGATGCTGCGCGGCAACTATCCCGGCATCGCTACGCATGACCCGCGCATCATCGCGGAGGCGAAGCGATTCGCGAAGGAGAACGGGATTTCGCCGGATCGCTACGAGTTCCAGATGCTGTACGGCGTGCGGCGTGACTTGCAGGAGCAGTTGGTGAAGGAGGGGTACCGGATGCGCGTGTACGTGCCGTATGGCACGCAGTGGTATCCCTACCTGATGCGCCGGCTGGCGGAGCGCCCGGCCAACGTCGCCTTCATCACCGGCAACGTGGTGAAGGAGATGGTCGGCGGGCGCCGTTGATCATGGCAGGCCAGCATCGCCCCGCTGACCATTCGAAGGGCGACGCCAACACCATTGGCGGCTATCGCGCGGTGCACGACCGGCCGGCGACGTTCGAGGGCAGCGACGGCATGTCGTACTCGGTGGAGCTGATGGTGGACCCGAGCGAGGACGAGGCGTACGACGGCTACCTGCTGTTCGTGCGCTGGGCGCGCATCGGCGCGGCGAGTCCGGAGGGGCACATCGAGTCGCCGTACCTGGTGCGCGGCGCGAGCGAGGAAGAGGCGCTGGCGAGACTGGGGTCGCTGCCGCTGTCGGCGGTGCACGAGCAGCTGGAGGAATTGATCATGATGGGCCGTTCGCCTGGCGCGCGCGGCACCCGTCGCTGGTTCGATGTCATGAAGGACGAGAAGGACGAGAGTGAATAGCGATAACGAAGTACGGTTGCTGGGCACCTGCCTCTCGGGAACCGGCGGCATATGGTCCGTGAAGACCGATGGTGGCGATCGCATCGAGGCGTCACTCGCCGGCCGGCTGAAAAAGAGTGGGTCGGGGCGCAGGCCGGATGGCTCCATCCGTCGCGACACCATGAGCGCAGCCAGCCAGAAGCTCAAGCTCGCGGTGGGCGATCGCGTGGTGCTCGAGCGCGACGAGGACAACGGATCGTGGCGCATCAACGAGGTGCTGCCGCGCCGCTCCAAGCTGGCGCGCCGTGCACCGGGTGGCGGGCATGGCGAGCGCGTGCTCGCGGCGAACGTGGACCAGGTGCTGATCGTGTTCGCGGCCGCGAAGCCGGAGCCGCACCCGCGGATGCTCGACCGCTTCTTGGTGATCGCCGAGGCGAACGAGCTCACCGCGCGCATCGTGATCAACAAGGTGGACCTGGTGGGCGAGCGCGAGGCGCGCGAGCGCTTCGACGTGTACTCCCGCGCCGGGTATGTCGTGCACTACACGAGCGTGAAGAAGGAGATCGGCATCGCGGAGCTCAAGGATGCGCTCGCGGGCAACGTCAGCGTGCTCACGGGCCCGAGCGGCGTGGGCAAGTCGTCGCTTGTGAATGGGCTGTTCCCTGGGCTCAACCTGCGCGTGGGCGAGATCAGCGAGTCGGTGAACAAGGGGCGTCACACCACGGTTGGGGCGCTCGCGCATCCGCTGCCCGACGACCAGGGCGGCGGTTTCGTGGTGGACACGCCGGGCCTGCGCGAGATCGGCATGTGGGCGCTGGCGCTCCGCGAGCTGGACGACTGCTTCCCGGAGTTCCGCCCCCATCGCGGCGAGTGCCGATTCCAGGACTGCGCGCACGTGTCGGAGCCCGGATGCAAGATTCGCGAGGCGCTCCAGAAGGGAGAGGTCGCCGCGGCGCGGTACGACAGCTACCTCAAGATCCGGGAGGAGATTTCGTCGGAGGATCCTTCCTGGTAGGGGAGAGGTCGTAGCGCCAGGGCAATTCAACTGCTTGAACAGGACAACGGCGGACAGATACTGGACAGGGCGGTAGAACAACAAGGATTGTTTTTGCAGTTGTCCTGCCCGTCTCCGCCGTTGTCCTGTTCAGGCTTTGGCAGTGCTTTTTGTGAGGGATGTCCAGAATATGTGTCGCAACATTCGCACGCTCGCCAACTTCGAGCCTGCCGCCACCGAGGACGAGATTCGCGCCTCGGCGCTGCAGTTCGTCCGCAAGCTGAGCGGGATGAACCAGCCGGCGAAGCACAATGAAAAGGCGTTCGACCGCGCGGTGGATGAGGTCACGGCAGCCGCGCGGCGCCTGATCGAGCACCTCGAGGTCAAGGCACCCCCGCGCAACCGCGAAGAGGAAGCGCGTAAGGCGAAGGAGCGTTCGGCCGCCCGCTTCGCGGACTGACCGGCGCTTCGCGTCACTCCGACACGGCGGCGTCCTCCAGGGGCGACGCCCGTATGGGAACGGAAAAGTCGAGTTCTCGTCTCTGGCGCGGCCAAGCCATGCGGTGACATGGTGTTGCAGGACTCGCGCGGCCCAGGCGCGCGCCGGGCATCATCCTTTCCTTGGGTGTGGTCGCGCGCACCCCCAGCGCGGTCCTTCGACCCCTCCCCCCAGGTCCGATGAACATCACGCTGCAGACCATCCAGCGACTCTGTCGGGCGCTCGCCCTGCTTCCGCTGCTGCTATCGAGTGCGCGCGGGCAGGTGGCGCAACAGGGCGCGAAGTCGCCCGGCGTCGCACTGTTCGAGGCACGCAGGTATGACGATGCCAAGCGCGATTTTGCGCTGCGCATCCAGCGCAACGCGAATGACCGCGAGGCCATGTACTACCTGGGTCGCGTGGCCGCCGCGCAGAGCGCCACCGACGAGTCGGTGAAGTGGTTCGAGAAGGCCGTGGAAGCTGATCCGCAGAACGCCGACTATCACTACTGGCTGGGCAATGCCTACGGCGACGCCGCGCAGCATGCGTCGAAGTTTCGGCAGCCCTTCCTCGCCCGGAAGGTGAAGGCCGAGTTCGAGCGCGCCGTGCAGCTCGACCCCCGGCAGCTGGAGGGGCGCCTTGGCCTCATCGAGTTCTACGTGCAGGCGCCGGGCTTCATGGGCGGGAGCATCCCGAAGGCGAAGGAGCAGGCCGCGGAGATCATGAAGCTCAACCGCATGCGCGGCGGCCTCGCGATTGCCTCGATCGCCGAGCGCGAGAAGAACCTGGTGGATGCCGAGCGTGGCTATCGCGTTGCCTATGACGCCGCGCCGGACAGCCTGCCGGCGTTCGCGTCGCTCACGAACTTCCTGCTGCGCCAGAGCCGCGCGGAGGAGCTGTTCGCGCTGGCCGAGCGCTACGAGAAGACGCACCCCGACGAGCAGTGGGGCCAGCTCGTGTACGGTCGTGCCGCGGCGGCTACGGGCAGGAACATGGAGCGCGGTGAGCGCCTGTTGCGGGCGTTCATCGCGTCACCGCCGAAGGAAGCCAGCCCCCAGCAGCTGAGCGGCGCGCACTACCGGCTGGGGATGATCCTCGAGAGAACGGCGCGCCGCGAGCTGGCGAAGGGCGAGTATCAGGTCGCGATCAAGCTGAATGACCGGAACGAGGATGCGAAGAAGGCCCTCGAAAAAGTGATGCAGTAGCCTCCTGAATCACTTCTTCAGCAGGATCAGGTACTTCCCACTCGCCCAGAATTGCTCCGGCTGGTCGATCCGCAGTCCACCCGTGATGTGCCCGTCCTTGGTGCCATAGGGCGTCGCAAAGGCGCCATCATGGCGCGAGGCGATCGTGTACTCCCCCTCGGGAATCGCGATCTGGCGATCCCGCAGGCGATCCACCTGCGTGAACTTCGAAGGGTCCATCTGCCGCGCGGGCGCGGTGTGGCGATCGCCGACGATCAGGAATGGCTTGCGCCCCTCCTCCACCAGCACGCCGCGCTTCACGAGCTCGTCGCGCGTGCCACTCGTCCAGTAGACGGTGTTCAACTGGCGCGTGAGGTCCGACACGGTGTCCGTGAGCGCCGCGCGCTGGCCGGCGAGGGTCACGTTCGCCTTCGTCACCGTGTCGACCTTGCCCTTGAGCCCCGCGATCTGGACGCCCTGCTCGTCGATGATTCCCTGCATCTCGGCGCGCTGGCGCTCGGCCGTCGCGCGGAACTCGCCGATGGTCTTCTCGTAGGCGGTGATCTGCGCGAGGAGGGCATCGTCCTTCTTCGCCAGGCTCGCCGCGCGCGAGCGCGTGGTGGCCAGGCGCGACTCCGTGGAATCCAGGCGCGCGACCAGCTCATGGATGCGGCTCATCACGCTGTCGCGCTCCGCCTTGAGGTCGGCGGTCTCGCTGGCGCGCTGGAGCTTCGGCTTGCTCGACGCGAGCGAGCGGGCCTTCGCGATCTCGGCGTTGATGTCGTTCACGAACTGCGTGGACATCAGCATGTCGTTCAGCAGCTCGTTCTTGACCGCCATCAGCGAGTCGCGCCGGAGCGAATCGGAATGCTGGAGCGAGGACAGCTGCTCCTTGGCCTTGGTGTCGCAGGAAACCAGGGAGAATGCCGCTAATGCGCCGAGAAGGAGTTTCCGCATGGGGCTGAGGGGCTGAGGGGCTGAGGACTGCGTGGGGAAGGAACCGCTTCGGTACTGATGAGCTGACTAGACCTACCCGGGCCGGCGGCGAGGGGTTCCGCAGGAGGCTGTTCCCCAGCCCCCCAGCTCCCGACAACCCGAACTCCCGCCCTACCAGGCCCCCCGCTCCCCCGCCACCGCGATCACCTTGCCCAGCCGCTCCGCGGCATGGCGCCAGTTGACCTCGATCGCGCGCTGCGCATCGTCGGCACGGCCTTCCTCGATCGCGTCCACGATCGTCTCGTGCTCGTCCACCGAGGCGCGGATGTCGCTGGTGAGCATGCTGATGTACATGCGGATGTAGCGCTCCGCCTGCGGCTTCACCGCATCGTGCAGGGCGAGCAGCCGCGGGCCCGCGCACGCTTCCACGATGCGACGGTGCAGGCGCTCGTCGGCCTCATACAGCTTCGAGTGATCCACCGGCGCGGCGCGGCCTGCCTTGTGGAACTCGGCGTTCAGGGCGCGGAGTTCGCGAGCGAGCGTCTTGCGATCGGCGGCGTCGAGCCGCGCGGCGCCCGAGCCGCCCAGCCCCTCGAGCGCGCCGACCACCGTGAGCAGCTCGTGCACGTCCGCCTGCGTGAGCGGCGCCACCGTGAGGCGCGACTGCTGTGCCCCCGGCGCGCCCATCACGTAGCCCTCCTGCTGCAGCCGCTGCAGCGCCTCGCGGACCGGCGTCCGGCTCACGCCCAGGCGGCTGGCGATCTCGGTCTCCACGATGCGACTGCCCGGCGCCAGCGAGCCCACCACGATCAGGTCGCGGAGTCGCGCATACACCTGGTCGGGACGCGAGCCATGGGGCGCGTCGGCCGCGCTCGGCAGCGCCGTCACCACGCTCTTCCGCCCCGAGGCTGCCCCGCGCGCCTTCACCGCGCCCCTCGCGTCGGGCTTCGACACGGCAGGGCGCGATGCGGCCGGCGTGCGGCGCGCGGGCGAGTCTACGGGCTTGCGGGAGGAGGCCATGGCGGAGTGAGCGATACGGTGGTGAAATATACGGGGGCCAGGGTGTACGGCGCGGTGCGCTCCCTTGCGGGCAGCGGGCGAATCTATATTATGTGCAGAATTGTATACAAAACGTGACGCGGCCCACATCCGCGCCTCGCGCCCTTGCCAGCCGGCGCGACACCTCCTGATTTCGGCCATGCCCACAATGCGACTCATCCCGCTTTTCCTGCTCCTGGCCATCGCGGCCCCCGCCCTGGCCCAGCAGCCCGACGGCATCGCCGTGAGCGGCGTGGTGTGGGACAGCATCAGCCGACATCCGCTCGCGCATGCGGCGGTGCAGCTCGCCGCACCGGGGAGCGTGGACGTCCTGTACTCGGCCGAGTCGGACGAGGCCGGGCGCTTCGAGCTCCCGGCCGTGAAGCCGGGCAAGTACCTCGCGACGTTCTACCACTACGCCGTCGACACACTCGGCCTCGTCCCGCCGGTGCGCGCGATCGAGATCGACGCGCGACGCAACGCCTTCACGCTCTCGACGCCCTCGGCGAAATCGGTGACGAAGGCCATCTGCGGGCGCGCCGTGGGCGATTCCCTGGGCGCGATCTACGTGAGGGCCCTGGACGCGAGCACCGGGGTGCCACTCGTGGGCGCCGTGGTGGTCGCGAGCTGGTCCGAGATCGTCATTCGCGGGCGACGCATTGCGCAGGAGGATCCGCAGACGCAGGCGCTGACCACCGAGGACGGCTGGGCGTCGCTCTGTGGCCTGCCGGCCGACGCCGAGATCGCGCTGCAGATGATGCGCGGCACCGACAGCACTGGCCAGGTGGTGGTGCGGGTTCCGGCCAGCGGCTTCGTCAGGCGCGACCTTCGCATCGGCGGGGTCGCGCGGGTGACGGGATTCGTGCACGATGAGCGCGGCCTGGTGGTGCCGAACGCCGACGTACGACTCGGGAACGCGATGCACTTCATGCGGACCGACACGACCGGACACTTCTCGATCGGCGAGGCGCCCGCCGGCACGCAGCGCCTGGAAGCGCGCGCCATCGGTTACGTCATCGAGCGTCGCACCGTGGAGCTGGCGGCGAACACGCCTGCCGACTTCGACGTATTGCTCCCCAGCCGCAAGTCGGTGCTGGACACGATCAAGGTGGTCGCGCAGCGGATCTACGACCGCGACTTTTCCGGTTTCGAGGAGCGCCGCAGGGGCACCACGAATGGAAAGTTCGTCACCGCGTCCGACATCGACCGGCTTCGCCCCAACTACATCACGGACCTGCTGCGCGGGGTCTCCGGTGCGCGCATCGAGTCTCACGGCGGCTCCAAGATGGTGTCGTTCCGCGGCGTGTGGGGGCGCTGCAGCCCTCCAGTGTGGCTGGACGGCACGCGCGTGCCGCTCGACGAGACCTTCGAGCTGGACATGGCCGCGGTTCCCGAGCAACTGCGCGCGGTGGAGATCTACCCCGCCGGCGCCTTCCTGCCGCCACAGTTCATGTGGGGCTCGAACGAGTGTGGCGCCATCGTCCTGTGGAGCAAGAAGTAGCTTTCAGCATGCGCCGACTCGCCCCGTTCCTCGCGTTCCTCCTTCTTTCCTCCTGCTGGCCCGAGGCGCCAGGAGAGATCGGCGTGCGCGTGTCCACCTCGACAGGCGCCCCAGGACGCTTCCGCATGAAGGTGGACGGGGGCCTCATCATCGGCATGCGCGCGCCCGAGTTCGCGATGCAGAAGGACAGCACGCTCGTGCTCGCAACGCCGGCGGACCTCGTGGTGCAGAAGGGCGAGGGCCAGGCGCTGATCACGTCAATCGACGGCTGGCCCTCCCTCGTGATCGCCTCCCTCGACAGTACGCACACCCCTCGCCCGCGCGCCGAGGGTCGCGCGATCCGCTTCGCGCACACGGAGCACGTGGGCCACGTGACGCTCACCGCCGTCGCCGACTCCGCGTCGCACTGAGCGGTACAGCGTGAACGCCGACGTCATCGTTCCGCGCCGCATCCTGCTTGCCGACGCCGACGCATTCTTCGTCGCCGTCGCGCGCATGGTGGACCCCGACGGCGCGGGACGCGAGCCACTGCTGATCGTCGGCGGCACGGCCGAGAGTCGCGGCGTGGTCTGCTCGGCGTCGTACGAGACGCGTCGCTACGGCGTCCGCTCCGGCATGCCGATCTCGCGTGCACTGCGGCTGTGTCCCGAGGCGGTCTGCGTCCCCGTGCCGCGACGCGCCTGCACCGACATGAGCCACGGCATTCGCGAGACGCTCGGCAAGTTCTCGCCGCTGGTGGAGGCCGCGAGCATCGATGAGTGGTACATGGACCTCGGCGGCACCGAGGTGTTGTACGACAACGAGACGTTGGCGGAGACGGCGCACCTTATCCGCACGGCCGTGATTCGCGACACGGGGCTGTCGGTGTCGATCGGCGGCGGCACGTCCAAGCTGGTCGCGAAGCTCGCGGTGGAGCATGCCAAGCCGAAGGCGCACAACTCGGCGACCGGCGTGTTCGTGGTGCCGCCAGGTAGCGAGGCCGGATTTCTCGCGACGCTCGAGCTGGCGGAGATCCCGATGATCGGCCCGCGTTTCCAGGAGCGCCTCGCCTCGCTGGGGATGAAGCAGGTGGCGGACGTGCTCCCGCATTCGGCCGCCGAGCTGATGCGCATGCTCGGCGAGCGTGAGGGCGAGTGGCTGTGGGAGCGCGTGCGCGGCATTCATGACGGGGCGGTGGAGCCCCATGCCGACGCGAAGAGCCTCAGTCGCGACGAGACCTTCGCAGTGGACATTGCGGACGATGCGGGACTGGCGCACGAGCTGGCGTCGCTTGCCCAGCGCGTGTCGTCCGACCTGCGTGGCGAGGGACTCGCCGCGCGCACGATCACCGTGCGCATTCGCGACCATGATTTTCGCACACGGTCAGCGTCGCGAACGCTCGACGCGGCGGTGATGTCGGACCGCGTCATTCACGCGGTGGCGCGCCAGCTCCTCACCAAGCTGCGCGCGGCGCGGCGCGTGCCGGCGCGGTTGCTGAGCGTGGCGCTCACGTCGCTGTCGTCACATGCCGGCGCCGACCAGCTGGCGCTGTTCGAGGCGCAGGCGGGAAGGGAAGTGGAGACGGAGAAGGACCGCGCGGTGGCGCGCACGATCGACCGGGTGCGCGAGAAGTTCGGGAGCGAGGGGATCGTGATGGGCGGGGCGCTGGGCAGGACGGAGGAGAACGGGAAGGGGGCGGACAGTCACCGGCGGCGCGGAACGCAGTCGTCCTGAGCGAAGCGCCGTCATCCTGAGCGAAGCGAGGGATCTGGCGTTGTCGTCGGCCGCTCTGTCTTACTGCAGGCCGGTAGGCCCGTGGGCCCGTAGGCTCGAGCACTGACACGGTATGCGGCGGCCCGCGGCCGCCGCTTCGTCATCCGTTCAAGGTTGACTGCGTTGCCTGCGAACTCATGACGAAGCGCGCAGCGCTTCCTTGTCCCTGCTCGAGCCCACGGGCCTACGGGCCTACGGGCCTGTAGTTCGAACTAACGATGCCCAATCTCCGGCGGCTCCCCGACCGGCGCCGAAGTCAGCGGCAACCCAGAGCCGCCGTTTGCACCGACGGGAACCGGCGAGGTAACGACGGCCCCCGCCCGCCCCGCGGAATCGTGCGCGCCCACCAGGTACTTCAACGGATCCACCGCCGTCCCATTCACCAGCACCTCGAAGTGCAGGTGCGGACCCGTCGCGAGCCCAGTCGACCCCACCGTCGCAATCAGCGCCCCTGCCTCCACCTGCTGCCCCGTGTGCACCCTGAGCACCCTGCAGTGCAGGTAGCGCGTCACCACGCCGTTGCCGTGGTCGATCTCCACCAGGTTACCCGTGCCGAACCGGCGCCCGGCAAACCGTACGCGCCCCGCCGCCGGCGTCACGATGCCGGTGCCACTCGGCGCCGACAGGTCCACTCCCTTGTGCGCCCGGAAGATTCCGAGGATCGGATGGAAGCGTGATCCGCTGAATCGGCTGGTGATCGTGCCGAGCACCGGGAGCACCACGCCCTCGAACATCCGGCTCGAGAGCGGCGCGATGGGCGGCGTCAAGGCATTGGAGCCAAGTCGCCCCGCGAAGGGCCTTGGGCGAGAGACGAGGTGCGTCGTCACGGGCACGCGCCTGATGGGCGCCGGCGACGGAACTGCACCCGCGTCCCCGCCTGCCACCGAGTCGCCCGCATCCGCCAGCGTCCGCACGCTGTCACTCAGCACGAGGATCGCCTGCTCTGCCGCCACCAGTTGCTGCTCCGTCGCACTCACCTCGGCCACGCGTTGCGCCCGCATCGAGAGCAGCGCGAGCGCGCCGAGCACGCAGAACGCGCCGGCCGCGCGCAGGTGCCGCGAGTGCACTCGCAGCGCGCGCGTCTTGCCTGCGGGATGCGGCGGGACGAGGAGGATCGTCCACCCGCGCGACTCGGGCGCCGAGGGTCGCGCCATCGCTATCCGAGCGGCTCCGCCGCGTAACTCGGCGCGAGACGCTGGCGTTGCGTGCCCGCGTCCAGCCGCTCGGCGCTTCCCTGCGGACGGATGGCGAGTCGCCCCTGCACCGCGCCGCCTTCCTGCACCAGGATCGCGGCGGAGTCGATGTCGCCCGCCACCACGCCGCTGGACTGCAGCTCCACGCGCTCCGTCGCCGAGATGTTGCCGTGCACGGTGCCGCCCACGATCACCTCGCGGGCGTTCACGTCGCCGACCACCGTGGCGCCGACGCCGATGATCACGGTGTCGGCCTGGTGGATGGTGCCCTGCAGCTGGCCATCGACGCGCAGCGTGCCCTCGGTGGTCACGTCACCATGCACGGTGAGGCGCGCGTCGAAGACGGAATACGCCGATGCGGGCGGCACGGTGGCGGAGGAGCTGCGCTGGAACAGGGACATCGTCAGCGGGGGGCTGCGGAAAAAGTGCTGCGCCCGGGTGCGGGAGGGATCAGGAACATTAGATATCCCCCGCCGGTGCGCCAGACCGTGACGGGGGCCACGGATCAATCGTGCCATGCGGGTGCCCGAAGATGACCGAAAGAGGCGAAAAACGCCTGATCCGCACACTTTGGGGCCGCCGCGCACGAGGCGCGGCGCCGACCCTTACAGGACGGATCGAGCATGAGTGAAGCAACGCTTCCAGCCACCGCCCCCGCGTTTGGCGCGTACGAGCCCCCGCGCGCCGCGCGCCGCCTCGAGAGCATAGACATGCTGCGTGGCATCGTGATGGTCGTGATGCTGCTCGACCACACGCGCGACTTCGTTCACATCGCAGCACTTGGTGATCCCACGAACCTCACCACCACCAGCTGGGCGCTCTTCCTCACGCGATGGGTGACGCACTTCTGCGCGCCGGCCTTCGTGTTCCTCAGTGGTGTCTCGATACAGCTCCAGGAGCAGCGCGGCAAGCCGAAGTCCGTGCTCTCCAGGTTCCTGATCACTCGCGGACTCTGGCTGATATTCCTGGAAATAGTGGTCATCCGGGCGCTGGCGGCATGGACGCTGGATCCGGTGGCGGTGATCCAGGTCATCGGGGCAATCGGCTTCTCGATGGTGGTGATGGCCGGCGCGATCAGGCTGCCGTGGAAAGTGGTCGGAGCCGTTGGCGCCACGATCGTACTGGGACACAACGCGCTGGATCGCATGCACGTGAACGTGTGGCACGGACCGCCGGCGCCCGTTCCCGGAGTGGCGGACCAGCTCATGACGTTCGTGCACGTGCAGGGCGTCATCACGCCCTTCGGCTTCCCGGCGCCCGTGATCTTCGTGATGTACCCCGTGCTTGCGTGGATCGGCGTCATGATGCTCGGCTATGCAGCGGGACAGCTCTGGACGCTCGACTCACCGCGCCGGCGCACGCTGCTGCTGCAGCTTGGCGGGGCGGTCACCGCCGGATTCATCGCCCTGCGCGCAACGAATGTCTACGGCGACGCATCACACTGGGCGGTGCAGCGCACGGCGGTATTCACGGCGCTCTCGTTCATCAACACGAGCAAGTATCCGCCGTCGCTCCTCTACCTGATGATGACGCTCGGCCCCGCCCTGCTGTTCATGGGACTGATGGAGGGACGTGCGGTGCCGGACCGGCTGCGCGCCTTCTCGGTGTACGGAAAGGTTCCGCTCTTCTTCTACCTGCTGCAGTGGCTGTATGCGCACGCCACGGGGCTCGTGCTCGACCTTGCGTTCGGCCGTTCGACTCGACTGACCCTCGGCTCCTTCCTCGATACCTCGGCAGCCCCCGCGTCACCACCGTTGGGCTTCCGCCTCTGGGTGGTGTACCTGGTGTGGATCACCGGCGCGCTCCTGCTCTATCCGCTCTGCCGGTGGTACGCAGGAGTGAAGGCGCGACGCACCGACTGGTGGCTCAGCTACCTCTAGCCGTCCTGGTCGGCGTCGGCCATCCTGAGCGCCTTTGCAATCGAACGCGGCTTCGCGATCGCGGCCTTCCAGAGGTCACCCACCTCCGCTACGCGATCGGGCACCGTGACGATCGTGAAGTCGCGCGGGTCGAGGTCGGGCAGCAGCTCGTCCCACGCGAGTGGCGTGGACACCGTGGCGCCCGGCTTCTCGCGCACGCTGTACGCGCACGCCACCGTCTTGCCGCGCGCATTCTGCAGGTAGTCCACGTACACGGTCCCTTTCGGGCGCTTCTTGATCGAGCGCTCGATGGTCGCGATCGCGGGGTGATGGCCGGCCACGCGGCGCGCAATCACCTCGGCCAGCTGCGCGGCGTCGCCCCATGTGGTCTCACCGGGCAGCGGCACGAAGATGTGCAGGCCGCGCGATCCCGACGTCTTCAGTGCGCCCTTGAGCTTGAGCGAGGCGAGCACTTCGCCCACTGCATCCGCCACCTCCACCACGCGCGTGAACTTCACCCCCTCACCCGGGTCGAGGTCGAGCACCAGGGCATCCGGATGCTCCAGTGAGTCGGCGCGCGACAGCCAGGGATGCACCGCGATGGTCCCCAGCTGCACGGTGTAGAGGAAGGTGAAGAGGTCGCGAGCCACGTAGCGCGGGCCGCTCTGCTCCGCGCTGATGGTCTCGATGTGGACGCCGTCCACCTTCGTCGTCGCCTTCTGCTGGTAGAAGCTCGGTCCCGTGATGCCCCCGGGAAATCGCTTCAGCGCGAGCGGACGATCGGCGATGACCGGGAAGATCACCGGCGCCACCTGCACGTAGTAGCGCAGCAGGTCGCCCTTTGTGTAGCGCTCCTTCGGGAAGTATGTCTTGCCCAGCGAGCTCACCGGCAGCTCGCGTCCATCGGCGAATTGCAGCGTGCCATCGCCGTTCCCCTCCTCGATCTCCTCGAGTTGTGAGAGGAGTGACGTCACCTCCCGCTTCGTGATCCGTGATGCCATGCGAGCTCCGTGAAATGGCGTTGCCGCGGGGGATGCGCGAACCATGCCGCCGCCCGAGATTATCGTGACGGCCCACTTCCCACAATTCCCGCCATGCGCCCGCTGATCGTCGTTGCCGCCGCCCTGCTGCTCACCCCGCCCGCGCATGCGCAGGCCGCGCCGCCCGCGATGGACATCGCCTATCGCGTGTCGCTCGCCGACCCGGCGATGCACCTCTACGACGTCACCATCGACCTCGCGCGCCTCAGTGGCGGCAGCGTCGACCTGCAGATGCCGGTCTGGTCGCCGGGCCGCTATGCGCGCGCCGACTTCGCGCGCAACGTGCAGGAGGTTTCGGTCACCGGCGCGAAGGGCGACACGCTTGCCGCCGAGAAGCTCAACGGTTCGCTCTGGCGTGTTGCGCTCGGCAGGCAGAAGGCGGCGCGCGTGCACTATCGTGTCTTCGCGAACGCCCCCATGTCCGGCACCTTCTCGGTGCTCGACACCAATCACGCCAACTGGAACGGCCCCTCGCTGTTCATGTACGTGGTGGGGCACAAGCAGGATGCGGTCACGCTTCACGTCGACGCGCCCCCCGCCGCGCTGCTCATGAATGGCGACGCGAGCCTCACGTCGCAGCGCGACTTCCGCTTCGAGAACTATGACCGCCTGGTGGACACGCCCACCGAGGTGGCGGGCAACCTCCTGCTCGACAGCACGCGCGTCGACGGCCGCACCTATCGCGTGATGGTCCACCACAACGGCCCCGTGCCCGAGGGTGGCTTCGCGAAGTTCGTGCGTGACGTCGGCAAGCTCGTGAAGTACGAGAACAGTGTCTTCGACGCGCCTCCCCTGACGCGCTACACCTTCCTCGTGCACCTCGGCTTCCCCGGCGGCGACGGCATGGAGCACTTGTTCTCCACCCAGGTGCAGACGCCGCAGAAGTGGGCCGACACCAACGGCGTGATGCCCGCCACCGACATCGTGGCTCACGAGTACTTCCACGTGTGGAACGTGAAGCGCGTGCGCCCCGCGGCGCTCGGCCCCTTCGATTACACGGTGGAGCAGTACCAGCCCTCCCTCTGGGTGGCCGAGGGATGGACGCAGTACTACGGCACGGTGGCCATGCATCGTGCCGGCATCACCGACGAGGCCGAGATGCTCGCGTCGGTCGCAGGCATCGCGCGCGCGAACCTCACGGCGCCCGGTCGCAAGCTGGCCTCGGCGCGCATGGCGAGCTTTCATGCGCCCTTCTGGGACGGCGCCGCGCAATCGCAGCCGACGAACCGCGGTAACGTCTGGATCTCGTACTACACCAAGGGCGCGGGACTCGCGCTCTACCTGGACTTGATGGTGCGTTCGAAGACGAACGACAGGAAGTCACTCGACGACGTGTTCCGCGCGCTCCGCAAGCGCTCGTGGGAGCAGCGCAGCGCGTCGTACTACCTGCAGGGCCGTGGCTACACCGAGCGCGACGTCGAACTCGCCGTGCAGGACGTGACCGGCGAGGACATGCACGGCTGGTTCGACACGCACGTGGGCGGCACGGTGGATCCGGACTTCGACGCCGCCCTCGCGGGCGCCGGACTCAAGCTCGTTCGCGGAGACCAGCGCTGGTCGATCGAGCCCCTTCCGGAGGCGACGGAGGCGCAGCGTCGCGTGAGGGCTGGGTGGCTGTCCGGCTCGCACTCCCCGCCAGGGTGATCGTCGCCACGCCCACGAGGATGACCGCCGCGGCCACGAGCGTGCGCGCGGTGATCGGCTCGTGCGCGAACAGCCAGCCGAGCAGCACGGCGACCACGGGGTTCACGTATGCATACGTCGAGACCCGCGCGGCCGTGGTGGCCCCGAGCAGGTACACGTAGGCGGTGTATCCCACCAGTGAGCCGAACACCACAAGGTAGGCGTAGCTGAGCAGCGACCGCAGCGAGATCGCCGCCAGGTTCACCTGCGCCGCCTCGCCGCTCACGAGTCCCGCAATCACGAGCGCGGCCCCGCCACAGAGCATCTGGATGGCCGTGGCGAGCAGCGGTGACGACGGGCGCTCGCTCTGCCGCGCCACGATCGAGCCGATCGCCCACGAGAGTGACCCGACCACGAGCACACCCGCGCCGCCCAGGTCGATGCCGCCACCGTGGCCGGCCAGCGCCGCAGGGCCCACGAGGATAAGCAGTCCTCCCAGGCCGATCGCGATGCCGACGCCGGTGAGCAGCCGGGGACGCACCCCTCCCGGTCGCAGCCAGTCCACCAGCACCATCCAGAGCGGCACCATCGCCACCAGCAGGGACGTGATGCCGCTCGCGACGCGCTGCTCGGCCCACACCACCGCCCCGTTCCCGCCGAGCAGGAGCAGCGGGCCCGTGATCATCGCGGTGCGCCACGCACCGCGAGTGGGCGCCGGGGTCCCGCGTATGCGCACCCAGCCGTACAAAAGCGCGCCTGCCAGTGCGAACCGGGTGCCCGCCATCAGCCACGGCGGCATCGTCTCGATCGCGTATTTTATGAACAGGTACGTGGAGCCCCAGATCACGTACACGGCCGCGAAGGCGGCGATCACCGTGGCTCGATTGTGTGGGCGCTGTTCGGACTTGGTCACCCGGGAAAGATATCATGAAGATTCATGAGAACGTCGCGTCCACTGTCGGCAACACGCCGCTCATCCAGCTGAACCGCATGACGCAGGGCCTCGGGGCTCGCGTCGCGATCAAGCACGAGGGATTCAACCCGTTCAACTCGGTCAAGGACCGCATCGGCGCGGCAATGATCGATGACGCGATCACGCGCGGCGCGCTGACGCCGGGGATGATCATCGTGGAGCCCACGAGCGGGAACACGGGCATCGGCATCGCCTACGCGGCGGTGGCGAAGGGCTATCGCTGCATCTTCGTGATGCCCGAGACCATGACCGTGGAGCGACGCCACCTCCTCCGCGCGCTCGGCTGCCGGGTGGTGCTCACCGAGGGCCCCAAGGGAATGAAGGGCGCCATTGCGAAGGCGGAGGAAGTGCTCGCCACGCTCGGCGCTCGCGGATGGATGCCGCGGCAGTTCGACAACCCCGCGAATCCCGCCATTCACTATCACACCACGGGTCCCGAGATCTGGAAGGACACCGATGGCGGCGTCGACATCTTCGTCTCCGGTGTGGGCACTGGCGGCACCATCACCGGCACGGGACGCTTCCTGCGCGAGCAGAAGCCCGGGCTCACGATCGTGGCCGTGGAGCCGAACGAGAGCCCCGTGCTGTCGGGCGGCGCGCCGTCGCCGCACAAGCAGCAGGGCATTGGCGCGGGGTTCATCCCCGGCAACCTCGACACGAAGATCTACGACGAGGTCATCCGGGTCACGAATGAGGACGCGATCGCGACCGCGCGCCGGCTCGCGCGCGAGGAGGCGATCTTCGCGGGGATCTCGTCGGGATCGATCACCTGGGCCGCGCTGCAGCTCGCCGCGCGCCCGGAGAACAAGGGCAAGCTGATCGTGTCGATCGTCTGCGACTTCGGTGAGCGCTACCTCTCCAATCCCGTCTACGCCGAAGTGGCGGAGCCGACCGACGAGGAGCTGGGACTCTCCTAGCGGTTCACCAGGCTCATGTCCGGATAGCGATCGCCGGCCGTCGCGCCCTTCGGTGCGATGGCATCGAGCTCCTGCAGCTCGGCGTCGCTGAGCTCGATGTCGGCGGCTGCCGCGTTCTCCTCGAGCCGGGAGCGCGACTTGGTCCCCGGGATCGGGACGATGTCGTCGCCCTGCTCCATGACCCAGGCGAGTGCGAGCTGCGCGGGCGTCGCCTGCTTCTCGGCGGCCATCTGCTCGATGCGCTTCACCAGGTCGAGGTTTTTCTGGAAGTTCTCCCCCTGGAAGCGCGCACTTCGGCTGCGGTAGTCATCCGCAGAAAAGTCGGATGGCGTCTGGAAGCGCCCGGTGAGGAACCCGCGGCCCAGCGGACTGTACGCCACGAAGCCGATGCCGAGCTCGCGCACCGTGGACAGGATCCCGTCCTCGGGGTCGCGCGTCCACAGTGAGTACTCGGTCTGGAGCGCGGAGATGGGGTGGACCGCGTGTGCCCTGCGAATGGTGGCCGCTCCCGCCTCGGAAAGGCCGAGATATTTCACCTTGCCGGCGGTCACGAGCTCCTTCATGGCGCCCACCGTGTCCTCGATCGGCACCGTGTTGTCCATGCGATGCTGGTAGTAGAGGTCGATGACGTCCACGTTCAGGCGCTTGAGGCTGGCCTCGCACGCTGACCGTACGTACTCGGGTCGCCCGTTCACTCCCAGGAACTCGCCCTTGTCCCCGCGCATGTTGCCGAACTTCGTGGCGAGTTGCACCTCACCGCGCCGGTTCCGGATGGCCTTGCCGACCAGCTCCTCGTTCTTGAACGGACCGTACATGTCGGCCGTATCCAGGAAGGTGATGCCGACGTCGAGGGCTCGGTGGATCGTCTCGATGGACTCGGCGTCGTTGGTGGCGCCGTAGAACTCGGACATGCCCATGCAGCCGAGGCCCATGCGAGAGACGGTCAGGCCCTGCGAGCCGAGGGGGACGGTGCGCATTCTGTTTCCGGAAAAAGGGGTGTGCGTTGGGGATGCGAGTTTCGCGCCGGGCTGCAACTGCTGAACAGCTTGAACAGGACGACGGCGGACAACTTTGGACCAACGCTCCGCCCCTGTCCAGTGGTTCTCCGGCGTGGTCCTGTTCTGCTTTTGTTGTGCCGGTGCGAAGTGCCAAACAATGTGCGATGTTACCGGACCTCATGCGAATTGCACTCATCCTCGCCTGCGTTGCACCGATGTCGCAGGCGTTCGCGCAGCAGCCAACCGACACGGCGCATCTCGCGCCCACCGTGGTCACGGTGACGCGAGCACCCTCGACCATGAACGCCACCGCCGCGGCGCTCTCGGCGGTGCGCCTTACGGAGTCGGCTCGCCACTCGACGGGCATCGCACTCGACGACGCACTCCGCGCCGTGCCTGGCGTGCAGGTGGACAACAGCTTCAACTGGGCGCTGGGCGAGCGCATCTCGATCCGCGGATTCGGTGGGCGCGCGCAGTTCGGCGTGCGAGGGGTCCGCGTGATCGTGGATGGCGTGCCTGCCACGATGCCCGATGGACAGACGACGCTCAACCACGTGGAGACGAGTGACCTGGAGCGGGCCGAGGTGATCCGCGGTCCGGCGGCGTCGCTCTATGGCAATGCGGCAGGTGGCGTGATCCAGCTCGAGGGGCGCACCGCGCCCGCGCAGCCTTTCGCGCCACAGCTGCGGATGCTGAGCGGCGACGACGGGCTGCGTCGCGCCGAGGGTGGCGCGGGTGGAACGGTCGAGCGGTTCGACTACAGCGCGCTGGCCACGCGCTCTGCCTGGGGCGGCTCGCGCGGATGGAACGATGCGTCGAGCGATCGCGTCACGGCGCGCGCCGGCTGGAACGCAGGGGCCGCCGGCACGCTGCGCCTGAGCCTGGCCGGCGTGGACTACGCCGCGAACAACCCGGGCGGGCTGAGCGACTCGGCAATGCACGTGGATCCCACGCAGGCATTCGCCAACAACGTGAAGCAGCATGCGGGGGAGAGTGGCCGGCACCGGCAGGCGGGGTTGCGCTGGGGCCTGTCGCGCGGCGTCACCGACGTGGAGGTCGCGGGCTACACGCTCACGCGGGCGCTCGACAACCCGATTCCCGTGCGCATCATCGCGCTCGATCGCGACGCGAGCGGAGGTCGTGCGTTGCTGTCCACGCAGGTGCTCGGCGCGCGACTGACCGCGGGCGCCGAGGTGCAGGGGCTGCACGACGACCGGAAGAACTGGGCGAACAACTCAGGTGCGCGGGGCGCGATCTCCCTCGACCAGCTCGAGCGCGTCAACTCGACGGGAGTCTTCGGCCAGTTAGTGCGCCCATTCGGGCGCCTCGGCCTGTCGGCCGGTGTGCGTGGCGACGCGATCAGGTTCGGCGTGAGTGACCGCCTGGTGACCGCCACGAATCCCGACGACTCGGGCGAGCGCACGCTGCACGCGGTGAGCCCGTCGGCCGGCGCCACCTTCGCCCTCACGCGATCCATGGCTGTCTATGCAAACGTTGCGACCGCCTTCGAGACACCGACCACCACGGAGCTGGCGAACCGCCCAACGGAGGCGGGTGGGTTCAACCCCGACCTGCAGCCACAGCGCACGCGATCGGGGGAGCTCGGCATCCGCGCGACCACTGTCACCACGCACGTGATCGCGCAGTGGAGCGCCACGCTCTACCGCGCGCACATCCGCGACGCGCTGGTGCCCTTCGAGGTGCCGAGCGCGCCGGGCAGGCAGTTCTTCCGCAATGCGGCAACGGCCACGCACCAGGGTGCCGAGCTGGGGGCGCAGCTCGCACTGGGCGCTGCGGCCACGCTCGACGCGGCCTACACGATCACCGACGCGAAGTTCGATCGCTACTCCACCGCGACCGCGACGTACGACGGCAACCGCGTGCCGGGTGTCGCGCCCCGCCACCTGGATGCGACGCTGGGGCTCACGCGCGGCTGGCTGTTCGCGCAGCTCGCCGTGCGCGCGCAGTCGTCCATGGCGGTGGATGATGCCAACCAGGACCACGTGGCGGGCTACGCCGTATGGGACCTGCGGTCGAGCGCGCGGTCGAGGGCGTTCGGCGGAGTCGCACTCTCTCCCATGGTGGGGATCTCCAACCTCTTCGACGCGACCTACGTCTCGAGCGTCGTGATCAACGCCACCGGTCGCCGCTACTACGAGCCCGCGCCGAAGCGGTTGCTCTACGCCGGAGTGTCGCTCGGCGCGCGCTGAGTGAGCAGGGTGCGCACATCGTGCTCGGCGCGCACGTGCGCATCGATGCCGCTGCAGATCGCGCGGATCCTGCCCGTGATCTCCTCGCGCTGCGAGGGCTCGAGCTCGCGCGCGGCCCTGAGGGAGGCGAGCTGCAGCCAGAGCGTGCGTAGCATCTCCTCCACGCGCTGGCGTCGGTCGATCAGCGCGGCGCGACGCTCGGCGAGGGTGCGCAGGAGCTGAAGCTGGTCGAGCAACAGGGGGCGCATCTCGGAAGCGGGAGCGAGCGCGGCCAGTCGCGCCTCGAGGCGCGCGAGCTCGGCGGGGTCCGCCTCGAGTGCGAGTGAGGCGATGGACGAGTCGAGCGCCTCGATCTCGGCTACCGCCTCGCCTGCGGCGTTACGGGACTCGGACGCGAGGCGAGGATCGGCTGCTTCGACGTCGCCTGCCAACTGGGCGATGGAGAGCGCAAGCTCGGCGGGCGACTGCGGTTCGCCGGGAAGCCTCGTGCCTGCGTGCAGCGGGGACAGGATGGCCTGCGCCTCCGGGCGCAGCCAGTAGCGCGATCGAGACGGCGTCGTGAGCAGCTTGGCGCTGTGGTCGGCACTCAGTCCCATCCGGCGACCGAGGAAGATGGCCGCGGCCAGGCCGCCGTATATCGTCACTGCCGAGGCGACGACACCCAGGAGCAGCCACATCCGGTAGGGAGCGTTGTGTGGGTCTGGAGAGCCAATGAGGACCGCGGCCATTTCCATCACCGCGAGGATGCTCACGCTCGTGGACAGTTGCACCACTCGCCGCGCGCGCTGGAAGCCCACCGGCAGTCGCCGCGTGGGGTCGTCACCCGCATGCCAGCTGGCGGGCCAGGGAAAGTTCCACCACCGCGGCGTCATCAGCGCCAGGCGCCGGATCTCCCTCCATGAGTGCCCACCGCGGCGCGCGAACAGCACGACGATCGCGCTGCCGATCGGAGAGGCGACAGTCACTCCCCATACAAGTGTCATCCAGTCCTGCCCCATCTCGCTTCCCAGGCCCCAGCGCATCTGGATGGCCGTGAGTACCGGAACAAGGAAGGCGGCGCAGAGCGCGTACTGAGGCACCATCCCCCGCAGCGTGCGGAGTCGGGGCGGGAGGTCCTCGATGTCATCCGAGTCCCCGCGACGCAGGCCCTCACGCATTGCGTGGCCGTCCTTCGGTCTCCGCGCGGGATCCTTCTCCAGGCAGCCGGCGATCATTTGCAGGAGGTCGTCCGGGGCATCGGGCACCAGCGTGGCCAGGGGCGCCGGCATCCGCGTCACGTGCTGCGCCAGCACCTCCTGCGCGAGCAGTCCCGCAAACGGCGGCCGCCCGCTCAACATCTCGTAGCCCATCACGCCGAGCGAGTAGAGGTCGCTTCGCCCGTCGAGCGTGCGCGCTCCGCTCGCCTGCTCTGGACTCATGTACGTGGGCGTGCCCACGATGATCCCCGTCTGCGTGAGCGACGCCGATGCCTCGCCGCGCGCGATGCCGAAGTCGGCGAGCATCGCGCGCCCGCTGCCGCGCTCGATCAGCACGTTGTCGGGCTTGATGTCGCGATGCACGATCCCCTTCTCGTGCGCGTAGTGCAGCGCGTCGGCCAGCTGCGCGAGAATCTCCTTCGCCACCTCGGGCGCGATCCGCCCCTCGCGCCGCAGCTTGTCCGCCAGCGACTCGCCGTTCACGAACCCCATGATGAAGAAGGTGACGGCGGGCGTCTCGCCGAAGGTGTAGAGGGGCACGATGTTCGAGTGCGAGAGCTGCGCGGCCAGTCGTGCCTCGCGCAGGAAGCGCTCGCGTCCATCGCCGATGGCTGCGCCCTCGGGAGGCAGCACCTTGATCGCCACCTCACGCTCGAGCGCGCGCTCCCGGCCGTGATACACCGCGCCCATGCCGCCCCGCCCGAGCAGGCGCCCGATGTCGTACTGCGCACCAAGCGCAGTGACGAGCGAGTCCCGGAGCGGGTCGGCGCTCACGTCAGGTCAGCGGCTTGGGAAACAGGTACTTCCCGAGCCAGCCCTGCACTTCCTTCCACCAGAGCTGCGCGTTCTGCGGCTTGAGGATCCAGTGGCCCTCGTCGGGGAACACCAGCAGCCGGCTCGGCACGTTCTGCTTCTGCAGCGCGGTGAAGAGCGACAACCCCTCGGAGTACGGAATGCGATAGTCGAGCTCCCCGTGGATCACGAGCTGCGGCGTGGTGAAGTTGCCTGCGAACAGGTGCGGCGACCACTTCCGGTATTGCTGCTCCATCTGCGCGTTCTTCCAGTACGGGCCGCCGTACTCCCACTCGGGAAACCAGATCTCCTCGGTGGCGCCGTACATCGTCTCCAGGTTGAACACGCCGGCATGCGTGATCAGCGCCTTGAATCGCTTCGTGTGCCCGGCGATCCAGTTCACCATGTATCCGCCATACGAGCCGCCCGCGGCGGCAGTCGCGTTGCGATCCATCCACTTGTTGCGGGCGAGCGCGGTGTCGAGGCCCATCATGAGGTCCTTGTAGGCCTTGCCGCCCCAATCCTTCGAGACTTCATCCACCAGCTTCTGGCCGTAGCCGATCGAGCCGCGCGGGTTGATCGCCACCACGGCCACGCCGGTGGACGCGTACATCTGGAAGCTCCAGCGGCCGCCCCAGTTGTCGAGCCATTCACCCTGGGGGCCGCCGTGAATCAGCAGCACCACCGGGGTCTTTCGCGACGGGTCGAAGTTCGGCGGCTTCACCACGAAGCCCTGCAGCCGCGCGCCACTCGCCCCGGTGAACCAGTAATCCTCCGCCGGATGCAGGTCGAGCTGCGCCACGAGCGCGTCGTTCTCGTGCGTGAGCGCGCGCTGCGTGGAGACCATGCCGTTGGTGAGCGTGGCGAGCCACACTTCGCCCGGCGCGTCGATCGCGTCGCGCGCCCACACCGCGCTGGATCCGTCCGCCGACAGTGACAACCCCGCGTTGTTCCTCTCGCCGACCACCAGCTTTGGCGCCATTGCCACGCCGGTCTTCGCGTCGAACGCCACGCGATAGAACTTGGTGCGCCCTGCATCCACGCCCTGCACGTAGATCGCATCGCCGGTGCGCGTCACCGAATACGCATCCGCGTTGCGGTCCCATGCGGGCAGCAGCTCGCGTGAGCGGCCGCTGGTGCGATCGTACGCCATCAGCCGCCAGCGATCGCTCTCGAATCCCGCGCGGCGCTGCGACGCGTAGAAGATCCAGCGCCCGTCCGGCGAGTACACCGGGTTCTGGTCCGCACCCTTGTTGCTCGCGGTGATCACCTGCGCCGCGCCACCATCGGCGCTCACTGTGTAGACGTTGAGGTCCGTGGTCCACGCGTCCGCACGCCCCTGGTCCTTGGCGGTATACGCCAGCGCGCGACCATCGTTGCTCCACGAGTAGCCTTCGCTGCCGCCGAACGGCCCGGGAGGCACGTCGTAGCGAGCACCCTGCGTGATGTCGCGTGGCGCGCCGCCGGCGATCGCCACGGTGAACAGGTGCGAGCGCGTGCCCTCGTCCCACGCGTTCCAGTGGCGGTACATCAACTCGTCGCTCACGTGCGCCTTCACCTTGCTGGCCGACTTCACGCTGTCCTTCGTCACGTTGCACGCGTCGGTGGTGCAGTCCGGCCAGGCACCACTCACGAACGCGACGCGATCGCTGGTCGGCGCCCACACGGGCCCGCTCGCGCCTCCATTCAGTTGCGACAGCTGTCGTGCGCTTCCTCCATCCGCCTCGGCCACCCACAGCTGCCCGCCTGCGACGTAGGCGACATGTCGCCCGTCCGGCGACCAGCGCGCCTCACTGGCCGCCACCGCACCGGAGGGGAAGCGCGACGGCGCTCCTCCCGATACCGGCACCATATACGTGACCGTCGTGCGCTTGTTGGCCGCGATATCGGTGGTGCGCACGGCGTAGAGCACCTGTCGCCCATCGGGCGAGAGCTGCGGGTCGCTCACCCCCCTGATGGCCGAGAAGTCCTCGAACGTCATCGCGCGCTTCTGCGCGGCGAGCGGCGTGGCAACGAGGGCCACGAGAGCGAGTGAGCGAAGAATTCTCATGTAGTCATCCTGAGCGAAGCCGTAGTCATCCTGAGTGAAGCGAGGGATCTGCCGTTTGCCGTGGCCGTCAGTGCCCAACCGTCTGTATCACCGATGCCTGTGAAGCGCCGTTCACCACCAGCGTGGTCTCCACCACGATGTCCTCGTGCAGCGACCCCGCCACCGAGCAGTAGCGCTCCCACGCGAGCTGGATCGCCCGCTCCGCGTGCACCGCCTCGATGCCGGCGCCGACCACCCGATACGTCACGAACAGGTGCGTAAAGCGCCGCGGATGCTCGGCCTTGCGCTCGCCACGCGACTCCAGCGTGAAAGACTCGACCGGCGTGCGACGCTTCGCAAGGATGTCCACCACGTCGATCGCGCCGCAGACGGTCACGGCGCTCAGCAGGATGTCCACGGGACTCTGCCCCGCCTTCGCGCTGCCGTCCATCAGGGTCATGATACCCTCGCGGCCCGCCGAGAAGCGATGCTCGCCCTCCCAGCGCGCCACGACGTGATTCACGGGTCCCATCGCCGGCTCCATCACCGCCGCGTCGCTCACCGCTCGATCGGCGCGCGCACCGCATTGCCCCACTCAGTCCACGATCCGTCGTAGTTCCGCACCTTCTCATAGCCGAGCAGGTAGTGCAGCACGAACCAGGTATGCGAGGATCGTTCGCCGATGCGGCAGTACGCCACTACATCATCCGAGGACTTGAGCCCAGCCTCCCCCTCATAGATCGCGCGCAGCTCGTCCGCCGCCTTGAAGGTTCCGTCCGGGTTCGCGGCACGCGCCCACGGCACGCTCGCCGCGCCGGGAATGTGCCCGCCGCGCATCGCGCCTTCCTGCGGATAGTCTGGCATGTGCAGCTTGACGCCGCTGAACTCGTCGGGGGAACGGACATCCACCAGGCGTCCCTTCCCCTCGACGTGCGTGCGGACGTCGGCCATGAAGGCGCGGATCGGCGCGTCGTCGCGCTCCTTCGCCGTGTATTTCGACGGGGTGTAGCGCGGCCGCTCGGTGACCATCGGCCGTCCCTCGGCCTCCCACTTGGCGCGGCCGCCGTCGAGCAGCACTGCGTTGTCGAAGCCGAACAGCTGGAACACCCAGAACGCATAGGCAGCCCACCAGTTGTTCTTGTCGCCGTAGAACACCACGAGCGTGCCGTCATCGACGCCGAGCCGCTGCAGCAGCTCCTGGAATTGCGCGCGCGACACGTAGTCGCGCATCACCGCGTCATTGAGGTCCACGTGCCAGTCCACCTTCTGCGCGCCCGGCACGTGGCCGATGTCGTAGAGCAGCACGTCCTCGTCGCTCTCGATCACCCGGACGTTCGCGTCGTGCATGTGCGCCGCCAGCCACTCGGTGCTGACGAGCCGCTCGGGATGTGCATAGCCCTTCTTCGCGACGGTCGCGTCGGCGGGAAGGGAAGTCGGTCCGGCCATGATGTTCGTCTCGGGACTGGGGTCAGCCGATGCGCGTGCCGTTGGGCACCGGGGCATCGACGTGGAGCAGGATTACGTTGTCGGGCGCCGGCATGCCGCCGAGCACGAGCACTTCGCTGGTGAAGCCGGCAATGCGCCGGGTGCCGAGGTTCACGGCCGCCACCACCTGCCGGCCGATCAGCGACTCCGGGGTGTAGTGCATGGTAAGCTGGGCGCTCGAGCGCTTCGCTCCCAGCTCGCTGCCGAAGTCGATCGTCAGCTTGATGGCCGGCTTGCGCGCCTCGGGAAAGGGTTCCGCGGCAGTCACGGTTCCCACGCGCATGTCGATCGCGAAGAACTCCTCGGGCGTCGCCATGCGGAAAGCTACGCCCTTGCGACCACTCGCCGCGAGTCGCCCCCACGGGCGGCTATTTTCCCCGGGTGACCCTTTCCGCCGAGCAGCTGCAGCCCCTCATGGAGTCCTACGCCCATCATGTGCTGGTGTGCACGGGCTCGTATTGCAGCCCGGAGCGGGCTGGCCGGCGACTGTACGCCCTGCTGCCGACCCTCCTGCAACGGGAGGGGCTGCTCTTCGGACCTCGGCGCGTGAAGCGTGGCGAGACGCCCTGCCTGGGCGTGTGCGCGGGGGGGCCGATCGTGGTCGTGTACCCGGAAGGCGTGTGGTATGCCGGCGTGACGCCTGAGCTCCTCGAGCGGATCGTGGTCGAGCACCTCCGCGATGGCCGGGTGGTGCAGGAGGCGGTCTTCCATCATCTTCCACCGTCACCCTCCGACTAGCCGCGGGACATGTCCGACATCCTCTACGAGCGCTTCCTCCCGGCCGGGCCGGCCGTCCGCATCCGTCGTACCAGCGAGGAAGGGCGCACGCCCGTGATCGCCGTGCTGGAAGTCGACCGCCGCGCCGGCACGCCGCGCGAGAAGGAGGGAGGCTACCCGCCCGCGCTCATGCGCTGCGAGTCCGACTCCGAGGAGGAGGCACGCCTCACGCTCGAGCCGCACGCGAAGGATGACCGCATGCTGGCGCAGTTGATGCGCGAGAAGGGCCTGCGCTGACCTGATGACGCCCGACCTTCCGCGCCGGCAGATGCTCGACGTCGCCCGGCGCTTCCTGCTGGACCGCGACGACGACGGGCGCACGCCCGACGAGGCACCGCCGCGGTTGACCCCACAGATCCTGGAGAGCTCCCGTATGTCCCGTGCACGCGATCGCATCCTCGCAAACCTCGACGACATGTACCGCGAGGCCTTCGAGCGCGCCAAGGCGAGCGGCGATGCCGGCCAGATGGCGACGCTCGACTTCGCCTACCGCCGCGAGCAGCTCTACTTCGAGATCCTGCTGGACGTTCGGGACGCGATGGAGCGACGGTAGGCTGAGGGGCTGAGGGGCTGAGGGCTGAGGAAGGGCTAGTTCCCGAAGATCGAGCCGCTCTTCCCGTCGTCCCGAGCCCCCGAGCTCCCGTGCTCCCGCCATAAAAGCGACGCTCCAATCGCCGCCGCCAGCACTCCCAGCACCACCAGGAGCGACACGCCGATCCCGATGTGGAACCAGGGCTCGCCCACCATCTTCACCCCGATGAACGTGAGGATCACCGCGAGCCCGTACTTGAGCAGCCAGAAGCGCTCGACCACGTGGTTCAGCAGGAAGAACAGCGAGCGCAGCCCCATCACCGCGAAGATGTTCGAGGTGAACACCAGGAATGGGTCGCGCGTGATCCCGAAGATGGCAGGGATCGAGTCCACCGCGAAGATCAGGTCCGTGGCCTCCACCAGCACGAGCACCAGGAGCAGCGGCGTCGCCAGCCGCTTTCCGTGCTCCAGCGTGAAGAAGTGCGAGCGGTCGTACGCCGGCGCCATCGGCAGGTACCGGCGCGTGACCTTCACCACCGGGTTCTGCTCGGCGTCGAACTCCTCGTCGTTCTTGAATGCCATCCGGATGCCGGTGACGATCAGCATCGCGCCGAACAGGTAGATGATCCAGTGGAATCGCGCGAGCAGCAGCGTTCCCAGCCCGATGAACAGGCCGCGCATCACCACCGCACCCAGGATCCCGTAGAACAGCACGCGGTGCTGGCTCTCCGCCGGCACCCGGAAGTACTGGAAGATCAATACGATGACGAAGATGTTGTCGACCGAGAGCGACTGCTCGATCACGTACCCGGTCAGGAAGGTGAGCGCCGCGGCGCGCGTGGCGAACACGGCCAGCCCCCCGGCGAACACGAGCGCCAGGAACACCCACACGCCGGTCCACGCGGCGGCCTCGCGCGGGCGCACCTCGTGCGCTTCCTTGTGGAAGACGCCGAGGTCGATCGCCAGCATCCCAAGCACGAACCCGATGAACCCAACCCAGAACCAGATGCTGGTCGCAACCATGACACAAAAGTAATGCGCCTCGCATGACGTCACCCTCGCGCGCCACGCTGCTGCTCGTCGTGAACGCGCGCGTCGCGACGGGCGACGCGCGGCGTCCCTGGGCCGACGCCATCGCCTTTCCCGAAGGCGCGCCGCCGCATGCTGGCAGCAGCGCCGAACTGCGCAAGCGCGTGCCGGCGGGCACGCCGCTGCTCGATGCGGGCGGCGCCGAATTACGGCTCGATGGTGACCAGGTGACATGGCCAGACGGTCAGCGCCTGAGGCCGCCACGGTGACGGCCCCAGGCTGACGGCCCCAACTTCACGGCACGCGTCGTGCTCGCTTGGCGGGTCTTCCCTCCACTCACCATCATGCGTCGCACAGGATTGCTCTCGCTCATCGCAGGCGCCGCACTCGTGCTGCTCGAGCTCTGGCGCGCGCCCACCAGCATGCTCTGGTCGGCCGTGCTGCTCGCCGGCGTGGTGGTGCTGCGCATGCGCTTCAACGCCGGCGCACAGCGCTTCTCGCTCCATCGCAGCCGGCGGCGCATCTACGGCGCTGGCGTCGCCGTGGGCGCGATCTGGATCGTACTGGCCGCCGCGAGCACCGCGTCGGACCTGGGGTTCATGGACCTGAGCTACCTGCAGGAAAACCCGCGGGCTGGCGGCGTGGACGAATTCCCCGTCACCGGGCTGGTCGACGCGCTCGCCGGGCTGTTCGGCCTGGTGATGCTCAGTGCAGCGCTGCTGGACCGGCGCAGCCGCCGCCGGAAGCGCTCCGCGGAGCGCGACCGGCTGCTCGACCAGGCGAGCGCCAAGGGCAGCTGATCGGTCGTCGCCCTATTGCCTGGCCGCCCGGATCGCCCCCGTGCAGCTGTTCGTCACGGTGGGCCCGCTGATCGCGCCGGGGAAGGCCGGGCAGGCACCGGTCAGCGTCAGCGAGCCAGACCCGGTGATGTGCGAGCTCGATCCCCAGAGGGGGTCGTGCAGCGTGGCCGAGCCATTGATCACGAGCGACGCGCCGTCCGTGAGCTGCAGGTTGCCCGGCACGTTCAGCTGGAAACCCGCACCGACCAGGTTGGAGGTGCTGAACAGGTTGAGCGTCTGGAACTGGTTCGTGCCCGGGCTGAGCTGGAGGTTCACCGTGCCGTTGGCATCGCCCGAAATGGTCACCTGGTTCGTGCCGGAGGCGATGAAGGACGAGGCGTTCGCGAGAAAGTTGCCACTGTTGATGCTGATCAAGCCGGTGCTGACATTGCTCGTGGCGCCATTGAACGCCGCGGTGCCGTTCACCTGGAGGTAGTCATTCGGGTTCGTATGCATCGACAGGGCGCCGTGACCCTGCGTGGAGAACGCGCCGCCGACGCTGACAAACTGTCCCCGCAGGTCCAGCGGGCACTTGAGCACGAGCGTCTTCGCGTAGAGCGCGCCGAAGAGGCGGCTGCTTTCCTCACTGCCGCACGCGCCGGCCATGTCGCCGATCACCACGTCGGCTCCCGGCGCGTACGCCGCCACGGCCGCGTCGACGCCCGCGAACACCAGGGTGCCGTTGCCGCTCACGCTGCCGCCGGAGAAGTCGGCCGTGTCACCGAGCACCGTGAGGTTGTGGCCATTCAGGTCGACGCCGGCCCCGCCCTCGAGGACCATGCGTTGCACGGACACGTCGCTTCCCAGCCCCAGGGTACCCGACGAATAGGGAACGAAGACACTGGTGCTCGCTGACGGCACCGCGTTGCCGAGCCAGGCGCCCGGCGAGTTGAAGTTCACGTCACCCCCGCCGATCCAGATCGCATATCCCGGCGCATTCGTGAACACCGTGAGGTACGTCGTGGCGGACTCGTTGTCGTCCGATACATACACCGAGCAGGAGCTGAGCGGGCTGTTGGACGCGCGCACCGAAACGCTCGCGACGCCCGCAAGGTCCGTGACCGTGCTCGCGCTGCCCTTCGTGTAGGTCTCGCCGTCGGAGAAGTGGCAGCCGTTGGAGGCGTAGAACCAGACGCTCGCCCCCGTGACGATGTTCCCGGCTCCGTCCTTCGCCAGGACGGCGATCGTGCCGATCGCACCCGGCGCGAGCACCTTGTTCGCGCTCGGGTACCCCACCAGGGAGCGAATCTCCGGCGTGCCGGACATGGTCATCAGGTCGCTCTGCACCGAGAGCTCGAGCGAACTCACGTCGATCTCGGCCCGGAACGTCGTCGCCGGCGAGCCGTACACGAAGATGTTGTCGAAGTAGAGGCTTCCGTCGTAATCCGAGATGATCGCGGTGCCGCTGCTGAAGTTCACCGACGATTCCTGTGTTGATGGATCCTTCACGGGGCGTACGGAGGCGGGAATGTCATAGCCCCCGATCGGTCCCTCCGCGTCGGCAAGCTGCCCGATCAGCGTGGGGAAGTAGCTCTCGTCGCTGACCACGGTCGGCGACGGCTGCCGGGTAATCTCGATCCGCGTCGGGAAGACCGCCTGTGCCGTGAACGTCACGGTGTAGGGGTCGCTACCCTCGACCGCCAGGCTGGCCGTGAGCGTGTTCGTGCCGGCGGAGGGTCCGAGCTTCCAGTCCCACAGATCCGCGGATCCTTCGGACGACTCGATCACGGTGCTGTTCTCGAACGTCTCGTCGTAGCCCTCGCCATTCGAGGTGAACACGCCCACGCCACCGCCCCCGCTGGCGATCTGGAAGGTGACCGTGCCCTCGGTCTGGTTACCCGCGCCATCCTGCACGAGCACGCGCGGCGACCATCCACCGATCGTGCCCGGCACGGCGCGCTGGTTGTTGGTGCCCTCATCGATCACGAGCCGCTGCGCGTTGCCCGCGGTGAGGGTGACGATCTCACTGCTGGCCGAGGCCTCGATACCGGCCGCCGTGAACGTGTAGTAGAACTCGGAATAGGCGCGCCCGGCCACGAGCAGGTCCGTGAACGTCGCCAGGCCATCGGCATCGGTCGACGCAGTGCTGCCCGACACGATCTGCGGATCCAGGATCTCCATGTCCCGCATCGGGGCGCGCGGGTTGCGACGCGGGGCCACCGCGTGCACTCGCCCTGACTTCGCATTCTTTGCCGCCGCCACGCGTGCGGCCATGATCTTCATCACGGCCTGCGCCTGGACCGACTTGCCCCTCGCTACCAGCGACTTGGCCATGCGGTTCGCGCAGGTCAGGCCGCAGCTGTCGCTCAGGTGCAGGGTGGCGGTGACCGCAACGCCGGCCTGGTGCACCTGCGCCTCTCCGTTGAAGAGCTGCACGCTCACCGGCGACTCGTACAGGGCGCCGCTCTTGTGGAAGGTCTCCGGCTGCTGCACCACCACGAGGTTCGTGACGCTCGTGCCCAGCGACGCATTGAACGTCGCCGTGTCGCCGCCCGCTCCGACCACGTAGGCCTTCACCTGCTGCGCGCCGGAGGCGCCGAGATGCCATGGCGTGCTGGCATTGCCCTGCGCATCCACCAGCACGTCCACCTGCACCAGCGACCCGTCGAAGGTGCCACCGCCCTGCGCGATGACGAAGTGGACGGATGCCCCACCCCCGAGCCGGAAGGTGTTGCCGAGACCGTCCGACAGGGTGGCGACGATCGGCATCTCGAGCGCGCTTCCCGCGGAACCGGTCTGGCCGTTACCCGCGAACACGGCCACGTTCTTCGCCGCGCCAAGCGTGACGTTGAATGGGTTGCTGGACGCCGTCGCCACGCTCGGCGAGGAGGCATCGAGCTGGTAGCCAGTGCCGGGGTGGTTGAGCGAGATGTCGCTGAAGGTCGCGATGCCGCTCACTGCATTCACGGTTGCGGTGCCGGACAGCGTGGAACCGCTCGCTTCCGTGCCCGTCTTGATCGCGAGCGTCACCGGTGCATTCGTGTTCACCGTGTTGCCACTCGCATCCTGGATCGCCACCTGGATCGCCGGTGAGATCACGCTGCCCGCCGCCACGTTCGAAGGGTGCACCACGAAGGCGAGCTTCGCCGGCGCGCCAGCCGTGACGGACACCGGCAGGCTCCGGCTCGTGAGCGTCGGCGCCGAGTACGTGAGCGTCGCGGTGCCCGGAGGCCCGGTGACCGCAAGGTCCGTGAAGGTCGCCACGCCAGCCACGTTGCTCACGGTGGTGGTGCCGCCGAGCGTGTAGCCCGCCGACGCCGACACCGAGACGGTGAAGCCGCCGCTGCCCTGCACGTTGCCATACTGGTCAGTGATGGTCATCACGGGCTGCGGGCTGAGGAGCGCGCCACTCGACGTCGAGGTGGGCGCCGCCTGGATCCCCAGCTTGGCGGCGGGTCCGGGACCCCCATTCGCCGTGAACGTCACCGGGCTGCCGGCGAGTCCCGCACCGCCGGCCTGCACCACCGAGGGGCCCTGCACCTTGTTGATGTACCAGCCATTGATTGCCGCGATGCCGTTCGCGTCGGTTGTGACGTGCACCGGCTGCCCATTCGTGAAGAGCGCACCGCCCACGCGAATGGAATCGCCACCCTGCGTGAGGGTGAAGATCACGTCGAAGCCCGATACCACGTTGCCGCCTGCGTCACGCACCACCACGGCCGGCAGGTCGGCAGCCTGCACCGACGCGCCCGCGAAATAGCCGGTGTTCAACGCCACTCCGGCCTTCGCCGACATGGTGGTGGCACCGCCCGCGCCGACCAGCACGTTCGCAGACACTCCGGTGACTCCGGGCGAGGTGATGCCGAGCACCGCCGTCCCCGTAGGACCGGTGAGGGCGATGTCGCTGAACGTCGCGACGCCGCTCGCGCCGGTCTGCGGGTTGGTGCCCGTGATCGTGTAGCCGGGCGCTGCGAGCGTCACCACCGGCGCGCCGGTGGAGAGCGTGTTGCCATACTGGTCGGCCAGTTGCACCGAGAACGTTCCCAGCGTCACGCCGCTCGGCGCGCTGGGCGGAACGGCCTGCGCGAGGACGAGCTTCGACGCGGTGCCGGCCTGGAGGCTTGTCGAATACACGGTACTCGCCGCGCCCGCGGTCGCCCTGAGCTGCAGCGACTGCGCAGGACCGGCCAGCGTGAACCCGAGGAACGACGCACGACCGGCCGCGTCGGTGGTCGCAGTGAGCGTGCCGCCCAGCGTGACGTTCACCGGTGCGGTGCCGTTGAAGCCCAGCGTGACGCTGATGCCCGGGAGGACGTTGTTTCCCGCGTCCCTGACCTCCACGACAAGCGGCACGGTGCTCGGAATTCCCGCCTGGTAGAACCCCTGGTGCGCGATCAGCGAGACCGATGCCGGCGTGACACTCGTGACCGAGCCGGAGAACTGCACCGACAGCGGGCCTGAGGTCGCGGTGATCACCTGCGCACCGCTCGTGCCCGGCGTCCATGCCCCTGACGTCGCGATGCCGCTCGAGTTCGTGCTCGCGTTGCCGCCGAGGACCGTACCGCCGCCCGACGTCACCGCGAACGTGACGGGGAATCCGCTGATGGCGTTGCCCAGCGCGTCGGTGACCTTCACCGACGGCGCCACGGGATACGCCGCGCCACCGGGGCCCGACTGTCCGTCGCCGGCCACCTTCGTCATGCTGGACGCCGCACCCACGGTGCTCGTGGCCGCGATCGTCACTTCCACGGGAGCACCGGCCACCGAGATCGCCGCGCCCACCGAGATCGCCCCCGGCACGGGGCCGGGCGTGAACGTCATGGTCGCCTCGCCATTCGCGTCCGTCACGCTGGTCGCGCTCGCGAGCGTGCCGGCGCCCGATGCCACGCGCCAGGTCACGGTGCTGTTCGGCACCGCGTTGTTCACGTCATCGGTCACCTTCACCCTGAACGCCGTGGGGAACGGAGTGCCCACCGGTCCCGACTGCGACGCGCCGGCCACCACCGTGATCTTCGCCGCGGAGCGCGACAGCGCGCGCGCGAGGAAGCTGACCGACTGTCCGCCGAGGGTCGCCTGGATCGTGTCCACGCGCGCCGTGCTGCCGAGCGTGTAGTTCACGCTTGCCAGCCCGCTGGCGTCGCTGTTGCTCGCGGACGCGCTGAGTGAGCCCGCTGCTCCACCCTGCTTGCTCCAGCTCACCGACACGCCACCAACGGCGTTGTCATTCGCGTCCGTCACCTTCACCATGAAGGGAAGGGGAAGCGCCTTCGAGAGCGTGTCCTGCTGGTTGTTGCCGCTCACGATGGACAGCTTCGATGCTGTGCCTGCGGTCGCGGTGGCGGTCACGGTGATCGGGGCGAACACGCCGCTCGACACCTGCGCGCTCTGCGCGCCCGACTGCTTGCCGAGGGTGAAGGTCGCCTGCGCGCGCCCGTTGGCGCCCGTGATCATGGTGACGGGCGCGATGCTGCCGCCGCCGGTGACCACGTTGAAGCCCACGGCCACGCCGGCGACCGGCACGTTGTCCGCGGCCTGCACTTCCACCACCACCTGCTGCGCCAGCGCGTTGCCGGCCACGCCGGTCTGTCCGCCGCCGGAGACCAGCACGAGCTTCGTGGCGGGGAGCACCACCGATACCGTGGTCGAGTCCTTGAGTCCACTCGGCGTCTGCGCGACGACGATCGTGGAACCACGCTTGCCCGCCGCGCTGAACACGCCCGAGGCGCTGATGCTGCCGATGGTGCCGTCGCGCACGGTGAAGGTCACCGGCGTCCCCACGACGTCGGTGCCCGCATTGTCCGTGGTGCGGAAGCGCATGGTGGCGGTTCCGGTGGGCCCGATGGCCGTGTCACGCGGTGCAATCGCAAGCACGGTGGCCTTGGCGCCCGGTCCCACATACGTGATCGGCACCGGCGGATTCGCGTCGCCCGGCCCCACGATCGATCCCACCTTGGCGGTGATCAGCTGCGTGCCGCTGAAGAGCACCGTGCCGCTCGCATCCCGCAGTTCGATGTTCGCCGAGAGCTGCTGCTCCGGCGCGCTGAGCGACACCTCGAGCTCCAGCGAGATCTCGTCCGCTCCCTCGGGAAACACCACGACCACATCCTTCAGGATGTTGCCGGCGGCGTCGCGCAGCACCACGTGCACGTTGTTCACCGCGAGCCCGAACGACGCCATGGAGTTCCAGGCGGCCGCCGCTTCGCGTGAGAAGGTCGGTCGCAGCGCGAGGTGCGCGGCGCCGCCCTTGCCCGGCGCGGCAGGCGAGTCGGAGCAGGTGACCAGGCCGACGGCGAGAATGGCCGCGGCAGCGAGACGGAGGGAGAGTCGCATCGGTGGGGATGGGCAGCAGGCAGACGTCCCACCATCCCGGAAGGGTGGCAGGGCAATCCGCAAAGATCGGTTGAGTGGCCGGATCCGCGCTATGACCACGGTCACAGGCGGCGAACGGAACATGACGATCCGTGCACCGCTTGAGCTACCTCATCCGTTTACCCTTGGCGAGCTCAGCAGGTCAAGGGGTGCAGGACGTGCCCGAGGGTCCGAGTCGGCTGACGGTGCCGCCCAGGAAGGTGCCGGCCAAGGTGGAGCAGCCGCCTGTCACGAACAGCGTCCCCGAGCCCACGACCTGGCCGGTTCCGCCCAGCGCGATCAGCCCACCGTTCGCGTTGAACGTTCCATCGATGGTAAGTACCGCGGCAGAACTGACTTGCGTGGCCTGGGCCACCGACATCACCCGCCCAGCCGGAATGGTCAGCCTGGCGTGCGGCTGCATCACCAGCGTGACGGAAAGCGAGATCGGTGCGGACGTGGCATCCATGACCCGGGTCGAATTCGACATGTAGATGCTCGCGAACTGGTTCGACCCCGCGGCCACGCTGATATACCGTGGGGTGTTTCCGTTCGACGCCACGAAGTTGAGCGTGTTCGAGTTCGTCGCCACGAAGCTGGCCGGCCCCGTGACCCGGAAGTCTCCGTTGAAGATCAGGATGATTCCGTTGTTCACCGTGCCCGTCGCGCCGCCGAATGTGGCCGCCCCGTTCACCGTCAGTGCCTCATCCGCGTGGGTCATGGTGATCGAGCCCTGTCCCGCAGTCCGGAATGCTCCGTTCACGTTCACCACGCCGTCATTGAGGTTCAGCGGGCAGTTGACCTCGAGCGAGTCGGGGTTCACCACCCCGGACACCTTGAAGCTCTGTGCCCCCGCGCAGCCGCTGGTGCCCAGCACCACCTTGGACTGGATCACCGTGGAATTCCGGATCACCTGGTTCGAACCGGTGAGCAGCACGTAACCTCCCTCCGACGAGATGAGTCCGTCGCTATTCAGCGAGTCGCTCGTCACGGTGATCACGTGACTGCCCAGCGCCAGCACGCTGCTGTACTCGAGCGTGAGCTTCGCCACGGACGCATCCGCGCTCAGGGTGGGCTGGAAGTATGCGGTGCTGATCGCGGGCACGAACACCTGGTCACTGCCGGTGGGCACCCCAGCCGGGCTCCAGTTCGCGGCGGTGCCGTAGTCCGTGCTGCTGGCGCCAGCCGTGAAGGTCTTCGTGGTGCCCACCGGCTTCACGAAGTACCGGATCGGTACGGCCGTGTTGTCCGCGCCGTCGGCAAGCGCATACACCAGGCAGGAGCCGGCCACGCCACTCAGCTGGAGCGGTACGGTGGCCACTCCACTGCCGTCGGTGTACGACGTCGGCGTCGTCATCGAGCACATGGCCGAGTTCGACGCGATCCAGCTGACGGCCTTGGACGGAATGGGATTGTTCGACCCGTCCAGCACGCGCACCGCAGGTGCGCTGGCCGGCGCGTGCACCGAACCCGTGGCGAACTCGCTGAAGTCCGTGATCCCATTGTTCGTGATCGTCACCGCGGTAGGCGCCACGAGGGAGTAGGGCACGTCGAGCGGGGTGAGGCCGGGGCCGCTGAAGCGCAGGTTGAAGCTGCTCACCGGTCCCGTGAGGGTGAAGCTGTCGAAGGTGACTTCGCCATTCGCATCCGTGTTGATCTGCGTGGTGCCGCTTGCGGTTGCGGACCCGAGCACGCTGACGCTGATCGGGATGTTGATGGCCGAGATCATGTTGTCCACGCTGTCCCGCACGGCGAGGATCATCGCCGACGCCAGCTGGCCGCTTACGGTGGGGGCCGGGGCCACGCTCAGCAGCACCAGCTTCGTTGCCGCCGCGCCATACGTATGCAGCGTGAGCGTGGTCGGCGTCCCGTTGATCGTCGCCGTGGCGTCCACGAAGTTGTCGCCACGCGCGAGCGTCCACTGCGGAACGCCGTATCCCGAGGCGTTCGTCAGCACGCTTCCCGCCACGGTACCGCCCACGGCGTTGCTGAACGTGACGCTCACGTTCGGCACTCCATTCCCCGCCGAGTCGGTGATGCGCACGTGCGCCACGTTCACGCCGAGGCCGGGCGCGTACTCGATCGTGTTGTTCGCGGCGAACACCATGCTCGTCGGTGCGCCCGGCACCAGCGAACGCGATCCCTCGCTCTGCCCGGCCAGTCCGGGCGACGTGTAGTCCACGTCGTAAGTGTTGTAGGCAGGACCGGTCGCGCCCAGGTCGAAGGTCGCCTGCCCGTTGGCATCGGTGGTGGCGACGGCCTCGGTAGTGCTGATGGCGCTGGCGCCGATGAAGTGCACGCTCCCGATCAGGAAGCAGTCGTTCGCGACAATTGACCTGGGCGCGGGGCGACCACCCCTCGCGGCCTGCTGCCGTGCCGCGCGAGCAGCGACCGCGATCGAAACCGGGTCTTTCGCGCGCACGTCGCAGCCGCCGCCCTGGCCCGTGATCGTCGCCATCACCTCAACGCCGGACTGCGCAACCGGATTCCCGCTCTCGTCAAGCAGCTGGGCCGTTACGGCGGGGGAGAAGAGCGCGCCGCTCGGCGACAGGTTGGGAACGCCGTGCAGCAGCGAGAACGTCGTCGCAGGTCCGGAGGCGACGGTCGCGCTGAACACCGCCGTGTCGCCATTGGCGCCGACGATCCACGCCTTCACCACCTGTGGTCCGCTCGAACCGAGATGCCACGGAGTGCTGGCCTGCCCGTTCGGTCCGACGCCCACGTCGTTCGTCACCTGCGACACGCCGTCGAAGGTGCCGCCGCCGGTCACGATCGCAAAGCGGATCGCGGTGTAGCCACCCACATCGATCAGGTTGCCGGCCTTGTCGAGCGCCTGCACCACCAGCGGCAGCGCGAGGGCCTGGTTCGGTGGTGCCGACTGCGCATCGCCCGCGACCGCGCTCACGAACGTCGCGGCGCCCAGCGAAACAGCGAAGCTGTTGCTCGTGGCACTCGCGACACCGGACGCCGTGGCGACGAACTGGTACCCGCTCCCGACCTTGTCGATCGTCGCCGTGCTGAAGGTGGCAACGCCGTTCACGGCCGGCGCGACGAGCGCGCCCGGCAATCCATTGCTCGTGTCGTAGATGTTGGCGCCCGCCGTGCCGCCCTGGTACGCCAGCGTCACGTTCTGCGAGGCGCCGGTCACCGTGTTGCCGCTCGCATCCTGGATGGCGACCTGCACGGCCGGCGACACCGGCGACAGTGACGCGATGTTCGTGGGCTGCACCACGTACGCGAGCTTCGACGCCGCGCCCGAGGTGAGGGTGAACTGCACCGCCTGGCCCGAGCCGGGGAACCCGTTCGCCTCGAAGCCGATCCCGATCGAACCGGGAGGTCCCACGATGCCGATGTTCGGGAAGGTCGCCACGCCGTTGACCGCCGTGGCCGAGGTCGTGCCGATCAGGGAATAGCCCGCGAGCGACGTCGGCAGCGCGGCGATGGTCCCGTTGAACGACGTCACGACGTTGCCATAGCCATCCACCGGGCTCACGGTGAATGGCGTCGTGATCAGCACGCCGCTCTGCAGCGCGCCGGTCGGGAAGCCGATGATGAACGTGTTGACGATGTTGCCGGGCACCGAGGTCTCGACGAAGACCACGGAGTCGGTCGCGTTGACCCGCGCCACGATCGTGTCGACACGCGGCACGGTGGGCAGCAGGTAGCTCACGCTGCTCCCGCCACTCGGATCCGTGGAAGTCACGTTGGTGCCCAGCGTCCCGAGCGAGCCGCCGCGCCTGAACCAGCCGACGGACGCAGGTGCGTTCGGCACCGGGTTGCCATATGCGTCGGTGACGATCACCGCGAGGGCGATCGTGGTCCCCACCGGCTGGCTGAGATTGTTGCCGCCACCGACGGCGATGTGGGCCACGTTGCCCGGGGTCGAGCTGCCGTTGATGTTGATCGGCGTGCCGGCACCGCTGATGCCGATGCTCGCGCCGCCCGCGGTCGGGGGGAGGGTCCAGGTGAACGACGTGAGTCCCGATGCATCGGTCGCCGTGAGTGTCTGCGGCATCGGCGCGCCATTCACCAGGCTGCCCGGAGTTCCCGTGGCCCCCGCGGTCAGCACGACGCCCGCGACCGGGTTGCCGAACGAGTCGACCGCACGGAGCTGGACGGGCGTCGGCAGGACGAGCCCGGCCGGGCCGCTCTGTCCCCCGCCGCCCACGATCAGGATTTGAGACGCCGCGCTCGCGACTCCCTGGACGATGAAGCGCACGGAGTCACCGTTCGCGAGCACGGCCTTGATCGTATCGGACCGCGCCTGCGATCCAGCGGTGTAGGTGATCGACGACTGGGCACTGGCGTCGGTCGAGCTCGGGTTGGGCCCGGTGAAGCTGCCGCCGGCCGCACCTCGCTTGAGCCACGTGACCACGTTCGGCGCGTTTGGCACGAGGTTGACCTTCACGTCGTGAACCACGACGGTGAGCGTCGTCGAACCGCCCACGGTCACCACCGGGGTCGCGCTGCTCACGTTCGACACGTAGGTCGGCGCGCCCACCTGGCCGGTGGCCGTGAAGGTGGCGGTGGCTGCCCCCGCGGTTGCCGTCATGGAATTCGGGCCGGCCACGTTGCCCATGAACCAGGGCGTCGGCAGCGTTGCGCTGCCGCTCGCGTCGGTCGTCTGCGTCGTCGTGGTCGTGCCCGTGGGGGGCGCCGACCCGAACCGGCCCCCACCAGACGCGATGTTGAACGTCACGAGGGCGTTGAAGACCGCATTGTTGTACTGGTCGGTGACCACCACGCGGGGCTGCACGGCGACCGGCGTCGCAACGGTGGCGACCTGCCCGTCGCCCGCCAGGCTGGTCATGGTGACGGCGGCGCCCGCAACGCCGGTCGATGAGAACGACGTCGAGGGCAGTCCGGGCGACGACACGCTGAGGCTGTTCAGTCCCGCGGTGGTCGAGAGTGTCCAAAGTGCGCCCGCGCCGAGCGTCGCATGGCCCGTGACGTCGGTGTTGATGGTGACGCTCGTGACTCCCGGCGTCTGTATGTAGCCGTTCGGGGTGGCCACCGTGAAGGTCACGGGAACGCCCTGCACCGGGTTGCCCTGCGCATCGCTCACGAGCACCGCGGGCTGCGGCGATGGCGCCGTGCCCACGGTGGCCGAGCCGTTGTTACCCTGGGTCTTGAGAATGATTGTCGGCGCCCCCACGACGGCCGTGGCGCCGAAGCTCGTGCCCGGCCCCGCGGTGGAGACCACGTTCAGGGTGTTGTTGCCAGGCGTCGGCCCCATGTTCCACGGCGCGCCGAGCGTGGCCACCCCGCTCGCGTTCACGGCGACCACCGACGAAGGAACGCCATTCAGGGTTCCGCCGCCGCTGCCCACCGTGAACGTCACCGAGCCGACCGCGGTGGGATTTCCGTAGAGGTCGACGAGGCGCACGGACGGCGCAATTGCCACCGCCGTTCCCACCGCCGCGGTCTGTCCGTCACCAGCGATCTTGCCGAGTGAGGTGGGGGCGCCCGCATTTCCGTTGGCGGAGAACGTCTGCGTCGGCAGTCCGGTCGCGATCGCCTGCAGGAGGTTCGTCCCGGCCACCGTGCTCAGCGTCCACACGCCATTCGGCGCCCCAAGCGCCGCGTTACCCGACGCATCCGTCAACACCGCGTTGTTGCCCGTGATCGCAGCGCCGCCGCTCGGCGTGAACGTCACCTGCACTCCCGAGATCGGATTGCCGGCGGCATCCGCCACATGCACTCGCGGCTGGGGGTTTGGCGCCGTGGCTACCGTCGCATTCGTGTTGTCTCCCAGCGTCTTCGCCATGGTGGTCGCGACGCCAGGAAGCCCGATCACGACGAACCTCGCGCTGACGCCGCCGAGCGGCGTGAATGCCTGGACGGTGTCGGTGCGCGCCACGTTGCCCAGCGTGTAGGTGACCGAGGCCTGGCCCAGGTTGTTGGTCGTGCCATTGATCGACAGCGAGCCCGCGGCGCCTCCAACCTTCGTCCAGTTCACCGCGATGCCAGGTCCGAGGTGACGCCCCTGTGCATCCTGCAACTCGACCACGAACGGCGCCGCGCTGCTGTTGACGGGCAGGGACTGCCCATCCCCGCTGATCTTCACCACCGTGGAGGCCCCGAGCGCGGTCTCGTTGAAGTACGTAGTGTCGCCACCCTGGCCTGCCAGGTACGCACGGATGATCGTGACTCCCGCACCAGCGACGTACACGCCGGACACCGAAGCCTGCCCGCTCGCGTCGGTGGACGCCGACGTACTCGTCACCGGTGCGCCGGTCACGAACGAGCCGAAGCCGCCGACGATCTCGAAGGTCGTCACCACTCCTGCGCCCACGTTGTTGCCGCCCTCGTCCTTCACCTGCACCACGAGCGGCAGGGCAAGCTGCGTCTTCGAGGCGGCGTTCTGGTTGTCGCCGCTCACGAGCGACGTGTTGCGCGGCGTGCCCAGGAGCACGTTGAATGGTGCGCTCGTGGCCGACGCCAGCCCCGGGGATGCCGCATCGAGCCGGTAGGCAGAGCCGATCAGGTCCATGCCCGCCACGAACGTTGCCACGCCATTCACCGCGGCCACCGTGATCGGTGCGGGGGTGGGGTTCGGCGACGTGCTTCCGTCATAGAGCACGGCGCCCGGCGTGCCGGTGCCCGGCGACAGCGTGAGCGTCACACTGGCGCTCGACGTCGGCACCGTGTTCCCCAGCGCGTCCACGATGCCGACCTGCACGCTCGGCGAGAACGGCGTGGCGGACGGCACGGTGCTCGGCTGCGTCACGAACCGCACGCCTGCCGGCGCACCCACGGTGGCGGTGGCGTTGAAGGTGGTGCTCAATGATCCGAAGCTCGCCACCACGGCCTGTGCGCCGGGCGCGCTGCCCAGGCGCCAGTACGGCGGCGCGGCCTCTCCATTCGCGTCGGTCGCCGCACTGTATGTGGACGCCGCGGTGCCGAAGGTGCCGAAGCCCGACGTCACGGTGAACAACACCGTTGCGCCGACGATCGGATTGTTGACGCTGTCCGACAGCCGCACGCGCGGTGCGACCGGCGTCCAGCTGTTCACCGTTGCAGTCTGATTGTCGCCGGCGACCTTCACGAGGTTCGCCGGAGTGCCCGGAACCACGTCGAGCAGGAAGACCAGCGAATCCGTGGGTGAGACCCTGGCGACCACGGTATCCGTGCGCGCGAGAAGTCCCGGGTGCACGTTCATCACCGTGCCGCCGAGTCCCGACGTCGAGGTGGGCGAGCTGTTGAGGAAGGTCAGCTGTGCGCCACCTACCTTGTACCACTGCACTGCGTTCGCGACGTTCTTCGCCTGGTTTCCGAAGGCATCGGTCACGCGGATGTTCAGCGCGAGCGACGTCGTGTCCCCCGCGACCCAGGTGTAGATGCACCCCGAGGGGCTGAAGCACGCCAGGTGCGCGGGACTCGCGGCGATCACGTTGGCCGTGAACGTCTTCGAGATGCCATTCGCGGTCACGCTCACGGACTGCTGGCCCGCCACGGGGCCGAACGTCCAGCTGCCCAGCGTCGTGCGCCCGGTGGCATCGGAGGTGAGCGTGACGCTGGCCTGCCCGCCGGCAAGTGTTCCGCCACCGGTTGCGATCGCGTAGGTCATCGCGACGCCCTGCACCGGGTTCCCCTGTGCATCGTTCACTTGCGCCGTCAGGGAAAGCGCGGCCGGCGTTCCCACGGTCCCTAGCTGGGTGTCACCCGCCACCTTCAGGACCTGTGCAGGCGCACCCGCCACCACGCTCGCCGTGAACACCAGCGGCGAGCCGGTGAGCGCCGGGGTCGAGGTCACCGTGATCGTCGCGGTTCCCACCGCGGCGGGCATCACCCACTGCGTCATGGTCACGAGGCCGGCGTTGTCCGTCGTTCCCGTCAGCGGCGCAATGGTGCTTCCAGCGGTCGCCGCAAAGGCCAGCTGCACGCCCGACACAGGATTGCCGAACTGGTCGGTCACCTTCACCACCGGCAGCACGGTACCCGTGAGGCTCTGTCCAGCGTTCGCGATCACGCTAGTCACCGTGAGCGCGGTGACCTGCGCGGCCGGGCCGGCGAGCAGGTTGAGCGTGGTGTTGGCGGTCGCCGAGCCCGCGGTGAACCGCAGCGCCAGCGACTGCGCGGGGCCCGAGAACACCACCGGAATCGTCGCGCGACCCTGGGCATCCGTGTTGACCGTGAGCGGACCGCCGACGGTCGTGTTGGCCAGCGGCGTGGTGCCGAAGCTCAGCGTCACCGGGATGTTCGGGAGCAGCGCGTTCTGCGCGCTCTTCACGTCCACCAGGAAGGTGCTGGTGCCCACGCCGGCCTGCGCGCTGGTGGGTGCGGAGAAGATCACCACCTGCGCCGGCGTGGCGGCCGTCGCCGTTCCAGTGAACTGCGCCGACGCGCTGCCCGCCTGCACCGTGACGGACTGCGGGCCGACTGCACCCGCGGTCCACGTGCCCGACGTCGCGATGCCGTTGCCGTCGGTCGTGCCCGACCCTGGCGCGATGGTGCCGCCGCCCGACGTGACCGTGAAGGTCACCGGCGTGTTGGCGATCGGGTTGTTCGCCACGTCCGACACCCGCACCTGCAGCGGCGTGGGGAATGGCTGGCCCGTGGCCACGCTCTGCGCATCGCCCGCCAGCTTCGCTACCTGCGACGGCGAGCCGGCCACGGTCGTGATGCTGAACAGCACCTCAACCGGCGCGCCGTTCACGGTGATCGCCGCGCCGATGCTCAGCGCGCCGAGCGCCGGGCCAGGCACCACGGTGATGGTCGCCTCTCCATTCGCATCCGTGGCGCTCGACGCACTGCTGAGCGCCGCCGCCCCGGACACGATGCGCCACGCGACGGTGACGTTCGCGAAGGGCGTGGTGCCGTCGTCGGTCACGCGCACGCGCAGCGCCGTCGCCAGCGCGACGCCCGCCGGCGCGGTGAGCGACGACGCTCCCACGGCCGAGATTCGCGTAGGCGACCTCGAGAGCGCCTTCGCCACGAAGCTCACGCCCTGTCCCGCAACGGTCGCCGCAATGGTGTCGGCGCGCGCGGTGGCGCCGAGGGTATATGACGCCTGCGCCAGCCCGCTCGCGTCGCTGGTGCTCGCCGAAACGCTGAGCGCTCCCTGCGCCCCGCCCTGCTTCGACCACGCCACAACCGCCGCGCTCACTGCATTGTCATTCGCGTCGGTCACCTTCACCACGAAGGGCAGCGCGAGCGCCTTGCCCACGGTGTCCTGCTGGTTGTTGCCGCTCACGATCACGACCTTCGCCGCCGCACCCGCGGTGGCGGTGGCCGTGACGCTCGCCGTGGTGAGCAGGCCGCTCACCGCCTGGAAGCTCTGCGTGCCCGCCACCTTGCCCAGCGTCATCGTCGCCTGCGCGCGCCCATTTGCGCCGGTCGTCACGCTCGCGGGGCTCACGGACCCGCCTCCGGCCAGCGGCGCGAACGCCACCGTGATGCCCGACACTGGCAGGTTGTCCGCCGCCTGCACTTCCACCACCAGCGGCGCGGCCAGCGCGCTGCCCGCGATCCCCGACTGCCCGCCGCCCGAGATCACCACGATCTTCGCGGCCGGCGGCACCACGGTGACCGGCGTGGAGTCGCGCAGCCCGCTCGGCGTGTGCGCCACCACCAGCGTGGTGCCGCGCTTGCCGCTCGAGCTGAAGACGCCGGCGGCGTTGATGCTGCCCAGGGTTCCGTCTCGCACTTCCCAGATCACCGGCGTGCCGACGACGTTGCCGCCCGTCGCGTTGGTGGTGGTGAAGCGATACGTGACGCTCCCGCTGCCGCCCACGGTCGTATCCCTCGGCGCCACGCTGAGCGTGACGGCGGACGCGCCCGGTCCCACGTAGGTGATCGCGATCGGCGGCGGGTCGGTGATGCCGCCCGTGGGAGAGTTGCCCACATGCGCGACGATGTTCTGCGTTCCGGTGAACAGGACGGTGTTGCCGCCCTTCAGCTCGATGTTCGCGGTGAGCACCTCCTCCGGCACGTTCAGCGAGACGCTCAGTTCCAGCGAGATCTCGTCGGCGCCCGCGGGGAACACCACCGTGGTGTCCTTGAGCACCACGCCGGCGGGATCCCGCAGCACGATGTGCACGCTGTCCACCGCGAGCCCGAAGCTCGCGAGCGATTGCCAGGCTGCCGATGCCTCGCGCGAGAAGGTGGGACGCAGCGCCAGGTGTGCCGCCCCTCCCTTGCCGGGTGCCACTGGGGAATCGGAGCAGGTGACGAGGCCCAGGAACAGCAGGGCCCACGCGGCGAGGCGGGAGGTCAGTCGCATTTGTTGGGACGGCGGAGGGGAGGCCCCGGGGGGGCGAACTGCAAACCCTCACCCGTCCGGCTCGCCCGTCAAGCGCGCGCGTCACATATGGGCGGGGCAAAGTGACCGCTGTAAACGCGCTGGAAAACAGGTCGCGCCGCCGCCTGCCATTCGATAATCGCTAAGTCATTGCCGTATAACGAGAAAGGGCGACCGGAAAACCGGTCGCCCTTCTCCACCGACTCCGGAAACCCTACTGTCGCGGAGGCTTCGGAACGGCCGTCCGAACCACCGTGAAGCTGCCACCGGTCACCACCTTGCTGCCCGCCGACATGACCGAGGTGGCCGTCACGTTCACCGTGAAGAGCACCGACTGCGAGGTGTTGGCACTGAGCGCGGCTTCGACCTGCTCGACGCGCGCGGCAGCCGTGCTGCTGGGCGTGTAGGTCACCGAGCTGAACCCGCTCGCATCGGTCTGCAGCGTCGAGGGCGCGCTACGCTGCCCGTTGATGATCGACGTCCAGTTCACTGAGCTGTTCGGCACTGCGTTCCCCTTCGCATCGAGCACCTGGACTATGAGCGCGGCAGGAGTCGGCTTGCCTGCAGCCGTGGTCTGGTTGTCGCCGCTCACCTTGCGGATGGACGCAGCCGCGCCGACCAGCGCTTCTGCGCTGAACGACACCGCCGCGTTGGTCGTCCCGCTCAGCGATGCGAGCACCGATTCCACCTGCGGCGTGTTGCCGAGCGTATAGGAGACGCTCGCATTGCCGCTGGCATCCGTCACGCTGGTGCTCGATCGCAGCGCGCCGGTGTTCACGCCCTGCTTCGTCCAGTTCACCGTCACGCCCGCCTGCGGCGTGCCGGCGGCGTTCGTCACGCGGACCACGAAGTCGTTCGGAAGGGTGGTGCCGACCACCGCCTTCTGGCCATCGCCGCTCACCTTCGCGATGGTGTTCGGGCCCGGCGGGCGCGCCACCACGGTGGTGATGAACTGCACCAGCGGTCCGCTCACGCCAACGAGCGTGGCTTCCACGGTGTCCGTGCGTGCCGCCGCGCCCAGGGTGTAGCTCACCTGCGCCTGCCCATTCGCATCGGGCAGGCTGGACGAGGCGCTCAGCGTGCCGCCCGCGCCACCCTTCAGCGTCCAGCGCACGGTGGCGCCGGTCGTCACGGCGCGCCCGCTCACGTCCGTCACCTTCACGATGAACGGCAGCGCCAGCTTGTTGCCGGTGGTGTCCTGCTGGCCGTTTCCACTGACCAGCGTGAGGATCGCCGCCACGCCGTCGGTCTTCGTCACCGACTTCGCGATGAAGGTCACCGACTGGCCGCTGACGCCTGGCAGCGTCGCCTCCACGCTGTCGGTGCGCGCGATCGCGCCGAACTTGTACGTCACCTGCGCCTGGCCGTTCGCGTCCGTCAGGCTGGTCGCTGCTGCGAGCGTGCCGGTCGCGCCACCCACGAGCTTCCAGTTCACCGTGGCTCCTGCCACCACCTTGCCGCTCACGTCCGTCACCTTCACGATGAACGGCGCAATCGTCTTGCTCACCGTGTCCGTCTGGTTGTTCCCGGCCACGAGCGCCAGCTTCGCCGGAACGCCGTCGGTCTTCGTGATGGAGCGCGCATTGAAGAGCACCGGCGTGCCCGGCGCGCCAATGTCGGCGACCACGGAGTCGAGGTGCGCGGAGGTGCTCAGCGTATACGTCATGCTCGCCAGGCCGCTCGCATCGGTCGCGCTCTGCGAGCCGGTGAGCTTGCCACCGCCCGCGTCGATGTTGCGCCACTGCACCTGGAAGCCGGTCACCGGGTTGTCGAATGCGTCGGTGACCTTCACCACGAAGGGCAGGGCCAGCAGCTTGCCGACCGTGTCCTGCTGGTTGTTTCCGCTCACCAGCTGGACCTTGCTGGCAGCGCTGGCGAGCACGGTCGCCGTGATCGTGGCGGGCGCAAGCCCAGCGCCCGCGGCTGTGAAGGTGTAGGTGCCGACCTTGCCGGGCAGCTGGGAGATGTTCGCCCTGGCCCGTCCGTTGGCGTCCGACGTGGCGCCGGAAGTGATGAGTCCCGCTCCCACCGCCGAGAACGTCACCGGCACGCCGGCTACCGGCTTGTCGTCGGCGGTGCGAACCTCGACCTCGACTGCGGAGGCAAGCGCGCCGCCACCGATGAGCGTCTGGTTGTTGCCACTGATCACGACCACCTTGGCCGGTCCGAGCTTCACGGTGAGCGTGGTGGTGTCGGCGAGTCCCGTAGGGGTGCGCGCGATCACCTGTGTCACGGCGGAGGCACTGGCGCTGGTGAACATTCCCGCGGCGTTGATCGAGCCCGCGAGGGGATTGGTCGAGGACCAGGTGATCGGCGTGCCGGTCTGCTCCGTTCCAGCCGAGTTGGTCACACGCGCCGAGAAGGAGAGCGTCTGTAGCGCCCCCAGCACCGGGTCTCGGGGCGAGATCGCCACCTTGGTGGCCGTCGCGCCGGGTCCCACGTACAGGATGATGACCGCCGGGGGGGGCGTCAGGGTGGGGTAGATTCCCGCGACGGCGCTCACCGACTGCGTGCCCGAGAAGAGCACCTGCTCGCCCTGCCGCAGGTCGATCTGCGCCGCGAGCTCCTCCGTTGGAGCGTCGAGGTCCACGTAGAGTTCGAGGAGGATATCCTCGCCCTCGTTCATCGGGACCACGACGTCCTTGAGGACCTTGCCGTTCAAGTCCCGCAATACGACGTGCGCGTTGTTCACGGCCATGCTGAACGACGCCAGGTTGTTCCAGGCGCTGCTGGCCTCGCGCGAGAAGTTGGGCGTGAGCGCGACCCTGGCGCGTCCGTGCGACGGCAGGGATGTCGTGGAGTCGGCGCAGGTGACCACGCCGAGGGCGAGGACGAACAGGCCTGCAAGGCGAAGGGCAGAGCGCATCGGCGTCGAGGCGGGAGGGGGTACAAACAAATGGATCATTACCGGGGCAACCCAACCTCGGGTCGGTTCGCCCCTTTCGTCAAGCACTCAGGTCACAATGTACGGCTAAAGTACCGCCAAAAGCAGACCGAGCACAGCCTTGGCGCTAGAACGCCATGATCTCCCGGTAGGCCTGCTTGAAGCTGTCGATCTGGGGGAGGGTGGCGTCCTCCAGCTGGGGAGCGTAGCCCACCCACGTGTCCGTCGACGCGACCCGCTTCACGGGCGCGTCCAGCCACGCGAAGCAGTCATCGGCGATGCGCGCGGCGATCTCGGCCCCATACCCCCAGGACATCGAGTCTTCATACGCCACGATCACGCGGCTGGTCTTCCTGACCGATTCATAGACCAGCTCGCTATCCCAGGGCGAAAGCGAGCGCAGGTCGATGACCTCCACGTTCATCCCCGTCTCCTCGTGCACCTGGTTCGCCGCCGAGAGGGCGCGCTGGACCGTGGCGCCGTACGTCACCACCGTGACATCCGTCCCCTCGCGCACGATCCGCCCCTTGCCGAAGGGGATCATGAAGTTGGGGCCCGGATACGCCGACTTGTTGTACGTCTGGCGGTAGAGGTGCTTGTGCTCGAGGAAGATCACGGGATCCTCGCAGCGGATCGCCGTGCGCAGCAACCCGTTCGCGTCGAGCGCGGTGCTCGGGCAGACCACGCGCAGCCCGGGGCAGTGCGTGAAGAGCGACGCACCGGTCTGCGAGTGGTAGATGGCGCCGCGGATGTAGCCGCCGTACGTCACGCGCACCACCACCGGCGCGGCGAACGCGTTGTTCGAGCGCCACCGCATGGTCGCGAGCTCGTCGCGGAGCTGCATGTACGCCGGCCAGATGTAGTCGAAGAACTGGATCTCGACCACCGGCTTGAACCCGCGGAGCGCGAGGCCGATCGCGCGCCCCACGATGTTTGCCTCCGCAAGCGGCGAATTGAACACGCGCGTGCCGCCGAACTCCTTCTGCAGCCCGTGCGTGACCTTGAAGACGCCGCCCTTTCCCTTGACCTTCTCGAGCGCCTTCTCGCGGCTCGCGTCGGCCACGTCCTCGCCGAACACCAGGATCCTGCCGTCGCGACGCATCTCGTCGCGCATGCAGCTGTTGATGAGGTCCACCATCGTGGTCTCGCCGCCGGAGTACTGCGGATCGTCCTCGGTGTCGAACTGCTCGGAGGTGGGGTCCACGTCGGGCGAGAACAGCGCGTAGTGCACCGTGTCGGCGGCCGGCTGCGGCTGCTCGAGCGCGTCGTCGGTCGCGGCGAGGATCTCCGCCTCGATCTCCTCCGCGATCTTCGCCAGCTCCTTCTCGGTCGCGTGTCCCTCGGCCACCAGCCACTTCGGGTACGTCACCAGCGGGTCGCGCTGCGCCTCGGCGTCGCGCTCCTCGGCGGGGCGATACAGGATCTCGTCGTCGGAGAGCGAGTGCGAGTACGGGCGGATCACCTTCGCGTGCACCAGCGCGGGGCCCTTCCGCTTGCGCGCGTAGTCCACGGCGCGCTGCAGCACCTCGTACGAGGCCACGAAGTCGCAGCCGTCCACTTCCTGGATGTAGAGGTCGGGGAAGCTCGCGACCAGCTTGGAGATGCTGCCGCCGGCCGTGTTCACTTCCACGGGGACGGAGATCGCGTAGCCGTTGTCCTCCACCAGGTAGACGACGGGCGTCTTGAGGTTGGACGCGCTGTTGAGCGACTCCCAGAACTCGCCCTCGGACGTGGTGCCGTCGCCGGTGGAGACGAACACGACTTCGTCCTTGTCGAACCCCTCGGTGATGCCGAGCAGCTTCGCGCGCAGCGACGCCTCGGCGGAGCCGACGGCCTGCAGGAACTGCGTGCCGGTCGGCGAGGAGGTGGAGACGATGTTGAGCTTCTTGTGTCCCCAGTGGCTGGGCATCTGGCGGCCGCCGGAGTTCGGGTCGATCGCGGCGCCCACGGCCGAGTAGAGCATCTCCGCCGCGGTCATGCCGAGCTGCAGGCAGAGCGCGCGGTCGCGGTAGTACATGTAGAACCAGTCGTAGGCGGGCTTGAACACCATGCCTGCCGCGGTGAGCACCGCCTCATGGCCAGCGCCCGAGATCTGGAAGAAGATCTTGTTCTGGCGCTTGAGCTGGATCTCCTTGTCGTCGATCCGGCGCGAGAGGAGCATCGTGCGGTACGCCTGGACGAGCTGCTCGCGGGAGAGTCCCGCCGGGGGTGCCTTGCGCTCGGCTCGCGTCTGGGTGGCCATGGGATCTGCTCGGGGGCTGGCGGTTGACTGGAGCCGAAAGATAGTGGTGGAGCGTGCAACACTGTCACTCCCTTGGCACCCCCCATGCGTTTGGAGGGGCTGTCCCCTCAGGAGCCCCAATGCCCCTCGCCGACCGCCACTGCACCTTCTGCGACCTGATCAATGGGGCGGGGGAGGCGTCCATCTGCTACGAAGACGCGGACGCCGTCGCGTTCATGGACATCCAGCCGGTGAACGCCGGGCACGTGCTGGTGGTGCCGCGACAGCACTACGAGTCGCTGGACGACGTGCCGCCCCAGCTCGCGATGCGACTCTTCACGGTGGCGACGAAGCTCGCGCCGGTGGTGGCGCGGGTCGCGCACGCGGACGGCATGAACATCGTGGTGAGCAGCGGCCGGGCGGCGGGGCAGGATGAGCTGCACTATCACGTGCACGTGATCCCGCGCTGCGAAGGCGATGGCTTCGACATCCCGCTGCCGTGGGCCGGATCCGCGATGCCGGACCGGACGCTGCTGGACGCGACGGCGGTGATGATCATGTCCGCGATGCGGGACCCGATGCGCCCGCGCCTGCACGCGACGGGCGGGGACGCCGCGCAGCAGGACGGCGACGGCGTGCGTTCGAGCGTGCAACCCGCGGCCTGATCCAGGGTAGCAGGGTGGGTAGCAAGGATTGACGACGTGATTTTCGGAACGAAACACGATCCGCGCGCCGATAAATTCGCTCTTGCGCGCGAGGCGTTCCGCTCGCATTAATGGCCTACCGGCGGCATGGCGCCGCCGGTCTACCGGAGCGTGATGAGCACACCGGATCGACGGCGAGTGACTTTCTCCCCTCGACTTGCGCGACATCGTCGCGTGTGCTCGCATCTCCGGCCCCGCGCCCACCGAGTGAAAACTGACGCCCCGCCACGGGAACTTCTCCCGCGGCGGGGCGTCGTCTTTTCGAGCGAGGTGTCATGCCTGGACGTCAGCGCCACGTGCATCGGGTCTCCCTCCCGCGCGTCGACCGGTTCTCCCGGCGCGCCCGCCCCATCCACCGTGCACAGGCGAAGCGGGCCGTGAAGCGCGCCGCGCTGCGGGACTGCGGTCGCCGCTGCGTGTACTGTGGATTCGGACTCGAGTGGGAGCACGCCACGCTCGACCACGTGTGGCCCGTCGCGCACGGCGGCACCGGTGACCCCGGCAACCTGGTGTCGGCATGCGGGCGCTGCAATCGCCTGAAGGGCGACCTGCTTCCCTACGAATTCTTCGCGCGCTTCCCGTGGGCGGGGATCAACTTCCTGCAGTTCGCGCGAACGGTGAACCGGGCGTTGAAGCGGAGTGCGAGGCGAGCGGTATCGCTGGCGTGCGCGGCCGCCGCGTAGGGCAGGGGCTGAGGTTTGAGGTGTGAGGGGCTGCGGAACTGCGTTTCTGCAGTCCCCCCTTCCTCAGCCCCTGTGCCCCTCACTCCCCGAGTGCGATCCTCAGTAGTCGACAGGGCGCAAGTACGATTCCCCAATCGCACTCCCGCTCACCATGGCCACCGTCGGAAGCCTTCGCTTCCAGTGCGTGCTCTCCAGGCGCTTCTTCACCAGCGCCAGCTCCTCGGCGCCGAAGCCGCGTGACGTGAGCTCCGCCGCGGCGTAGCCCGACAGCATCCAGTTCAGGATCTCGTCGGCGCGCGCGTACGCGATCCCGAAGTCTCCCTCGTCGGTCTGTCCCACCACCAGGTCGGCCGTCGGCGGCTTGCTCACGATCGGCTCGGGCACGCCGAGGTGCCGCGCCAGCGCCCACACCTGCGACTTGAACAGGTCGCCCAGCGGATTGACCGGCGGCGAGTCGTCCGCGTGCCAGGTGAAGTATCCGAACAGCCGCTCGGTCTTGTTGCCGGTGCCCAGAGGAATGGCCCGGTGCTTCGACGACAGGTCGAACAGGGTGATCATGCGCATGCGCGCCATCACGTTTCCGCGGCGCGTGTCGTCGGCGCCAGGCTCGAGCGACAGGTAGCCGTCCACCGCCGCCGAGATGTCGAAGGTGCGCCCCTCGATCCCGAGCGCGTCGATCACCTGCTGCCCATGGTCCAGGCTCTCCGCGCTCGACGTGCGATACGGCATTCGCACGCCGATCACGTTGGCGGGTCCGAGCGCGCGCGCTGCCAGGTATGCCGTGACCGCGGAGTCCACGCCGCCCGAGACGCCCACGATCGCCTTCGTGAACTTCCGGCGCTGCATCTCGTCGCGAATGAACTCCACCAGCCAGCGTTCCACGAGCGCGCCGTCGATCTCCAGCGATGGTGGCAGCGAGCCAGCCGCGGAGCGCGTCACGGTGAAGGGCGTGGTGGAGTCGTCGCGTCGCGGCTTTCCCCCAGCGCTGCGCGACACCGCTTCCGTCGCAGCGTCATAGCGCGCCGGTACGTCGTCCCGGCGCTCGCCGAGGCGCTCCAGTCGCTCGAGCGACTGCCGCAGGTGCGGCATCATGACCTCGAGGTCCGAGACGAGTGGCATCTCGGCGCGCGCGCGGGCGACGTCGGCCAGGTCGAGCGAAGCGACGAGCAGTCCCTCCTCCCACAGCGGGCCGCGACCCCGCACCTCGCCACGCGGACCGGCCACCAGCGAGGCGCCGGGGAGGAACTTGCCCCCCTCGCTGCCCACGAGGTTGGCCAGCACGACGAACACGCCGTGCTCCTCGGCGATGTCGCGCGCCAGTCGCTCCCAGCGACTGACGCTTGCGGGGCCAGGCGTGCCGTCGCTGCGCGGCCACGCCCCGCGCGCGGGTGGCGCAGTGGGAACGAACAGCACCTGGGCGCCATCGAGGGCGGCGATCGTCGCGGTGATCGAGTGCCAGGCGTCCTCGCAGACGAGCATGGCCGCGCGGCCCCACGGTGCGTCGAAGGCGCGCAGCTCCCGGCCGCGCTCCACGAACCGCTCCTCGTCGAACAGCCCGTACGTGGGCAGGAACAGCTTCCGGTGCACGTGGCGAATCACCGGCTCCCCGCCGCCGAGCGTCACGTACATCGAGGAGTTGTACAGCTTGCTCTCCCAGCTCTCGTAGAAGCCGATCATCACGTCGAGCGCGTGGGGGGAGTGCACCGACGCGCGATACCTCTCGTCGAGCGCCTGCGCGAGGGAGCCGGCCGTCATCGCGTTGTCCTTCACGCCGCCCTCGAGGAAGTACCCCGTGAGCGCTGCCTCCGCCAGGCAGAGGAGCTGTGGCCGGGGCTCCAGCGACTCGAGCTGCGCGAACAGCTCCCCCACGCGCGCGAGGTTCGCCCGGAAGTCCGCCTTCTTCGGCTTGAGCTGCGCGATGGCGATGTTCAGCATGCCCTCAAGGTAGGGAGGCACTTTCGCGCGGGGGAGGGTATTCTGGAGAATGCGCCACTACGTCCTCCTCGCCCTCGCGCTGCCCGCCGCCCTGCACGCGCAGGACGCCTGGCAGATCGTCACCCCGCCCCAGTCGTCGCTCGTGTACGCGCGCGACGGGTCGTTGATCGGGGAGATCGGCCGCGAGTCGCGCACGAGCGTCGCCATTCGCTCGCTGCCGAAGTACGTGGGGCAGGCATTCGTGGCGATCGAGGACAAGCGCTTCTACGAGCACAGCGGCGTGGACGTGGTGGGCCTGATGAAGGGCACGCTCAAGGACGCGCTGCACGGCGAGCTGCGCGGCGGAAGCACCATCACGCAGCTGCTCGTGGGCAACATGCATCCCGATCTCATCGACCGCCGCGAGCACACGCTCGGCCGCAAGGTGCGCGAGCAGCAGGCCGCGATCGAGATGGAGCGGCACTACAACAAGGAGCAGATCCTCGAGGCGTTCCTCAACCAGGTGAACTTCGGGCATGGCTGGTACGGCGTGGAGAGTGCGGCGCGCCACTACTTCGGGAAGCCCGCGGCAAAGCTCACGCTCGCCGAGGCGGCGTCGCTCGCGGCGCTTCCCAAGACGCCGGTGGGCTACGATCCGGCGCGCTTTCCAGCGAAGAACAAGCAGCGCCGCGACGTGGTCCTCTCGCTGATGGCGGAGCAGGGCTACATCACCGCCGCCCAGGCGGCGAGCGCGCGCAACGAGCCGGTGGTCACCGCGCCGAACGCCGGAATGTCGGCGCCGAGCCAGTACTTCGTGGACGCGGTGCGCCAGCAGCTCGACGCGAGCGGCGTGAAGCTCGACGCAGGCGGATTTCGCGTGCTCACCACCCTCGACCCGGCGCTGCAGCAGGCCGCGGTGCGCTCGCTGTCGCAGGGGATCGTGGCCATCGAGGCGCGTGCCGCGTGGAAGCAGAAGCCCGAGCCGCTGCAGGGGCTCGTGGTGGCGGTGGACCCCTTCACCGGCGACGTCCGCGCGCTCGTGGGTGGTCGTGACTATGCGACCGCGCCCTTCAATCGTGCCACGCTCGGCCGCCGCCAGCCCGGATCGAGCTTCAAGCCGTTCGTGTACGGTGCGGCGATCGAGGCGGGGATGTCGGCGGCAACGCCCGTGGCCGACACCGCGATCGCCATCCCGCTCGGCAACAACCGATTCTATCGCCCCTCCAACGCGGACAACCTGTTCCTCGGCCCGATGACGATGCGCGAGGCGATCACGCGCTCGCGCAACCCGGTGGCCGTGCAGCTCGCGGTGGGCCTCGGCATGGATTCGGTGGCTGCGTTCGCCCATCGCCTGGGCGTCTCGAGCGAGATCAACCCGGGACCGGCCAGCGCGATCGGCGCGAGCGTGGTGCGGCCCCTCGACTTCGTCGCGGCCTACTCGGCGTTCGACAATGGCGGGGGCACCGTGGAGCCGAGACTCGTGCAGCGCGTGGAGGATCGGGCCGGGCACGTGCTCATGCAGGTGCAGCCGGCGCAGCCCGTGCCGGTGGTCGACCCGCGCGTCGTGTTCATCGTGCGCAACATGCTGGAAGATGCCGCCGCGCGCGGCACCGGCGCACCGGCGCGCCGGCTGGTTCCCGCGAGCATCCCGATCGCCGGCAAGACCGGCACGACCAACGACAACGTCGACGTGTGGTTCATGGGCATGACGCCGAACCTCGTCGCCGGCGTCTGGCTCGGCTTCGACAAGCCGAGGACGATCATGCCCGGCGCTGCGGGCGGCACGCTCGCCGCGCCGATCTGGGGTGAGATGATGCGGAGCTACTATGCGGGGCGCACCGTGCCTACGGCGTGGAGCAGCATCACCAGTGACCTGGTGGCGGTGGAGTACGATCGCGCGTCTGGCGCTCCCGCTGATGCCATCACGCCCGAGGAGCGGCGCTACGTGGAGTACTTCATTCCCGGAACGGAACCTGTTGCGTTGCGGCGGAATCCGTGGGGAGTGGCGCAGTGGGGGGCGGTCGTTTGGCGGTAATCCGTCATCCTGGGCGCAGCGAAAGATCGGTGGAATCAACCGGTCGTTGCAACGTAGTTTGCCAGACGGACGGCCGGGGTATCCCAGTCCAGCGTTTGGCGGGGACGGGTGTTGAGGCGTTCTGCAATGACATCCAGCTGGCGCTGTGTAACGGCGCTGAGATCCATGCCTTTCGGGTAATACTGACGGAGCAGCCC